>CAYNZQ010000008.1:0-118588 GCA_964401795.1 uncultured Citromicrobium sp.
GAAGACCCAGCTTCTGGATCAGCGCGTTGTACCGCTCGACATCCTTCTTCTTGAGATAGGCGAGCAGGCTGCGACGCTTGTTGACCATGGTCAGCAGGCCGCGACGCGAGTGGTTGTCCTTGTGGTGATCCTTGAAGTGCTCGGTCAGGTTGCGGATACGCTCGGTCAGGATCGCGACCTGCACCTCGGGCGAACCGGTATCGTTCGTGCCCTTGGCGTTATCCTTGATGATTTCCTGCTTCTTCTCGGCGGTTACCGACATTTCGTACTACTCCGCGACATCTTGCATGTTGAAACCCCTGACGACCTTTGCGTCGCCACCCGCGATCTCCATCAGCGCGACCGGCACATCGTCCGATTTCGCAAGATAGAGCCCGTCGGATTGGGGCATTCCCGAAAGGACCCGGCCCTGGCGGACCGCCTGCGCGCTATCGGGGTCGAGGGTGAGAGCCGGGATGTCGTCCAGCCCCGCCTCCAGCGGCAGAATGAGGTCATGAAGGGGCGCGCCGTTACCGATTTCGTTGAGTTTGTCCAGCGAAATCGCCCGTTCTTCGCGGAACGGCCCGGCCTTCGTGCGTCTGAGATAAGTGACGTGCCCCACCGTTCCAAGGGCGCGTGCGATGTCCCGTGCCAGGGATCGGATGTAGGTCCCCTTGGAAACGTGGGCGGTCAGCGTGACCGCATCGACCGAAACCAGCGGGGCGGCCGGATTGTAGGGGTCGGGCTGGGCGAAGGCGGTCGCGAGCTGCGACGGATCGTCCTCCCCCGCATAGCCGCCGGCGAGCTGGAGGCTGTGGATGGTAACGCGGCGCGTCTTCATCTCCACCTGCTCGCCCGCACGCGCGCGGTCGTAGGCACGCTTGCCATCGATCTTCACTGCCGAAAAGGCGGGCGGGGTCTGCTCTATCTCGCCCGTGAATGCCTCCAGCACAGCCGCGACCGCCTCCATCGGAGGGCGCCGGTCGGAGCGCGCGATCACCTCGCCCTCGGTATCGAGCGTGGCGGTCTCTTCCCCGAACTGGATGGTGAAGTCGTATATCTTGCTGGCATCCAGCATTCGCCCGGCCAGCTTGGTCGCCTCGCCCAGCGCGATCGGCAGGACCCCTTCCGCCAGCGGATCGAGCGTGCCGCCATGGCCCACCTTGGTCTTGCGATGGTCGCCCTGGCGCAGGTTGCGTTTTACCGCCGCGACCGCCTGGGTGGAGCCGAGGCCGCGCGGCTTGTCGAGGACCAGCCAGCCATTGATTGCACGCGATGTCATCCGCCGCGCCTAGCGTGGCCGAGCCGTCCTGTCAGCCGGCCGCGTCATCCGCCGGCAACGGCATCGGACAGCGAGAGGTACTGGCGCAGCGCCCATTCGACCGGCGGGCCCACCGTGTGTTCGATGATTCCGAGCCCCGGAAGGAACCACGTCGCCGCGATGAGGGCGAAGAACAGCGCCATGCCCGCCGGGCGCAGGCGCTCGTACGCGACCGCCCAGCGGCGCGGCAGCAACCCTTCCAGAATGTGCGATCCGTCGAAGGGCGGGATCGGCAGCAGGTTGAAGAAGGCGAGAAAGATGTTGATGAGCAGGAAGTAGAACAGCCCCTGCACCAGCAGGCCGGGCTGCGCCATTTGCTCGGGCGAGGCGCCGTGCGCCACGAGGCCCAGCACCACCGCGCCGATCGCCGCGAGAACCAGATTGGTGGCGGGGCCCGCCGCGGCGACCGCCATCATGCCGTAGCGCGGATTGTCGAGCCGGTTCCTGATCACCGGGACCGGCTTCGCCCAGCCGAAGATCGGCCCGCCGACGATCGCGAGGAAGCCGGGCACCAGCAGGGTCCCGACCGGATCGACGTGGCGCAACGGATTGAGGCTGAGGCGCCGCTGCTCCTTCGCGGTCGGATCGCCCAGCGCGAGCGCTACCCAGCCATGCGCAACCTCGTGGCACACGATCGCGATGATGAGGCCCGGGATGAGGACGAGGGCGAGTGTCAGCGTATCCATGGGCGTCAGATAGGATCAGCGATCCGCACTTGCCATGGCCCCGGCCCCTGCCCTGCCGAGCGTGGGCGCGAGCGCGGAAACGAAGTGGCGGCGGCATAGCGCGACGTAGCGGTCGTTGCCGCCGATCTCGGTCTGTGCGCCCTCGCTCACCGCGCCGCCCGCGGCATCGACGCGCAGGTTCATCGTCGCCTTGCGCCCGCAATGGCACACCGCCTTCAGCTCGATCAGCGAATCGGCGATGCCCAGAAGGACGGCAGAGCCGGGAAACAGCTCGCCCTGGAAATCCGTGCGCAGGCCATAGCACAGGACGGGTATGCCGCCCTCGTCCGCCAGCCGCGCCAGTTGCCAGACCTGCTCGCGGGTCAGGAACTGCGCCTCGTCCACCAGCACGCAGCCCAGCGGGCTGGCGCGGTGCGCCGCGTTGATCTCCGCCCACAGGTCGGTATCGGGCCGGTAGAGATGCGCCTCCGCCTCCAGCCCGATCCGGCTGGCAATGGGCTTTCCCGTCGAACGATCGTCCAGCGCGGCGGTCCACAGCATGGTCGCCATGCCCCGTTCGCGGTAGTTGAAATCCGCCTGCAGTAGCGTGGTCGACTTGCCGGCGTTCATGCTGGCATAATAGAAATAGAGCTTCGCCATCGCCTGCCCTTTACCTGCACCCGCGTTGGCGCGATACGCCCCCGTGCGGGCCATCCCCACCCGCGTAGCCGAGAGGAGCCGACAGCCATGAGCACGACCGGAAAGCAGATCTTCACCACGCTCGACAGCGACGGAACGCTGACCGTGGAGCTGGCGGACAGCCAGTGGCCCGAACCGACCGGCAACCAGGTGCTCGTGAAGATGGAGGCCGCACCGATCAATCCCAGCGATCTCGCGCTGCTGTTCGGCCCCTGCGACCTCGAGAACGCGCAGTTCTCGCCCGGCAAGGTCGTGGCCAAAATGCCGGAACCGTTCAATTCGGGCGCGCGCGGCCGCCACGGGCAACGCCTGCCGGTGGGCAATGAAGGCGCCGGCATGGTGATCGCGACGGGCGATGGCGACATGGCGAAGGCGCTGGCGGGGCAACGGGTCGCGTGCGTACCCGGCACGGCCTACGGCGAATATGCCATCGCCGATGCGACCATGTGCCTGCCGCTGGGCGACCATTCGGCACAGGCCGGGGCCAGCGCCTTCGTCAACCCGATGACCGCACTCGGCTTCGTCGAGACTGCGCGGGCGGAGAACCAGCAGGCGATCCTGCACTGCGCCGCCGCGTCCAACCTCGGCCAGATGCTGGGCCGCATCTGCCGCGCTGACGGCATGAAGCTGGTCAACATCGTACGCAAACAGGAGCAGGTCGAGCTGCTGAAGAGCCAGGGCGCGGATCACGTCGTCAATTCGAGCGACGAAGATTTCATGAAGCAGCTGCGCAACGCGATCGACGCAACCGACGCCTATTTCGGCTTCGACCCGATCGGCGGCGGAACGATGGTCGACACCTGTTTCAAGGCGATGGAGCAGGTCGCGGTCGGCAAGATGAGCGAATACAGCCGCTACGGCTCCAACCAGCCCAAGAAGATGTATATCTACGGCCGGCTCGACCTCGGCCCGACCATCCTGACGCCCAGCTACGGCTTCGGCTGGACGCTGGGGGGCTGGCTGCTCACGCCGTTCCTGCAGACTGCGGGCATGGAAACCGTGATGCGGATGCGCCAGCGCGTGATCGACGAACTTACCACCACTTTCGCCAGCACGTACACGCGCCAGGTCTCGCTGGAGGAGATGCTCCAGAAGGACGCGGTCATGCAGTATTCCGCCATGCGCACGGGCGAAAAATACCTCGTAACGCCGTGAGCCGGCGGCGCTAGCGGCGCTGGAAGGCCGTCTGGATAGCGGCGGGATCGGTGATCCCGTTCGCCAGCAGCACCTGCAGGAGGATGCGCGCCTTCGCCGGGCCGAGAGCGCGCGCGGCGACGAAGCCTGCTTCATCGTCCTCCGGCTGGCGGTCGACCAGTCCCTCGTCCACGCGGCTCGACCGGACGACCGGCACCCCGCGCCGAACCGCGCCCGCCAGCGCGTCGCGCAGACGTCGCGAGGCGTTGCCATCGCCCATTCCGGCCAGCACCAGCCCCCGCGCGCCGTGGTCGATCAGCAGGTCGACCAGCGCCGGATCGTCATGGGCACAGGCATAGATGATGGCCACATCGGGCATGGTCGCGGGGAAGGCGTAGCGCGCCTCGCGCGCCGGACGCCACGCTTCCGTAAACCACTCCAGAGAACTGGGCGTGACGGCGGCCACGGGCCCGCGCGGGAAGCTGCGAAAGGCGTTGGTGCCTGTCGTCACCGCCTTGCGCACGTCGCGCGCCGCGTGGACGAGGTCGCCCATCACCACCAGCACGCCGCGCCCCGCCGCATCGGCATCGCGTGCCACCTGCACCGCATTGGCGAAATTGCGCATCCCGTCGCTGCCGACCGCGTCGGCCGGGCGCATCGCGCCCACCAGCACCACCGGCTTGTGGGTCGGCAGCGTCTGGTCGAGCAGGAACGCAGTCTCCTCAGCCGTGTCGGTCCCGTGGGTGATGACGATCCCGTCGCAGTCGGGATCGGCCAGGGCCGCCACCACGGCCGCGTGCAGTTCGCGCCACAGCGCCAGGTCGATGTCTTCCGAGCCGATATTGGCGACCTGGTGCCCGGTCAGCCGGACAGGGAGGCCGAAGCGCTCGCTGCGGGCGATGAAATCCGCGATTCCGATCTGACCGGGGCGATAATCGCGGCGGACGGGGGAGCCCGCCTCTCCGGCGATGGTGCCGCCGGTGGCGAGGACGTGGATGTGCGGTTGGGCCATGCGCCCGCTCTGAAGAAGCACAGGCGCCAGCGCAATGCCCCGCCGCTCAGCACAGCCCCGCGAGCAGCAGCGCCGCGTCGAGATCCGCGACCTGCTGCTGCAGCCCGGCGTGGCCCCGATCTTTTACCAGATGCGCGAGATCCCGCCGCCTCCCCGCGATTGCGCCGGTCCCGACCAGCGCCGCCAGCAGGATCGCCTCGTCCTCCGCCACGCGTGGGGTGCACGGGCAGCAGAGGACCAGCCGCTGGCGCCCGAACCGCGCCAGCGTCGTCATGACTGCGTGGAACGGCTCGATCCCGCCGACCACCCGGTGCGACACGAAGCGCAGCGAGATCGCCTCCACCGGGCAGCGCCCCCGGCGCGCGGCCACGATCCAGTCGCGCATGGCCAGCAGCAGGACGCGCTCGCGCCGGTTCAGGGTCGCAATCTCGCGATCGATATAACGATACATGGCGCCTCTCCTCGAATCACTCGGGGAGACGATGCCAGAACCATCGCCTTTTGCAAACGCTTCGCAATAGCGGGGGCATTCGCGTATTGACCGAAACCGATCCTGCGCTATGTGGCGAGCCGCTCCGGGCGGTTAGCTCAGCTGGTAGAGCATCTCGTTTACACCGAGAGGGTCGGCGGTTCGAACCCGTCACCGCCCACCAGCCTTCGCCGGACTATGTCGTCCGCAAGACCCGGTCCCGCGAACCATCCTCGACCAAACAGACAGCCTTCAGCTCACGAGGGCGCGATCGCCTCGTCGATGGCGCCGCGCACTTCGGGCGTCGACCAGTCGTACCCGCCCGCGACCCGCCACACCTCGCGCCCACTCGCATCGTACAGCACCGTGATGGGCAGGTTCGCGCCATAGGCGAAGCCGAGGCGATTTTCGGTATCGAGCCAGGGTTGCAGGTTCGCAAAATCGCTCTTGGCGAAGAACGGCTCGACCTTTTCCGCGCCTTCCAGATCCTGGCTGACGGTGACGACGCGCACTTTCCCGTCCAGTTCGCCGGCCAGCTCGTCTAGTTGTGGCATCTCCTCGATGCAGGGCGCGCACCATGTCGCCCACAGGTTCAGCAGCACGGGTGTTCCCTGCGTCGCGCCCAGGTTCAGTTCGGTGCCCTCGGGATCGACCACCGTCTGGGCCGGCATCAGTTCACCCGCGTGGCTGCGGTCGATCGTGCCGGTGGAGGCCTGATTTTGCGCCGCAGTAGTCTCGGTTTGTTGCGGGCTATCGGAAGCTTGCCTATCGCACCCGGCAAGCAACAGCAGAGAAACGACGGCGATGGACGAGAAGCGGGACAATTCGGCCTCCAATGCGATGTGGGGCGGCAGGTTCGCCGAAGGGCCTAGCGCGATCATGCGCGAAATCAACGCTTCGATTCCATTCGACAAGGCGCTGTGGCGCGAGGATATCCGCGCCTCGAAGGCCCATGTCGCGATGCTGGCCCGGCAAGGCATCGTGACGGCGGACGATGCGAGCGCGATTGCGCAGGGCCTCGACGCGATTGCGAACGAGTTCGAACGCGACGGCGTGCCCGAGGACTGGGACCTCGAAGACATCCACATGACGGTCGAAAACCGCCTGACCGAACTGATCGGCCCGGTGGCCGGAAGGCTCCATACCGCGCGCAGCCGCAACGACCAGGTGGCGACCGATTTTCGCCTCTGGGTCCGCGCCGCCAACGATCGGGCGCTGGCCGGCCTGGCCGCACTGCAGCGCGCGCTGGTCACCCGCGCGGGCGAGCACGCGGCGAGCGTGATGCCGGGCTTCACCCATCTGCAGACCGCGCAGCCGGTGACGCTGGGGCATCACCTGATGGCCTATTACGAGATGGCGCGCCGCGATGGCGCGCGCTTCGCCGCCGCGCAGGAGCGGCTGGACGAGTGCCCGTTGGGCGCTGCAGCGTTGGCGGGAACGGGATTTCCCATCGACCGCGAAGGCACCGCGCGCGAGTTGGGCTTCGCCCGGCCGACCGCCAACAGCCTCGACAGCGTGTCCGACCGCGACTTTGCGCTCGATTACCTGATGGCGGCGGCCCAATGCGCGCTGCACCTGTCGCGGCTGGCCGAGGAAATGATCATCTGGGCCAGCCAGCCCTTCGGCTTTGCCCGCATGCCCGATTCGCTGTCCACCGGCAGCTCCATCATGCCGCAGAAGAAGAACCCCGATGCTGCCGAGCTGGTGCGCGGTCACGCCGGGCGGATCGTCGGCTGCGCAACCGCGCTGATGGTGACGATGAAGGGTCTGCCGCTCGCCTATTCGAAGGACATGCAGGACGACAAGCCGCCGGTGTTCGAAGCCGCGAACCTGCTCGACCTCGCGCTCGCCGCGATGGCCGGAATGGTCGCCGACTGCACCTTCGCCACCGACCGCATGCGCGCGGCGGCGGAGCTGGGCTTCGCCACCGCGACGGACCTTGCCGACTGGCTGGTGCGCGAAGCGAACATCCCGTTCCGCGAGGCGCACCACATCACCGGCGCGGCGGTGCGGCTGGCGGAAGAGCGCGGGATCGCGCTCGACCAGATCCCCCTGGCCGATCTGGAAGCCATCGACGCGCGGATCGATGCGCGCGTGTTCGATCACCTGACCGTCGATGCCTCCGTTGCCGCCCGTGCGAGCTATGGCGGCACCGCGCCCGATCAGGTAAGGCAGCGCGTGGCCGAGGCGCGCGCCGCGCTCGGCATGGAGGAATGATGCCCCGTCCCACCACCCTAACCGCCCTGCTCATTGCCGCAGGGGGCCTATGCGCCTGTGCCCAGCAGACCGATCTGCGCCCGCTGCCGGGTCACGACCTGCCGCCTGCGCCCTACGGCTCCGTCGTTCAGCCGACCGCGGCGCAATTGCTGGAACTGCCCCCGGTCGCCGCGCCGCAGCGCGCGGTGGAACTGCGTACCCGGTCCGAGGAACGCGAAGACGATCCGTTCGACCTGCCGCCCGAATAATGGACCACTTTTCCTTACGTGACGGCGTCCTGCACGCCGAGGACGTGCCCCTGCCGCGCATTGCGCGCGAAGTCGGCACGCCCGTCTACGTCTATTCGCGCGCCACGCTGGAACGGCACGCGCGGGTCTTTCGCGAGGCGCTGGCCCCGCTCGGCAACCCGCTGATCGCGTTCGCGGTGAAGGCCAATCCCAATCTCGCGGTGCTGAAGATCCTGCAGCGCGAAGGCTTCGGGGCCGACGTCGTGTCGGGGGGCGAACTGCGCCGCGCACTGGCCGCGGGCATCGCGCCGGACAAGATCGTCTTCTCGGGCGTCGGCAAGACGGGCGAGGAGCTGGCGCTGGGCCTCGACGAAGGGATCGGCCAGTTCAACATCGAATCGCGCGAGGAAGGGCGCGAACTGGCCGCGATCGCCGCCGCGCGCGGGGTGGAGGCGCGCGCGTGCCTGCGGGTCAATCCCGATGTCGATGCGGGCACGCACGAGAAGATTTCCACCGGCAAGGCGGAAAACAAGTTCGGCGTGCCGCTGATGCGCGCGCGCGAAATGTTCGCGGAACTCGCCGCGCTCGACGGGCTGACCCTGCGCGGGGTCGCGATCCATATCGGCAGCCAACTGGCCGACCTCGCCCCGCTGGAAGATGCCTTCTCCAAGGTCGGGGCGCTGGTCGCGGATCTGCGCGCGGCGGGCCATGCGATCACCCATGTCGATCTGGGCGGCGGCCTCGGCGTGCCCTATCGCAAGGGCGAGGAGCTGCCCTCGCCTGCGCAATACGGCGCGATGGTCGCGCGCGCGACGCGCGGCTGGGACGTGGCGCTGACGTTCGAACCGGGGCGCGTCATCGCAGGGAATGCAGGCGTGCTGCTGACGAAGGTGATCCGGGTGAAGCGCGGCGGCAACGGCGCGCCGTTCCTTGTGGTGGACGCGGCGATGAACGATCTCGCGCGCCCCGCCCTCTACGGTGCGTGGCACGATTTCGAGGCGGTGAGCCCCGGCGGCGACCGGATGACCGCCAACATCGTCGGCCCGATCTGCGAAACGGGCGACACCTTCGCCACGAATCGCGACTGCGACGCTCTGGTGGCGGGCGATCTCGCCGTGTTCCGCACCGCCGGCGCCTATGGCGCGACCATGGCAAGCTCCTACAACTCGCGCGGCTTCGTGGCTGAGGTGCTGGTCGACCGCGACCGCTATGCCGTGGTCGCCGACCGGATCGACGCCGCCGCGATCATGAACGCCGAACGCGTGCCCGACTGGCTCGCCTGAGGATCGCCGTCAATGCATAGCCTGCCGCTGTTCCACCGCATCGCCGGTACGCATGTCGTCGTCGCCGGGGACGGGCCGATGGCGGGGGCGAAGCGCCTGCTGGTCGAACGCGCGGGCGGCATTCCCTGCGGCGAGGATCTGGCGCACAAGGCGCGGATCGCCTTCGTGGCGATGGACGACGACGCGGCGGCAGAAGCGGCGGCGGCGCGACTGCGCGCGGCGGGCCTGCTGGTGAACGTGGCCGACCGTCCTGCGCTGTGCGATTTTACCACCCCCAGCCTGCTCGACCGCGACCCGGTGCTGATCGCCGTGGGCACGGGCGGCGCGTCGGCCGGTCTTGCCAAGCATCTGCGCCTGCGGCTGGAGCGATTGCTGCCGACCTCGCTAGGACTGCTGGCGGCGCGGCTCGCCGGCGCACGCGAGGACATTCGCCAACGCTGGACCAACCCCGACACCCGCCGCAAGGTGATCGACGCGGCGCTGGGCGAAGGCGGTCCGCTCGATCCGTTCGCGGACGGTTCGGCGGCGCGCGTGGCCGGTTGGGTGCGCGGCGATGCCGATGCGCGGCAGGACGGCGTTCACGAAATCGTGCTGACCTCCGACGATCCGGAGGACCTGACCCTGCGCCAGGCGCGCCTGCTGGGCATCTGCGACACGGTGCTGCACGCGCCGGGCATTGCGCAGGGCATTCTCGACCGCGCACGCGCCGATGCGGTCCGCCAGATATTGCCGTGTCCGCGCCCGGCCGAGGGCGTGACCGTGATCATCACTCGCGATCAGAGCGCGGCGAGCACCTCCGAATCCACCTCCGCGAAATAACGCGCCATCGCGTCGGCGGCGCTTTCGCTGAGCGCGATGTAGGCGCGGCGCCGGTCGGCGGTGTCGGCCACGCGTTGCAGCAGGCCGTCCTGCGTCATCTGGCCGATCCAGCGCAGCGCAGTGGTGGGCGGCACCCCGCTGGCGATGCACAGGCTGGTGACGGAGACGCGCTTGTGCTCCGCCCGCGCCGCCGTGAGATCGAGCAGGATGTCCCACGCGGGATCGGCGAACAGGGCATCGTCGAAGAACCGCCCGCGCGCCTGCCGCTGGCGGATGAGGCGCCGGACCAGCCGCGGATCGGGGAGCGAGGGCCGCGTGCGGCGCATTAGCCGCTCGCTTTCCGGCCGCTCCTCCGCGCGAAAGGCGTCGCCTGGGGACCGCAGCGCGAAGATGCCGGGCGACCGGTCGGTATCGACCTGCTGGGCCAGCCGCTCGACCTGTTCGGCGAGGCGCAGCATCGCGATCCGGTCCTCGTGCGAGAAGTCGCGCACCCGCGCGGTCCCATGCCCCCGCTGCGCCAGCGCCCGGCCGATCGCGGCCAGCCGTTCCGCCCGCGAAGGCTCCACCAGCAGGATCGGGCGACACGATGCGAGGCAGGCGAAGACGTCCTCCAGCGCGCCGATCGAGGTCGACACCACGACCTGAAAGGTGCCGCGCGCGGCCAGATCGTCCAGCCGGGCGAGCGCCGCCAGCCGCGCCGCGTCGAGCGTGGGGCAATCGACCACCACCACATCGCCCAGCGTGGCATTCCACCCTGTGGCGCAGGCCGCGAGCGCCCCCTCCTCCCCCAACCCGCATCCGGCGGCAAGCAGGTCTTCGGCGAGATCGCCGCGCACATGCGCGCGGTCCGCGAAGATGGAAACGCAGGCCGGCACGTGGTCCGTCAGCCCGGTCGGCGCGTAGTTCAGGGTCTGGCGTTCCATGGGCTTGGTGCGGCTCCTTCGCGGCGAGGCAAGGAACATATAAGGAACATTACGAGCCCCGAGTCAAGCCGTGGCGGTCAGGGCACGATCTCTATCGGCGTTCCGTCCGCCACCAGCGCATAGACCTCCTCGATCTGCACGTTGGACAGCGCAATGCAACCATCGGTCCAGTCGCCGGGCACCCGCCCGGAAGTGAGCGCGTTGGGCTGGCCGTGGAGGAAGATGTCGCCACCCGGGTCGCGCCCGCGCGCGGCGGCGAAGGCACGGTCGGCGGCATCGGGATAGGATATTCGCAGCGAGAGGTGGTACGCGCTTCGCGGGTTGCGCGCATCGATGGTGTAGCGCCCCTCCGGCGTGCGTTCGTCCCCTTCGAAATGCTTGTGGCCCGCCGGCGCGCCGCCGAACTGCAACCCGTCATAGCGGCGCACCGCGCGACCGCCATCGTAGAGGACCAGCGTGCGGTCGGACTTGTCGACGCGTAGCAGGTCGATTTGCGGCGGCGCCGGTTCGGGGGGCGGGGATGCTGGAGCGCAGGCAGCGAGGAGGAGAGCCAAGGCCATGCCCACCCCGCTGCGTCTAGCCTCGCCTGCGGTTCGGCAAGGCTCGCTCACCTCCCGCTTGCGGGAGGGGCTGGGGGTGGGCCTGGGGTCGACCCGGCCCATCAATCCTCGAACGGATCGCGCATCAGGATCGTATCGTCGCGCTCGGGGCTGGTGGAGACCAGCGCCACGGGCGTTTCGATCAGTTCCTGCACGCGCTGGATGTACTTTACCGCATTGGCCGGAAGATCGGCATAGCTGCGCGCGCCGGCCGTGCTTTCGTGCCAGCCGTCCATCTCTTCGTAGATGGGCTCGACCGCGGCCTGGCTCGCGGAGTGGCTGGGCAGGTAGTCGTAGACGTTATTGTGCAGGCGATAGCCGGTGCAGATCTTCACCTTGTCGAGCCCGTCGAGCACGTCGATCTTGGTCAGCGCGATACCGGTCACGCCGCTGATGGCGCAGGTCTGGCGCACCAGCACTGCGTCGAACCAGCCCACGCGCCGCTGGCGCCCGGTGACGGTGCCGAATTCGTGGCCGCGTTCGCCCAGCCGCTGGCCGATCTCGTCGTCCAGTTCGGTCGGAAACGGGCCGCTGCCCACGCGGGTGGTGTAGGCCTTCACGATGCCGAGCACGAAGCCGGTCGCATTGGGCCCCAGCCCACTGCCCGCCGCGGCGGTGCCGCTGACGGTGTTGGAGCTGGTGACGAAGGGATAGGTGCCGTGATCGACGTCGAGCAGCACGCCCTGCGCGCCTTCGAACAGGACCTTCGCACCAGCCTTGCGCACCTTCTTGAGCCGCTTCCACACCGGCTGGGCGAACCGCAGCACGAAGGGTGCGATTTCCGCCAGGTCCGCCTTCAACTGCTCGCGATCGACCGGCTCTTGGTCGAACCCGGCGCGCAGCGCGTCGTGATGCGCGCACAGACGGTCGATCTGCGGGTCGAGCTGGTCGAGGTGTTCGAGGTCGCACACGCGGATCGCGCGCCTCCCGACCTTGTCCTCGTACGCCGGGCCGATGCCGCGCCCGGTGGTGCCGATCTTGCCCGATCCGGCCGCGGTTTCGCGCAGACCGTCGAGATCGCGGTGGAGCGGCAGGATCAGCGGGCAATTGTCGGCCACGGCGAGGTTGTCGTCGTTGATGGTGACGCCCTGCCCCTCCAGCTTCTCGACCTCGTCGCGCAGGGCCCACGGATCGAGCACCACGCCATTGCCGATCATCGACAGCGTGCCCGACACGATGCCACTGGGCAGCAGGCTCAGCTTGTAGGTGGTGCCGTCCACCACCAGAGTGTGTCCGGCATTGTGGCCGCCCTGGAACCGGACGACGGCGTCGGCGCGGCTGGCGAGCCAGTCGACGATCTTGCCCTTGCCCTCATCGCCCCACTGGGCGCCGATCACGGTCACGTTTGCCAAAGCGCTAGTTCCTGTTCCTGCGAGAAGCCGCTGCGCGCCCTAGGCGTTTGCGCGTCCCCCGGCAATGCGGATCGTCCCCGTGGCGTCCCCTTGGCGTCCTTGGGCGGCGGAGTGCGTGCCGGGCTTGCGCGGACCCCCAGCCGCGCTGCCGCGTTGGTGGGCAAGAAGGAGACATTCATGAGCGATTATCCCACCCTCACCCTCAACGACGACCGGCAGATCCCGCAGCTCGGCTTCGGCACCTGGCAGATTCCGGACGACGAGGCGGCGAAGGCCGTGAAGACCGCGGTGGAAACCGGCTACTGGCTGGTCGATACCGCCGCGATCTACAAGAACGAGCGCGGCGTCGGCGAAGGACTGGGCGATTGGAGCGACATCTTCCTCCAGACCAAGATATGGAACGACAGCCATGGCTACGACCGCACGCTGAAGGCGGCGGACAAGTGCCTCGAACGGCTCGGCCGCGAGCACGTCGACATGCTGCTGATCCACTGGCCGCGTCCCGACAGGGATTTGTTCGTGGAAACGTGGAAGGCGCTGATCGAGCTGCGCGACCAGGGCAAGGCGAAGTCGATCGGCGTGTCGAATTTCCGCGAGGAAGACCTGAAGCGGATCGTTGACGAGACGGGCGTGGTCCCCGCGCTCAACCAGATCGAACTGCATCCCAGCTTCCAGCAGCGCGCGATGCGCAAGGTCCACGAGGAGATGGGGATCGTGACGCAAAGCTGGTCCCCGCTGGGCCAGGGCGAAGGCCTGTCGAACGAGACGATCGCGGCCATCGCCGACGAGACGGGGCAACCCGCCAGCGCGGTCATCATCCGCTGGCACATCCAGTCCGGGCTGTGCCCCATCCCCAAGGCATCGAGCCGCGACCATATCGAGGGCAATTTCAAGGCGCTCGATTTCGAACTGTCGGACGAACAGATGCAGCGGATCGACGCGCTCGACAGCGCGGACGGTCGGATGGGGCCCGATCCGGCCGAGATGACCGACTGATCGGGTAAGAAAGCGTTGCGGGCGGGCCGGGAATGGTCTGCCCGCAATGCACCTCAGGTCAGGGCGACCGCTTCGCCACCCTCGAGCCGGTGCGTGCAGCCGAGCGTGCGCGCATCGTCGCCTTCGCCCAGCGCGGCGACCGTGCGCCGGCCTGTGGCCCGCAGCTTCGCCGCCGCCGCCCGGTCGTGCCCGATCGGCAGGAACACCGTGTCCGCCTGCGCCGGTGCAGGAAGCGCGGGCAGCAACCGGTCGAGATAGCAGGTGAAGCCGGTCGCCGCCTCGCCCGATCCCTGCACGCCATAGGTCCCGCCCCGGGCCAGCGCGCCGCTGACGCCCGCGCCGTAGGCGGTAAAGCCGAACCAGGTGTAGTATTTGAACCCATGCCGCTCCGTCGGGTCGAGCGTGACGCGCGCGCGCCCGTCCAGCGATCGGGCCAGCGCCTCCACCCCTGCGATCCGGCTGGCGAGCGCGCCGCCCGCATCGATCGCGCGCAGGCGATCGAGCGCGACGTCCACCGGGCCGGTGGCGTGAATCAGCGGCAGATAGGCTTCCCCGCCCGCGGCGACGAGGCCGCCGGCGTCCTTGCTGTCCAGTTCGACCTTCACCGCTTCCACCCGCTCGGGCGCGAGCGGCAACGGGCCGGCGGCAAGCCGGTCGACCAGATCGGGCAGCGTCAGGTCGATAGTGAGATCGCGCGCGCCCATCGCCTCCAGCGTTTCCACCGCCAGCGACAGGATTTCGGATATCGCCGCCAGCGTATCGGACCCGACCAGTTCAGCACCCAGCTGCAGCCGCTGGCGCGCCGGGTCGAGCTGGTCGGCGCTGAGCGTCGCGACCTCGCCCGCATAGCACAGCCGCACCGGGCGCGGCGCATGGGCCAGCCCGGTGTCGGCGATCCGGCCGATCTGCGGGGTGATGTCGCTTCTCACCGCGAGCGTGCGCAGGCTGGCGGGATCGACGAAGCGGCACAGCATGCGGGCGCTGTCCGCGCCCATCCGCCCCGCGAGCGAGCGCTCGAACTCGATCAACGGCGGCCGCACCCGGTCGTAACCGTGCGCGTCCATCGTATCGAGCGCCTCGCGCATCGCGCAGGTGATCGCGGCCGCCTCACGCGGGAGGCGGTCTTCGAGGCCGATCGGCAGCAGGTCTTCGGGTTCGGTCATGCGAACATGCCCCTAACGCCTGCCGCGCGATTGTGAAGCCGCGCCGTTCCCACCCCGCTGCGACTGGCGAGCAAGCTCGCAACTCTCGCTGCCCCTCCCGCCTGCGGGAGGGGAGGTGCAACTTGCCGTTGCGCAGCGGCGGCTAGCGAAGCGGGGTGGGCTCGATCTGTCAGAACGTCAGCGCCTTCACCGTTCGTACGCCCGGCACCTCGCAGGCCTGGTCGATGATCGGTTGCGGGATCGGCTGGTCGACGCTGAGGAGCAGCACCGCCTCCCCGCCTGCCTGGCGGCGGCCCAGGTTGAAGGTGCCGATATTGATGCCGTTCTCGCCCAGCAGCGTGCCGATGCGACCGATGAAGCCCGGCGTATCGTCGTTGACGATGTAGAGCATGTTGCCCGCCAGTTCCGCCTCGATCCCGATACCGAAGATCTCGACCAGACGCGGCGCGCTCGACCCGAACAGCGTTCCCGCGACGGAGCGATCGCCCGCATCGGTCGCCACGGTGACCCGCACCAGCGTGCTGTAGGCGCCCTCGCGCGTGTTGCGGATTTCGCGCACCTCGATCCCGCGTTCCTTGGCGAGATAGGGGGCGTTGACCATGTTCACGCTCTGCGAATAGCGCGCCATCAGGCCGGCGAGCACCGCGGCGGTGATCGGCTTGGGATTGAGCTCGGCCGCGTCGCCTTCCAGCTCCACGCTGATCTTGGGCAGATTGCCATGCGCAAGCTGCCCGACCAGCGAGCCGAGATGTTCGGCCAGTGCCATGTAGGGCCTGAGCTTGGGCGCTTCCTCGGCGGACAGGCTGGGCATGTTGAGCGCGTTGGTGACGCCGCCGTTGACGAGGTAGTCGGCCATCTGCTCAGCCACCTGCAGCGCGACGTTGACCTGCGCCTCGGTGGTGGAGGCGCCGAGATGCGGGGTACAGATGAAGTTCGGCGCGCCGAACAGCACATTGTCCTTCGCCGGCTCCTGCGCGAAAACATCGAGCGCGGCGCCAGCGACGTGACCGCTATCGAGCAGGTCCCGCAGCGCCGCCTCGTCGATCAGCCCGCCGCGCGCGCAATTGACGATGCGCACGCCCTTCTTTGTCTTGGCAAGGTTTTCGGCGGAGAGGATGTTACGCGTCTCGTCCGTCAACGGGGTGTGCAGCGTGATGAAGTCGGCCCGGGCGAGCAGGTCCTCCAGCGTCACCTTCTCGATCCCGAGTTCCACCGCGCGTTCTGGGGTCAGGAAGGGATCGAAGGCGATCACCTTCATTTTCAGCCCCTGTGCCCGCGCCGCGACGATGGAACCGATATTGCCCGCACCGATCAGGCCCAGCGTCTTGCCGGTGACCTCGACACCCATGAACGCAGCTTTGGGCCACTCGCCCGCCTGGGTGCGCGTGTTCGCCTCCGGAATCTGGCGGGCGAGCGCCATGATCATCGCGATCGCGTGTTCGGCGGTGGTGATCGAATTGCCGAACGGGGTGTTCATCACCACCACGCCCTTGCCGCTGGCATAGGGGATGTCGACGTTGTCCACGCCGATCCCGGCACGGCCGATCACCTTCAGATTGTCGGCGGCGTCGAGGATGTCCGCCGTCACCCTGGTGGAGGAGCGGATGGCGAGGCCGTCATAGTCGCCGATGCGCGCCTTCAGCTCGTCGGGCGTTTCGCCGGTGATGACGTCGACCTCGCAGCCGCGCTCCTCGAAAATGCGCGCGGCGTTGGGGTCCATCTTGTCGGAAATGAGGACTTTGGGCTTGGTCATGGAAATGTGTCCTGGTGTGAGTCCCTGCGAAGGCGGGGACCTCGTGCAGTTAGGGAGCGGGAAATGGCCTGGGCCCCCAGCATGCGCTGGGGCTCACGCTACGCAGTCAGCGAGCGGTAGGCCCAGTCCAGCCACGGGCCGAGCGCCTCGATATCGGCGGTGTCGACGGTCGCGCCGCACCAGATGCGCAGGCCCGGCGGCGCGTCGCGATAGCTCGCGATGTCGTAAGCGGCGTCGTGCTGTTCCAGCAGGCCGGCGAACTTCTTGATGAAATCCGCGTCCGCGTCTGCCACCGTCAGGCACACGCTGGTGTTCGACCGCGTGGCCGGATCGGCGGCGAGATGGCCGAGCCAGTCGCGCTCCTCCACCAGCCGGTCCAGCGCCGCCGCATTGGCATCGGCGCGGGCTTTCATAGCGGAAAGACCGCCCAGCGACTTGCCCCATTCGAGCGCGAAAATCACATCCTCCACCGCCAGCATGGATGGGGTATTGATCGTCTCGCCGCGGAAGACGCCGTCGATCAGCTTGCCGCCCTTGGTCAGGCGGAAAACCTTGGGCAGCGGCCATGCGGGGGTGTAGCTTTCCAGCCGCTCGACCGCGCGCGGGCCGAGGATCAGGACGCCGTGCGCGCCTTCGCCGCCCAGCACCTTCTGCCAGCTGAAGGTCAGCACATCGACCTTGTCCCACGCGATGTCCTGCGCGAACACGGCGCTGGTGGCGTCGGCGATGGAGAGGCCTTCGCGATCCGCGGCGATCCAGTCGCCATCGGGGACGCGCACGCCGCTGGTGGTGCCGTTCCAGGTGAAGACGACGTCGTGCGACCAGTCGACCTGCGCCAGGTCGGGCAGTTCGCCGTAATCGGCGCGCAGCACGCTGGGATTGATCTTGAGCTGCTTGAGCGCGTCGGTGACCCACCCTTCGCCGAAGCTTTCCCAGGCGAGCGTGGTGACGGGGCGCTGGCCCAGCATGGTCCACATCGCCATCTCGACCGCGCCGGTGTCGGACCCCGGCACGATGCCGATCAGATGCGTCTCGGGCACCTCCAGCACGTCGCGGATCAAGTCGATGCAATGGGCGAGGCGCGCCTTGCCCAGCTTCGAGCGGTGCGAGCGGCCGAGCGACTCGAGCGCGAGTTTTTCGGGGGACCATCCGGGCGGCTTAGCGCACGGGCCGGACGAGAAGAACGGACGCGCAGGCTTGCGCGCCGGAGGCGTAATATCGGTCATGTAATCTCTCCTTCCAGAGAGCTCGCGCGGCGTTGGGACCGCGTGGCCCGTCGACGGCAGTGGTGAAGCGGCGCATCCGAGTCAAGCGCGCATGCGGTTGCAGGCGTAACCGGTTCGCCAGCCGACGGCACGGCGCGTCGCGCGCACTTCCCAATCTGCGCGGGGGCCGATAGAGCGCGCGCCGATGGAGACCACCGATCTTCGCATCGCGCTGTTCAGCGGGAACTACAACTACACCCGCGACGGGGCGAACCAGGCGCTGAACCGCCTGGTCGGCTACCTGTTGCGGCAGGGCGCGCACGTGCGCGTCTATTCGCCCAAGGTGGACGATCCGGCGTTCGAGGCGACGGGCGAGCTGGTCGGCGTGCCCAACGTGCCCTTTCCGGGGCGAAGCGAATATCGCATGCCGCTGGGCCTCAGCCGCGCGGTGCGGCGCGATCTGGCGCATTTCGCGCCCAATGTCGTCCACCTGTCCAGCCCCGATCCCACCGGGCATGCCGCGCTCAAATGGGCGCGCCGCAACCGGATTCCCGCGATCGCCAGCGTACACACCCGCTTCGACACCTATCCGCGCTATTACGGGCTAGGTCTGGCGGAAGAGCCGCTGCGCGCGGTGCTGCGTCGGTTCTACAGCCGCTGCGATGCGGTGCTGGCCCCGACCGAGGTCATCCGCCGCGACTACCTGGCGCAGGGGATGAACGACGACATCCGCATCTGGGCGCGCGGGGTCGATCGCGAAATCTTCGACCGCTCGCGCCGCGACCTCACCTGGCGCCGCGCGCTGGGTATCCCCGACGATGCGATCGCGATCGGCTTCCTCGGTCGGCTGGTGCTGGAAAAGGGGCTCGACCGGTTCGCCGACGTGATGGCGGAACTGACCCGGCGCGACGTTCCTTTCAAGGTGCTGGTGGTGGGCGAAGGCCCCGCGCACGACTGGTTCGCGCAGCGTGTGCCCAACGCCTGTTTCGCAGGCTTCCAGACCGGCGCCGATCTGGGTCGCGCGGTCGCCAGCATGGACGTGTTGTTCAACGCCTCCATCACCGAAGCGTTCAGCAACGTCACGCTGGAAGCGATGGCGTGCAGCGTGCCGGTGGTCGCGGTGGACACCACCGGCAGCAATCACCTCGTGCTGGATGGCGAGACCGGGCGCATGATCCCGCCGGGCGATACGGCGGGCTTTGCCGACGCGCTGGCCGCCTATGTCGGCGATCCGGAGCTTCGCCTCGCCCACGGTGCGGCGGGCGAGGCACACAGCCGCAAATGGAACTGGGACCAGGTCAATGAAGCGGTCGCCGCGACCTATCGCGAGATGGTGGAAGCGCGGCTGGTCTGAGCGCCTAGCGCAGCACGCCGCGCCGCCGCATCGACGCGGCGTAGATCAGCAGGAAGACCTGAACCGCCCACACCATCACGCCGATGATGTGCGCCATCAGCGTATCGGCCCAGGCGGGCGTCGCCATCCGCAACTGCCCGGCGGTGGTCACGATCAGCCCCACGATCGCCAGCCCGAACACCGGCACGGCGTAGCGCGACCGGGCCAGCAGCAGCAAAGATCCGCCCAGCGCCGCGAACACGCCCAGACCCCACGACGCATTCATCCATGCGGGATAGCGCTGGAAGAAGGCGATCATGGTCGGCCCGTCGACCCCCATGCTGTTGCCGGCCAGTTCCATGTAGGCGGCGTCGCCGATCTGGGTCATCCAGAAATCGTACGCTCCATAGCCGTTGAACAGCGCGCTCAGCAGGCCGATCGGCCACAGGTGCCACGGCGCTCTTCTACCGGCGGTCGCCATCGCTCGTCTCCCCGGCCGTCGATCCGGCCCGGCGCGATACTACGCCTCTTTCGTGGTCTACGCCATATAGGGGCGGCCCTACCCCCTTGGTTGCCAGTCGAACGCGAGCAGAGCCTCGCGAAAGGCGAACCGGTCGAGATGGCGGGCCACCACGTCCTCCAGCGCCGCCAGCTGAGCCGGCTCGCTGGCCGTGATGGTGCATTCCAGCGTGTCGGCCCGCGGGATCAGCGTCAGCACGCCCGGCCCCGCCCACGACCCGCTGCGCCCTTCGGCCGGGAAGGTGATGGTGCCACCGTCGCCGGCCTGCTCCACGTCCAGCGAATGCGCCCAGTGCTTGCACAGCTGCGCGGTGTAGCGCGCCGCGTGCGTGGTCGGAACGCGGGCCGTCGCCGCGACGCTCACAGCCGTTCGATCCGGCGCGCGGCGTCGTCGATCGCGTCGACCAGCCGATCCAGCGTCTCGCCTTCCAGCGCCCCGCGATGACGGTGGAGGCGCACGGCGTTGCGCAGGTTCTCCATCGCGCGGTGGACGCGCAGATGCGGGCGGCCATGCTGCTCGTCCGCCAGCGCGGAAAGCCGGTCGAACAATCGCTCGACCTCATCGCGCCGCGTCTCCAGCTCGGCCAGCCCGGCGGCCGTCGCGGCATAGGCCTTGCGCGGGGAATCGTCGCCCCGCTCCTCAATCATGCCTTCGTCCGCCAGCAATTGCAGGGTCGGGTAGACCGCGCCCGGGCTGGGGGCGTAGATGCCCTCGGTCAGTTCCTCGACCGCCTTGATCAGCTCGTATCCGTGGCGCGGTTCGTCGGCGAGCATCTTGAGGAGCGCCAGCCGCAATTCGCCCTGGCCGAACAGACGCCGGCGACGACCCGGGCCGTGGCGCTGCGCGCCGCCGTGCCGTCCGCGCCCGCCGCCGCCAAACGGTCCGCCAGGGCTGAAGGGACCGCTCGGACCGAAGGGCCCCTCAGGACCGAACGGGCCATGCGCCCCGAACAGCCCCTCGGTGCCGAACAGGCCGTCGGGCGCGCCACCCCAATCCCATTTGCCGCCCTTGCCCCGATCGCGACGGGGCTCGTTTTCGTTGCTGCTCATCTTGCATCTTCCTGTGTATCTACGATGCACTAAGATATATCTTAGTTGCGTGTTGGCAAGCCCGTTTCGATACCGGCTCGCGGTCCGGATCGCCGCACGCCGCGCAATCGCTGGGAAAGCGCGAATTCGCCCCTAGATATAGGAGAATGGCCGACCTTTTCGCAGACGAACTCCCGCCCGCCAAAGCCCCGTCCGAACCGCGCGAGGACGCGCCGCTGGCCGACCGCCTGCGGCCGCGCGCGCTCGACGAGGTCGTTGGGCAGACTCACCTGACCGGGCCGGAAGGCGCGATCGGGCGGATGGTCGCGGCGGGGCGCCTCTCCAGCATGGTGCTGTGGGGCCCGCCGGGGACCGGCAAGACCAGCATCGCCCGGCTCCTCGCCGACAGCGTGGGCATGCGGTACGAAGCGATCAGCGCGGTCTTTTCCGGCGTCGCGGACCTCAAGAAGGCGTTCGCGGCAGCCGACCGGGCCGGCGAGGCGGGGCAGCGCACCTTGCTGTTCGTCGACGAGATCCACCGCTTCAATCGCGCGCAGCAGGACGGCTTTCTCCCCTTCGTCGAACGCGGCACCGTGACGCTCGTCGGCGCGACGACGGAGAACCCCAGCTTCGAACTGAACGCCGCGCTGCTCAGCCGCGCGCAGGTGCTGATCCTGCACCGGCTCGATGCCGATGCGCTGGGCGAATTGCTGGACAAGGCGGAGGCGCTGGAGGGTCCGCTGCCGCTTACCGGCGATGCGCGCGCCGCCCTGATTGCCAGCGCCGACGGCGACGGGCGCTTCCTGCTCAACCAGGCCGAAACCCTCTACGCGGCGAAGATCGACGAGCCTCTCGGCCCCGGCGAACTCGGGCAGTTCCTGCAACGCCGCGTGGCGGTGTATGACAAGGACCGCGAGGGGCATTACAATCTCATCAGCGCGCTGCACAAGGCGGTGCGCGGGTCCGATCCGCAGGCCTCGCTCTATTACCTGGCGCGGATGCTGGTCGCAGGCGAGGAGCCGCTGTTCCTCGCCCGGCGCCTGATCCGCATGGCGGTGGAGGACATCGGGCTCGCCGATCCGCAGGCGTTGCCGCAATGCGTCGCGGCGAAGGACGCCTACGAGTTCCTCGGCAGCCCGGAAGGCGAGCTGGCGCTGGTGCAGGCCTGCCTCTACCTTGCCACCGCGCCCAAATCCAATGCAGCCTACAAGGCGCAGAAGGCCGCCTTCCGCTCCGCGAAGGAGACAGGCAGCCTGATGCCGCCGATGAACATCGTGAACGCGCCGACCAAGCTGATGAAGGACGTCGGCTACGGCAAGGGCTATACCTACGATCACGACGCCGACGAGGGCTTCTCCGGCGACGATTACTGGCCCGCGGAGATGGAACCGCAAGCCTTCTACGCGCCGGTCGAGCGAGGGTTCGAGCGCGAGATCGCCAAGCGGCTCGAATACTGGGCTCGCTTGCGGCGCGAGCGCGGATGAGCCGGTTCCGCCATTTCATCGCCGTGGACTGGTCGGGCGCGGCGGGTGAACGGCACAAGGGTATCGCCCTGGCCATCGCCGAGGCGCGTGGCGGCCCACCGGTGCTCGTCCCCGGCCGACCGGGCTGGTCGCGGGCCGACGTGCTCGCCGCGTCGCTGGACCTGCCGGCGGATACGCTGGTCGGGATCGATCTCGGCATTTCGCTGCCCCATGCCGATTGCGGCGCGTTCTTCCCCGGCCTGCCGGACAGCCCGCGCGATGCGAAGGCGCTCTGGGCGCTGGTCGACCGGGTCTGCGCGGACGACGATCATCTGGCCGCCTCCAGCTTCGTCGACGATACGCGCTTCGCCCCCTATTTTCGCCGCCACGGCGGGCGCGAGGGCGCACGTTTCCGCTGCGACGACGCCGCGCATGGCCGGGGCCGGTTCCGCGTGACCGAGGCGCGGCAGGCGAAAATGGGGTGCAAGCCCTATTCCAATTTCAACCTCGTGGGCGCGGCGCAGGTGGGCAAGTCGAGCCTGACGGGCATGCGCGTGCTCCACCGGTTGCAGGGCGCGGTCCCGGTCTGGCCGATCGATCCGCTGCCGGAAACGGGCTCCGTCATCGTGGAAATCTACACCGCGCTTGCCGCGCTGGAGGCCGGGCGCAGCCCCGGGCGCTCCAAGATGCGCAGCTACGAGGATTTGAACGCGGCGCTGGTCGCGCTCGATTCGCCGCCGATGGCGCGCAGCGGGCCGGTGGACGACCACAGCGCCGATGCCTTGCTGAGCGCGGCCTGGCTCCGCCGCGTGGCGCACGAACCCGCGCGGTGGAGCCCGGAAGGGCTCACCGGAACGCTCGCGCGCACCGAAGGCTGGACTTTCGGCGTCGTGTGATCGAAAGGCGCGGGGGCGATGCCGGCTTAGCTCAGGTGGTAGAGCACCTGATTTGTAATCAGGGGGCCGCGGGTTCGAATCCTGCAGCCGGCACCAAAATCTTTCGATTTCGGATTCTCTCTGGCGCAGGCCATCCGGCCTGCGATCTCCTCGCGCCTATGGCGCTGCGGGCGGGCGGTCGCCCTTGCGGTCGCTGAAGCGACCGATCTTTTTCCCAGCCTACAGCCGCGGGCTAACCCCGGCCGCGATAGCTTGCGACGCCCTGGTCGGGGACCCACAGCCCTTCCGGGGGGGCGCCGGTCTGCCAGAACACGTCGATCGGGATGCCGCCGCGCGGATACCAGTAGCCGCCGATGCGCAGCCAGCGGGGCTGCATCTCTTCGACCAGCCGCTGGCCGATGCCCACGGTCACGTCCTCGTGAAAACCGCAATGGTTGCGAAAACTGCCCAGGAACAGCTTCAGGCTCTTCGATTCGACGATCCGCTCGCCCGGCGCGTAATCGAGCACAAGGTGCGCGAAATCGGGCTGTCCGGTCACCGGGCAGAGCGAGGTGAATTCGGGCGCGGCGAAGCGTACGAGATAGAGGCTGCCGGCGCGCGGGTTGGGAACGTAGTCGAGCTCGGCCTCTTCGGGCGAGGCGGGCAGCGCGCTCGCCTGGCCAAGGAAGCGGGGGGCGTCTGTGTCGGTCATGCAGCGCCTGTGCCGCGATCGCGCGCGCGGCACAAGCCGTCGATTGACCGCGCGAATTAAGAGCGTATTCACCCGCCGCCTTCCTAACCCCAGCGCTTTAGCCGTCCCGGTGCCGCAGCGAATGACACGCCCCCTCTTCTCCGCCCTCCCCATCGTGCTGCTGGCGCTCGCCGGTACGCCTGCCGCGGCCCAGACGGTGCCGGATTTCCAGCTTCCGCCACCTACACCCACGCCGACCGCCACGGCGCAGGGGCCGATCGACCCCGACAATCCGGTGGCGCAGCGCCCGCGCGTGATCGCGACCCCGACGCCCACGCCGTCCCGTACCCCATCGCAGGACGCGAGCCCGACACCGACCGCCACACCGGCACCGACGCCGTCTGCGACCCGTGCGCCCGCGCCGACGCTGCCGCAGCCGTCCCCTGCGGCGCGCAGCCCCGCGCAGGCGCGCGCGACCGGCGAACCCGCCGAAACTGCGGCAACGACCGCGCCTGCTTCGACGCAGCCTGCCGCCGAGGCAACGAGCGACACAGCCGGTCCGCTGGACGAATTCACCGCACCCGCCCCCCTGCCGACCCCGGACAGCGCGTCGCAGGTCGAGGAGGAACCGGGCGAAGGCGGGATCGAATGGTGGATGGCCGTCCTGGCACTGCTGGTTGCGGGTGGCATCGGCTTCGCGTTGTTCCGGCGCCGCGCCGGGGCAGCGCAGGCGCAACCGGCCGAGATCGAGCGCCCGCGTGTCGACCGCGCTGCCGCGCAACCCCGGCCCGAGCCGGCTGCCGACCCTGTTCCCGAACCGGCCCGACCGCGACCGGCCGCGAAACTGGCCACCCCGGCGGCGCCGCGCCAGCGCGTGGAGCTCGCGGCGGACGCGCTGCGCGTGGTGCGCAGCTTCGCCAACATCACGCTCGCCTACCGCTTCGAGATTGCCAATCGCGGCGCCGTGCCGGTCGAGGGGCTGCGGATCACTGGCGATCTGGTCAGCGCACATGGCGGCGTCCCGGTCGACCAGCAGCTGGCCGAACCCACCGCCGAACTGCCCCTACTGCATGAGCTCGCGACACTGGCGCCGGGCGAGGTGCGCGAATGCCAGGGCGAGATCCGCCTGCCGCTGCAGGCCGTCCGCCCCATCTGGCAGGGCAAGGCGCCGCTGATGGTGCCCCTCCTGCGACTAATTCTGGTGGGAGAGGGCATCGCGCCCTATGCGCACACATTGGTCGTCGGACGCCGCCCGGACCCGGTTGTCGGCGCGGCGCGGCTGCAGCCCTTCCGTCTGGACGAGCAGGCGCAGACCTATCGCGACGTGGCGACGCGGGCGCTCGGCTGACGCTCGACCGCAGGCTTCGCGCGCGCTATCCCTGCGGGTCACATGCTGATCCATCCCGATAGCCTTGCCGCCCGGCTGGCCGCGCCCGCCCCGCCCCGCATCCTCGATGCCTCGCACCATCTGCCCGGCGCGCGGCGCGACCCGCGCGCCGAGTTCGAGCACGCGCACATTCCTGGCGCGCAGTTCCTGTCGCTCGCCGATTTGGCGGAACCCGACAGCGCGCTGCCGGGCAAGATTCCGTCCGGCGAGACGATGCGCCGCCAGTTCGAAGCGCTGGGCATCGACGGGCGAACGCCGGTGGTGCTGTACGACGACAGCCCGTTGCGGACCGCGTGCCGCGCGTGGGTGCTGCTCGACCTGTTCGGGCTGGATGCGGACATTCTCGATTGCCGCTTCGATGCGTGGCGCAGCGCAGGGCACCCGATTGCGAGCGGTGGGCCCGCGCCCATCGTGCCCCCCGGCCTGTCCGCCCCGCTAGCGGCCGACCGGGCGAAGCTGCGCGACAAGCAGCAGATGCTCGACAACCTCGCGACCCATGCCGAGCAGATGGTCGATGCCCGCGACGCGGGCCGCTTCACCGGCGAGACGCAGGACACGGTGCATAATCTGCCCGGCGGCCACATCCCGGGCGCGCGCAACCTGCCTTACACCCGGCTGCTGCGCGAGGACGGCAGTTTCCTGTCGGTGCCCGAGCTGCGCGAGGCGTTCGTCGCGGCGGGGATCGATCCCCAGCGGCCTGTGGTCGCCTATTGCGGCAGCGGCATCACCGCCTCCGTGCTGGTCTTCGCGCTGCACCTGATCGGCGCGCCCCGCGTGGCGCTCTACGATGGCAGCTGGTCCGAATGGGGGGCCGATCCTGAGACGCCCAAGCAGACGGGGCCGGCAGCGTGAGCGGCGCGGGCGAGCCGAAGGGCACCGGAACCCGGCTGGTGGAGGCCGGGCGGCGGCGCGAATGGACCGGGCCGGTGGTCAATCCGCCCGTCTGGCGAGCGAGCACGCACCTGTTCGAAACCGATGCGGCGCGGCGGGCGGCGGGCCGCGCCAATGCCGACGGGCATTTCCACTACGGTCGCCGCGGCGCGCCGACCCAGTGGGCGCTGGCGGATGCGCTGACCGAGCTGGAACAGGGTGCATGCGGCACCATGCTCTATCCCAGCGGCACCGCGGCACTCGCCGGGGCGCTGATGGCGGTCCTGAAGGCGGGCGACGTGCTGCTGTGCACCGACAATGTCTACGAGCCGACGCGGGCCATCGCGGACGGCCTGCTGAAGAACAGCGGGATCGAGACCCGCTATTTCGATCCGCGCGATGCCGATGGCTTCGCGGCCCTGTTCTGCGACCGGACCAAGGCCGTCATGCTGGAGGCGCCGGGCAGCCTGACGATGGAACTGGCCGACATTCCCGCGCTGGCCGCCATCGCTCGCGAACGCGGCGCGGTGAGCCTGGTCGACAACACCTGGGCCGGGTCGCTCGGCTTCCCCGCCCTCGCGCGCGGCTGCGACATCGCGATCATGAGCCTGACGAAGCATGTCGGGGGGCATTCCGACGCGATGATGGGCTCGGCCGCCACGGCGGACCCCGCACTCTATGCGAAACTGCGGCAGACCGCGCAGTTGCTCGGCCAGATCGTCTCGCCCGACGAGGCGGCGCTAATGCTGCGCGGCCTGCGCACGATGGGCCTGCGCCTCGCCCGCTCGCAGGCGAGCGCGGTGGAGGTCGCCCGCTGGCTGGAGGGGCGCGACGAAGTGGCGCGGGTGCTGTGCCCGATGCTGCCCGGCTCGCCCGATCACACGCTTTGGCAGCGTGATTTCACGGGCGGGTGCGGCCTGTTCAGCTTCGTGTTGCGCGGGCGGACCGCGGCGCAGCGCACCGCCTTCGTCGACCGGCTGGAGCTGTTCGGCATCGGATACAGCTGGGGCGGTTTCGAAAGCCTTGTGGTGCCGTTCGATCCCGCCGCCATCCGCGCCGCATCGGCCTGGCCGCCCGCGGGACTGGAGGCCGACGACCGGCTCGGCGTGCGGCTCGCCATCGGGCTGGAGGACCCGGTCGACCTGATCGCCGACCTTGACCGCGCTTTTGCGGCCATGGATAGCGTCTAGGCCGATGCTGCTGACCGCCACCACCCCTTCCGCGCTGTCCGACACCATTTCCGACACAGTGGCGGCCGTGGGCGAAAGCCCGGCACCCACCGACAGCGGTACCGCCACGGCGACCGCCAGCCCCACGCCGACCGTGACGCCCACGCCCACCGGCACGGAAGAGGCCGCGGCGGACAATCTGCGCGAGGCGGTGACCCAGAAGAGCCGGACCTTCGGCGACATCGTCGACCAGCTCGACCAGCTGGCGCTCACCATCGGCAAGTTCCACATCTCGGTCTGGGACGTGATGGTCTGGGCGATCATCATCGCCCTGGTAATCGTGTTCGCCTTCGTACTGACCAAGGCCAGCCATGCGCTGCTGCGCCGGCTGACGAAGCTCGACATGGCGCAGCGCCTGCTAGCGGAAAAGCTGACCTCGATCATCGTGTGGGCGGGCTCGATCCTGATCGGCATCGACCTCCTCGGCATCGATCTGACCGCGCTGGCGGTGTTTTCCGGTGCGTTCGGCCTCGCCATCGGTTTCGGTCTGCAAAAGACCTTCGGCAATCTGATCGCGGGGATCATCCTGCTGATGGACCGTTCGATCAAGCCGGGCGACGTCATCGCCACCGCGGATTCGACCGGCAATTTCGTGTTCGGCGAAATCCGCAAGATCGGCATCCGCGCGGTGTCCATCACCACCCGCGACCAACGCGAATATCTGATCCCGAACGAGAACCTGATGATCAATCAGGTGGAAAACTGGTCCTATTCCAGCCGCAACGTGCGCATCCAGGTGCCGGTGGGCGTGTCCTATCAGTGCGATATCAAGCAGGCCGAGGAACTGATGCTGGAAGCGGCGAAGAGCGCGCGGCGCGTGCTCGCCTCCCCGCCCCCGCTCGTGTGGCTGGAGGAATACGGGGAAAGCTCCGTCAATTTCGTCATCCAGTGCTGGATCAACGATCCCGAGGCAGGTGTGGGCAATGTGAAGTCCGACGTGCTGAAACGCCTGTGGGACCTGTTCCAGGAACACGCGGTCGAGATCCCCTTCCCCCAGCGCGATCTCAATTTGCGGCACAACGCGCAGTTCGACCAGCTGGTTGCCGCGATCAGCCAGCGGGTCGCCGATACGCGCGAGAGCGACGGCGATGCGGACCATGGCCCGGGCGAGGCTGCGCGAAAGGATAGCTAGCCGCCCGCAAACGCGGCCTATCAAAATTTCAGCTTCCCCGCCGGTCACGCATTCTCGTTGGTGCGCGGTCCGCGGGGCGCGCATCTACCGTTCCATGCCTGATTGCGGAACCATCCACCTCGTCGGCGCGGGACCGGGCGACCCGGACCTGCTGACCCTGCGCGCGGCCCGGCTCATATCGGAAGCGCGACTGATCGTGCACGACGGTCTCGTCTCCCCCGGCATCCTGGCGCTCGCCCGCCATGATGCGCGGCTGGTCTCGGTCGCGAAGCGGCGGGCGCGCCACACCCTGCCGCAGGACGAGATCAACGCCCTGCTTGTGCGCGAGGCGCGCGCGGGGCGCGATGTCGTGCGGCTGAAGGGCGGCGACCCGTTCGTCTTCGGCCGGGGCGGCGAGGAAGCGGAGGCGGCGCGCGCCGCCGGAGTTCCGGTACGGGTCGTTCCCGGCATCAGCGCGGCGAACGGCGCGGCGGCGGCAGCGCAGATCCCGCTCACCCACCGCGATGCCTCTAGCATCGTCAGCTTCGTCGCGGGCCAGTGCAAGGGCCTGTCCGAACAGGACTGGGCGGGCCTCGCCGGACCGGGGCGGACGCTGGTGATCTACATGGGGGTCAAGACCGCGCCCCGGATTGCGGAAAAGCTGATGGCCGACGGCCTCGCCCCCGACATGCCGGTGGCGGTGATCGAAAACGGCGCCCGGCCCGAAATGCGCGTGTTGCGCGGGCCGCTGGCCGCACTGCCCGATCTGGTGATGAAAGAAAACGTCGTCAGCCCGGCACTGATCGTGATCGGCGCGGTCACCGCGCGGGCCGACGGCGCGCTGGCGCGAACCGCGATGGAGGCGGCGCGATGAAGATCCTGACCGGCAACGATCTGAAATCGGGCGCGGTGGTGTGGTGGACCGGCGCCGACTGGTCGCTTCATGTCGAGGACGCGGTCGATGTCGGTGAGGCGGCCGACACCATCGCCCGGCGCGAGGAAGCCGCGCGCCGCGTCAACGTGCCTTATGCCATCGCGGCGGAAAGGACCGCCGACGGCGTCCGGCCCGCCCATATCAAGGACCGCGTCCGGGCGCTGGGCCCCACGGTCCGCCCCGACCTCACGTTGAAACCCGCCGATCCCGAAGCCGGCAACTGGGTGATCTGATGTATCGATACGACCAATACGACCAGGCCATGGTCGATGCCCGCGTGGCCGAGTTTCGCGATCAGGCGCAGCGCCGCCTGGAAGGCAGGCTGACAGAGGACCAGTTCAAGCCGCTGCGGCTGATGAACGGACTCTATCTGCAATTGCACGCCTACATGCTGCGCGTCGCGATCCCCTACGGCACGCTCAATTCCGCGCAGTTGCGCGCGCTGGCCGAGATCGCGGAAAAATACGACCGCGGATACGGCCACTTCACCACCCGGCAGAACATCCAGTACAACTGGATCCGGCTGGAGGATGCCGCCGACATCCTCGCCGATCTCGCCAAGGTTGAGATGCATGCCATCCAGACCAGCGGCAATTGCATCCGCAATATCAGCTCCGACCATTTCGCCGGCGCCGCCGCGGACGAGGTGGTCGATCCGCGCCCCTATGCCGAACTGCTGCGCCAGTGGTCGAGCTTCCACCCGGAATTCAGTTACCTGCCGCGCAAGTTCAAATTCTGCGTGATCGCCAGCGAGACCGATCGTGCGGCGATGCGGCTGCACGATATCGGCATCCGGATCGTGCGCCGCGACGGGGCGCTGGGCGCGCAGTTCTACGTCGGCGGCGGCATGGGCCGCACGCCGATGATCGCGCCGCTGATTCGCGATTTCGTGCCGATCGACCGGCTGGTGACCTATGCCGAGGCGGCGCTGCGGGTCTACAACCGCCACGGCCGGCGCGACAACAAGTACAAGGCGCGCATCAAGATCCTGGTCCACGAGCTGGGCGCGAAGGAATACGCCCGGCAGGTGGAGGAGGAATTCGCGCACCTGCTCGACCAGAATGTCGAGCCCCCGCTCGCCGAGCTGAAACGGATCGAGGGGTACTTTGCCTCCCCCGTTCCGGCGACCGACGGCGAAGCGCCGGAAGACGGTGGATCACCCGTTCAAAGCGGAAGCGATGCCTTCGGCCTGTGGGTCACGCGCAACACCCATCCGCACAGGAACCCCGATCACGTCGCCGCAGTCGTCTCGCTAAAGCCCGTGGGTGGCATTCCCGGCGATGCCAGCGCCGACCAGATGCGCCTCGTCGCCGATCTCGCCCGGCGTTACTCGCACGACGAGCTGCGGGTGATGCATACGCAGAACCTCGTCCTGCCGCACGTGGCGAAGGCCGATTTGCCCGCGATTTGGGAAAAGCTTGAAGAAGCAGGGCTTTCGGCGCCCAATCTCGACACGGTCGAGGACATCATCGCCTGTCCCGGCCTCGACTATTGCAGCCTCGCCAATGCGCGCTCGATCCCCGTCGCGCAGAAGATTTCGGAGCGGTTCGCCGCCACCGGCAAGACCGGCGAGCTGGGCCAGCTCAAGCTGAAAATCTCCGGCTGCATCAACGCCTGCGGGCACCACCACGCCGGGCACATCGGCATCCTCGGCGTGGATCGGAAGGGGGTCGAGAACTACCAGCTGCTGCTCGGTGGCAGCGAGGCGGAGGACGTGTCCATCGGCAAGATCACCGGCCCCGGTTTCGACGAGGCGGGCGTGGTCGACGCGGTGGAGACCGTGACCGATCTCTATCTGCGCGAGCGAACCGACGGGGAGCGGTTCCTCGATACCTATCGCCGCATCGGCATGGAGCCGTTCAAGGAGGCGCTGTATGGCTGACGCACCCACCCAGACCCCACCGGCCGAAGGGGGCCTTGGCGGCGGGCGCGATGCCGTCCAGCTGCGCTTCCGCGACGACGTGATGGCGGATCACGCCGCCGTCACCGTCGACAGCTTCGTTGCGGGCGGCGGCGGGGCGGCGGTGCGGGTCGAACCGGGCGACGACGCGCGCGCGCTGACCGCCTATCTCGCCGATCTCAGGCTGGTGGAGGTGAACTTTCCCGAATTCGGCGACGGGCGCGGCTATTCCGCCGCGCGCATCCTGCGCGAGGCGGGATATCGCGGCGAATTGCGCGCGGTGGGCGACGTGCTGGTGGACCAGATCGCCTATATGCGCCGGTGCGGGTTCGACGCCTTCGCCCCCGCCACGCCCCTCGATGAGAGCGATGTGGAGGCGGCATTGCACCGCTTCCCGGAAACCTACCAGCGCGCCGCCGACGCCGCCCGCCCGATCTGGGAGCTGCGCCATCAATGACATGCGCGCCATCGACCGGCTCGACACCGGGCCGCGCTTCAGCGAAAACGACGCGATCCGCCTGAACCGGCGGTTTCGGGCCGACGACGCGCCCGATATGCTGCGCGCGCTGGTGGAGGACGGATCGGCGGGCCGCATCGCGCTCGTCTCCAGCTTCGGGGCGGAAAGCGCGGTGTTGCTGCACCTGGTCGCGCAGGTCGATCCCGGCCTGCCGGTCCTGTTCCTCGATACCGGCAAGCACTTTCCCGAGACTCTGGCCTATCGGGACGCTCTGGCGAGCCATCTCGGCCTGACCGGGCTGCGCAATTTGACGCCGGACGCAGCGGAGCTTGCCGCACGCGACGAGAGCGGGCTGCGCTGGTCCTACGATCCCGATGGCTGCTGCGACCTGCGCAAGGTGCGCCCGCTCGCGCGCGCGCTGGCAGGCTTCGATGCCACGCTGACGGGGCGCAAGGCCTTCCAGAGCGGCACGCGCGCGAACCTGCCCCGGTTCGAGATCGACGTGTCGGATGCGGCCGGACGGCTGAAGATCAATCCGCTGATCGACTGGGACGCGGACCAGATCGCGGCCTATATCGAGGAACACGCGCTGCCGCCCCACCCGCTGGTGGCGCAGGGGTTCCCCTCCATCGGCTGTTCGCCCTGCACCAGCGCGGTCGCGCCGGGCGAGGACCCGCGTTCGGGCCGGTGGAAGGGCTGGGACAAGGTGGAGTGCGGTATCCATACCGCCGACGGCGAGGACGAAGGCGGCACACGCCCGCCCTACGAACCTTTTCTCTAGACGAACGATCGCCGCACGCGGCGCGTCAGAGCCAGCCCGCCTCGCGATACCAGCGCGCGGTCGCGGCGAGGCCTGCCAGCGTCCCGATCTGCGGCGTCCAGATCCGTTCCGGCACCCGGCGGTCGCGCGCGCTGACCCAGTCGGGATGGACGAGGTATCCGACGCGGTCCTGCGTCAGGCGGGCCTGCGTGCCACGCAGCGCCAGGTCCAGCCGCGCGCCGAGCGACATGACCGGACGCGGCAGGTTCAGCCCTACCACCCAGTGCCCCGTCGCCTTGCCGATTGCGTGCGCCAGCTCGCCATGGGTCCAGCCGCCCTTGCGCCCGTCGTCCGGCTCCAGCGTCGCGCCCGATACGCCCTGCCCGCCGGGAGCCAGCGCCAGCAGCAGCCGGGCGAGGTCTTCCACATGAATCAGCGAGCTGCGGCCCGCCGGGGGCAACGGCAGCACGTGCCAGCGCGCGGCGCGGAACATCTGCAGATAATCGACGTCGCGCGGGCCATAGACGCCGGGCGGTCGCACGATGGTCCAGTCGAGATCGCTCGCGGCGACGATCCGCTCGGCGCGCCGCTTCGACGCGCCATAGGCCGACAGGCCCGGCTCGCGCGCGGCGAGCGAGGAGACGAGGACGAAACGCCGCACCCCCGCCTCGCGCGCCGCCTTCACGACGTTGAGCGTGCCTTCCGCATTGGCGATCTGGAAATGCTCGGGCCGGGTCGCGCTGGTCAGGCCGGCGATGTGAACGACCGTTTCCGCGCCCTTCACGAGGTCCTCCAGCGCGAAGCCGTCGGTCAGGCTGCCGGCGACCCAGTCGAAGCCGGGGCGGTCGTCGGGCGGCTTGCGCGCGAGGACGCGGGCGCCCTGCCCCCGCGCCGCCAGCAGGTCGAGCAGGGCCTGTCCGACGAAGCCGGTGCCCCCGGTGATCGCCAGGCTCACAACAGCACCAGATGATCGCGGTGGATCACGGCGGACCGCGGCGCGTGGCCCAGCGCATCGGCCTGATCCTCGCCGCGCAAACCCATGATGGCGCGGCAGGCAGCGGCATCGTATTCGACCAGGCCCTGTGCCAGCGGCTCGCCGGCTTCGGTAGCAACGCGTACCAGATCGCCGCGCGCGAAGTCCCCCTCCACCGCCACCACGCCTGCCGCCAGCAGGCTGGCCCCGGTCGCGAGCGCCGCCGCGCAGCCTGCATCCACACGCAGCGTCCCGGCAGGCGACAGGCGCCCGGCGAGCCAGCCCTTGCGCGCCGCTTCGCCCTCGCCGGCGAGGAACAGCGTGCCCACCCCATCGTCCAGCGCGCGCGCGATCGGACGCGCGGTGCGCCCGTTGGCGATGGCGAGCGCGATACCGGCGCGGGTCGCGATCTGCGCGGCGGCAATCTTGGCCGCCATGCCGCCCGATCCCAGGCCGGAGCCCGATCGTCCGCTCGCCATGGCGCGGACACCGTCATCGATCGCATCGATCACCGGCAGGCGCCGGGCCTCCGGATCGGAAGGGTCGCGATCGTACAGGCCGTCGACATCGGACAGGAGCAGCACGGCCTCGGCACCGCACGCCTGCGCCACGCGCGCGGCGAGACGGTCGTTGTCGCCGAAGCGGATTTCCTCGGTCGCGACGCTGTCGTTCTCGTTCACCACCGGCACCGCGCCCAGATCCAGCAGGCGTTCCAGCGTGGCGGAGGCATTGAGATAGCGGCGCCGGTCCTCCAGGTCGCCCAGTGTCACCAGCATCTGCGCCGCGACGCAGCCATGGGCGGCCAACGCCTCGTCCCACAGGCGCGCAAGAGCCAATTGCCCGCGCGAGGCGGCGGCCTGTGCGTCGGCCAGGGTGCCACGGCCGCCCCGGGGCAGGTCGAACTCGCCCGCGCCAAGCGCGATCGCGCCCGAACTCACCACCACGACATCCTGCCCGGCGGCGCGCATCGCGGCGATTTCCTGCGCCAGCGCCGCAAGCCAGTCGACCCGGGCACGCCCGTCCTCCACCAGCAAGGCGCTGCCGATCTTCAGCACGAGGCGGCGCGCGTGGCGCATGTCGGATAGGGTGGCGATCGCCATCGTCCCCGCGTCTAGGGACACCCGGGCGGTCGCGTCAATCGAGGGGGGACCAGGGGGCAGGCTCGTCCTCGGCCTCTTCCTGCTCCACCCCGCGCGTTTCGGTGGCGGTGCGCTGGGGCAGATGTGCCAGCACGGCGTCGAGCAGGGATTCGATCCCCGCCCCCGTCGCGCCCGAAACCGCGAACACCTGGTCCGCGCCCGCCGCCTTCAGTTCGGCGGCGAAGCCTTCCACCAGTTCCGCATCCGCAAGGTCGAGCTTGTTCAACGCGACCAGCCGCGGCTTGTCGGCAAGGTCCGCGCCATAGGCCTCCAGCTCCGCTTCGACCGTACGCATGGCGGCGGCCGGATCCTCGCCCGCAATGTCGATCAGGTGGATCAGCACCCGGCATCGCTCGATATGACCCAGGAAGCGATCGCCGATGCCCGCCCCTTGCGCCGCCCCGGCGATCAGGCCCGGGATGTCGGCCAGCACGAACTCGCGCGACTTGTGGCGCACCACGCCCAGCTTCGGGATCAGCGTGGTGAAGGGATAGGCGCCCGTTTTCGCGCCCGCGTTGGAGACGGCATTGATGAAGGTGCTCTTGCCCGCATTGGGCAGGCCGACCAGGCCGACATCGGCCAGCAGCTTCAGCCGCAGCCACACCCACATTTCCTGCCCGGGCTCGCCCGGCTGGTGCTGGCGCGGCGCGCGGTTGGTGCTGGTCTTGTAACTGGCATTGCCCCGGCCGCCCATGCCGCCTTCCAGAAAGACGATGCGCTGCCCGACCTCGGTGAAGTCGGCCAGCACCTCTTCCTTGTCTTCCGACAGGACCTGCGTGCCCACCGGCACCTCGATGACGAGATCATCCGCGCCCGCGCCGGTGCGGTCCTTGCCCATGCCGTGCGAACCGCGGCTCGCCTTGAAATGCTGGTTGTAGCGAAAGTCGATCAGCGTGTTGAGGCCGGGCACCGCGACGAACACGACATCGCCCCCGCGCCCGCCATTGCCGCCGTCGGGTCCGCCATACTCGATGTACTTCTCGCGCCGGAAGCTGACCGCACCGGGGCCGCCCGCGCCTGATTTGAGGTATATCTTGGCTTGATCGAGGAAATGCATGTGGGGGCAGATAGGGATGTTTCGCCCCGTGGGGGAGGTTTTTATTTCGGGACAGGGTTCCGCGCGCCCGTGCAGCCCGCGACCGCGACCCCGGGAGGGAAGAGGCGATTGCTATCGGAGCGCTGGGAAACGAAAATCGAAAGACCTGGTGGAGCCGAGCGGGATCGAACCGCTGACCTCGTCATTGCGAACGACGCGCTCTCCCAACTGAGCTACGGCCCCGTTCCAGGTCTTCGCGACAGGCGGGCGGGTTGCCCCCGCGCTGTCAAGGAAGGCGCCCTTAGCGAATGCCTCCGCCGGCTGCAAAGGATTTTTCATCCGCAGCCGGCAGGAGCCACGCTGGCGCCCGGTATTTACTGGGCGAGCGGCTGGTCGCGAACGGTCTGCTCGTCCGCGTCCTCGCCCTGCGCCGCCTGTTCGCCCGGCAGCGTAATCAGCGGCGCGGCCTGCGCCTGCGCATTTTCGCCCGGCAACGTGATAGCCGGCGCCGCGGCGCCTGCATTGCCGATGACGATCGTCGCAGCAGGATCGACCGGAGCGGCCTGCGCGGGCGGTGCCTCGCCCACCGTGGACGGCGCGGTATCGACCGCTTCGACCGCGACCACAGTAGCATCGCCTGCCGGCAGACCGTCGGGCCCCGCCACTTCGGCGCTGGTGTAGGTGATGGTCGGCTGCACGGTCTGGGGCGCATAACGCGCATCCCATTGCGCCACGGCAGTGCGATAGCGCTCGAAATCGGTGAAGAACCTCTCGAACGCGGCCTGGATCTGCGGCAATGCCCCGGCGGCGAAGGTCTCGAGCGAAGCCGGGTCGACCGTCAGCGCCGCCTGGCTCACCTGCAGGGCCGCATCGCAGAAATAGGTCTGCGCGGGCGGCATGGCGAAATAATTGTAGACCCTGGTGTTGTAGCTGTCGCGCTCCATCTGGGCTTCGCGCGGGGTCGAGAATCGCTCGCGGTATTCCTTGCCCAGTTTCTTGTTCAGCGCATCCAGCGGCTTGTCGAAGGTCTCAAGGAATGCCGTGTAGTTGGGAACGAGCGCCGCATATTGCGGATCGACGCAATTGAGCGCGGCCACGTTCAGGGCGGACCGCAAATTCCACGTTACCTGCGCCTGCGAGATGTTGGCGTTGACCGTCTGGCGCAAACCGTCGGGCCCGACCGGGGGAATGATCATGGTCGCGGCGGCACCCAGGGGCGGGGTCGGCCGCGGCGGAATCACCACCGGGGGCGGGGGCGGCGGGGGCGGCGGAGGCGGCGGGGGCGGCGGAGTCGCACAGGCCGCCAGCGCGGCGAGGCCGGCCAGCATTGCGACGATGCGTGTTGCGCGGGGCAGTTCGGAGGTCATGGGGATGGCGGGGCTCCTGCGACGATGCCATTATTGTCTGTCACCGGGCGTGGCCCGGGGCTGAACCGGCATCCTAATCATCTGTCGCGCATATGAAAACGCCCGGAGTGCGAAAGGCACCCCGGGCGCGGTGAAGTGAGTCCTATCTGCCGCAGTGGGCGACGGCGTCAGCCGCGCGAATTGCCCATGAAGCGAAGGAGGAACAGGAACATGTTGATGAAGTCGAGATAGAGGTTCAGCGCCCCCATGATCACGACCTTGTCCATCATCGGCGTGCCGCGCACGTGGCTGTACATCGTCTTCAGCTTCTGCGTGTCGTAGGCGGTCAGCCCGGCGAAGATCAGCACGCCGAGGAAGCTGATCGCCCACATCAGGCCGGTCGACTGCAGGAACATGTTGATGACGCTGGCGATGATCAGGCCGATGACGCCCATGATCAGGAACCGGCCCATGGCCGACAGGTCCCGCTTCGTCGTGTACCCGAACAGGCTGAGCCCGGCGAAGGCGCCCGCGGTGGCGAAGAACGTCGCGGCGATCGAACCGCCGGTATAGACCAGGAAGATGGTCGACAGCGACAGGCCCATCAGGAACGCGAAACCCCAGTAGAGCGCCTGCAGCGTCGTCTTGGAGAACTTGTTCATGCCGAAGCTCATCGCGAAGACGATGGCCAGCGGCGAAAGCGCCACGAGCCACATCAGCGGCCCGGTCGCGAAGGTGTAGGCAAGGCCGCTGCGCGCCGTCAGCAAGGCCACGATCCCGGTCAGCAGCACGGCCGAGGCCATGTGGTTGTAGATCGAGAGCATGTATTTGCGCAGGCCCGCGTCGAAGGTCGTGCGCGATGCGACGTCACTTCCCGCGCGGGGGACCGCGCTGAAGCCCTGGGTTCTTTGCCGGTCGTTCCAATCGGCCATGATGGTATCCTACTCCTCGAGATCGCCGGACGGATGGTCCCGCGCTGTGCACAGAATATCGGGGGGTCGGGCCGAAAATTCAAGGATTGCGTTGCGCCGGCGACACACCGCGACACATTCGGTTTCGCCCCGTCCCGGCGGCGTGTTTCAGGCCTCGCCCATCGCGTCGATCAGTGCGGCATCCAGTGCCTGGCGCGGAGGCTTGTCGCTCCACAGGACGAACTGGAACGCGGGATAGAAGCGGTCGCATTCCTCCACCGCGGTTTCCACCATCGCCTGCGCCTGTGCGAGCGTGAGCGTGTTGTCGTCGCCCAGCATCGCACCGTGGCGATAGACCAAGACGCCGCCGTCCGACCACATGTCGAAATGCCCGAGCCAGAGCTGTTCGTTGACCAGCGCCAGAAGCTCGTGCGCCGCCGTCCGCTTGTCCGATGAAACGCGGATGTCGGGCAGGCACAGCAATTGCAGCACGCGATCCTCGCCGCGCCAGATCGCCCGCAACTGATAGGTCGCCCAGGCGCCCTTTATCTCGCCCGCGAAATCGCCCGAATTGCTCGATTCGACACGCCATCCGCGCGCATCGAACAGCGCGGCGAGCATCTCCATCGGCGGGGCGTCGTCGTCCAGCGGGGCGGCGTCAGCGAGCACGGTGTTTACCAAGGCAATCAAGCATGACTGCTACATCGCTTGCCCGGCCCTTCGCTGGCAACCGGGCGGGGTCGACACGGTTGGGGAAACTCGCCCTTCCCTGTGAAAACCATGTGCACAGCTTTCGGGGGAAAACCGTGTCGGGAGCGCTTAGTCGAGCGGATCGATCGCCTCGCCCGCACGGCTGGTGAAGAGGAAACCGTCGATCCCCGCCTCCCGTAATTTGTCCAGTGCCGCCTCGGCCGCCTTGCGGCTGTCGTAGGGGCCCGCGAGCAGGCGATTGGCCTCGCCCCACGGGGTCACGAACGGACCATTGCCCTTTAGCACCTCGCCCGCCTTTTTGGAGAAACGCCGCCAGTCCCAGCCCAGCGCATCGCGATCCTTGCCGGTGGCGACCTGCACCCAGATGCGGCTGGGATTGGCCGGCTTGGCAGGCTTTGCCTTTTCCGGCGCGGGTTTTGCTTTCGCCGGTTCCGCTTTCACCTCGGGTTCGGGTGCGGTCTCGCGCGGGATTACGATACGCGTGATATCGACCGCGTTGCCGGGACGCGCCCGAATGGGGTCCTCGGGCAAGGTGAGATCGCCGAACGCGCTGGCGACATTGGCGGCGGGCGTCACTTCGCGCAGCCCCTCGGGCGCGGGGGCCGGTTCAGGCGCCGCGCCCCCTCCCTCGACTTTTGCGAGGTCGAACCCCGGCGTGGCGGAAGCCGCAGGTGTGGATGGACCCGGCGTCGCAGCTGCGGGCGCGGGCTCTTCGGGCAGGCGCACCACGGCGGCGGTGGGCGTGCGACCCGGCGCGCTGGCAGCGCCGACCGGCGGCAATTCGCCCGCCCCGCGCGGCGCCTGTGCGATTCGCGTTTCGGAGGCGTCCCGTTCGGGCCGGGTTACCGCCGGCGCGGGCGTCGGTGTGCGCCTGCCTCTGGACGGCGCGGTCGCGGTGCGGGTCGGCGCGTTTCTGGCTGCCGGGCTTGTTGCGCCGGTCGGACCAAGCGGTGCGCCGGTCGGGCGCAGCCGGGCTTCGGCCGCGCCGAAACTGTCGGCGGCGGAGGCGATGCGCGGATCGTCGTGACCGATCTGGGTCGCGCGCGGGAACACACCGAGATTGGCCGCCGCCGCCTGCTGCGCCGCGGTCAGACGCGGCATGTAGCGAAGATAGGGTGTCAGCTTGCGCGCCACCTCGCGCGGCATCGCCGCCTCGACGATGGAGATCGCCCCATCGGCATCGCCCATGATGGCAAGACCGAAGGCGCGTGCGCGGAACGCGGCGGGGTCGCGCAAATCGAGCAGCGGGCGCAGCGTCGCCTCGAACTGGTCGCGCTGTCCGGAAATGGCGTAGCTGAGCGCAAGGCGGCGCCGGACCTCGGGATCGTCCCCTTGCTCCAGCGCGGTGCGATAGCTCGCCTGCGCCTGCGGCCCGGCGCCGACGAGATCGTAGGCAAGGCCGCGCTCACCCGCGAGGCGGGTGATGCTTACGCCTTCGCGCTCCGCCTCCTCGAACAGGCGCAGCGCCTCCACCGGGCGCTGCTGCCGGGCATAGGCCGCGCCGAACCCGGCCTTGATCCTGGGGTTGCCGGGCGAAAGCTCCTGCGCGCGTCCGAAGAAACCGAGAGCCGCGTCGATGTCGCCCAGTTCCAGCGACGCCACGCCCGCATCGATCAGCGCCGCGACGTCCTTCGGATCGCGCGACAGCCGCGTCAGGGCCTGGGTTAGGTCGCCGGAGGTTTCGGCCGGAAGCGGCTGCACCACTTCGCGGCTAACCATTTGCGGCTGGGCGCTGGCGGGACCGGCCGCGAGCGCGACGGTGGCGGCGCCCGCGAATAGGGGGAAGAAGGGAACGAAAGCGGCTCGGGTCATGGCTTGCCTATGCCCCGTCGCGGTACGTGTGGCCACCTGAACGGAGCGGGAACGGACGCAAAGCAGGCAGCATTCGCCGTGTTGCGCCCGCCCCGATCCTTACTGGTTGTTCTGCCGACCGAGGAAACGCGGGATGTTCAGCGCGCCATCGGAATCGTCGTCGTCGTCGTCGCGCGAGGCGTTCTTCGATTCGCCGCTGCCGCCGCCGCGCGAAAGGTTGGCCATGCGCTCGAACAGGGTGCCGCCGCCGCTCGGATTCTTGCGCGCCAGTTCGGGCGCGTCGCCCGCCTGCTCGCCTTCGGCCCGGCGGCGTCCGCGACGCAGCAGACCGCCACGGTCGTCGTCCTCGCCCTGCGGTGCCGCGCTCTCGGCGGCCTCGTCCCCCAGCAGCAATTCGTCGCGATCCTGCCGCTGCGGCGAGCCGGTGTCGCCCCGGCCCGGTTGCGGCGTATCGTTCGGCCGATCGAAGGAGCGCGGGGCCTCGGCCTCGGTTCCGGCGAGGTCGAGCGTGTCGTCGTCGTCGCTGTAGACCGGGCGCTTTTCGGTGCGCGCGCTCTCGTCGCGTGCGCTGCGATCCTGCGCCGCGGCGTACCCCTGCTCGCTTCGCGGTGCGGCGAAGGGGCTGTCATCCGTGGCGGCAGCAGGGCTGGCGCTTCCGGTTGCTTCGTTGCGCAGATCGGCCAGCGCGTCGTCGGCAGACTGGTCCGACGACCAGCTATCCTCGGCGCCATCGCTATCGTCGCTGTCGAACCGGCCGAAGCGCGGCTGCGCCGGGGCGCCGAAATCGGCCGCCGCACCCTCGCGCAGGTCACCGCGATCGTTATCCGGCGTTCCTGCGGCGGGCGTACGCGGGGGCTGACCGCCGCCGAAGCCTGCATTCTGGCGCGCCGGAGTCGCGCGGTTTTCCTCGGTCGCGTCGATCCCGGTGGCAACCACCGAAACGCGGATCTTGCCTTCGAGATCGGGATTGAACGCCGAACCCCAGATGATGTTCGCATCCTCGTCTACCAGGTCGCGGATGTGGTTCGCGGCCTCGTCCACTTCCAGCAGGCGCATGTCCTCGCCGCCGATGATGGAGATGATGACGCCCTTCGCCCCGGTCATGGAAACACCGTCGAGGAGCGGGTTGGCGATCGCGCGTTCGGCGGCTTCGAGCGCGCGGTTCTCGCCCTCGGCCTCGCCGGTGCCCATCATCGCCTTGCCCATTTCTTCCATCACCGACTTCACGTCCGCGAAGTCGAGGTTGATGAGGCCCGGCATCACCATCAGGTCGGTGATGGAACGAACGCCCTGCTGCAGCACCTCGTCGGCGAGCTGGAACGCTTCCTTGAAGGTGGTTTCCGCCTTCGCGACCAGGAACAGGTTCTGGTTGGGAATGACGATCAGCGTGTCGACGTGCTTCTGCAGTTCCTCGATCCCCGCCTCGGCGGCGCGCATGCGGCGCGTGCCTTCGAACAGGAACGGCTTGGTCACCACGCCAACGGTCAGCACGCCCATGCGCCGCGCGGCTTCCGCGATGACGGGCGCGGCGCCGGTGCCGGTGCCGCCGCCCATGCCGGCCGCGATGAAGCACATGTTGACGTTTTCGAGCATGCCCTCGATCTCGGACAGTGTCTCTTCCGCCGCGGCCTTGCCCACCTCGGGCCGCGCGCCCGCGCCCAGCCCGCCGGTGATGTCCGGGCCCAGCTGGATGCGCTGTTCGGCGCTGGAATTGCTCAGCGCCTGCGCGTCGGTATTGGCGACGATGAAGTCGACGCCCTCGACTTCCGCTTCCATCATGTTGGCGATGGCGTTTCCGCCCGCGCCGCCTACGCCGATCACCGTGATACGGGGGCGCAGATCGTCGCCGGAAGCGGGGCCGATATTGATGCTCATAGCGCTAATTCTCCGTCAGTCCGTCAAACGCGGACCCTTGATTGGCATAGTGTGACACAAACGGGATAGGCTGTATTGTTTTCCAGCCATTTTTCCACAAGCCTGTCCACATCGGTTCGCGAAGGTCGGAACCGCTCAGAAATAGTCGCGCGCCGCCTGCCACAATCGGCGGACCCGGGCCAGTCCGCCATGCTGCGTCGTCTCGGTAAAGCTGCCATGCACCTTGCGCACGTCGATCGGGTCCGCTTGCGCATACAGGCACAGGCCCGCCAGCGTCGCGAAGCCGGGATTGGCCATCGCGTCGGGCATGCCGCGCAGGTCGGGCGCGCGCCCGATCCGCACCTGCCGGCCCAGCGCCCCTTGCGCGAAGTCGGCGATGCCCGAAAGCTGCGCGCCGCCGCCGGTGATCACCACCTGCCCGCGCGCCGCCGCGAACGGCTCGCTCTTCAGCGTGCGCCCGATCTCGCCGAACATCTGCCCCAGCGACTGCGTGATGACGGAGACGAGCTCCGCCCGGTTGACCTTCTGCCCTTCGTCCACCCCTTCGCCCGGCGGATTGACGGGCACCATCTCGCGGTGATCGGTCGGGCTGGCGATGGCCGATCCGGCAAGGTTCTTCAGCCGCTCCGCCTGGAAGCGACGGATCCCGAAAGCGGAGGCGACCGCATCGGTGATGTCGCCCGATCCCATGCGGATCGTGTGCAGCGCCTGCAGCAGGCCGTTTGCAAACAGGCCGACGGTCACGACCTCGCCGCCGATCTCGACCTGGATGGTGCCGAGCTCGCGCTCCTCGTCGGTGAGGCAGGCATAGCCCGCGGCGACCGGCGAGGCGACGACGCCCTCCACCGTCAGGTGCGCGCGCTCCACCGCTTCGCGCAGATTGCAGACAGGGGCCGTCTCGGCGAGCATTACGTGGATGTCGACGCCCAGCCGTTCGGCATAGAGCCCGCGCGGCTGGGTCGCCCCGTGCGCGCCGTCGAGAATGTAGCTCGCCGGCTGCGCGTGCAGCACCATGCGCCCGTCGGGCTCGATCGCCTCGCGCGCGGACACGAGCAGGTGCTCGATATCCTCGTCCTCGATCCGGCGGCCGCCGATGGGCACCTCGACCCGCGCGATGCGGCTGGTGAGGCCGCCGCCCGACGCGCCGACCCACACGCTCGAAACGCGGGTATCGGCATTGTCCTCCGCCCGCTCGATCGCGGCGCGGATGGCGTAGCTGGCGGCCGCCATGTCGGTGATGTAGCCGCGGCGCACCCCCTGGCTTTGCCGGTGGCTGGCGCCCAGCACCACCATCTCGCCCGTCTCGGTCTGGCCCATGATCATGGCCGAGACCCGGAAACTGCCGATATTGACCGCCCCGAAGACGCGGGCGATGCGCGGCTGGCCCATCAGTTCGCCTCCCCGCCCGGCCCCGTGCGGCCCGGCACGCGCATGTAGATCCGGTCGGGGACGCGCATGTCGAACGCGGCGACCTTGCCCCCCAGCAGGCGGTTCTGCCCGTCGATCCGCGCGAAATGAACCAGCGCCTTGCCCGCTTCTTCCCGCCCCTGCGGCAGCACCAGGATCTGGTCGGTAGCGAAGGTCAGGTTCCAGCGCCGATTGCCGACCCATTCCGCGGCGACGACCTGCGGCTTGAGCGCGGGTGCCGCCTCCAGCAGGCGGGAAAGCCCGGCGACCTGCCGCGCCGCGCCGGGCCCGGAAACGCGCAACATGCCCTTCGCATTCTTGGCCGAGATGGGTTCGAGCTCCACTCCGTCGCCGTCGATCAGGATCAGGCGCCCGTTCTTCGCCAGCACGGCGTGCGGCGTGCGTTCCACGATGTCAATCACCAGCCGGTCGGGCAACTGGCGCGAAACGCGCGCGTCCTCCACCCACGGCATGGCGATGAGATCGGCGCGCAGTGCATCCAGATCGACCAGCGGCATCGGCTTGTCCTTCTGGGCGAAGGCGGCCTCGTACACTTTCAGCTCGTTCATCCGCTCCACCCCGGTCACGCGCACGTGGCGCGCCTCGAACCCGGCGTCGGCGGCGGTGCGCGCAAGCTGCGCCTCAGCGAGAGCGGGCACTCCGGCAAGGCTCGCCACCAGCCATACGAGCAGCGCCGCACCCGCCAGGATCAGCGTCAGGAACACGCGGTGGAGCTGGTCTTCGGTTATCGGCAGCAGCGCGACCAGCCGGTCGACCAGACCCTGGCCCTGGCGCCGTGCCCGCCGCGCGCGGGCGGCGCGCGTCTTCGCCGCGGTCGCCCGGCGCACGCCCTGCGGCTTACGCCCGACCGTGGCCATCCTTGCCCCCCTCCACGGCGAAGAAGTCCATTGCCTCGGCGATGATCATCTCGACCAGTTCGCCATAGGCGATACCGCACTGGCGCGCCTGCTCGGGCACCAGGCTGAGCGGCGTCATGCCCGGCTGGGTGTTGGTTTCCAGCACGAACAGCCCGGCCTCGCCCTGATCGTCGTCCCAGCGAAAATCGGTCCGGCTGGTGCCGCGACAGCCCAGCCGCAGATGCGCCTCCAGCGCGTAATGGCGGCACAGCTCGGCGATGTGTTCGGGGATCTGGGCCGGGCACACATGCTCGGTCAGGCCGTCGGTGTACTTGGCATCGAAATCGTAGAAGCCGGACTTGGGTACAAGTTCGGTCACGCCCAGCGCGCGCGGCCCATCGCGCCCCGCCAGCACCGCGCTCGTCAGTTCGCGCCCGCGAATATAGGGCTCCGCGAGCAGCCGATCGAATTCCTGCCACGGCCCCTTTGCGTCGCGCGCGATCGGGCTGGCGTACTTGCCGTCGTCGGTGACGATCGCCACCCCGACGGAGCTGCCCTCGTTGACCGGTTTCAGCACGTAGGGGCGCGGCAGCGGATCGCGTTCGAACAGGTCCTCGCTCGCCACGATGCGCCCGCCGGGCATCGGGATGCCGTGCGGGACCAGCGCCTGCTTGGTCAGTTCCTTGTCGATCGCGATGACCGACGTGGCGAGGCCGGAATGGGTGTAGGGTACGCCCATCAGATCCAGCATGCCTTGCACCGTGCCGTCTTCACCAGGAACGCCGTGCAGCGCGTTGAACACGACGTCCGGAGCCGCCTCCGCGATGCGCGCGGCCACGGTGCGGTCCATGTCGATCCGGGTCACGCGGTGGCCGCGCTCCTCCAGCGCGGACGCGACGCCCTCGCCGCTCATCAGGGACACCGGGCGCTCGTTCGCCCAGCCGCCCATCAGGACGGCGACGTGAAGTTTGGGGAGATCGATCATTGGGCCCACCCCATTACAGCTAGGCGCGCCTGCGGCTTGCCAAACTTCATTGCCCCTCCCGCTTGCGGGAGGGGAGCGAGACTTGCCGAGCCGCAAGGCAAGGCTAGTCGCAGCAGGGTGGGCAAACGCACTATCATGGCCGCCCCACCCGACGGATTTCCCATTCGAGAGTCACGCCCGAATTATCGTATACCTTGCGCTTCACCAGTTCGCCCAGTTGCTCGATATCGGCGCTGGTCGCATCGCCGGTGTTGATGAGGAAATTGGTGTGCTTCTCGCTCACCTGCGCGCCGCCCAGCATCAGGCCCCGGCAGCCCGCATCATCGACCAATTGCCATGCTTTTGCACCGTCCGGGTTCTTGAAGGTGGACCCACCGGTCTTGGTGCGGATCGGCTGCGATTGCTCGCGCGCCTCCGCGATGCGCTCCATCTCCGCGCCGATGGCGGCAGGATCGCCCGGTTGCCCGCGGAACCGCGCGGCGACCACCACCATGTCGTCGGTCAGGGCGGAATGGCGATAGGTGTATTCTAGGTCCGCGACCGGCAGGGTCAGGAACGTGCCGTCATGCGTCACCACGTCGCAATCGACCAGCACGTCGGCGACCTCGCGCCCGTAGGCGCCACCGTTCATCCGCACGAATCCTCCCACGGTCCCGGGAATGCCGCGCAGGAATTCCAGGCCCGCGACGCCGGCGTCGCGCGCGGTCGAGGCGACCAGCACGCCGTGCGCGCCCGCGCCGCATGTCACGAGGCAATCCTCGCCGATCTCGACCTGCGCGAAGGGCTTGCCCAGCTTCACCACCACGCCCGGCACGCCGCCGTCGCGAATGATGAGGTTGGAGCCCAGCCCCAGCGCCATCAACGGCACGCTGCCCTCGAGATGCGCGAGGAAATATCGCAGGTCGGCGAGATCGGCCGGCTCGAACAGCCAGTCCGCCGCGCCGCCGCTCTTGAACCAGACCAGCTTCGCCAGCGGCGCGTTGCGGGTCAACAGGCCGCGCAGTCCCCGCGTCGGGACGATCGCGTCGACCGCCCCGCCGGTGGCGCCGCCGGGCGCCATGCCGTCATCCTGCATGGCCCAGTCGTCGGGCTGCGTCGTACCGCCCCTCACGCGCGCGCCCTTTCGACCGCGCCGGCGAGGTCCGCCGCCCATTTGGTGATGTCGCCCGCACCGAGGCACACGATCAGGTCGCCGTCCTCGATGTCGGCGGCAAGCGCCTGCGCAAGATCAGCCTGATCCGCCACCGTCGCCGCGTGGCGATGCCCGCGCGACTTCAGCCCTGCCACCAGGCTGTCGGCGTCGACGCCCGGCACCGGATCCTCGCCCGCGGCATAGACGGGCGTCACGTAGACGCGGTCGGCGTCATTGAAGCAGTTCTGGAAATCTTCCATCAGATCGCCCAGCCGCGAATAGCGGTGAGGTTGCATCACCGCGAGCACGCGGTTGCCGGTGCTCTCGCGCGCCGCGGCGAGCACGGCGCGAATTTCTACCGGGTGGTGCGCGTAATCGTCGATCACAGTCGCCCCGGCGACCGTCCCGACCCGGGTGAAGCGGCGCCTCACACCGCCGAACTGTCCGAAGCCTTCGCGGATGACGCCGTCGCCGCAGCCCATCTCGATCGAGACCGCGATCGCGGCCAGCGCGTTCTGGACATTGTGGCGCCCCGGCATCGGCAGTTCTATGCCCTCGATCCGGCGGTCCTCCTCGCCCCGCTGGCGCACGATCACGTCGAACCGGCTGCCGCCATTATGAGGCCGCACGTTGATGCCGCAGATGTCGGCCTGCAGCGAGAAGCCATAGGTAACCACGCGGCGGTCGCGGACCTGCCCGATCACACTCTGCACCTCAGGATGGTCGATGCACAGGATCGCCGCGCCGTAGAACGGCACGTTGTGGATGAAGTCGATGAAGGCGCGCTTCACGCCGTCGAAATCGCCGTAATGGTCGAGGTGCTCGGGATCGATATTGGTGACGACCGCGATCGTCCCGTCGAGCCGCAGGAAGCTGCCGTCGCTCTCGTCCGCCTCCACCACCATCCATTCGGAATCGCCCAGCCGCGCGTTCGAACCGTATTGTTCGATGATCCCGCCATTGATGACGGTGGGATCGATTCCTCCCGCATCCAGCAGCGCGGCGATCATGCTGGTCGTGGTCGTCTTGCCGTGGGTGCCCGCGATCGCGACGGTGCTTTTCAACCGCATCAGTTCGGCCAGCATCTCGGCCCGGCGGACCACCGGAATGCGGTTTTCGAGCGCCACGGCGACTTCGGGGTTGGTCCGCTTCACCGCGGTGGAGGTCACGACGACAGCGGCGCCTTCCACGTTTTGCGCGGCGTGGCCGATCATCACCTCGATGCCGCGCGCGCGAAGCCGCTCGACCGTCTGGCTTTCCGCCATGTCGGAACCCTGCACCTGGTAACCCAGATTGTGCATCACCTCCGCGATGCCGGACATGCCGATCCCGCCGATGCCGACGAAATGCACCATGCCGATATTGGTGGGAACGCCCCTCATGCGCGATCCCCCGGCGCGGCATCCAGGCTGGCGGCCTGGCCCACCGCAACCCCTTGCGAGGCGCCGCGCGCATTGTTGGCGCCCACCTTGATCACGTCCATCATCTCCGCCCCGCCGAAGCTCTCGACGAGATCGGCAAGATCCTTCGCGGCGTCCGGACGGCCGCAATTCCAGGCCGCATGGGCGGCGGTCGCCAGCGTTTCGTGCCGCTGGCTCAGCGCCTGGATCTGCTTGGCCAGCGCCTTCGCGGTGAACTCGCTTTGCCGGATCATGCGCGCGCCGCCCGCCTTTACCATCTCGCGCGTGTTGGCCGCCTGGTGATCGTCGGTCGCGATCGGCAGCGGGACCAGGATTGCGGGCCGCCCGACCGCCGTCAGTTCGGCGATGGTGGAGGCCCCGGCACGGCCGATGAACAGATGCGCGTCGGCGAGGCGCGCCGCCATGTTCTCGAAATAGGTGCCCAGTTCGGCCGGGATTTCGTGCGCGCGATAGCGTTCGCGAACCGCCTCCAGATCTTCCGCCCGGCACTGCTGGGTGACCTGCAGCCGCTGGCGCAGGGCCACGGGCAGCATGGCGAGCCCGTCCGGCACCACTTCCGACAGGACCCGCGCGCCTTGACTACCGCCGGTCACCAGCACTTTCAGCAAGCCGTCCTGCGTGAAGGGCGGGAACGGTTCCTCGCGCAGGGACAGCACTTCGCCGCGCACCGGATTGCCGACCAGCACCGCCTTGTCATGGTGCTTGCCCGCGAGCCGCTCGACCTCCGGATAGGCGGTCGCGATGGCGCGCACCCGGCCCGCCATCAGGCGGTTGACCCGGCCTAGCACCGCGTTCTGTTCGTGCACGACGACGGGAATGCCTTCCGCATTCGCGCCCAGCACCGCTGGCAGCGTGGGATAGCCGCCGAAACCGACCACGGCGCTCGGCTGGAAATTGGCGAACAGCCGGCGCGCCATGTTGCGCCCCTGCATGACCGCCGACAGCGCCTTGGGCCAGCCCAGCGGGTTCTTGCCGAAACGGCCCGCGGGGATGACGTGGATCGGCAGGTCGTCCGGCTTGCCCGGAATGCCCGCCCCGCGCGCATCGGTGATAAGCGCGCAGTGATGGCCGCGCGCGCGCAGCTCGTCCGCCAGTGCGAAGGCGGGGATCAGATGCCCGCCGGTTCCCCCGGCGGCGAGGACGAAGTGGCGCGAGGCCCCCGTACGTGGCGTGCGGGTCGTGCCGGTCATTGCGATTTCTCCCGTGTCGCGAACAGGGCCCGCAGCCCGGCCGTTTCACGCGTTATGAAGGGGTTGCGCCGTGTCAGCGCCAGCAGCAGGCCGACCGCCAGACATACCGCGATGGTCGACGATCCGCCATAGCTGACCAGCGGCAGCGTCATGCCTTTCGACGGAAACAGGCGCAAATTGACAAGGATGTTGATGAAGGCCTGTCCCCCGATCTGGGTGACGAGCCCTGCAGAGGCGAGCAGCGCGAACAGGTTCTCCTCCTCCACCAGCCGCACCAGCGTGCGGGTCACGATGGCGAGATAGAGGATCACCACGATCGCGCACACGACCAGGCCGAACTCCTCGCCGATGACGGAGAAGATGTAGTCGGTATGCGCCTCGGGCAGCTGCATCTTCCTGAGCCCCAGCCAGAAGCCGGTGCCCGACCATCCGCCCGCCAGCAGCGTGCGCTGCGCCAGATCGACCTGGTCGAAAGCGGTACCGCCGCCGAGGAAGGAATCGATCCGGTGCCGGGCGTTGTCGTAGAAGACATAGGACAGGCCCAGCGCGGCCAGACCCGCCCCGATCAACGCGCCGATCCGCACCAGCGGCATGCCGGACAGCGTCAGCAGCACCATCCACACCCCGCCGAACAGGATCGCGTCGCCCAGATTGGGCTGCAACATCAGCAATCCGCCGACCAGACCCATCAGCGCGGTCGCCAGTCCCAGGACCGGCAGGTTGGGATCGCGCAGCCGCCACGACAGCACCCAGGCCAGCAGGATCGCGAAGCCTGGTTTCAGGAATTCGGACGGCTGGAAACTGAAACCGACGTTGATCCACCGCTTCGCGCCGTTGACCTCGTACCCCAGCACGGGGACGAACAGCAGCGCGCCCAGCATGGCGACGGCGATCAGGATCCCGGCGCGCCGCGCGTTCTCGCGGTCGAGGAAGGACGCGCCGATCATGACGCACAGGCCCAGCGCCTGCCAGCGCAGATGGGCCCAGAAGAAATACAGGTCCGGCAGGCTGACATCGCCGGTCGACAGGCGCCGGGCCGAGGCGGGCGAAGCCGCGGCGACCGCGATGCTGCCGATCACCATCAGCGCCAGCACGAGGCCCAGCAGCACGCGGTCGATCTCGCGCCACCAGATCTTGACCTCGGACCAGCGACCGGTGGCGCGCCGTTCGCCCGCGCGGCCGCGCGCGGTGCCGGGGACGTAGGGGTGAAACTGGCTCATGCCGCCGCGCCCCCATCGCGCGCGCCGCCCACGGCGCACGGATCGTCTTCTCCACTATCCAGGATGGCGGCGACCAGCTGGCGGAAATGGTCGCCGCGCTGTTCGAAATCGCGAAACTGGTCGAAGCTTGCGCACGCGGGCGCAAGCAGAACGATGTCGCCCGGCCGCGCCGCCTGGCTGGCGCGCCGCACCGCCTCGCACAGCAACTCGCTGCGGCTGACGGGCACGCGCCCCTCCAGCAATTGCGCGAAGCGCGGGCCTGCATCGCCGATGGTGTAGGCGGTAGCGACATTGGCGAGATGCGTCTCGCAATCGCCCAGCCCGTCTTCCTTCGCCAGCCCGCCCACGATCCAGTGGATGCGCGGTTCGGGATCGGGCAGCCATGCCGCCAGCGCGGGCGCCGCGGACGCGGTGTTCGTCGCCTTGCTGTCGTTCACGTAGAGCACGCCGGCTTCCTCGTGCGCGATTTCCATGCGGTGCGGCAGGCCGCGGAAGCTGGCGAGTGCGGGCTCCCATTGCGAGGCGGTCAGGCCCAGTTCGGTCACCAGCGCGATGGCGGCGGCGGCGTTCTGCAGGTTGTGCGGCCCCTGCAATGCCGGCCAGTGGGGCTGCAGGTCGGCAAAGCGGTGGGGTGCCAGGCAGATCGCGCGTCCTTGCGCACGGCGGGCATGTTCCGCCGCCTGGATCGCGCTGGTCGCCGCATCCTCGCATCCGAACGCCGCGAACTGGCCGCTCCCCTGCATGGCGAACAGGCGCCCCTTGGCGAAGGCGTAGGCATCGAACCCGTCGTATCGGTCGAGATGGTCGGGCGTGATGTTGAGGAGAGCCGCCGCCTCGCATGCGAGCGAGCGGGTCAGGTCGATCTGGTAGCTTGAGAGTTCGAGGACATAGACCCCGCTTCCCTGCTCGCGGGGCTGCAGCGCGTCGCCCTCCAGCACCGGGACGCCGATATTGCCGCCCATGCGTGTGGGCACGCCCGCCTGCTGCAGGATGTGGTGCACCAGCGCGGTCGTGGTGCTCTTCCCGTTGGTGCCGGTGATGCCGACCACCCGGTGCGCCGGCAAGGCGTGGCGCGCTTGCGCGAACAGCTCGATATCGCCGATCACCGGTACGCCGAAGGTTTCCGCCCGCGGACCGATCGGGTGGGTGTTGAGCGGCACGCCGGGCGAGACCACGACGCCGTCGAATCCGGTCAGATCCTCCACCAGCGGGTCGCCGATGCGCGCGCGCCCGGCCAGCTTCTCGCGCGGCTCCTCCTGCCGGTCCCAGGCCAGCACCTCTGCCCCGCTCGCCAGCAATGCTTCCGCCGCGGCCAGGCCCGAACGGGCGAGACCGAGGACGGCGAAGCGCTTGCCGGACCAGGCGGGGTTCGTGATCATCGCAGCTTCAGCGTGGCCAGCCCGATCAGCGCGAGCACGATGGCGACGATCCAGAACCGGATCACGACCTTGCTCTCGCTCCAGCCGAGCTGTTCGAAATGGTGGTGGACGGGCGCCATGCGGAAGACGCGCTTGCCCGTCCGCTTGAACCAGAACACCTGGATGATTACGCTCAACGCCTCGAACACGAACAGGCCGCCGACGATGGCGAGCACGATCTCGTGGTGGCTGGCGACCGCGATCGCGCCCAGCGCGCCGCCCAGCGCCAGCGACCCGGTATCGCCCATGAACACCGCGGCGGGCGGCGCGTTGAACCACAGGAAGGCGAGCCCGCCGCCCATGATCGCCGCGCAGAAGATCGCCAGCTCGCCCGCACCCGGAACGTGCGGAATACCCAGATAGGCCGAGAAGTCCGCGCGCCCGGCGAGGTAGCTGATGATGGCGAAGGTGCCAGCGGCGATGATCACGGGCATGATCGCCAGCCCGTCCAGCCCGTCGGTCAGGTTGACCGCGTTGCCCGCCCCCACGATCACGACCGCCGCGAAGACGTAGTAGAACGGCCCCAGCGGGATCGCCTGGTCGGACACGAAGGGGACGTACAGCCACGTGCTGATCTGGCTGACCACGATGTAGCTCGCGATGCCCGCCACGATGAATTCGAGCAGCAGGCGCACCTTGCCCGAAACGCCGCGGTGGCTGTTCTTCGTCACCTTGTCGAGATCGTCCATGAAACCGATCGCGCCGAACCCGACGGTGACAGCGACGCAGGCCCAGACGAACGGGCTCGACAGGTCCATCCAGATCAGCAAGCTGAGGATCAGCGACAGCAGGATCATCAGACCGCCCATCGTGGGCGTGCCGCGCTTCGCCAGGTGAGTCTGCGGCCCGTCCTCGCGGATGGGCTGTCCCTTGCCCTGCCGCACACGCAGCAGGTCGATCAGGCGCGGTCCGACGATCAGTCCGATGACGAGCGCGGTCATCAGCGTCGCACCCGCGCGGAAGGTCTGATAGCGAACGAGGTTCAGCGGCCCGGCGTAATCCAGCCATTCGGCGAGCAGATAGAGCATGCGGCCTTTCCGGCTCCCATTTCAAGTACGGCGGGTGAAGTGGTCGACCACCCTGCCAAGCCCGACCGAGTTCGACCCCTTGACCAGGATCGCATCGCCCGCGACGAGCCCGTATTCCTGCAGCGCCGCTATCGCCTCGGCCGGTCCTTCGCAATGGGCGAAGCCGTGCGTGGGTGGAAGGGGGCTGGCGGTCACTTTCCCCAACTCGCGTGCGAGGGGGAGCATTTCGGCGCCGACCAGAACGGCGTAGTCGACCTCGGCCTCGCGCAGCGGGTCCGCCAGCTGGACGTGGAACCCCTCGGCGAAATCGCCCAGTTCCTTCATGCTGCCCAGCACGGCGACGCGCCGTCCGGCGGGCGTATGGCCCAGTTGCGCCAGCGTGGCCCGCATGGAGGCGGGATTGGCGTTGTAGCTTTCATCGATCAGCAGCGCCTTGCCGCCCGGCACCGCAATCTGGTGGCGCGCGCCGCGCCCTTTCAGTCCGCCCATCTCGGCGAGGGCAAGCCCCGCTGCGGCAAGATCGCCGCCCGCCGCCTTCACCGCCGCCAGCACGGCCAGCGCGTTGGATACCCAGTGCTCGCCCGGTTCCGCGACCGAACAGCACAGGCGCGTGTCACCGACCTGCGCGGTGATGAGCGAGCCGCCATTCGCCGCCGGGATCGCGTCGAGCAACCGCACGTCGGCGCCCGCACCGCGGCCGAAAGCCATGACGTTCGCCCCAATTTCGCGCGCATGATCGCGCAGCCGCCCGAAATGCGGGCTGTCGAAGGGAATGACCGCGACGCCGCCTGGCTCCAGCCCGGCGAAGATCTCCGCCTTGGCGTCGGCGATCGCCTCCTCGCTGCCGAGATTCTCGATATGCGCTGGGGCGATGGTGGTGACCACTGCCACATGCGGGCGGACATGCCGCGTCAGCGCCGCGATCTCGCCCGCGTGGTTCATGCCCATCTCGAACACGCCGTAGCGCGCGCGGGCGGGCATCCGCGCCAGGCTGAGCGGCACGCCGACATGGTTGTTGTAGCTGCGCACCGACCGGTGGGCCTGCCCCCGGCTGGACCGGTCGAGTGCGGCGAAGATCGCTTCCTTCACGCCTGTCTTCCCGACGGAACCGGTCACGCCGATCCGCCGGGCATCCGCGCGGGCCCGAGCCGCGGCGGCCAGCGCGTGGAGCGCGGCGGTCGTATCGCGAACCAGAACGTGTGGGCCATCGACCGGCCGATCGACCAGCGCCGCCGCGGCTCCGGCGGCAAAGGCTTTCTCCACGAAGCGGTGGCCGTCCATCGCCTCGCCGCGCAAGGCGACGAACAGGTCGCCCGATCGCACGTCGCGGCTGTCCATTTCCACGCCCGCGCACTGGAACCGGGCGCTGGCCACCCCGCCCGTCGCCTCCGCGATGTCCTCGGCGGTCCACAAGGCCAGCCCCAGCCGGTCGCGTTCGAGCGGCGGCCACGGGCGCAATGCCGGATGCGGCTGGCGCAGCGCGTTCATGCTGCGCCCCCGGCGCCCGCTGCGCCCGCTGCGCATTCGCGCGCGACCGCCACGTCGTCGAACGGCAAAATCTTCATGTCGTCTCCCGCGCCAACGATCTGACCCTGTTCGTGCCCCTTGCCCGCGATCAGCACGATGTCGTCCGCGCCTGCCATGTCGATCGCGGCGGCGATGGCATCGCGGCGCCCGGAGATCTCGCGGATCGCGCCCTCGCCCGCCCCGGCCAGAACGGCGCGGCGGATTGCGGCTGGATCCTCGGCTCGCGGGTTGTCGTCGGTCACGATGGCGACATCGGAAGCACGCGCGGCGACCTCGCCCATCGGGGCGCGCTTGCCGGTATCGCGATCGCCGCCGGCACCGAACACGGTGATGAGCCGGCCGGCGACATGCGGCCGCAATGCCTCGATTGCGGCCTCAAGCGCCTCGGGCGTGTGCGCGTAGTCGATGTAGACCGGCGCGCCCGCGCGCGTGATGACCGCCCGCTCCAGCCGACCGCGAACGGGCTGCAACCGAGCCACCCCGTCCCAGACCTTGGCGGCATCCGTACCTGTGGCGAGCGCGAGCCCTGCTGCGACAAGAGCGTTCGCAACCTGATAGGCGCCGATCAACGGCAGGCGCAGCGTGCGCGTCTGCCCAGCGTGTTCTACCGTCAGTTCCTGGCCCAGCTGGGTCGGTGCGCGCTGCGTCAGCCGGATTTCGGCGCCGTCCATACCCACGGTAAACGGGGTCAGGCCGCGGCGCTGGGCGTGCTCGATCGCCCGCGCGCTCCATTCGCCGCCATCGGCCCAAACCACCGCCGTGCCGCCATCCACCACGACCTCGTCGAAAAGGCGCATCTTGGCGGCGAAATACTCCTCCATGTCGGCATGGTAGTCGAGGTGATCGCGGCTGAGATTGGTGAAGGCGGCGGCGGCCACCGGCAGGCCCTCGTTGCGATATTGCGACAGGCCGTGGCTCGACGCCTCGTAGGCTATATGCGTGACACCCTCGCGCGCCAGCCCGCTGACATTCGACAGGAAGGTGACGATGTCGGGCGTCGTCAGGCCGGTCGAAACGCTCTCGTCCGGCGTTGTGACGCCCAGCGTCCCGATGCTTGCCGCGCGTTCGCCCGCCATGCGCCACAACTGCCGGGTCATCTCGACCGTGGAGGTCTTGCCGTTGGTGCCGGTCACCGCGACGATGGTTTCGGGTACCGGCGTGAAGAAGCCCGCGGCGATCAGCGCGTAGGCGCGCCTGGGATTGGCGTCGGCGATGTGGAACGCGCCCTCGACCCGCGCCTCCGGCCGGGCGACGACCGCTATCGCGCCGCTTTCGATAGCGGCGGGAATGAAATCCTCGCCATTCACCGTGCCACCGCGAAACGCGCCGAACACGGTGCCGGGGGCGACCTTGCGGTGATCGATCGCGAAGCCGGTCACGCTTTCGCGCGCGACCGGATCGTCCGCCAGGTCGAAACCGGCCTGCAAGGCGAGGTCGCCCAGCCTCATTCCGCCGCCCTCGACGCTTCGGGCACCATCGGACGCAGGTCGGAAATATCGACGTCGCGGGTATTGTCCGGCCGCACACCCAGCAGCGGGCCGATGCGCGGTACCAGCCGGCCGACGATGGGCGCCGCGTTCCACGCCGCCGTTCGCTGGAAGGAACTGGCGCGGGTGCCCTTCGGCTCGTCGAGCATGGAAATCACGACATAGCGCGGATGATCCATCGGGAAGGCGGCGGCGAAGGTGGAGACGAGCACGCTCTTGCGATAGCCGTGGGCACCCGGCTTCTCCGCCGAGCCGGTCTTGCCGCCCACGCGGTACCCCTCGGCGTCGGCGCTGCGCCCGGTGCCGTAGGAGGTGATCATGCGCAGCAGCTGGCGCATGCGCGAGCTGGTCGATTCCTTGAACACGCGGCGCCCGTGCGGGGCCTTGCCAGGCGCCACCTTGTAGAGGGTGGCCGGGCGCCAGATGCCGCCATTGACCAGCGCGGCATAAGCGCTCGCCAGATGCAGCGGAGTCACCGCGATTCCGTGTCCGAAGCCGACCGTCATCGTGCGCAGGCGCGGCCAGTCCTTGCCCGGCCAGATCGGGAAGCCCTTGGCCGGCAGCTCGATATAGGGCCGCTCGTTCATGCCGAGGTCGATCATGGTCTGGCGCAGCTTTCGGCCACCCAGCTGATCGGCCAGCCTGGCGGTCACGGTGTTGGACGAGTGGATCAGGGTTTCGGGAATGTTGAGCGTCGCGCCCATGGAATGGCTGTCGCTGATGGTGAAGCGCCCCATATGGAGCGGCGATGCATCATAGCGCTTGCCGAAATCGCGCACAATCCCGGCGTCGATGGCGGATGCGACCGTGATCGGCTTGAACGTCGAACCCAGTTCGTACACCTGGTTCGTGACCCGGTTGAACATGTTGTCGACGCCCTGCTGGTCGAGGTGATTGGGATCGAATTCGGGCAGCGAGGCGAGCGCCAGTACCTCGCCCGTTTCCACGTCGAGCACGATACCGGCCGCGCCCTTTGCCTCGACCGCGCGCATCCCGCGGCTCAGCTCGTCCTCCAGCGCGCCTTGGACGCGCATGTCGATGGAAAGCGCCACCGGCGTGCCGCGCGTGGCGGGATCCGACAGCTTCTCCTGCAGCACCTCTTCCATCCCGACCTTGCCCCGGCCATCGGCCCCGACATAGCCGAGGACGTGCGCGGCCATCGACCCTTGCGGGTAATAGCGGTCCGCCTCTTCCGGCAGTTCGAGCGCCAGTTCGCCGAGGTCGAACACGCGGTTCGCCTCCTCCGGCAGGACCCGCTTACGCAGATAGCCGCGCTTGCCCGAGGCGAGCTGGCGCGCGACCTTCGCTTCGTCGAGGTCGGGGAATATCTGCTTCAGTTCGCGGGCGACCTCATCGGGTGAACGGACCAGCGGCGTGCCCTCCTCGCCCAGCGCGTCGGGATTGTACCACAGCGCGCGGGCGGGATAGTTCAGCGCCAGCGACATGCCATTGCGATCGACGATCTCGCCGCGCGGGGGCAGCAGCGCCGCCTGCAGGTCCAGCGTGCCCGCGCCCGATCCGGTCAGGCCGAAATAGCCGATCCGCAGCAGCGCGAGCGCGGCGAGGAAAACGAAACCCGCCGCGATCAGCAGCACGCGCAGTTTCGCGGTCAGGACAGCCAGCCGCCGGTCCGCGACCACGCGCGAGCGGCCGTAGGTGATCGGCGGCTGGAACGTCATGGCATTCACCGGACGATCTCTGCCCGGGTCTGGAAGGAAACGCTGGCCGCCAGCCGTTCGCCCAGCGACCCGGCGGTTTCACCCGCCAGGCTGCGGCGACCCGTATCGCCATCGTCGCCCTCTTCGGGCAGGTCGGCATCGTCTGCGGACAGCGGCGTGCGGCCGGTCAGCGGATTGACCATCGCGGGCAGATCGCCTTCGTCGATGGCGCGCGCAACGCGGATGGGGCTCGGCGCGCCCGGCCCCGGCAGCGATCCGAGGCTGGCGAGTTGCCGCTCGTTTTCGAGATACTGGTCGGCGCGGGGGGATTCGTAGCCGAAATCCACCGCGTTCCATTCCGACAGCTGGCGCTGGTTGGAACGCGTCTCGAACTCCGTTTCGAGGCGCGAGGTCTCGCGTTCGAGCGCCACGATCTGCCGCTCGGTCCGCACGACCTCGCTTTTGACCGTGCGCACCTGGAAGGTAAGCGCGAGGAACAGGGTCACGACGGCGGCGAACACCACCGCCCAGCCCGCCCGGCGCAGTCGACTGCCACCAACCATCATGCGGCCTCCTTGCGCGCGGGAACATCGGTCCGCACCGCGCTGCGCAGCGTGGCGGAGCGGGCACGGGGATTGCGTAGCGTTTCCGCCTCGCCGGGCCGAATGGCGCGCGAAACGTGGGAGAAGACAGCCGGCGGCTGTTCCTGGAGTGGGAGGTGACGGGACCCGCCGCCGGTTCCTTCGGAGGCGTCCTTCAAAAACCGCTTCACGATCCTGTCCTCCAGCGAATGGAAGCTGACGACCGCCAGCCGGCCACCGGGCCGCAACAGAGCCTCCGCCGCGGACAGCCCCTCGCGCAGTTCGTCCAGTTCGCCGTTCACGTGGATGCGGATCGCCTGGAAGGTCCGGGTCGCGGGATCCTTGGGCGCGCCCGGGCGATAGCCGAGCGCTTTTCGCACCACCTGCGCCAGCTCGCCCGTGGTCGACAACGGCCGCGCCGCGACGATGGCCCGCGCGACGCGGCGCGACTGCCGCTCCTCGCCATAGGTGTAGAGGACGTCGGCGATCGTGTTCTCGTCCGCGGCATTGAGGAAATCGGCGGCGCTTTCGCCCGCGCGGCTCATCCGCATGTCGAGCGGCCCGTCGAGCGAGAAGGCGAAACCGCGCTCGCCCTGGTCGAGCTGCATCGAGGAAACGCCGATATCGAACATGATGCCGTCGACCTGCGCGATGTCGACAGCTGCCAGCGCGTCCACCATCTGCGAAAAGCGCGCGGCGTGGAGCGTCAGATGATCGCCGAATTCCTCGATCAGGGCAGCGCCTGCCGCGATCGCATCGGGATCGCGGTCGAAGGCGTGGACCTGCGCCCCGCGCTCCAGCACGGCGCGGGTGTAGCCGCCGGCGCCGAAGGTCGCATCGACGATCACGTCGCCAGGCTGCGGGGCCAGCGCCTCGATCACCTCGTCGAGGAGAACGGGAATATGCGGGGCGCCGTTCACTTGCCCTTCCCCTTGGCCGCGGCCTCGGCGACCAGCGCGGCGCAGGCGGCCTTAGCGGCAGCGAATTCGTCGCCCATGCGCGCGATTTCGGCGGGGTTCCACGCGGTGAAGAAGCGCCCGGCACCCTGGAAGAACAGGCTGTCCCCGATATCCGCCAGATCGCGCAGATAATCGGGCATCACGAACCGGCCGCTATCGTCGAAGGGAATGGTGGCGAAACCGTTCAGCTGGAGCGAGCGCTGCTCGCGGTCGAATTCGCGGCCGAACTTGAACGCCATCTCTTCCTCGCGGTCGAGCTGCGCCTCGAACTCGTCCATGCGCGACAGGCCGAACCCGACGAGGCAATTCCAGCGATCGTGCTTGGTCAGGCACAGCGTGCGCCCTTCGGAGGAGAGCTTCACGGCATTGCGGAAGGCAGGGGGCAGCACGAAGCGCCCCTTGTCGCCTGCAGGCGAATACGCCTGTCCGCTAAAACCTCTGAACCCCTCGGCCACGTGCCCCTTTGCCCCCAGCCATGAATTGCGCACTCCCCCCGGATCCAGACACATCTTCTCCGCAGCCGCCCGCGCATGTGTCGCGAGACGGCTTGCCCGGTGAGGGGCAGCGCGAAGCAGTTTGGCCTGTCCGTTGGCATTCCGTATTACCGCGGGCGCAGGGGGGATAAAAGGGGAAATCTCGTTATTTTACGGGATTATACGGTAATTTATTGTTTTAATTACGTTTCTTGTTCGACTCTCTCGACAACGGAGCCAACGGGTTAAAATCGCGCGAACCATGAAATCCCAGCGATTCCGCCAAAGTCGCAGTTGCGGACCCGTTCATTCCCCGGTCCGTCCCGCGTCGTCCCCACCCGCGTCCCGCGCCATCCCCAGCAGGATCGACAGCGCGCGGGGCGAATCGTTCGACTCGAATCCGCGTTCGAGCAGGGTGGCGTCCGCCAGGACCACCACATGGCCGCGCCGGATCCGGCATTGGGCGAGCAGCGCCTCCAGCGAGAGGGCACAGTCGGCCTCGCCGCCCCCCGCGGGTGGTCGCAGGCCGAGCCGTCCGCCGGCCGCCACCGGAAGGATCGCGCCCTCGCCCAGCGCGACGCGCCGCACGGTCGCATCGTGCGGCGGCGGGAGGAGGTCGAGCCCCCAGCGCGCGAGGATCGGGTCGAGCAGCGCCACGTCCTGCGGGCGGCGCGGATCGCCGAGCGGATAGGCGCTCTCCCCGCTCAGCAACGGATCGGCGAACACGAGCACGTCCCCCCCGGCGCGCACCCAGTCGTCGAGCGCCACGTTCTCGGCCGGGGTCAGCATGCGCGGCTGGGCGAGCACGAGGAGATCAATGCCGTCGAGCGCGCCTTCGTCCAGCGCATCGAGCGGGCGCACCTCGCCCTCCCGCGCCAATGCGGTGCGAACCCATGGCTGCGGCGCGGCGTCGGGGTCGAGCGCCGACAGGGCGCCGCCTTCCGGCCAGTAGATCGGCAGGGTGGATAACAGACCGATGGTCGGCCGCGGTCCGGGCGAGGTGGCGGGCAACGCGGCGTCGGCCGCCTGCCGGTCGCACCCTGCAAGCGCCAGCGTTGCACCCAGCAACGCCGCCAGCAACGCAGGCCTGCGCGCGCTAGTCGGGACGGTCGGCCGCCGCATCGCCTTCCTCCGGCAATACGGGTCCATCGGGCAGCGGGTTCTCGTCCGCCTGTTTGGGAAGATCGGGCACGACCCCGGCATCGGCCAGCGGATCGGGGTTCTCGGAATCGGGATCGGCGGACGTCTGCACCGCTTCCGGCACCACGGCTTCCTCGGCCTGGTTGGCGCGGTCGGTCACGATCGTCGCGACCCCGATCGAGAGCAGCATCGCGCCCAGCCCCAGCAGGCCCACCTGCAGGCGCTGCATCGCCTCTGTGCGGGTCCCGCCGAGCGAGGTGGTCAGGATCCGGCCGTCGCCGGCCTTGCGTTTGCCCAGCCAAGCCATGCCGGGAAGTTTACGCCGCACGGTCTAGCGCTGCAACCAGTCGAACACCGGCAGGTTCTTCTCGCGCAGCCATTCCGCATTGTAGAGCGTCGACAAATAGCGAAAACCGGTGTCGCACAGGATGGTTGCAACGCGCGGCGCCTCGCGCCCCTGGTCCACCAGCTGGCGGCCCAGCGCGACCGCGCCCGCGACGTTGATGCCGCTGGAAAGGCCGAGGCACAGCCCCTCCTCGCGCAGCAGCCGCGCGACCCAGTCGAGCCCCTCCTCGTCCGAGATGCGGAACTGCGTATCGATCGGCGCGCCTTCGAGGTTGCCGGTGATGCGCCCCTGGCCGATCCCCTCGGCCACGGAGGACCCTTCCGATTCCAGTTCGCCATGGGCGTAATAATTGTACAGCGCAGCGCCGTGCGGATCGGTCAGCGCAATGACGCAATTCTCGTCATAGCTTTTCAGGCCCATGCCGGTGCCCGCGATCGTCCCGCCGGTGCCCGCCGCGCAGGTGAAGCCGTCCACGCGCCCGTCGAGCTGGTCCCAGATTTCCTTCGCTGTGCCTTCGATATGCGCCTTGCGATTGGCGGTATTGTCGAACTGGTTGGCCCAGATCGCCCCGTCCGTCTCCTCCGCCAGGCGCCGAGAAGTATGCACGAAATGCCCGGGATTGGCGTATTTGGTCGGGGGGACGAGAACCAGTTCAGCGCCCAGCGCGCGCAGCGTGTCCATCTTTTCCCGGCTTTGGTTCTCGGGCATCACGATGATGGTGCGATAGCCGCGCGCGCTGGCGACCAGCGCCAGCCCGATGCCGGTGTTGCCCGCCGTCCCTTCCACCACGGTGCCGCCCGGCTTCAGCAGGCCCTTCTCCTCCGCGTCGCGGACGATGAAGAGCGCCGCCCGGTCCTTCACCGAGGCGCCGGGATTGGCGAATTCGCATTTTCCGTAGATGTCGCAGCCGGCGGCGGCGCTGGGCCCCGCGAGCCGCACCAGCGGCGTGTTGCCGATCAGCGAGAGCGTGTCAGCGGTCGTCGAGAGTGTCGTCATGCCATTCGCGACTAGGCGCGCCCGCGACCCGCGGCAATGCAAATGCGCTTGGCGACGGTCAGGACAAACTTCGCGCCGCGACAGGATGCCCCGCCGCTGCGATCAGTCCTCCGCGGCGATCGTCACGCGCAGTCCGTCGAGCTCCGACCCGAAGGGAATCTGGCACGACAGCCGCGAATCCGCATCGCGGTGGTCGCTGCTTTCCAGAAGGTCGTCCTCGTCCTCGCCCATCGCCGGCAGCCGGTCCTTGAACGCCGGGTCGACATGCACGTGGCATGTCGCGCACGAACAGCACCCGCCGCACAGCGCCAGCAGCTCGTCGAAGCCGTTGTCGCGGATCGCCTCCATCACGGTCAGGCCCTCGCCCACTTCGATGGTGCTTTCCTGTCCTTCGCGCGTGACGACTGTCAGTTTGGGCATCTCGGTCTTCCCGTTTCCATTGGCTGCGGCCTATCGGCCCGTTGGCGCGGCTGCTAGACGGATGGCCATGGCATTACAAGCGCAGGAGGGAAGCGGGTTTTGGGCCTGAACGCCGAACAGATCAGGAGCGGGCTGGACGCGATCGCCGCGCGCGAGCCGCGCATGGCGCGCGCGCTTGCGGTGGCGGGCTATCCCGAACCGCGTATCCGCGACCGCGGCTATCGCACCATGCTGCGCACGATCGTGGGCCAGCAGGTCAGCGTCGCGTCCGCGGACAGCGTGTGGAGCAAGCTGGAGGCGGAACTGGGCGAGGACATCCCGGCCGATGCGTTGCTGGCGCGCGATTTCGACGCATTGCGGGCGTGCGGTCTCTCGCGCCAGAAGCAGGGCTACGCCCGCTCGCTGTGCGAGCTGGTCGAGGCGGGCGAGATCGACTTCCACGCCCTGCCGGAAGACGACGACGAGGCGATCGCGCTGCTCACGCGGATCAAGGGGATCGGTCGCTGGTCGGCGGAGATATACCTGCTGTTCGCCGAAGGGCGACCCGACATCTGGCCGGCGGGCGATCTGGCCGTGCAGAAGGCGGTCGGCCGGATCATGGGACTGGACGAGGCGCCGGGCGAGAAGGAAACCCGCGCCATCGGCGAGGACTGGCGACCCCATCGCGGGGCGGCCGCGATCTTCACCTGGCACGCCTATTACGTCCCGGCGCTCTGACGCCCCGCCGCCATCTCGACATCGCACTGTGCCGCGCGCATAGTCCCGGGCTCGGGCCAGGGCTTTTCATCGCGAAGGAGAGAGCGCATGTTGAAGGCACCCCGCATTCCCATCGCCCCTCTGGCCGGCATCGCCGCCGCCGCCCTTTTCGCGGCGCCGCAGCTGGCGCTGGCCGACACTTCGCAAACAGGACAATCGATGACTTCAACGACGCAGGCCGCCCCGCTCATCCCGCGCGAGGCGCTGTTCGGAAATCCCACCCGCGCCGCGGCGCAGATCAGCCCGGACGGGCGCTACATCTCGTGGCTCGCGCCCAGGGACGGCATTCTCAACATCTGGATGGCGCCGGCGGACGACCTCGACGCGGCGAAGGCCATGACCCGGTCCACCGACCGGCCGATCCGCAGCTATTTCTGGGCGCCCGACGGCAAGAGCCTGCTTTACGTCCAGGACAAGGGCGGGGATGAGAATTTCCTGCTTTACGGCGTCAACGTCGCGACGGGAAAGGAGACCACCCTCACCCCGTTCGAGAACACGCGCGTCCAGCTGGTCGGGGCGTCCGACACGATCAAGGACCGCGTCCTGGTCGGCCTGAACAACCGCGATCCGCAATATCACGACGTCTACAGCCTCGATCTCAATAGCGGCGAGCTGACCCGGCTGATCGAGAACACCGGCGGCTATGCGGGGTTCATGGCGGACGACAATCTCGACGTTCGCCTGGCGCTGAAGCAGAACCCGGCGGGCGGCATGGATTTCTACAAGGTGGAAGACAACGCCGTTGCGGCCGAGCCGTTCAGCTCCACCGATCTGGGCGATTCGCTCACCACCAGCCCCGCCGGCTTCACCCGCGACGGCAAGACCATGTACTGGTACGACAGTCGGGGCCGCAACACGGCCGCGCTGCTGGCGATGGACATGGACAGCGGGGAGACCCGGATCGTCGCCGAGGACGAGAAGGCCGATATCGGCGGCTCCATTCGCGACAAGGAAACGGGCGAGGTCGAAGCCTATTCGGTCAATTACCTCAAGAACGACTGGACCGCGCTCGATCCCGAGATCGGGGCTGCACTCGCATTCCTGGAAGGCCGGCTGGAGGGCGAATTCGGCGTCCAGTCGCGCACCGACGACGACCGCAAGTGGATCATCGGCAACGACCCCGTCGTCGCGCCTAGCGCCGCCTATCTCTACGATCGCGATGCGAACACGCTGGAGCAGCTCTACGTCTCGCGGCCCGAGTTGTCGGACGCGCCGCTGCAGCCGATGCACATGCTGGAACTGACCAGCCGCGACGGCCTCACCCTGCCGAGCTACCTCACCCTGCCGCCAGGCACCGATCCCGACGGCGACGGCGTTCCCGATGCGCCCGTGCCGATGGTGCTGCTGGTCCACGGCGGGCCGTGGGCGCGCGACGGCTATGGCTTCAACCCCTATCACCAATGGCTCGCCAACCGCGGCTACGCGGTGATGAGCGTGAACTATCGCGGCTCCACCGGTTTCGGGAAGGACTTCATTAACGCGGCGAACCTGCAATGGTCGAAGACCATGCACGACGACCTGATCGACGCGGTGAACTGGGCGGTGGAGAAGGGCATCGCGCCTGCGGACAAGGTGGCGATCATGGGCGGCTCGTACGGCGGCTACGCGACGCTGGTCGGCCTGACCTACACGCCCGAAACCTTCGCCTGCGGGGTCGATATCGTCGGTCCGTCGAACCTCGAAACGCTGCTGTCGACCATTCCGCCCTACTGGAAACCGCTGGTGGCGCAGTTCCACGAACGCATGGGCGATCCGTCCACGCCCGAAGGGCTCGCCGCGCTGAAGGAAGCTTCGCCGCTCTACAAGGCGGACCGGATCGTGCGGCCGCTGCTGATCGGCCAAGGCGCCAACGACCCGCGCGTGAACCAGGCCGAAAGCGACCAGATCGTGGATGCGATGAAGGCGAAGGACATACCGGTCACCTACGTGCTGTTCCCCGACGAAGGGCACGGTTTCGCCAAGCCGACCAACAACATCGCGTTCAACGCGGTGACCGAGAATTTCCTCGCGAGCTGCCTCGGCGGTCGGGCGGAGCCGATCGGCGAGACAATCGGCGCCTCCACCGCGCAGATCGTGGAAGGCGCGCAATTCGTGAAGGGCCTCGATGCCGGGGACAACGTGGCGCGCTGACCGCACGCTCCCCTAGCGGGTACGAGGGGCACAAAGGGCTACGCAAGGATATAAAGCGGACACGGACAGGGGGATTTATGGCAACGCAACGCAAAGCGATTTTTATCACCGGGGGCGCGTCCGGCATCGGCCGGGCCATCGCCCTGCGCTTCGGGCGGGAGGGCTGGTGCGTCGGCCTGGGCGATGTCGACCGGACCGGGATGGACCAGACTTGCCGCCTGATCGGGCACGATTACATCTTCTGCCACGAATTCGACGTGCGCGACCGGGCCGCGTGGGACACCGCGCTCGCCGCGTTCAGCGAGAAGGCGGTTGGGCGGATCGACGTCGTCGTCAACAATGCCGGAATTCCGCTAGGTGGCGCGCTGGCCGACATGACGGCGGAGGAAATCGAACGCTGTTTCGACATCAATCTGAAAGGCGTGTTCTTCGGCGCGCAAGCGGCCCTCCCCCACCTTACGCGGACCGCACCCGGATCGTGCCTGCTCAACACCTCCAGCGCGGCCGGCATCTACGGTTCGGCCGGTGCGTCGGTCTATTCGGCAACCAAGTTCGGTGTGCGCGCGCTGACCGAGGCGCTGGACGGCGAATGGGCCCAGTTCGGGATCAAGGTCCGTTCGCTGATGCCCAGCTTCATCGACACCCCGCTGCTCGACCACGCCCCGCACGGCGGCGCGAACGAGCAGATCCGCCAGCGCGTAACGGGCGCGGGGCTGGAAATCACGCCGGTGGAACAGGTGGCGGAGGCCGCGTGGCAGGCCGTCCACGACCACAAGCTCCACTGGCCGGTCGGCAAGACGGCGCGCAAGCTGGCCTTTGCCGCCCGCTGGATGCCGGGGCGGCTGCGCAAGTTCGCGCGCCAGCGGGCCGATGCGGCGCAGGGGCTCTAGCCGGCTCCAGCCCTGACATCGGCCCCCCGCAAGCAGCCGCTGAAAAGGGCCGCCTGCGCGGTTCCTAGAGCAGCGCGTCGATCGCCTTGGCCATCTTCACGTCGCGGCGCGACAATCCGTCCGCATCGTGCGTAGTCAGCGTGATGTCCACCCGGTTGTAGACGTTCGACCATTCGGGATGGTGGTCGTGCTTTTCGGCGAGCAGCGCGACTCGGTTCATGAACGCCCAGGCAGCGCTGAAATCGTCGAACGCGAATTCGCGGCGGATAGCGTCGCGATCCTCGCACGGCGTCCAGTCCTCCAGCGCGGTCAGCCAGCTTTCGCGTTCGTCCGTGGTCAATTTCTCGACGGCCATGCTCACTCCTTCGCTGCGGGTCTGCTTGTCGCTGCGCGGCCAATCGCCTATCGCGCTCGGCGATGCAAGCGAGCGCGCTCACGGCCACCGAGCTCTTCTGCCGCCGGGGCGACCGCCCGCTGTTCGGCGGGCTGAGCCTGCGCGTGGAGCCGGGCGGGCTGCTGCATCTCGTCGGCCCCAACGGCATCGGCAAGACCTCCCTCCTCCAGATCCTGGCCGGGTTGCGCCGCCCGGCCCGCACCGACGGCCCCCGGGCCGAGATCGCGTGGAGCGGGCGCATCGGCCTGCTCGACGAACGGGTGGCGCTCGATCCCGACCTTTCGCTGGAACGCGCGCTGGGTTTCTGGGCCCGGCTCGACCGCGCTGCGCCCGAATTCGAGGCGCTCGGGCTGTCGCCCTTACGCGATGTGCCGGTGCGCTATCTTTCCACCGGCCAGCGCAAGCGCGCCGGCTGGGCGCGGTTGCTGGCGCAGGATTGCCAGCACTGGCTGCTCGACGAACCGTTCAACGGGCTGGATGCCGATAGCCGCGCCCTGACCGAGGGGCTGATCCGGCGGCGGCGGGCGGCGGGCGGCGCCGTAATCCTCGCCTCGCACCAGGCGTTCGCGGGCGAGGCCGTTCGCACTCTCGACCTGCGCGACCATCCGTGGCGGGTAACACCATGAGCGCCTTCATCACGCTGTTGCGGCGCGATCTCGCCATGCTGGCGCCGGGCGGAACGCGCGGGGGGGCGGGCCTCGTCTTCGCCTTCTTCCTGGCGGTCGCGATCCTCTATCCCTTCGCGGTCGGCCCCGATGCGGCGCTGCTCCGCCGCACCGGCGCGGCCATGCTGTGGATCGCGGCGCTCCTTGCCGCGATCCTCCCGCTCGACCGGCTGGTGGCGGCCGACCTCGAAAGCGGCGTCCTCGACCAGCTGACTTTGCGCGGATTGGGGGAGGAGACGTTCATGGCGAGCCGGCTGGTCGCGCACTGGTGCGGCTTCGCGCCGGTGCTGCTGCTCGCCTGCCTGCCGGGTGCCGCGCTGTTCGATCTGGGGCGCGAGACGCTGGCCACCGTCATGCTCGGCCTGCTGGCGGGAACGCCGGGGCTGGCCGCAATCGGGCTCGTCATCGCGGCGCTGATGGCATCGCTGCGCGCGGGCGCCGCGCTGGCGGGCCTGCTGCTACTGCCGCTGGCGGTGCCGATCCTGATCTTCGGTGCGGGCAGCCTGTCGACCGGCGGCGAAAGCGGGATCGCTCTCGCCGCCGCGCTCAGCCTGGCGCTGTGCGCCATCGCGCCGTTCGCCGCCGGAGCCGCGATTCGCGCCGCCCGCGAGGGCTAGCCGTCAGGAATAGGGCGGCTTGTCGCGCCCGGTCGGGCTGCCGGTGAAGATTTCCACCCCGTCCTCGGTAATGGCGAGCGAATGTTCGAACTGCGCGGACAGCGACTTGTCGCGCGTCACCGCGGTCCAGCCGTCGCCCAGCACCTTCGCCCACGGTTTGCCGAGGTTGATCATCGGTTCGATGGTGAAGAACATGCCCGGCTTCAGCAGCGGGCCGGTGCCCGCTTCCGCCTGGTGGATCACCTCCGGCGCGTCGTGGAACAGGCGCCCGACCCCGTGCCCGCAGAACTCGCGGACCACGGAATAGCGGTGCTGGTGCGCATGCGCCGCGATCGCCGCGCCGATATCGCCCAGCCGCGCGCCGGGACGGCCCGCCGCCTCGATGCCCAGCATCAGGCATTCGTAGGTCACGTCGACCAGCTTCTTCGCCTTCAGCGCAGGCTCGCCCGCGAAGAACATGCGGCTGGTGTCGCCATGCCAGCCGTCGAGCAGCGGCGTGACGTCGACATTGACGATGTCGCCATCCTTCAGAGTCTTGCTGCTGGGAATACCGTGGCAGATCACGTGATTGATCGAGATGCAGCTGGAATGGGTATAGCCGCGATAGCCCAGCGTCGCGGGCACCGCGCCGCCGTCCAGCATCATCTCGCGAATCGCGGTATCGATGCTCTCCGTCGTCGCCCCGGGGCGCACGAGGTCGGCGACCTCGTCCAGAATGCGCGCGGCGAGTTGCCCCGCCCTGCGCATCCCTTCGAACCCGTCGGGGCCGTGCAGCTTGATCGTTCCGTCGCGCTGGACGTCGTCTTCGTCGGTGATGGTCTGGTATTGCGTCATGCCCGCTATCTAGCGAGCGCGCGCAGGAATTGCGAGCCTCAGCCGCCGAACGCGTCGCGAAACTCGGGCTTCACCGTCGCGCGGATGGCATCGTCGACCGGTACCGCGATCTCGTAATCGCCCTCCGCATAGGGGCCCGCGACATAGGGCCCGGCGTAGAACACCACGCGGTCGAAATGTCGCCCACGGGCCTTCAGCTCAATCGAGAGGTCCGACATCGGCGGGCACTTGTCGAATTCCGTGACGATCGGATTGTCCGCCGCCTCGCTCTCTTCCTCGGTCGGGCCGCGCCGTTTCGCCCGCTCCGCATCCAGCTTCTCGCAGAAGCGGTCCTGCGCGGCCTCGTACAGCGCGTCGGCGGAGGTAAACAGGCTGAGCGGCTGCACGGTGCGTTTCGCCTGCTTGTCCCACAACAGCGGTTCGATGCCGTACATCCCGTGCGCGCCGCCCGAATAATTGCTGAATTCGGCCACCAGGCTGATCCAGTCCGGCGTATCGCCCACCACCTTCCACTCGATGTTCTCGGAATAGGCGTTGTAGGGAAAGCCGTTCTCGCGCGCCTCGGCGCGGGCCTCGACCGCCCGCTTCGCCAGATCGGCCTCGCTCTTTTGCGCGCGCGCGTCGAACAGCTGCGCCAGTTCGGGCACCGCGCCCACGGCGGCGGGATAGCGATAACGGAAGCTGTAGAGATCCTTGTCCACGTCGATGTCGCGCGCCCCGCCCGCACCGGCGGTCGCCCTGGCGCTGGCCGTCGCCGTCGACGTTTCCTTCGTGGCGAGTTCGTCGCTCATCTGGTCGGGCGGGGTGCATCCCGACAGGGCGAGCGCCAGCAGCGCGGTCGACACGGTCAGCCTGGCGATCATCGCGGCTTCCTTCCTTCATCCTGTCCCGGCGCGGCGACACCGCGGGCGAATTGCGCCCTTGGCACGCGCCTTCGATCGTTCCATGTGCCTTACATGACCCATACGCCATTGATCCAGCCCGATCGCGGGCAAGACGCCATTTCCATCCATCTCGTTGACAAAAGCGGCTTTGCCGACTGGGCCAGGACCCTGTCCGCGCCGCAACGCGCCGCGCTGGAGGCGCAGCGGTTCGACGGCTCCGGCTATCAGGTGGGAATTATCCCCGGTTCTTCGGGCGACGGCGACGACTGGGCCGCGGTCGGCGGTGTCGCCGATCCCGAATCCCTGTCCAGCTGGTGCATGGCGAAACTGGCAGAGGCGTTGCCGGCGGGCACCTATCGCCGCGCCGGGGGCGAGCCTGGCCCGGCCCTGCATGGCTGGCAGACCGCGCAATACGCCTTCACCCGCTATCGCCAGCCGGAAAACCCGGTCGGCCCGCGCGTCCTGCTGACGGGCGACGCGAAGGCGATCGAACCCGCCATCGCCGAAGCGTCGGCCGTTTGCCGCGTGCGTCGCCTGGTCGATACGCCGGCGGAGGACATGGGCCCCGCCGCGCTGGAGGAAGAGTTCGAGGCGCTGGCGAAGGATCACGGCGCGCAGCTGTCGGTCACCCGCGGCGACGCGCTGGAACGCGAATATCCGATGGTTCACGCGGTCGGCCGCGCGGCGGCGCGCAAGCATGCGCCGCGCATGCTCCACCTGACGTGGGGCAAGGAGAGCGACCCGGTGGTGGCGCTGGTCGGCAAGGGGGTGTGCTTCGATTCGGGCGGTCTCGACATCAAGTCCGCTTCCGGCATGATGCTGATGAAGAAGGACATGGGGGGATCCGCTCACGCGATCGCGCTGGCCGACCTCGTGATGGGCGCGGGCCTGCCCGTGCGCCTGCACTTGCTGGTCCCGGCGGTGGAAAACGCGGTGTCGGGCGACAGCTTCCGCCCCGGCGACGTGCTGCGCAGCCGCAAGGGCTTGACGGTGGAAATCGGCAATACCGATGCCGAAGGGCGCCTGATCCTGGGCGACGCGCTGACCCGGGCGAGCGAGGAAATGCCGGAACTGCTGATCGATTTCGCGACGCTGACCGGGGCGGCGCGCGTCGCGCTGGGGCCCGACTACCCGGCGCTGATGACGCGGCGCGACGAAACCGCGGAGGAGCTGATCGCAGCGGGCAAGGCGCACGACGACCAGCCGTGGCGCCTGCCGCTCCCGCCCGAATATGGCGACTATCTGAGTTCCGACATCGCGGACACCGGGAATGCGGCCAGCAACGGGTTCGCGGGCGCCAGCATCGCCGGGCTGTTCCTCGACAAGTTCGTGGGCGACGGCATCGACTGGGCGCATTTCGACACCTACGCCTGGCGCCCCTCGGCAAAGCCCGGCCGCCCCAAGGGCGGCGAGGCGCTGGGCCTGCGCGCCGCGTGGCACATGCTGCGCGGACGCTACGCCGCGAACTGACACGGCGGCGACCATCGTCACGCGCTTGTCGCATGGCGCGCGGGTCGCTAAGTCGCCGCGCTGAACGATGAGGCAGGATAAGGTCGAGAGTTTCGGTGGACGGCGGTAACAGTACACGTGCGGACTATGCGCCGCCCAGCGGCCAGGTCGGCCTGACCGGGCCGGTCGCGACGCCTGCGGGCGGTACGCTGCCGGTCCGCGGCGATCTTGCGCATATCGCGCTTGCCACGCGTTTCCTGGTCGCCGCCTATGCCGTGCCCGTCGTGATGCGGATCGGATCGGACCAAGCCATCCTCCACGCCGCGCGCGACGCGCGCTCGGACGAGGTGGCGATGCTGGACGCAGGGTCCGCCTTCGAGGCGCTGGACGTCACCGAAAGCTGGGTCTGGGGCTGCGTCGGACCGGAGGGGCCGAGCGGTTACGTCGCCCGCGCCGCGTTCGCCTGATGACGCAGACCGTCTTCATCGACGGAGCGGAAGGCACCACCGGGCTGGAAATCCGCGAGCGGCTGGCCGGCCGCGCCGAGTTCGAACTCATCGTCCTGGACGAAGCGCACCGCAAGGACACGGCCGCGCGCCGGGCCGCGCTCAACGACGCCGATTTCGCCATCCTGTGCCTGCCCGACGATGCCGCGCGCGACGCGGTGGCGATGGTCGATCCGGCGGCCCGCGTACGGATCATCGACGCGTCCAGCGCGCATCGCGTCGCCGAGGGGTGGACCTACGGTTTCCCCGAATTGATCGGGGCGGAAACCGTCGCCGGGGCGCGGCGGGTCAGCAATCCGGGCTGCTATCCCACCGGCTTTCTCGCATTGGTCGCGCCGCTGGTACGCGCCGGGCTGCTGCCGGCGGACTGGCCCTGCACCGTCAATGCCGTCAGCGGCTATTCGGGCGGCGGCAAGGGGCTGATCGCGCGCTTCGCGGCGGAGCCGGACCTTGCCTGGCGCAGCTACGGCCTGGCCATGGGGCACAAGCACGTGCCGGAAATGCAGCGCCATGCCGGGCTCGCCCATCCGCCGCTGTTCGCGCCCGCGGTGGTCGCCGCCTATCGCGGGATGCAGGTGGAGGTGCCCCTCCCCCTCGCCGCGATCCCCGGATCGGCCGCGCCCGACGCGCTGGATGCCGCCTTGCGCGAATTCTACGCCGGTTCGCCGGTCGTGCGCGTCGTCGATCCCGGACAGGACGAATTGCTGCTCCATCGCGACGAGCGCCCGCACGACGACATGATGCTGTCGGTCCATGCCAGCCTGGACGGCGCGCAGGTCCGGCTGATCGCGCGGCTCGACAATCTGGGCAAGGGCGCGAGCGGCGCGGCGGTGCAGAACCTGAACCTGCTCGCCGGGCTCGACCCGACCACCGGCCTCGAACTGCCTAATCGATAGGCACGCGCGCCCGAAACTTGGGCAACCTTTGCCGGGTTCGGCGGCTTCCCCTTTCGCCTGGTTCGCCAGTACCCTAGGCTTCGCGCTCGATTCCCGCGGGCGAGCACTCTGGCACGATTCTTGGATCGTTCGCTCGCCCCGGGCGTAACCATGGGGCCGCCGGCCGGCAGGGTGCGATGCGCCCCGCCCGTCGGCCGTTCACGCAAAGAGGGGTCATCGGTGAAAAAGATCGAGGCGATCATCAAGCCGTTCAAGCTGGACGAGGTGAAGGAGGCCCTGCACGATGTCGGCGTGTCCGGCATCACCGTGACCGAGGCCAAGGGCTTCGGCCGGCAGAAGGGCCACACCGAGCTGTATCGCGGCGCCGAATACGTCGTCGACTTCCTGCCCAAGGTGAAGCTGGAAGTCGTCGTGGCCGACGACCTGGCGGAACGGGTGGTGGAAGCCATCGCGGGCACCGCCCAGACCGGCCGCATCGGCGACGGCAAGATCTTCGTATACGCCGTGGAAAGCGCGCTGCGCATTCGCACCGGGGAAACAGATACCGACGCGGTCTGAGGATCGACCGAACCGCACAACCGGCACCAGTGCCGCCAACAAAGGAACGACATTCATGCCATCCGCCAAAGACGTCCTGAGCCAGATCAAGGAAAACGAGGTCGAATGGGTCGACCTGCGCTTCACCGACCCCAAGGGCAAGTGGCAGCACCTGACCATGGTGGCCGATGTTCTGGGCGAGGACGAGCTCGAAGACGGGCTGATGTTCGACGGCTCCTCCATCGCCGGGTGGAAGGTCATCAACGAAAGCGACATGATCCTGAAGCCCGACCTGTCGCGCGTCTATATGGACCCGTTCAGCGCGACGCCGATGATGATCGTCTTCTGCGACATCGTGGAGCCGAGCACCGGCGAATGGTATGCACGCGACCCGCGCTCCACCGCCAAGCGGGCGGAGGAATATCTGAAGTCCACCGGCATCGGCGACACCGTCTATGTCGGACCGGAAGCGGAATTCTTCATGTTCGACGACGTGCGGTTCGAGGACGGGTACGCCGCCTCCGGCTTCCGCATCGACGACATCGAACTGCCGACCAATAGCGGGCGCGACTACGAAGGGGGCAACATGGCCCACCGTCCGCGCGCCAAGGGCGGCTATTTCCCCGTCGCCCCGGTCGACAGCGCGGTCGACATCCGTGGCGAGATGGTTTCGACCATGATCGAGATGGGCCTGCCCTGCGACAAGCACCACCACGAAGTGGCGGCGGCGCAGCACGAGCTGGGACTGACCTTCTCCACCCTGGTCGAAACCGCCGACAACATGCAGATCTACAAGTACGTCGTGCAGCAGGTGGCCCACGCCTACGGCAAGTCGGCGACCTTCATGCCCAAGCCGATCAAGGACGACAACGGATCGGGCATGCACACGCACATGTCGATCTGGGACGGCGGCAAGCCGACCTTCGCCGGCAACGGTTACGCTGGCCTGTCGGACAATTGCCTCTATTACATCGGCGGCGTGATCAAGCACGCCAAGGCGCTGAACGCTTTCACCAATCCGACCACCAACAGCTACAAGCGACTGGTGCCGGGTTTCGAGGCGCCGGTGCTGCTGGCCTATTCGGCGCGCAACCGCTCCGCCTCATGCCGTATCCCCTACGGTGCGGGCGACAAGGCGAAGCGGGTCGAATTCCGCTTCCCCGACGCGATGGCAAACCCCTATCTCGCCTATGCCGCGCTGCTGATGGCGGGCCTCGACGGGATCCAGAACAAGATCCATCCGGGCGAGGCGATGGACAAGAACCTCTACGACCTCCCGCCCGCCGAGCTCGCCGATGTGCCGACGGTGTGCGCCAATCTGCGCGAGGCGCTCGAGAACCTGGAGGCGGATCACGACTTCCTGCTGAAGGGCGACGTCTTCACCAAGGACCAGATCGAGGCCTATATCGAGCTGAAGTTCGAAGAGGTGCTGCGTTGGGAAACCACGCCGAGCTCGGTCGAATACGACATGTATTACAGCGCCTGAGCCAGCCTCCTGCCGAAACAGAAAAGGCGCCCGGAGCGGATCCGGGCGCCTTTTTCGTGTCTCAGGGGCCTGCGCCCGCCTACCGCGGTTTGAGCAACCCGCGCTTGCCGCAGGCGACGAAGGCGGCGACCAGCGCCAGCGCCCAGATCATGGTCAGCCAGTCGATCGGGCGCGGCCCCGAGACGTAGGCGAGATGCGCCAGCATACTCCACCCACCTCCGACCAGCGCCAGGAGGTAGAACGCGATGGCGCTCGCCTCGGTCGAGACGCTGCGTATCAATTCGTCCTGTCGCCGGGAGCCTGCGCGCGACACCGCTACCGCGATCGCCAGTGCCAGGACGAACCCGATCAGCGCGACCGACGCCGAAACCACGCCTCCGGGCGCGGCGAACGCCGCCAGCATCAGGGCCAGCCCGCCCGCGATCATGCCGATCGCCGCATAGGTGAGTTGCGCCCGCTGTTCGCGCAGTTCCTCGGCATCCTCCACGTTGAGGAACCGCGAACCCAACGCAGGCAGGATCAGGCCCAGGCCCATGGCGAGGCCAGTTACGAGATAGATCACCGCGACCAGCCCTGCGATCTGCGCGCTCCTGTCCAGCGTTCCGACCGCCCCGTCGGCAACGGTGAGAAAGACGAACGAGCCGAGCCCGCCCGAGACGGCGCCCGCCGCCATCGATATGGCCAGCTTGCGCCACGGGTGCGGCGCAGGCGGCGTGCGTACGAGTTCGCGGTCAATCATCTGTCGGCTCCCAGTCATCGTGAAACAGGTCGGGCACGTTTGAGCGAAACAGCTTCGCCATGCGCAGCGCGAGCGGCAGCGACGGGTCGTACTTGTCCGTCTCGACGGCATTGATGGTCTGCCGCGATACGCCGAGCCGGCGGGCGAGTTCGCCTTGGCTCCAGCCCGCCCGCTCCCGAAAATCCCTCACCGTATTGCGCATGGTCCCGGCGTCGTCCGTCTCGCTTCGATTGCCCTGACAAGAGCTCTTTACAGTCAAGAGTTCTTGTCAGTCAAGAGCTCTTTACATTGAAGGGCTCGGAATGATCCGGAACCTTCCCGCGCGACGTGACGTTGCTGGGTCGAAGGAGCTTATCAAATGCGAAGTCTCATCGCCTCGATCGCGGTTATCGCGATGGCGAGCGGGCTCGCACAGGCTCAGCCGGGACGAGATCGGCACGACCCGAAAGGGAAGGCTGGCGGCATGGGCACTGATGCGAGCCGGAGTGCGGATCGGGCGCCGGGCGGCGATCGCGCCCCGCAATCGGCGCGCGTCGCTCGGCCAACGCCGTCGCCCCAAGAACGAAAGACCGCGATCACCCTGCCGCCCTCCGCCAACGGGAATGGGAACGGGAACGGGAACGGCGAGGACAAATCCGACCCTCGTGGGCCCGCAAACGGTTCGCCTGGTGCCGAGCGTGCCGACCGCCCCGCTCCCGCGACTCCGCCCGGCAAGAAGAGGGAAGCGAAACGCAAGGATCGCCCCACGCCCAAACCTGTCCGCACCGTCGCCAAGGCCCGGATGGCACCCAAGCCGTCGCTGCGCGAAGTCCAGCAATTTCGAACCGAGAGCCGCCAGCCCCTTCGTGGATGCCCGCACGAACTGGATCGCAAGTTCGGCGGCTGTGCGGATGCCGCCAGAATCTACCGCCAGGCGAAGGACTATCGTCCGGGCTATTTCGCCGTTCGCGGCCTCGAATCGGCTGAATACCGCTACGACGAAGGGTATCTCCTGCGGTTTGCCGGGGCGGACCGGCTGGCGGGCTACGTCCCCCTGCTGGGTGGCGGCCTGTCCCTCGGCTCCGTCTGGCCGAGCAGCTACGCCCCGGTTTCCGTGCCGGATTACTTCCGCAATTTCTACGATCTGGGCCCCGACGCCGGCTATCGCTACGCCGACGACGTGATCTACCGGGTCGATCCAACCTCGCAGGCGATCACCGCGGTGGCCGCGATCCTGACGGGCGACCAGATCGACGTGGGCGATCGGTTGCCCGCGGGCTACGGCATCTACAACGTGCCACTGGGTTATCGCGATCGGTATCGGGACGGCTCGAACGCGATCTACCGCTACGCTGATGGTTACATCTACCGCGCCGATCCCAAGACCCGCGTGGTGGGTGCCATCATAGAGCTGCTGACATGAGCGCGGGGCGCATCGTCACCATGCTCCTGCCTGCCGCCTGCCTGGTGCTGGCGGCGTGCGGGGGCACCGCCGACCGCGCGGACGAGCCCACCAGCCTGCCGACTGCGACGCTGGCCGCCGCGCTGGCCGACAAGTCGGAGCTGTCCCAATTCTCCACCCTCGTCACCGATTCCGAGCTCGGTTCGGTGTTCGATGGCCGGGGCGTGTACACCGTGCTCGCGCCGGTCGACCGGGCCTTCGACGGGGCGACGCTTTCGGTCGCGGGCGACATGGGTTCGCGCGCGCTGCTGGTCGCGGCGCTGCGGCGCCAGATCCTGCCCGGCTACGTCACCCGCGATTCCATCCTGTCCGCGATCGAGGAGAACGGCGGGAAGACGCGGATGCGTACGCTCGGCAACAGCCTCGTGACCTTCACCCGCGACGGAGACGCGATCCGCGTGGAAACCGAAGGAGGCGAAAGCGCGCTTCTCGCAGGGGACACGGTTACCGCGACAAACGGCGCCATCCTGCCCGTCGATAGCCTGCTCGCGATCGAGCGCGATCTGCCCGGCGACTGACGGCACGGGCCGCGGCGTCGCGCGCCGCAGCCCCGCGCGTCAGTAGTCGTAGCTCGCTTCCGCCGACACGCTGTTCCTCCCGATCGAGGAGATCGTGCCGAGCAGCGACAGCCACCGCGTAATCCGGAACTCGACCGAAGTTGCGGTATAGCCGCGCCCGTCCGTGATGAGCTCCACGTAGAAGCGGCGCCCGATATTCTTGCCCAAGGCCACGCCCGTCCCGCGATCGAGCGTCGGATCGGCGCTGACGATACGCAGCCGGTCGAGGCCGATCGCGGTGCGCAGCTGGTTGATCGGGTCGAGCCCGCCCCCGCCACGCAGCGACGCCAGCGCCGACCCCAGCTGCAGCGCGTCGGTCGCCGACAGGCTGGTGATCGAACCGCCGAACAGCAGCCGCGCCAGAATTTCCTCCTCCGGCAGGGACGGGTTGGAGGTGAAGGTGATCTCGGGCTGCATCGCGCTGCCCGTCACCGCAACCGTCACCGACAGGCCATTCTGCGTCGTTTCCGCCGCGATATCGAGCTGCGGATCGATCGGCCCGCTTTCGTCGAAGCGGATTTGCCCCTTGGTCAACTGGAAGCGGGTGCCCGCGAAGCTGTAGCCGCCGCGGATATAGCGCGCGGAGCCGCCGATCCGGGGTTCGTCCGTGGTGCCGCGCAACCGGACATTGGCGCTCCATTCGCTGTCCAGTCCCATCCCGTCGACATCGATGCGGCTCGGCGCACGTGCATCGATCAGATAGGTCCACGGCACGCTCGGCGCGCCGGCATGTCGGCGATCGCTGGGCGTATTGACTTCGCGCGTCATGATCTGCGGCAGGTCGTAATCCTCCGCCGCGGCGCCCAGTTTCCAGCTGGCCCTGTCGATGAGCAGGCGCCCCGCGATGGTCCCGCCGACCCCGTTCGACACGATCCGCAGCGGCCCGGTGACCGTAGCGCTGAGGCCGTTGGCGTCGAGCAGGCGGGCATTGCGCGCCGCGATCCTGAGATCGAGCTCCGGCCCCCGGCCCGCGCCCAGATTGGCGAGATCGACCACGCCGCTGCCGCTGACCGCGCCGCCATTGACGGCGGTCCCGGAAAAGCTGGTGATCTGCAGCCTGGACCCGCTGAAGGTGCCGCGCACCTTGGCATCGCGCACGTCGGTGCCCGACAGCGAACTCTGCACGCGCAGGTCGTCGCTCGCCAGCGAACCGCGCACTCGCGGATCGGCCAGGGTCCCGGTGACGTCGGCGGCGAGCGAGACCGGCCCGGTGAAATCGAACGCGTCGATCGCGGCCAGGCGCCACAGGGCGGAAGCCGCCCCGCGATACCGCAATTGCGCGAACAATTCACCTGCGCGCAGCCGCTCTATCACGCCGCCGCCGCGCGGCAGGTTGGCGATCCGCATCTGCAGCCGCCCGGCCTGGTTCGTCTCGTCGTCGATCACCGCCCGCGCCTCCAGCCGGTCGGCGGTGAGGCGGGACACCAGCGCCAGGTCGATCGGGCGCGAGGTCAGGACGAGGCCGGCGCGGGTCAGGCCCTGCACCTTCACCTTGATGTCCGCGGTGGGCGGCCCGTCGGGCGCGGCGCGGTAATCGACCGTGCCCGACAGCTTGCCGCCCAGGCCCAGATCGGCGACGGCGACGTCCGCCAGCGACAGCGGCATGCCGTCGAGCGCCAGCGACAGGCGCGTCTCGCCCCCGCCGAACGCGCCGCTGGCGACGACCGCGCCCTCGCCATAGGTGATCTGCGTCGGTTGCAGGACATAGCCCCCATCGGGCTGGCGGATCACGATGGCGCGTTGCGGCATGGTGATGGCCTGGCCGGCGTAATTGCCGCGCGCCGCCAGATCGATCCGGTCTTCGTCGAACCGCGCGTTCAGTTGCAGCGCGAAGCGGCTGCCCCGCGCGCCTGCGAGCGACGCCGACACCTCGCCGGTGCCGTTCACGACCTGCGCGTTGGCCGCCACCTGGCCCAGGAACAGCGTCCCGATCCGGACACCTTGCGCGTACACCGTGCCCTGCACGTCGGTGGTGCCGCCGCCGATCGTGCCGCTGGCATCGATGTCGGCGCGCGCCATGTAGCTGGGGCCGAGTTCGGCATTGCGCGCCATCAGCTTCGCGGTGAAACCCTGCCCGCCGCCGCGCGGCGCCAGATCGATCGTCCCGTCGAGCCCGCCGCCCGCCAGCGCGATGGAGCCGGTCGCCCCGCCCTCGCCGATGGTCAGCCCGCCGGTGATCTGGGTCTGCGACAGGCGGAAGGTATCGATATCGATCCGCGTCGGGCCGTCGGCCGGCATGACCAGGCCGAGCGTCCCTTCGAACGCGCCCAGCAGCGACTGGCCTTCCGTGTCGATGGAGAACCCTTCCTCCGTCGGCGCCAGTGCGACGCGCACGTCCTTCAGGCCGGCGGCGGGAAGCGGATCGGCGAACACCAGCGTCGCGGTGGGGCCCGCGTCGGTCAGCGCAGCTTCGATCGTGAACGGCCCGTAATCGGCGGAGCGCCCACGACCCGCCACCGTCGTCCGGCTGCCGCTGACCGTCCCGTCGAGCACGAGGTCGAGCTTGTCCGAATCGAGGCGGACCTGGCGGAAGTCGATCGGCCCCTGCGCAGAGAGCGAGATGCCGCCGCTGAACGCCAGTTGCGGTCCGGCGAGATTGGCGATGGTGTCATTGGTGACGCGCGGCACCTGACCGCGGAAATCGGCCCGCAGCGTCCAGTTGCCGTTCGCCGGCAGGGTGAAATCGATGGTCGCGCCCGCGTTGACGATACCCACCGTTTCGAACGGCAGACCGTTGACCGCCGCGGGCCCGCGCAGGCGATAGCTGCCGGTCGCGAGATTGCCGTCGAGCGACAATTGCGCGCTCGCACCCGGGAACGCGATACGCAGCTGGCGCGAGCTGAGGCGATTGCCGTCGAGCACCAGTTCGCCCGCCAGCCGCCCGTCTACCAGCCGCGGATCGGCCATCGCATTGCCGGTTTCGATCCGGCCGATCCGCGCGTCGAGCGGCAGGACCAGGCGCCCCTTGGTATAGCGCGCCGTACCTTGCTGGCGTACGCGCGAAATGGTCGCGCTGCCGGTCTTCAACCGGTCGAGGGCGACGTCGTGTTCGATGACGAGATTGTCGAGCGATCCGCCCAACAGCGCCTCGAACCGGCCGCCCTCCACCCGGATGTCGGGCCCGAGCAGCGCGGGATCGCGCACCGTTCCGCGCAGGGCGAGCTTGCGCACCGCCTGTTCGCGATAATCGACCCCGCCCTGTCCGCTGAGCGCGATTCCCCGCCCGCGGAGGTCGAACGCGATGCCGAGCGCACTGGTGCCATCGACCATCTTGCCCGCCGCGGTCAGCAGCACGCTGTCGCCCAGCGCGCGTTCGGGCAGGCCGCTCAACAGGGCGGAGGGATCGAGCCGGCCGTTCACGAGATAAAGGTCGTCGCGCTTTGCGAGCGCAAAGCCGCCGAGCGTTTCGCCGGCGCGCTGCAAGGCGAGCTGGCCGTTCCACGCGCTCCACGCGCCATCGCCGCTGATCCGCGCGCGATAGGGCGCATCCGCCCCGGTCAGCGCCGCGACGAGCCCGTCCGCACTGGCGCGATAGTCGAGCGCGACCTTGTAGACATTGTCCTTCTGACGCGAATCGAAATCGACCGTGAACCGATCGCCGCCGCTGGTGCTGCCCCGCGCGTTGACGATCGTGCGATCGGGCAGCAGTTCCAGCGATCCGGCCAGATCGGCGCGATAGGCCCGGTCGGTCCCGAGCAGATCCCGGATCAGGACCAGGTTGTTCACGTCCAGATCAGCGATGTGGATCGCGATCCCGCCGCCCTGGCTTTCGCTCTGCCCCAGCGTGGGAAGCCGCCGCAGGGTCGCGCCATCGACCGTCAGGCTGTCGATATCGACGCCCGAGAACAGGTAGTTGTAGGGTTTCCAGTCCAACCGCACGCTGTCGAGCCGGGCGAACTCGCCCTTCTCGTCGGACAGCACCACGTTCTTCAGCCGCGCCGGCCCGAACAGCCCATAGATGTCGCCGCTGATCGCCCCGATGGAGACGGTTACGGTCTTGCTGATCTTCTGCTGCGCGATCTGCTCCGCAATGACGCGCTTGCCGATCTGCGTGTTGAAGAACGCCAGCGCCAGCACCAGCAGCAGGACGAGCGCGCCCACGCCCATCGCGATGCGCCGCGCGACCCGTGCCGACCGGCGGCCTCCGCTCGCTTTCGCCGGGTCCGCCCCGTTCGGCTCGTGCCCCAGCGCGCCCTCGTTCATGGCGGGATCGTCCTGCGCCATCAGAACGCCTGCCCCAGCGAAACATAGACCGCCACCGGGCTGTCGTCGGGATCGGGGTTGAGCGGCACGCCCACGTCGAACCGGATCGGGCCGAAGCCGGTATTATACCTGAGGCCGACGCCGGCGCCGACCTTGATGTTCTCGAACGTAGGCGTGGCGCTGGTGCTGACCGAACCGGCGTCGATGAACGGCACGACCGAAACCGCCCCGCCCAGGAAACCGGTCTGGATGCGGGCCTCGATCGCGGCCTCCACCACCGATCGGCCCCCGGTCGGATCGCCGTTCGCGTCGCGCGGGCCGATGGTGCGATAGCCGTAGCCGCGCACCGAACCGCCGCCGCCGGCGTAATAGCGCCGCGAGGGCGCGACATCGTTCAATCCCGCGCCGACGATCGCGCCATAGGCGACGCGGCCCGCCAGGACGAGCCGGTCATTGACGCTGCGATAATAGGACCCGTCGACCCGGCCGCGCAGGTAGAAACTTTCCATGCCGTTGGTGCGCGAGACCTCCGGCGACAGCTTGCCCGCCAGGCGGAAGCCGCGCGTCGGATCGAGCAGGTCGTCGCTGCTGTCGATCTGGGCGTACAGGGGCAGCGCGGCGATGAGATAGGTCTGGCGCGGCTGGTTGGAATCGGCCGGTCGCTCGTCCGTGGCGACCAGTTCCAGTCCCACGCTCCAGCTCAGCGGTTTCTGGAACAGCAGATTGCTGGTCTTGCCGAAGGTCGCGACCAGCGAGGCCGTATTGGCGTCGAAGGCCGGGTTGTTGAGCGTGCTGCCGAACGCATCGATATTGAGCACCCGGTCGCGCCCGCCGAAATTGTTCTTGCGGAAGGTCACCCCCAGCAGTTGTTCCTGCGTGCCGGCGATGCCGCGGACCCGCAGCGATCCTTCCGGCGGGAAGAGATTGCGGTGTTCCCAGCTCGCTTCCAGCCGGATGCCTTCTTCCGTGCCGTAGCCGATGGCGCCGGCCACCGTGCGCAACCGCGCCTTGCGCAGGCTCACGTCGAGATCGACGGTTCCCGGCTGGTCGCCCTGCGGCGGAGTCACCTCGCGCGGGGTCACGGTGACGGAGGAGACGAGACCGGTCGCGGTGATGGCGCGGCGCAGATCCATCTGCAGGCTGCGCTGGTAGACCTCGCCCGGTTCGAAACGGGCGATGTCGGCCAGATGGCTGCCGGACAGGAAATCGGGGTTGGAACTGGTGACGCTGCCGAACAGGTACTTGCCCTTGGGCCGTACCGGCAGGGTCAGGTCGCCGGTGGTCGTGTCGTGATCGACGAGGAGGCTGGGCGCATCGATCTCGGCAAAGGGATAGCCCGCCTCGCCCAACGCCGTATCCAGGTCGAACTGCTCCGCCACGATCTTGTCGTTCGACATCGGATCGCCGCTCTCGATCTCGAACGCGGTGCGCAGGTAATCCGCATCGGGCGCGGTGGACAGGTCGCCGAGGTCGATGGTGCCGAAGGCGAACCGCGGGCCCGGCACGATGTCGAAGCGTACTTGCGGCCGCGTATCGCCGCCGGATGTCGGCGCGCTGACCGTGCGCTGCACCTGGCTGTCGTAATAGCCGTAATTGCGCAGGATCTGGTCGAGCAGTTCCGTGTCCTGCTTCGCGCGCGCGGCGAGTTGCGCAATATTGGCGTCCTCGCTGCCATATTCCTCGATCGTGGAGAGCGCCTTGTAGCGGTCGATGAACTCCTCGCGCAGCGGGAAGGCGCTTTCGTCGGCCGGAAAAGCCAGCACCAGCTGGTCGCTCAAGCGTTCTTCCACCAGCCCGTCGGCCAGATTGGTGTCGGGCAGTTCGGGCGCCTCGAATTCGACGGTGTCCGCGACCGGGTCGATCCGCTCGACCGCGGGCAGGTCCAGCGTGTCGGGCCAATCGACCGTCATGCCGGGCAGGTCCGCCATGGGACTGTCGGGATCGAGCGAGCTTTCGACCTGCGTCCCCGCATCCTCGATCGGGGTCGGTTCTTCCGGGGGAACGCCGTCGGCCGCCCATTCTTCGGGCTGCGCGACCGCCTCGTCCGGGACAAGTTCCTGCAATCGCTGCGAATCGGTGTCCTGCGCGAACAGCGGCAGGGGATGGGTGGCCAGCAGGATCGCCGCGAGCAGCGCCGCGCGGCGGGGCGCGCGGTCAGCCGACGGCGGTGTCGACCCGCTTACCCGATCCCGGGCCGGTAGCGGGGCGTGCTCCGCCCCCTCGCGTGACTTCGCGGATGAGGGCGTCCTGTTCTTCGCCGGACATCCGGACCCAGCCATCGGGTCCGAGCCGTTCGAGGGGGCGATAACGGACCTTGTAGTCCATCCGGCCCGAACCCTGCACCCAATAGCCGAGATAGACGTAGGGCAGGCCTTCCTCGGCGGCTCGGCGGATGTGATCGAGAATGATGTAATTGCCAAGACCCGGACGCTTCTCATGCTTCGGGTCGTAGAAGCTGTAGATCATCGACAACCCGTCACCCTGCCGGTCGGTCAGGCATGCGCCGATCAATCGGCCCGCACCTCCCCGTCCGTCGGGCTCCCTATACTCAACCACATAGCTGGATACAGGCGTATGTTCCACCATATCCGCAAAGTCTGTTTCTTCCATCCCCGCCATGCCCCCGGTGGGGTGGCGGCTGGCGAGATAGCTGCGCAGCAGATCGAACTGTTCGCCGGTCGCCCAGGGGCGGCATTCGTTGACGACGATGTCGGCATTGCGACGCATGACCCGGCGCTGCGTGGTGGAAGGCGCGAACTCGGTTGCCGCAACCCGCACCGAAACGCAGGCCTGGCAATCGAGGCAGCTCGGCCGGTAGGCGACCGTCTGGCTGCGGCGAAACCCGATCCGCCCCAGCGCCTCGTTCAGCGCCTCCGCATGGCCGCCGCGCAATTCGGTGAAGACCTTCCGCTCCGTCTTGCCCGGCAGATACGGGCACGGCGCGGGGCTCGTCACGAAAAAGCGGGGGAAGCGTACGGGGGCGGTCACGAACCGATCAACCTGTCCTTGTGTCGGCAGCCCGGGAATCGTTCACCGGCTGCAAGCCCTGAATATGGCGCAGCCGCCGCCCCGGTTAAAGGGGATTAACCAACGGATTTACAGCGCGGTCCGGCCGTGGAGCGCGGACAGGCCCGCGAAGGTCAGGCCAGCTCCACCGGATGCACGGCATACCCCTGCTCGCGCAGGTCCGCGACCAGCGCGTCGAGCTGCGCCTTGTCGCGCGCCTCGCACTCGATGTCGGTGATCAGGCCCTTGGCGGGCAGGTTGGTGAAGATGCGCTGGTGATAGATCTCTATGATGTTCACGTGATGCGCGTCGAACAGGCGCATCACCCTGAACAGCGCGCCCGGGCGATCCTTCAGCGTGATCCGCAACCGGGCAAGGCGCCCCTGCCGCGCAAGGTCGCGCAGCAGGACATTGGCCAGAAGCCGCGAATCGATATTGCCGCCGCACAGCACCAGGCCGATCTTGCGACCGGCGAACCGTTCCTTGTCGGCCAGCACCGCCGCGAGGCCCGCCGCACCGGCGCCCTCGACCACCGTCTTTTCGATCTGCAGCAGCAGCGAGACCGCATTTTCCAGCGCAGGTTCGTCGACCAGCAGGATCTCGTCGACATTCTTGGCGATGACCTGCGAGGTGAAGGCGCCGGGCGCCTTGACCGCGATCCCTTCCGCCAGGGTATCGCCGCCGCATTCCTCCTCCAGCCCTTTCACGCGCGAATGCATGGACGGGTAGAGCGCCGATTCGACGCCGACGATCATCATGTCGGGCTTCAGCGCGCGGGCCACGGTGGACATGCCGGACATCAGGCCGCCGCCCCCGATCGGGGTGACCATGCAATCGAGGTCCGGCGCATCCTCCAGCATTTCGAGCGCGACCGTGCCTGCCCCCGCCGCGACATCGGGATCGTCGAAGGGATGCACGAATGTAAGGCCCCGCTCCCGCTCCAGCTGGCGCGCGTGCTCGTATGCCTCGTCGAAGGTTTCGCCTTCCAGCACTACGGTGCCGCCGACGCTTTCGGTCTGCATCACCTTCACCACCGGCGTGCTGCGCGGCATGACGATGGTGACCGGCACGCCCAGCCGGGTGCCGTGATAAGAAAGACCTTGGCTGTGGTTCCCGGCCGAAGCCGCAATCACGCCGCGCTGGCGCTTTTCCTCGTCCAGAAGGAGCAAGGCGTTGAGCGCGCCGCGTTCCTTGTACGCCGCCGTGAACTGGAGATTTTCGAACTTCAGCCAGATCTCCGCCCCGGTGATCTTCGACAGCGTGATCGAGTGCATGGTCGGCGTCCGCACGACCGCGCCCCTGATCCGCTCTGCCGCCGCGCGGATGTCGTCGATCGTCAGCGCGTCCACGCCGGGGGTGTCGGTTTGGGGATCGGTCCTGCTCATGGCCCGCCCTTAGGATCATGCGCGCCATGCTGCAAACGGCATTGGCACGGACCCGCCGGCACGGTACGCCGCCCGTCATGACGAAAACGGGTCCATCATTCATGCGCGCCGCCTTCGTGCGCGCCATCCTCGCCGCCATCGCGGCCCTCACCCTCGCCGCGCCTGCCGCCGCCGATGTGCTGATCGACAATATCGAGGGCATCCGGCTGGACGAAGATGGAAAGGTGGATCGCTTCACCGGGCTGTGGATCGACGATGGGGGCCACATCCGCGAGGTGCTGCATCGCGGGGACAAGCGTCCGCGTACCACCTTCCGCACCGATGGCGGCGGTCGCATCGTGCTGCCGGGCATGATCGATGCGCATCTTCACGTCATGGAACTCGGTTTCGCGCAGCTCGAACTCGATCTGTCGGACACCACCTCGCTGGCCGATGCGCTGACCCGCATCCGCGCCTTCGCCCAGGCCCATCCCGATCGCCCATGGATCCTGGGCCGCGGCTGGAACCAGGAAAAATGGGGGCTGGGCCGCTTTCCCACCGCCGCCGAACTGGACCAGGCGGTAGCGGATCGCCCGGTGCTGCTGGAGCGGGTGGACGGCCACGCGGCATGGGCGAACTCGCTCGCGCTACAACGGGCGCAGATCACTGCGAAGACGCCCGATCCCAAGGGCGGACGGATAGAGCGCGGGGCAGGGTCGCGGGCGCCGGCCGGTGTGTTCGTCGATGCGGCGGTACCGCTGGTCCGCGCGGCGGTGCCGGCCCCGCGCCCGCTCGATTACGACATCGCCTTCGGCGAAGCGCAGAAGCTGCTGCTCGCCAACGGCATCACCGCGGTCGCCGACATGGGTACCGAGATTCCCGCGTGGCAGGCGTTCCGCCGCGCCGGGGACGAAGGGCGGCTGAACCTGCGCATCATGGGCTATGCGCTGGGACTCGACGCGCTCGAGACGATCGCGGGCCCTCACCCCACCCCGTGGCTGTATGGCGACCGCCTGCGCATGGGCGGGATCAAGCTCTATCTCGATGGTGCGCTGGGCTCTCGCGGGGCCTGGTTGCTGGACGATTACGCCGACGATGCGGGCAATCGCGGGCTGCCGCTGCTGACTCCGGCGCAATTGCGCAACCTGATGAGCCGCGCCTCCATGGACGGGTTCCAGGTCGCAATCCACGCCATCGGGGATGCCGCGAACCGCGAGGCGCTGCTGGCGATCGATGAACTGGCCCAGACCTACACCGGCGACCGGCGCTGGCGCGTCGAGCACGCCCAGATCGTCGATCCGACCGATTTCGCCGCCTTCGGCAAGCACGGTACGATCGCGTCGATGCAACCGACCCACCAACCGTCCGATCGCCTGATGGCGGAGGCGCGGCTGGGACCCGACCGGCTGGCGGGCGCCTACGCATGGAAAAGCCTGGCGAATGCGGGCGCGACGCTCGCCTTCGGCTCCGATGCGCCGGTGGAGGCACCCGATCCCTTCGCCGGCTGGGCCGCGGCGATGACCCGCGAGGATGCGAAGGGCCAGCCCTTCGGCGGCTGGCTGCCGGACGAACGAATCGGTCGCGAGGCCGCGTGGACCGCCTTTACCTCGGACGCCGCCTTCGCCGGATTCGCGGACGGGCGGTTCGGGAAACTCGTTCGCGGGGAACAGGCGGATTTCATCGTCGTCGACCGCGATCCGCTGCTGGCGACGCCTTCCGAACTGCGCGACACTCGGGTGCTCGAAACGTGGCTCGCCGGAAAGAAAGTGCATTCCGCCGCACAGGACGACGCAACCACGCCGCAATCCGGTACGCGGTAACCCGATGGCAACCATTGTCGGCAATGGATGCACTCGCGGCGAGCCGGACTTTTTTCGGGAACGGATGCAGGTCGGTCGCCGTTGGAACCCTCAATACCGGTGTCGGTTGACCCGATCGGGGCAGGTGGCGAACGGTAAAGGATGATGGATCGACCGGTCTGATGTAATTGTGCAACTCCGCGTACTTTAAGGGTTTCGGGGTTGAATTGGTCCGGACAGCCATTTAGAAGCGACATTGAAGTTTTAGTTGAAACCTCGGAGATGTTTATGAAGAGCCGTATTGCTACCGCCGCCGCAACCGCGCTGGCCCTCGTTGCCGTGCCGACCATGGCGCAGGCCGAAACCCCGCGTCAGGCCGCTCCGGTCGAAGGCGAGAACGACATGATCGGCGGCGCCGGTCTCATCATTGGCATCCTGGCCGTTGCCGCGATCATCGGTGGCATCATCATCGCCGCCGACGGCGACAACGAAGATCCGGTCAGCTTCTAATCTCCTAGAGATTGACGCGTCGAGGGCGGGACCGAACGGTCCCGCCCTTTTCGTATGCGCGCGCGAGATCTGGGCCGCATTGTGGTGCGACGGCGCGCAAAACCCATCCTCCCGGGTATGGCCAAGGCAGTTAGCTCCCAAGAGGATCGGATAGACAGACGCGGCCTCGCTTCGGGGTGCGCGTTGGTGCCGTGCGCGCAGCGGGCGACATGGCCCACTACGCAGTCCTACATTCCTGCGAGGCCACTTGGACGGCGCTGCCGCTCCGATTCATTCCGCCGAAGACGACGTCTCCACCGCGGTTTCATCGGAACCGGAACGCTCGCGCCGTTCGCTCACCCGCATGATCAGCAGCGAACCTTCGAACAAGAGATAGAGCGGCACCGCAAGGATCAGTTGCGAGCCCGGATCGGGCGGAGTCACGATCGCCGCGATCGTCACCACCGCGACCATCACGTAGCGGCGGTAGGACGCGAGCTGCTTGCGGTCGACCAGCCCGGCGCGGTGCAGCAACAGCAGCAGCACCGGCAGCAGGAAGCTCACCCCGAATGCCAGGATGAACTGCATCACCAGGCTCAGGTAATCGCCCGCGCTCGGCAACGCCTCGATACTGATGCCCCCGGCGGTTCCTTCGAAGCCGAGGAACCAGCGGAATGCCGTCGGCATGACCACGAAATAGGCAAGCGATCCGCCCGCGATGAACAGGATCGGCGTGGCGACGATGAAGGGCAGGAAAGCCTTCTTCTCCTTCGCGTAGAGCCCGGGTGCCACGAACGCCCAGATCTGGTTGGCGATGATCGGGAAGCTGAGGAAGAAGGCGGAAAACAGCGCCACCTTCAGCTCCACGAAGAACACCTCGTAAAGCTTGGTGTAGATCAGACGCCCCTGCCCCGGCGGAAACGCCTCCAGCAGCGGCCGGGCAAGAAAGCCGAGGATGTCGTCCGCGAAATACAGGCACACCCCGAACGCGACGACCAGCGCCGCCAGCCCGCGCATCAACCGGGTGCGCAGCTCGATCAGGTGATCGAGTAGCGGCGCCTGCGTGTCGTCGATATCGCGCAACTTCAATCCCACGTCAGGCATCCCGCGCGGGCTTTTCCGGCGGCCCGTCCGCCGTGCTGCGATCGAGGTCGGTCTCTCCTGTGCCAGCAGCGGGCTCCTCGCTGCGCGGCGGCTCCGCCGGGGGCGGCGCGGCGGCGCTCTCGGCGCTCCCCGGCGCCTCCAGCGGCGTCATCTGATCCGCTGGATAGCGCGCCATGATCGCCTCGTTCTGCTCGCGCCACTTGCGATCCATCTCCTCCATCTCCGCCTCGCGCACCATCGCGTCGATGCCACTGCGGAAATGCGCGGAGATACGCCGCATCTTGCCGATCCAGCGACCGGCGGTGCGCAGCGCGAGCGGCATGTCCTTCGGGCCGATCACCAGGATCGCCACGATGGCGATGACCAGCAACTCGCTGGCACCGATGTCGAACATTTAAGGTCCAGCCTTCCGGGCGTCAGCCCTGCTTGTCGGTCCGCTCGCCCGGCTGCGGATCCTGCGCCGCGACGTCGGCGGGCTTCGCTTCGTGGCGCGGCCCTTCGATGCGGCTGTTCTGCGTGGAGGAGCGGCCGGGGCCGTCTTCCTCGTTCATGCCTTCCTTGAAGCTTTTGATGCCCTTCCCGAAATCGCCCATCATTTCGGAAATGCGTCCGCGTCCGAACAGGACCAGGATGACGATGGCGATGATGATTAGCTGCCAGGGGCCGAGGCTCATTGGAAAATCTCTTGGTTAGCGTTGAGGGCCCGATATAGAGCGTCGCGCAGCCGAGGGCCAGCGATCATCGCGGATCGGCCCCATCCTCACTCTCCTCGCCGCCATCCCCCGCCCCCGTCAGCGCCTCGAACGCATCGTCCACGGGATCGAGCAGCCCGGCGACGCGCAGATCCTCGATCCCGGGCAGGTCGCGGCGACTTTCGAGGCCGAAATGGTCGAGGAAATCGGGCGTGGTGGCGTAGATTACGGGGCGGCCCGGCACCTCGCGCCGTCCGGCGATCCTAACCCAGCCCGCCTCCATCAGCACGTCCAGCGTCCCCTTGGCCGTCTGGACCCCGCGAATCGATTCGATTTCTGCCCGGCTGACCGGTTCGTGATAGGCGACGATCGCCAGCACCTCGGTCGCGGCACGGCTGAGCCGCCGGGCCTGCTCGCGCTCGCGGCGCAGGAGATAGGCGAATTCGGGCGCGGTTTCGAAATGCCAGCGCCTGCCGCGCTCCACCAGCCTGATGCCCCGCCCTGAGTAAACCAGCGCCAGTTCGCGCAGCGCCTCGCGCACCGCCGCCGGTTCGGCGTCCCCCAGATGCGTCGCCAGTGCCTCCGCCGACATCGGCTCCTCGGCCGCGAACAGTGTCGCCTCGATCGCGTGGGCCAGCGTGTTGTCGGTCATGGCCGCGCCCTGCGCAGGCGAAGCGGGCCGAAAATCTCGTCCTGCGCAAGCTCCGCACGGCCGAGGCGCGCGAGTTCGAGCGCCGCGACGAAGCTGGAGGCCAGCGCCGACCGGCGCAGCCGCGGTTCGGCATGGGCGGGCAGGAACTCGCGCAATTCCATCCAGTCGAGCGTCACTCCGAGCATGTTCGACACCCGTTCCAGCGCACTGTCGAGCGTCATCACCGGCCGCTCCCGCACCATGTGCACAGCAGGCGCGGTGCGTGCCTTGACCCGGCCATAGGCCTGGATCAGTTCGAACCAGTCCGCCTTCCAGCGGGTGCGGCGGTCGATCCGCAGCCCTTCGGGCGCGCCGCGCAGGAAGACGTCGCGCCCGATCCGGTCGCGCCCCATCAGCCGCGCCGCCGCCTCGCGCATCGCACCCAGCCGCTGCAGCCGCAATTGCAGCCGCAGCGCCAGTTCCTCGGGGCTCGGATCCTCCTGCTCCTCCTTCGGCAGCAGGAGGGCCGATTTCAGGAAGGCGAGCCACGCCGCCATGACCAGGTAATCCGCCGCCAGTTCCAGCTTCAGCGCCTCGGCCTCCTCGACATAGTCGAGATACTGGTCGACCAGCGCCAGGATCGAGATCTTGCGCAGGTCCACTTTCTGGCGCCGCGCGAGGTCGAGCAGCAGGTCGAGCGGCCCCTCCCATCCGTCGAGCGCCAGGTACAATTTTTCTTCGCCCGCCGCCCCGGGCGCGGCGACGCCCGCCCAGTCGCCATCCTCCGCAGGCGCAGAGGCGGCACTCCCGGCGAGGCCGGCTTCGGTCACGCGGCGAGACCGGCCGCGGCAAACAGGGCGTCGCGCTTCGCCAGCAAGGTCGCGGCATCGGGCCGGTCGGGCGCCGCGTCAGCGTTCGCGAGTGCGGCTGCGAGTCGCTTCGCACCCGCGTCCGTCAGGGCGGGACAGCGGTTTGCGATGGCGGTCATGTCGTCCATCTTCGCCCAGCAATTGAGGACGACGTCGCACCCGGCACCAAGCGCGCGCTCCGCCCGTTCTGGAACCGAGCCCGAAAGCGCCTGCATGTCGATATCGTCGGTCAGCAGCAGACCGTCGAACCCGATGCGCGCGCGGACGACATCGCGGATCACCGTCTCCGACAGAGTCGCCGGGTGCTCGGCATCCCAGGCGGTGAATACGATATGCGCGCTCATTCCGATCGGCGTTTCGGCAAGCCGGCGGAAGGGGGCGATGTCCGCCTCCAGTTCTTCCGCGCTGGCGGTCACCGTGGGCAGTTCCTTGTGCGTGTCGGCGGTGGCCCGGCCATGGCCCGGCATGTGCTTCAGGCACCCGGTCACGCCTGCCCGGCCGAGCCCCTCCAGCAACGCGCGGCCGAGCGCCGCGACCTGCATCGGTTCGGCGCCCAGCGCGCGGTCGCCGATCACGTCGTCGGTTTCCGGGCGGCGCACGTCGAACGGCGCGTGATAGTCGACCGTGATCCCGGCCGCGGCCAGTTCCTGCCCCATCGCCTCCGCATTGACGCGGATCGCCTCGATCGCGGAGGCGGGTGCAATATCGTAGAGACGCGCGAAGGCCTCCCCCGCCGGATAGCGCGTCCAACCCGGCGGCTTCATGCGCTGTACCCGCCCGCCTTCCTGGTCGATCGAAACCAGCAGGCGATCGCGCCCGTGGATCGCGCGCAGGTCGTCGGTCAGGCGACGCACCTGGTCGGGATCGACGCAGTTGCGGGCAAACAGGATGTAGCCGACCGGGTCCGCCTCGCGGAAGAAGGCGCGCTCGTCGGGCGTCAGTTCGGGGCCCGAAAGGCCGAAGATCGCAGGCGTCATAGGATGCAGGATTTGCAAGAAAGCCGCGCGGCGACAAGTCGCCGCGCGCTTTCGCCGTGGACAGCGCCGGGGCGGCGGGGTCCTATTTCACCTGGCAGGCAACCCCGTCGGCCTTCAGTGCGGTGCACAACGCACTGGCGGCCGAGCGGCTGCCCGCCATCGCCTGCAGCCGATAGACGGTGGCGTTGTCCACCGTGCCCTCGACCACGCGGTGCGAGACGCCCGAAAGCTTCTCCGTCTGCGCGTTGAGCTGCTGCCAGCCTTTCTCCGCCCGGGCGCGATCGGAATAGGCGCCGACCTGCACCGCCACGCCGCTCGCGGCGGGGGCGGATGGCTGGGCCTGCTTCTCGCCGTCGGCCTTGTCCGCAGGGGCCGTAGCGGTCGGCTTCGCGGGCGTGGGTGCTGCCTTCTCGTCCGCAATGCGTGCCTCGCGCGTCTTGCCCTGACCGACCGCGGGCGCGACGTCGCCGGTATTGGCGAATTCCCGTCCGCCCGCATCCTCGGGCTTTTCCTTGTAAGCCCCATCGGGCGCGGTGATCGCGCTGCCGTCCCCGGCCAGTTCCGCATCGGGGCCGGGCCGCGAAAGGAACCATATCGCGCCGACGATCAGCGCCAGCGCGATCACACCCAGCAGGGCGAAGCCCGCGATCCGTCCCGTATCCGACCCCTGCCCCTCGGCATAGTCGGACGATTCGAGCCACGGGAGCGATTCGTCTTCGTCCAGCGCCAGCGTCTCGGACCCGTCCGCATCCTCGTGCAACCGCTCGTAGGCGGTCTGGTATTCCTCGTCGTCGCGCGTGCGATCGTCGGCCACGTTTACATCTCCTCCACGGCCTCCACGCCCAGCAGGGCGAGGCCATTGCGGATTACCTGCCCGATCCGCGCGACGAGGAAAAGTCTCGCCGTGCTGAGCGCGGCGTCCTGTGCCAGGATGACGCGCTTTGCCGGATCGTCGTTGCCGGCGTTCCAGAAGGCGTGGAAAGCCCCCGCGAGATCATAGAGATAGAACGCGATCCGGTGCGGTTCGCGCGCGGCGGCCGCGGCTTCCACGATGCGCGGATACTGCGCCGCCATGCGCACCAGCGCGAACTCGTCCTCGCCCAGCCGGTCTATCGCCTCGTCCGACGGCTCCAGCCCCTCCGCCCGGCCCTTGCGCAGGGTCGAACTGATCCTGGCATGGGCATACTGGACGTAGAAGACGGGGTTGTCCTTGCTCGTCTCCACCACCTTGGCGAAGTCGAAATCCATCTGCGCCTCGGGCTTGCGGGTCAGCATGGTGAAGCGCACCACGTCCTTGCCCACTTCCTCGACCACTTCGGCAAGCGTCACGAAATTGCCCGAGCGCTTGGACATTTTGACCGGCTCGCCGTTGCGCAGCAGCTGGACCATCTGGACCAGCTTCACATCGAACGGGATCGGCTCGCCCGCCTGTTCGGACAGCGCAGCGACGGCGGCCTTGATCCGCTTCACCGTGCCCGCGTGGTCGGCGCCCCAGATGTCGATCAGCGCATCGGCGCCTTCCGCCTTCTGCATGTGATAGGCGAGGTCGGCGCCGAAATAGGTCCATTTGCCGTCGCTCTTGCGGATCGGCCGGTCCTGATCGTCGCCATATCTGGTGGAGCGGAACAGCGGCAGCTCGACCGGCTCCCAATCCTCGGGCGTCTTGCCCTTGGGCGCTTCCAGCATGCCGTCATAGACGAGATCGCCTGCGCGCAGGCGCCGCTCCGCCTCCTCCGGCTTGCCCGCCGCCTGCAGTTCCGCTTCCGATGCGAAGACGTCGTGGCGGATGCCCAGCGTTTCCAGGTCGGCGCGGATCATGTCCATCATCGCCGCGACCGCGGTCTTGCGGAAGGGGACCAGCCATTCGCTTTCCGGCGCATCGACGTAGCGATCGCCATATTCGCGCGCCAGCACCGCGCCCACGGGCTTCAGATAGTCGCCGGGATAGAGCCCCTCGGGGATGGTGCCGATATCCTCGCCAAGCGCCTCGCGATACCGCAGGTGGGTCGAGCGTGCGAGCACATCGACCTGCGCGCCCGCATCGTTGACGTAGTATTCGCGCACGACCGTGTGCCCGGCATGTTCGAGCAGGCTGGCCAGCGCATCGCCCACCACCGCCCCGCGGCAGTGACCCATGTGCATGGGACCGGTGGGGTTGGCCGAGACGTATTCGATATTGACCCGCTTGCCTTCGCCCATGTGCGAGCGGCCGTAATCCGGCCCCTGCGCGGCGATCGCGCGCAGCTCCGCCAGCCAGACCCGGTTCGACAGGCGCAGGTTGATGAAGCCCGGCCCGGCGATGTCGGCGCTTTCGACGTCGGGTTCGCGCGTCAGGTGCTCCACGATCTTTTCCGCGAGGGCGCGCGGGTTGGTCTTCGCCTGCTTGGCCAGCACCATCGCGGCATTGGTCGCAAGGTCGCCATGCGCGGGGTCGCGCGGCGGTTCCACCGTGACGCCCGCCCGCGGGGCGCCGGGGGGCAGCGCGCCCTCCATCTCTAGGGCGGAAAGAACGGCGCCGATCCGTTCGGCGAAGGCGGCGTGGAGGGTCTGGGGCTGGGACATGGTCTGGTATCGCATGGCTGGCGCCTGCCCCCGCTAAAGGGCGGGTGCAGGCGGTTCTGAAGGGGCCCCGTCGCCTTTGCGAAGGGACCGCCCGATTGCAAGGGGGAGCCCGCGCGGGTGGCGCGGGCGCAACCCCTAGCGCGTGGCGTTGTAAGCGAGCTGGGCCTCGGTCAGCTGGAAGCCGACCAGCAGCTCGAAATTCGCCCGCTGCAGCGCGGCGCGTACTTCGGGATCGGCCAGCGGATCGAGCGCGGCGTCGGGATCGCCCGCCTTGCGCTCGCGCGTGATCTTGGCGCGAATGTCGTCGGGCAGCGTCGCCGCCGCGCGATCGATATAGGCGCCGGCCTGGGCGCTCGCCCGCGCGCGGGCCTCGCCATCGGCGAACTGGACCGACACGGTGCCGACGCGCTTGCTGACGACGGAGCTGCCACCACGCAGCACGGTAACGAAGAACGGCAGCTCCACGGTGCGCGCCCCGCGCGTGTCCATCCGGCTGGCCAGCACGTCGAACGAGGCGTTGGCGTAGATCTTCTCGCCCGCCGTCTCGTCGCAGGTGCTGCGCACGTTGGTGAGCGCCGCCGTCACATCGAGATCGGAGGCGAGAGTCGAACCGGGGCTACGGAACGTGGTGATGTCGCCGGTATATTGCGGCACCCCGATGGCCGGGCAGGCGGTGCGCGTCGCGCGCACGCCGACGCCCTCCGCCACGACCAGTTCGCCTTCGCGCGAACAGCCGGCCAGCGCGGCGAGCGCGACAAGAGCGGGGAGGATGCGTGCGGATGCTTTCATCGTGTGCCTTCAAATCCCTCGATGGCGAATATGCCCGCGTGCCCTAGCGGGCCGCGGCCGAAAGCGCTAGAGGCGCAGGCATGAACGCCCCCTTTCCAGCTACGCCGGCAGGCGAGGCGAAACCCGGCCTGCAACTGCTCATCGCGGCCCCGCGCGGTTTCTGCGCCGGGGTCGATCGCGCGATCGAGATCGTGGAACGGGCGCTCGAACGCTACGGCGCACCGGTCTATGTCCGGCACGAGATCGTCCACAACAAATACGTGGTCGAGACGCTGAAGGAAAAGGGCGCGGTCTTCGTGGAGGAACTGGACGAGGTTCCCGACGGTGCGCACGTGGTGTTCAGCGCGCACGGTGTACCCAAATCTGTACCCGCCGAAGCCCGTCGGCGGGAGCTTCTGTACGTCGATGCGACCTGCCCGCTGGTCAGCAAGGTGCACCGTCAGGCGGGGCGCCAGATCGAGAAGGGGCAGCACATCGTCTTCATCGGCCATCAGGGGCATCCCGAAGTCATCGGGACCATGGGCCAGGTCGAACCGGGCCAGATGACCCTGGTCGAATCGGTCGAGGACGTCGCCGCGCTGACCTTCGGCCCGGACGAGGCGCTGTCCTACCTGACGCAGACGACGCTGTCGGTCGACGACACGGCGGAGATCGTCGCCGCGCTGGAGCGGCGCTTCCCCCAGATCGTCGGGCCCAAGGCGGAGGATATCTGCTACGCCACGTCCAACCGGCAGGCCGCGGTGAAAAAGATCGCGCCCGGCAGCGACCTGGTGCTGGTGATCGGCGCGCCCAACTCCTCCAATTCGGTCCGCCTGGTCGAAGTGGCGGAGCGGCTGGGTACCCCTGCGCGTCTGATCCAGCGCGCGGACGAGATCGATCCGGCCTGGCTGGACGGGGTCGGCACGATTGGCCTGACCGCCGGTGCCTCCGCGCCCGAGAAACTGGTGCGCGAGGTCGTCGACAGGCTGGGCGAATGGCGGACCGTGGAAGAACGCACGCTGGTAAGTGCGGAAGAGAACATGGTCTTCAAGCTGCCGCGCGAGCTGACCGACTGAGCGAAACCGCCGGGTCATGGCCGTCTATACCCACCTCGCCAGCGACGAACTGGCAGGCTTCATCGCCCGGTATCCGGTCGGCGCCCTGCGATCGGTGAAGGGTATCGCGGAAGGGGTGTCCAACTCCAACTGGCTGATCGAGACCAGCCGCGCCAGCTATATCCTGACGATCTACGAAAGCCGCACCGACAGCGCGGACCTGCCCTTCTTCCTCGGCCTGATGGACCATCTCGCGGCGAAAGGCGGCCCGGTCCCGCGCGTGATCCACGATCGCGAGGGCCGCGCGCTGCGCACCATCCGGGGCAAGCCCGCCGCGCTGATCGAATACCTGCCCGGCATCGCGCCCGATACGCCCTCGCCCGAACAGGCCCGGGCCGTGGGGGCTGCCATGGCGCGGCTCCACGCCGATGCCGCCGATTTCCCGCAGACGCGGCGCAACGGGATGGATCTGGCACGCTGGCGGCACTTGCTGGACGAGTGCACGCCCGCCGGTCTCGACCGCATCGACCCGGCGCTCGCCCCGCTGCTGGGCCCGGAGCTGGAGGCGCTGGCGCGCGATTGGCCCAGCGGCTGCCCGCGCGGCATCATCCACGCGGACCTCTTCCCCGACAACGTGCTGATGCTGGACGGCGACGTGCGCGGCCTGATCGACTTCTATTTCGCCTGCGAGGACCTGCTCGCGTTCGATTTCGCGATCCTGCATGCCGCGTGGGCGTTCGATGCGGGTGGGACGTTCCGCCCCGCCATCGCGCGCGGCCTGGCCGAAGGCTATGGCGGCGTGCGCGCCTTCGAACCGGCGGAAATCGCCGCCCTCCCGCTGCTGGGGCGCGCGGCGGCGATCCGTTTCATCGCGACACGCGCGTGGGACTGGCTCTTCACGCCGGCCGACGCCATGGTAACGCGCAAGGATCCCATGGACTTCGCCCGCAGGCTGGTCTTTTACCGAGAGACGGGGGCAGAGGCGTTCGCGCTATGAAGAAAGTCGATATCTTCACCGACGGGGCGTGCAAGGGCAACCCCGGCCCCGGCGGCTGGGGCGTGCTGCTGCGCATGGGCCAGCACGAGAAGGAACTGGCGGGCGGCGAACCGGCGACCACCAACAATCGTATGGAAATGACCGCCGTCATCCGCGCGCTGGATGCGCTGATCGAGCCGTGCGAGGTGACGCTGCACACCGACAGCCGCTACGTCGTCGACGGCATGACCAAGTGGATCCACGGCTGGCAGAAGCGTGGCTGGGTCAACGCCAGCAAGAAGCCGGTGCGCAACGACGATCTGTGGCACGAGCTGATCCGCGCCGCGGGGCCGCACCTGATCCGCTGGGAATGGGTCCGCGGGCATTCCGGCCATCCGGAGAACGAGCGGGTCGACCAGCTCGCCAGCGATGCCGCGAGCGAGTTCGCACGCGCGCGCTAGCGTTCAGGCGGTGTAGCGCGCCGGATCGTAGATCGCCGCGTCGATTCCCGCCGTCATCGCGTCGCGCGGCAGGCCGAGCAGGATCTGGCTCGCCAGCCGGGCCCCCGCCGGGGCGGTCTGGATGCCGTAACCGCCCTGCCCCGCGAACCAGAAGAAGCCCTCCACCCCCGGGTCCCAGCCATAGACGGGGGAGCGGTCGGGGGAAAAGCTGCGCAGGCCCGCCCAGCGCCGCTCCACCCGCACGACCTCTGCGTCGATGACCGAACGGTACCGCTCGATCGCCTCCGCGACCGCCAGTTCCTCCGGCGCGGCGTCGACCGGGGGGGAAGGAACCTCGTCGTGCGGGCTGAGCCACAAGCGGCCGCTTTCGGGCTTGAAATAGAACCGCCCGTTCACGTCGAGGACGAGGGGCGCTTCGGGGTCGGGCAGGGGATCGGTCACGACCTGCGCGACCGTGCGGCGGAGCGGCTGGATGCCCAAAGGGCGCGCCCCGGCCAGCCCCGCGATGGTATCGGCCCACGCCCCCGCCGCGTCGACCAGCGTGCGCGCGTGCCAGGCCCGCCCCTGCTCGTCCGCGATCCGCCAGTGGCCGCCCTCGCGCGCAATCGTCGCGATTCGTGCGCGGCAGACGGGGGTGACGCCCGCCTTGGCCGCGCGGTGCAGGTAATGCTGGTGCAGACCCGCGACGTCGATATCGGCGCAGAGCGGCTGCCACACCGCCTCGGTCCAGTCGGGCCGCAGATTGGCGAGCCGCTCTCGCATCGCCACCGGGCCCACGCGCTCCAGCGTCACGCCGGTGTCCGCGAACCGGGCGACGAAGGCATCCACGGCGGCGGCATCCGCGGTGCGCCCGATCGTCAGCGCGCCGCGGCGGCGCAGGAAGCCGCCCTCGCGCAGATAGGGCCCTGAGGCCAGCGTCAGGGGGACGATGGCCGGGCCGCCATAGCATTCTTCCCAGAACGCGGCGGAGCGGCCCGTGGTATGGTAGCCGGGCCGGTCCTCCCCCTCCAGCAGCAGCACGTCGGCATGGCGCGCGCATTCGGCGGCGAGGCTCGCACCCGCCATGCCCGCCCCAATGATCGCAATATCGTGGATCCGGTCAGCCAATGGCTCGCTCTTGCGACTGCGCAGGAGCTTCGCGGGCGAGGAAATCGGCGATGCTCGCCATCGCGCGCGCGCGCACCGGGTCGACCTCCCGCAGGATTTCGTGATGCGCCTCCGCCCCGAAGGCGACGAGTTCGGCATGCGGCAGGCGCCGCGCCGCCGCCTCGATCGCGCTCCACGCCACCAGGCGGTCGATCCGCGTGCCGATCAGCAGGGTCGGCGTCTCCACCGCCTCCAGAACGCCGGGCGCGGACAGCGCGCGCATGGACGCCATCGCCCGTTCCACCCAGCCCCAGCTGCCCGGTCCCATCGCCAGCTCGGGCCGCTTCTCGCGCCAGAACAGCTCGTCGGCATAGCGCGCCTCGTCATGGGTCAGCAGGCTCGCGCGCGAGGTCGGCAGGGCGCCGGGCTTCTCGCTCCATTTCCACGCCGGGCGGCGCGGGTCGCCCAGCATGCGCATCACCCGCGCGATGGCATGCATGGCGGCGGGCGGCAGCGGCTGGCCGACGAAGCCGAGCATCGGAGCGGACAGCACCAGCGCGGCCGGATCGACCGCCTTTTCCACCACCGCCCGCAGGGCCAGATGGCCGCCCATCGAATGGCCGATCAGCACGTGCGGGCCCGGCGTTTCCTCGCGCCAGCGGCTCCATAGTCCGGCAAGATCGCCGACCCAGTCGGCAAAATCGGCGACGTGCCCGGTCAGTGGATCGGTGCCGAGGCGCCCCGATCCTGCCTGCCCACGCCAGTCGGAGGCGGTGACGTGCCACCCGGCGGCATGCCATTCGCCCAGGCTTTCAAGGTACTTTTCGTAGAAATCGCCGCGTCCCGGCAGGAACAGGATGGACCCGCGCGGCGCCGCCGCCGCTTCCCAGTCGATCCGTCGCACCTGCGCCCCGCCCGGCGCCTCCCAATGGCTCTCGCGCGCCTCGCCCGGGATGGAGCGGCGGATGGCGTCCCCGCGTTTCGCCTGTCCGGTGTCGACCATGGTGCACCCCTGCCGGAAAAACGTGGTTACTGTTTGGTAAGCCCTGCCCTGTAGCACCGCCCGGAACAATCCACGCGGGGGGATAGGGCTTCATGCCGCACGACACGTTCCACTACGGCCTGCTGGCGGCACTTGCAATCGCGCTGCTCTATGCCGCCTACACCGATCTGCGCCATCGCCGGATCGAGAACCGGCTCACCATCGCCATCGCGCTCGCCGCGCCGCTGTTCTGGTGGAGCGGCGGGTTGTCGCTGTGGCCGGGCGTCGCTTGGCAACTGGGCATCGCCGCCCTCACTTTCGCCGTCACCGCCGCCCTGTTCGCCATGCGCGCGATGGGCGGCGGCGACGTGAAGCTCCTGACCGCGCTGGCGCTGTGGATCGCGCCCGCGCTGTTCCTGCAACTGATCGTGCTGATGGCGATCCTGGGCGGCGTGCTGACGGTCGTCTTCGGCGTCTGGCACGTGACCCGGCGCCGCAAGGACCGGCTCGCCGTGCCTTACGGCGTCGCGATTTCGACCGCCGCGCTGTGGATCGTCGGCGCCAACTATCTGCGCCTGCCCGGATTTGCGCACTTCTTCGGGTGAACTCCTTTTTAACCATTATCGTCGTAGTCGAACGGGTGAACCGGACCCGAAACGGGCCGGGCGTTTAGGGGGCCTTCAACAGCCATGGACCGGAAGAAACTGATTTTGATCGTCGGCGCGCTGTTCGTGGCGGTGATCACCGCCCTTGCCGCGCGGACCATGATCGCAGGGTCGAGCGCGCCGCAGGCGGGCGCCGTCCCCGCCGAGCAGTTAGGCACCCGCGTGCTGGTGGCCCAGCGGGCCCTGCCCGCGGGCACGATCATCACGGCCGATGCGATCGGATACCAGAAATGGCCCGACGAGCTGACGAAGGACGCCTATTTCATCGAAGGCCAGACCGACATCGACAAGCTGCTGGGCACCGTCGTGCGCCTGCCGATCACGGCCGGCGAGCCGGTGACGCAGGGCGCGCTGGTGAGCCCGGGCGATCGCGGCTTCCTGGCCGCGGCGCTCGCCCCCGGCATGCGCGCGGTCACGATCCCCGTATCCGACATGACAGGCGTGGGCGGGTTCGTGTTCCCCGGCGACCATGTCGACCTGATGGTGACGCAGTCCATCGCCGGCGAAGGCGAAGGCACCGGCCTCAATGCGACCGAGACCTTCCTGCGCAACCTGCGCGTGCTAGCCACCGACAAGAAGACCGAGACGACCAAGGGCGAGGACGGGAAGACCGAAGTCACGGGCTTCACCACCGTCACGCTGGAAGTCACGCCCAAGATGGCGGAAAAGGTCGCCGTCGCACAGACCATCGGTACGCTCAGCCTGTCGCTGCGCTCGCTGGCCGACAACCAGGACGACCTCGAACGCGCGATCGCGGAAGGCGACGTCCAGATCCCCGACAACGCCACCCCCGAGGAGGAGGAACGCCTGCTGCGCCGCGCCGCCTCGCGCCCGACCGACGGGGGCAGCAGCTACGCGACCGGCGGCGACGTCTCGCGGTTCCAGAACCGCTCGCTCGTGCGGGCCAGCCGCCCCGCGCCGCAACAGGATCAGGGCAACTACATCCCGCTGCCGGGTCCGGCGACCAACCAGCCGACCGGCCCCATCGTGCGGGTGATGCGCGGCACCGAGACGAGCGCGGTCGAAATCAATCGGAACGGCCAGGCCAAGGCCCCCGGCAGCACCGCCTCGTCCGGCGCCGACCCGCGCGCTGCCGCGATGGTCGAAATGCTCAACCAGATGAACGCCAATGGCGCACGCAATGCCGGCAACGCCGTATCCGGGCGCATCATCCAGTGAGGCCCCCGATGTTCCCCATCACGCCCATCCCCACGGCTGCCGCGAAAGGCAAACCGATGAAGACACGTCTTTTTGCCAAGGCCCTGGCGCTCGGCATCGCCGCGCTGCCGCTGGCCGCGATGCCCGCGCAGCTGGCCAACGCCCAGTCGATCGTGCGCCCCACGCAGGACATCACCCTGTCGATCGGGCGCGGCGAGCTGGTGTCGATCCCGTCGAACATGGCGGACGTCTTCGTCGCCGACAACGAGGTCGCGGACGTCCAAGTGAAGTCGCAGAACCAACTCTATCTGCTGGGCAAGGCCGGCGGCGAAACCACCGTCTATGCCAGCGACGCGAAAGGCCGCGTGATCTGGGCCGCGAACGTGCGGGTCGGCTCCAACATCGGCAGCATCGACCAGATGCTCGCCCTCGCCATGCCCGAAGCGCGCATTTCAACCGCCAATATCGGCAGCAATACCGTGCTGCTGACGGGAACGGTCAACCAGCCCGACGACGTGGCGGAGGCGGAGCGCCTCGTCACCGCGTTCCTGGGCAAGGACGCCAACGTCATCAGCCGCCTTCGCATGGCAACCCCGCTGCAAGTCAACCTGCAGGTCCGCTTCGCGGAAGTCAGCCGGTCGCTGGTGCGCGAGATCGGCTCCAACCTGCAGACGCGCGACACCACCGGCGGCTTCAAGTTCGGGATCAATCGCGGTCGCGACTACGGCTCCATCACCACACCCGACTATTCCAACCTGCCGCAGGTCGATGCCTCCGCCCAGTTCGGCCTGCCCGCTGGATCGGTCATCCTCCCCTTCGATCCGGTCACGCGCCAGTTCCTGGTCGGCGGCACCGCCTTTCCGGTGGCGCGCAACAATGTCGGCCAGACCGCGATCAACCTCGCGGGCAAGCTGTTCGGTCTCGACATCGCGCAGGCGTTCGACCTCGGCGAGCGGCTCGGCCTGATCTCGACGCTGTCCTCGCCCAACCTCACCGCCATCTCGGGCGAGACAGCCACGTTCCTCGCGGGCGGCGAGTTCCCGATCCCACTCAACCAGGGGTTCGGGCAGACGACGATCGAATACAAGAAATACGGCGTCAGCCTGGAATATACGCCTACCGTGCTGGCCGACGGACGCATCTCCATCCGCGTGCGCCCCGAAGTGTCGGAGCTGTCGTCGCAGGGCGCGGTGACGCTGGGTGGCTTCCAGGTGCCCGCGCTGACGACGCGCCGGGCCGAAACCACGATCGAGCTCGGCTCTGGCCAGAGCTTCATGATCGCCGGCCTGATGAGCAACAACATGCAGAACCAGATCGAGAAGACGCCCGGGCTGGGCGACGTGCCGGTCCTGGGCAACCTGTTCCGGTCGAGCGATTTCCGGCGCGGCGAGACCGAGCTGGTGATTGTGGTCACGCCTTATCTGGTCAAACCTGTCGATGCGAAGGACATCGTCCTGCCGACCGACGGAATGCACGCCCCGAACGAGCTCGAACGCAATCTCGCCTTCCGCGAGAATGCGGGCGTAACGGGCGAGGCCCGCCCCGGCCCGACGCAGCGCGATGCGACCGCGCCGGCCCCCGCGGTGTCCGGCTTCGATCCCGCGAGCCAGCCGGCGCCGCGCCGCCACGCCCCGCAGGACATGGCCAAGGTGATCGGCGATCGTAAGCCCGATCCCGACGCCGCCCCCGGCTTCAGCATGAAATGAGCGGAGTGATCCCGATGTCCAAGACCACGTTCCTGACTGCCGGACTGCTCGCCGCCCTCGCGGGTGCCGGCTTGGCCGGATGCGGCAAGCTGGCCGACAATTCGACCCTCTATTCGGTCCACCAGCCGGTGGTCGAACGGACCAATTACACCCTCGACCTGCGCACCGATCCGTCGGGCCTGTCGCCTGCCGAACGCGGCCGCCTGGCCGGCTGGCTGGAGGCGATGGATCTGCATTACGGCGATCGCCTCGCGCTCGACGATCCGGGCATGAGCGCCGCTGCGCGCGAGGACATCGCCCAGCTCGCCTCGCGTCACGGCATCCTCCTCAGTGAAGGGGCGCCGGTGACGGCGGGCTATGTCGAACCGGGTACCGCGCGCGTGGTGCTGACCCGGACCACCGCCAGCGTCCCGGGGTGCCCGGACTGGTCGGTGAAGACCGACTTCAACCCGAAGAACGGCAACAGTTCGAACTACGGCTGCGCCACCAACAGCAACCTTGCGGGCATGGTCGCCAATCCCGAAGACCTCGTGCGCGGTCAGGACGGCACCGATCAGCGCCTCGTCTACGGCGCCAGCCGCGCCGTCGCGAAGAGCCAGCAGGCGGCCAAGTCTGGCGGCGGCGCAAGCGCGTCCGGATCGGGCGGCGGCGGTTCCTCGTCCGGCATTGGGGGTAACTGATACCATGAACGCACCCTGGAACAGCGGCAGTCGCGCACCGGTGAGCGCCTATGTCTGCGACAACGCCGCGCTCGATACCGTGCGCGCCGCGATCGGCGAGATGGGCTGGCCACCGGAGCTGTGTCACAAGGGCGGCCTGCGCGACGCGGTGCAGGCGCTGTCCGTCACCGCGAGCCCCAACATGCTGCTGGTCGACCTGTCGGAATGCGGCGACCCGGTGAACGACATCAACGCGCTGGCCGAGGTGTGCGAGCCGGGCACGATCGTGATCGCCCTGGGGCAGGTCAACGACGTGCGCCTCTATCGCGACCTGCTGGCGAGCGGCATCCACGACTACATGCTGAAGCCGCTGGCGGTGAAGACCATGCGCGAGGCGCTGGAGAGCGCGCAGGAAGTCTTCGCCGCGCCGCGCGCGGGCGAGAGCGATACGGGCCGCAAGCATATCGGCACGGTGGTCATCGGCACGCGCGGCGGCGTGGGGGCATCCACCCTTGCGACCTCGCTCGCATGGGAATTCAGCGAACAGCACAAGCTCGCGACCGCGCTGCTCGACCTCGACATCCATTTCGGGGTCGGCGCGCTGACGCTGGACCTGGAACCGGGTCGCGGCCTGACCGACGCGATCGAGAACCCGAGCCGCATCGACGGCCTGTTCATCGAACGCGCGATGATCCGCGCGAACGAGAAGCTGGCGATCCTGTCGGCCGAGGCGCCGATCAATGCCCCCCTGCTGACCGACGGTGCGGCCTTCGTCCAGCTGGCGGAGGAGTTCCGCCACGCATTCGACATGACCGTGATCGACATGCCCCGCAACATGCTGATCAATTTCCCGCATCTGCTCAACGATGCGAACACGGTGGTGATCGCGACCGAGATCACGCTGGCGGCGGCGCGCGACACGATCCGCATCCTGAGCTGGCTGAAGACCAACGCCCCGCACGTCGAACCGGTGATCGTCGCCAACAAGGCGCAGCCCACCATGGCGGAGATCAGCAAGAGCGATTTCGAGGCCTCGATCGAAACCAGGATCGACTTCGTCGTACCGCTCGACACGAAGGCCGCGTCGAACGCGGCCAAGCTCGGCCGGGTGCTGACCCACGCCGCGCCGTCGAGCAAGGCGAGCGTCACCATCCGCGAACTGGCCGATCGCATCGCCGCGCTCGGCACGGAGGATGGCGACGGCGCCGTCGCGCGGGGCGGCAAGGAGAAGAAGTCGCTGCTCGACAGCCTCGACCTCAAGGGACTGCTGTCCAGCAAGAAACCCAAGGCGAAGGCCGCGGCGGGCGCGGCGCGCTGATGCGCGCGGCTCGCCGGGACCGATAGCAGGAAAGCGCGCGAAACGTGGACACGGGTTTCCTTCTGATGTTGGCTGGCGGGGCGGTGACCATCGCCCTGCTCGCCTTCGCCCTGCTGGGTGGGCCCTCGCCCGCCAAGGAAAGCCGGCGCCGGCTGGAATCGGTCCGCTATCGCCACAGCCAGACCACCGAAACGCGGGTCGAATCGCAGTTGAAGAAGGCCATCGCCTCGCGCGGGACGCAAAAAAGCATCTTCGCGGGCGATTCCACCCGCACGCAGCAAATCCAGAACCGGCTCGATCGCACGGGCAAGGGCTGGTCGGTCGCGGGCTACATGAACACCTGCGTCCTGCTCGCCATCGTCATCTGCGGGCTGGTCTATCTCAAATCGGGCGCGCTCCTGCTCGGCCTGTTCGTGGGGGTCGTCGCCGGGTTCGGCCTGCCGCACTGGTATATCGGGCGGCTGATCACGAAGCGCACGGCGCAGTTCAACGCCCGCTTCCCCGACGCGATCGAGCTCCTCACCCGCGGCCTGCGCTCGGGCCTGCCCGTCACCGAGACGCTGCAGGTCGTCGCCAGGGAAGTGCCCGGCCCCGTGGGACAGGAATTCAAGGCCATCTGCGAGCGCATCCGCATCGGGCGCACCATGGACCAGGCGCTGCAGGTCGCGGCGGAAAAGCTCGGCATTCCGGAATTCAATTTCTTCTGCATTTCGCTCGCCATCCAGCGCGAGACGGGCGGCAACCTGGCCGAAACGCTGTCCAACCTCGCCGACGTGCTGCGCAAGCGCAGCCAGATGAAGCTGAAGATCAAGGCGATGAGCTCGGAATCGAAGGCATCCGCCTACATCGTGGGCGCCCTGCCCTTCCTCGTCTTCGCGATGGTCTACTACATGAAGCCCGATTACCTGCAGGGGTTCTTCTACGAGGACCGGCTGATCATCGCCGGCCTGGGCGGCATGGTGTGGATGGGCATCGGCGTGTTCATCATGTCCAAGATGATCAATTTCGAGATCTGAGGCGCTCGTGATCCTATCCTCCCCCACCGGTCCCACGCTTCTCGGCGTTGATGTCATCTTCGCCGGCACCGTGCTGGCCGCGATCGCCGCGCTGGCGGTGCTGTTCGCGATCTACACCGCGATGAGCGTGAAGAACCCGATGGCAAAGCGCCTGCGCGCGCTCAACGCCCGGCGCGACGAGCTGAAATCGGGAATCGTCAAATCCACCGCCCGCAAGCGCCAGAGCCTGGTCAAGCGCACCGACCAGACGGAAAAGGTGCGCGAGACGCTGGAGAAGATGAAGGTCCTGCAGCAAAGCCAGCTGCAGGTGGTCCGGCAGAAACTGGCCCATGCGGGCTATCGCAACGCCGAACTCGCCTTTTTCGTCATCGGCGCGCGCATGGTGCTGCCGATCGCGTTGGGTCTGCTCGTCTTCACCTTCGTCTACGTCGCCAACAGCTTCCCCGAATGGGGCGATCTCAAGCGGTTCGGCGCGCTCGCGGCGGCGGTGGGCATCGGGTACAAGGCACCCGAAATCTTCCTGTCGAACAAGGCGAGCAAGCGCACCGCGGAAATCCGCAAGGGCCTGCCCGACGCGCTCGACCTCCTCGTCATCTGCGCCGAGGCCGGCCTGACCGTCGATGCGGCTTTCGGCCGCGTGGCGCGCGAACTGGGCAGCGCCTACCCCGAGCTGGGCGAGGAGTTCACGCTGACCTCGATCGAGCTTTCCTTCCTGTCGGAACGCAAGCAGGCGTTCGACAATCTCGCCTATCGCGTCGACCTGGAATCGGTGCGCGGCGTGGTCACCACCATGATCCAGACCGAACGCTACGGCACCCCGCTCGCCAGCGCGCTGCGCGTGCTGTCGGCCGAATTCCGCAACGAGCGGATGATGCGCGCGGAGGAGAAGGCGGCCCGGCTGCCGGCGATCATGACGATCCCGCTGATCCTGTTCATCCTGCCGGTGCTGTTCATCGTCATCCTGGGCCCGGCGGCCTGTTCCATCGCCGACGCGTTCGCCGCCGGGGGGCCGGTCAAGGGCTGAAGGCTAGCGCACCGTGTCCGGGGATATCGCAGCGATCGAGCCCGCGCGCTGCCGGATGCGCAGCAACAGGGCGCGCAGCGTCTCCTCGTCCTCGGCCGAGAACCCTTCCAGCAATTGTGCTTCCGTCGCGCGCGCCAGCGGCATGATCTCGGCATACATCGCCCGCCCGTCGGCGGTGAGCGAGAGGTGGTGCGAACGCCCGTCCTGCACGTTGGGCGCCCGCGCGGCGAGCCCGCGGTCGACCAGCGTCTTGCACGCGCGATTGACCGCAACCTTGTCCATCAGGGTCAGCGCCACGAGGTCGCGCTGCGTGCGCTGCTGCGCCTCACCCAGAACCGCCATGATGCGCCATTCGCCCACCTTCAGCCCGAACCGTTCCTGATAGAGCTGCGCGATCCGCCCGCTGACCGCGTTCGACGCGATCGAGAGCTGATAGGGCAGGAAATCGGCCAGCACGGGCGCGGTTGGGGCATCGCTAGTCATGGAACTCGTTTCTAAAGATACCAAAGCCGCGATCAACCCGGCGCGCGTGGCTTCGAACCGACCGCGCGGCTCTGCGTCAGCTGAATTCCGGCTCGTCCCACCACGGGTAGAAATCGGGCATGTCCTGGCTCACCCGGTCGGGGAAGTGGGCGGCGCGCTTCTCCAGGAAGCTGGCGATGCCTTCCTTCGCGTCGGCGCTGCGGCTGCGCCGGTAGATCGCGCGGCTGTCGATCCGGTGTGCGTCCATCGGATGCGGTGCGGAATGCAGGCGCCACAGCATCGCCCGCGTCAGCGCGACCGAAACCGGCGCGCCGTTGTCCGCGATCTCGCGCGCCAGCCCGCGCGCCGCGTCCATCAGCTCGGCCCGCGGGTGGAGCGAGCGGACCAGCCCCGCCGCCAGCGCTTCCTGCGCCCCGAACACGCGGCCGGTGTAGCACCATTCCAGCGCGGTCGAGATGCCGACCAGCCGTGGCAGGAACCAGCTCGACGCCGCTTCCGGCGTGATGCCGCGGCGCGCGAAGACGAAGCCGAAACGCGCATCGTCCGCCGCCAGGCGAATATCGAACGGCAATTGCATCGTCGCGCCCACGCCCACGGCGACGCCGTTGCACGCCCCGATCACAGGCTTCTTCGACTGGAACAGCCGCAGCACCAGCCGCCCGCCGCCGTCGCGCACGCGGGCGTCGGACAGGTCCTCCACCTCGGTCGGGTCGGAGAAGACGTGCCCGCCGCCATCGGGCGTCAGGTCCGCACCGGCACAGAACGCCCTGTCGCCACTGCCCGTCACGATGACCGCGCGCACGGTATCGTCGGCATCGGTGATGTCGAGCGCGGCGACGATCTCCCCCATCATCGTGCGGGTGTAGGCGTTCATCTTCTCCGGGCGATGGAGCGTGATGGTGGCGATGCCGTCGGCCCGGTCGAAACGGATCTGGGTGAAGTCGGTCATGCGCGTGTCTCCCCTCGCGAAGTCAGCAGGACGGAACACCTGCAATGCCGTGCTGCGGGCAAAAAGAAGCGCCCCGATCTGCGGGCCGGAACGGCTGCGGACAGGGGCGCTTGCGATAGCTCATCCCGGCCGGCCCGAGGCGCTGCCGGGAAGCGGGAAAGCGGTCACCGCGGGGCCATGCGGATCGCCCCGTCGAGGCGCACGTCCTCGCCGTTGAAATAACCGTTCTCGATCATGGTCATGGCAAGGTGAGCGTATTCCTCCGGATTGCCGAGCCGCTTGGGGAACGGCACCGAGGCGTTGAGCGCGTCGATCGCCTTTTCGGGCAGGCCCATCAGCAGCGGGGTGTGGAAGATGCCGGGCAGGATCGTGTTCACCCGGATGCCCTCGTTCATCAGGTCGCGCGCGATCGGCAGCGTCATGCCGACCACCCCGCCCTTGGACGCGGAATAGGCCGCCTGGCCGATCTGCCCGTCTTCCGCCGCGACGCTGGCGGTGTTGACGATCGCGCCGCGCTCGCCCTCTTCGTTCAGCGGGTCGACGCTCATCATGCCCGCCGCCGCCTTGGCAATGCAGCGGAACGTGCCGATAAGGTTGACCTGCACGACGAATTCGAAGGCCGAGATCGGGAAATGCTTGATCTCGCCGGTTTCCTTGTCGCGACTGGCGGTCTTCATGGCGTTGCCGATGCCCGCGCAATTGACCAGGATACGCTCCTGCCCGTGGGCCTCGCGCGCCTTGGCGAAGGCCGCGTCGACCTCTTCCTCGCTGGTCACGTTGACCTTGCAGAAGATGCCGCCCAGTTCCTCGGCAAGGGCGTTGCCCTTCTCCTCGTTCATGTCGAACAGGGCGACCTTCGCCCCCTTCGCGGCGAGCGCGCGCGCGGTGGCGGCGCCCAGGCCCGACGCCCCGCCGGTCACGATGGCGGGGGTATTGCTGCTGACTTCCATGTGGTTTCCTCTCGTCTATCCAAAAAACCCGTCATCCCGGGCGATCACCGGGATTTCCAACAGATAAGGCGCACGCGGTGGTGCGGGATCCCGGCTTTACCCGGGAAAGTCGCTCCCGGCTCTCAAATCGCCTCGACGATCGTCACATTGGCGACGCCGCCGCCTTCGCACATCGTCTGCAGGCCGCGCTTCGCCCCGCGCGCCTTCATCGCGTGGAGCAGCGTCGCCATCAGCTTCGTCCCCGAAGCGCCCAGCGGATGGCCCAGCGCGATGGCGCCGCCATTGACGTTGAGCCTGTCCGGATCGCCGCCGACCTGCTTCAGCCAGGCGAGCGGAACCGGCGCGAACGCCTCGTTCACTTCGTAAAGGTCGATGTCGTCGATCGACAGGCCGGCGCGCTTCAGCGCCTTGTCGGTCGCGAACAGCGGCTCTTCCAGCATGATCACGGGATCGCCCGCGGTCACCGTCAGGTTCACGATGCGCGCCAGCGGCGTCAGGCCGTATTCCTTCAGCGCCCGCTCGGACACGATCAGCGCCGCGCTCGACCCGTCGCAGATCTGGCTGGCGGTGGCGGCGGTGATCACGCCTTCGTCCGATAGCTTCTTGACCGAGGCGATGGAATCGAGCGTCGCGTCGAAGCGGATGCCCTCGTCCACGGTATGCATTTCCTCGCCATCGGGCGTCTCGATCGCCACGGGCACGATTTCTTCGTCGAACCGACCCGCCTCGGTCGCGGCGATCGCCTTGTGGTGGCTGGCGAGTGCGAACCGGTCGAGATCGTCCTTATCGAAGCCATGCTTCTTCGCCATCATCTCGGCGCCGACGAATTGCGACCACATCACCCCGGGATACTTCGCCTCCAGTCCCGGCGACTTGTAGGTGCCCAGCCCTTCCTTCATCGGCAGCGTCACCGTGGTGCCCATGGGCACCCGGCTCATGCTCTCGATTCCGGCCGCGACGACGACGTCCTGCGTCCCGCTCATCACCGCCTGGGCGGCGAACTGGATCGCCTGCTGGCTCGATCCGCATTGCCGGTCGATCGTCACCGCGGGCGTCGATTGCGGCAGGTGCCGCGAGGCGAGGACGGCATTGCGCCCCACCTGCATCCCCTGCTCGCCCGCCTGCCCGACGCAGCCCATGATGACGTCCTCGACCGCGCCGGGATCGACCCCGGTCCGCTCCACCAGCGCATCCAGCGCCGCCGCCGCGAGGTCCACCGCATGAACCCCGGCCAGCCGCCCGCCCCGGCGACCACCCGCGGTCCGCAACGCATCAACGATAAAGGCATCCGCCATCGCACCTCTCCTGCAATCGGTTTTTCTTTGCCACCGGCGTGCGGTGCAGAGGGGGGTGGAGTCAAGGGGAAGCGCGAAGGATGGAGCCCATGTGGCCAAGGAGCAACACCTTGCATGGGATCATGCATCCGGACGGCGAAGGGCCTTGCCCGACGCACAACCGTACAGGCATCCCGTCCATTGATCGGGATTCGTAGTTACTCGTCCCGCTCATCGGTTCGGAGAGAGGCCCCTTTGGGGGGGGGCCGTAAAACAGGGTTAATGAGATGAAGGCATTTTCAACATTGCGCGTGGGCGTTGCGCCACTCGCACTCGGCCTAGCGCTGATGGGATCGCCCGCTTTTGCGCAAGCGGCGGGTTCCGCCACCGACGATGACGCATCGCAGACGTCGACCGAACAGGACGACGGTGATGATTACAACGACATTCAGAAGCCGGATACGCCGAATGCTGTAACCGCGGGCGAGGTCATCGTCGTGACCGGCACGCGCATCAGCCGGCCAACTCTAAGCTCTCCAGTGCCCCTGACTTCGGTCACGGCGGACGAACTCACGAGCACGGGCGATGTTTCGCTGGGCGATGCGCTCAACGACCTCCCTTCGCTCCGCTCCACCTACAGCCAAGGCAATTCCACTCGATTTATCGGGACAGCCGGCCTCAACCTGCTCGATCTTCGCGGCCTGGGTGTGAGCCGCACGCTCGTTCTCGTGAACGGCCGTCGGCATATCACCTCGCTTCCCGGCGATTACATCGTCGATACCAACACGATCCCTGTCGATCTGCTCGAACGCGTAGATGTGGTCACGGGCGGCAACTCTGCCGTGTACGGATCCGATGCCGTGGCCGGCGTGGTGAACTTCGTGCTGAAGCGCGATTTCGAAGGGCTGTCCCTCAAGGGGCAGGGCGGCATCTCCGAACGTGGGGATCGCGGCAACTATTTCGTGGCAGGCGTATACGGCAAGAATTTCGCGGACGGACGTGGCAATATCGCGGTTGCCGCGGAATACGCTAAGACGGAGCCTCTTTACTTCAGGGATCGCGATGCGCTGACCGGTGCCTATAGTGGTCGCTGCCAGTACAATGCGGTTTCCGACGACCCTTCCGATGAAGGACAGTTCGGCACGGATGGCATCCCCGATCTGGAGCCGATCTGCGGGATTCGCAACGGTTCCATTTCTGACGGCGGTACAATTGGCGGTCTCGGCCAAGGTCAATATCTTCGCTTCCTTCCCAACGGGAACCTTACCGTCGATGTACCCGATCGTTTTCTTCCCTACTCTGGCAACGTTGTCGGCGGAATGGGGTCGACCCTGCGTAACACGGGCCAGCTGGCTGCCGGGCTCGAGCGATACGCTTTCAACCTGATCGGGCATTTCGACGTTTCCGATGCTTTCCGTCCTTTCGTCGAAGCTAAGTACGTTCGCGTGGACGCGCTTCAGGAAGGGCAGCCGAGCTTCTTCACGGGCGGTCCGCAAACGCGCGGGGGTCCTCCCCTTCGTTGTAGCAATGCGTTCCTGAACGACCAGGCGCTGGCCACCCTGCAGAGCTACGGCCTCTGCACCAATGTCGCGACTGGCACGTTCCCGCTTTCGCGCTTCAACGTCGATTTCGGCGGTCGCGGCGAAAAGCAGAAACGCGAAACCTACCGGATCGTCGGCGGGGTCGAAGGATCCTTCAATGGTGACTGGAACTACGAAGTCTCGCTCAATTATGGTCGGTTCGAGAGCAATCTCCGCTCTCTCAACAACCTGCTGCTGGCCGACGTAGACGGAAATCCCGCGGGCTTCAGCCTTGCCACTGATGCAGTACGCAACGGCGCTGGCGATATCGTTTGCCGGGTGAACGCAGACGCCGATCCCACGAATGATGCGCCAGGATGCGTTCCGGTAAATCTCTTCGGCAACGGTGCACCGAGCCAGGCTGCCCTCAACTTCATCAACACGACGACGACGCGTGAGGAGCGGGCCGAAGAGTTTGTGGCACTGGGCTCGGTTAGCGGCGATCTTTCGCAACTCTTCGAACTTCCGGGCGGTCCGATCGCGTTCGCGATCGGTGCCGAATACCGTGAAGAAAGCGCCTACAGCGCGTTCGACGAGTTGGTGCAAAGCGGGGGCACCTTCCTCAACGCAATCCAGCCCTTCGATCCGCCCAAGCTCACCGTGAAGGAAGCGTTCGGCGAATTGCAGATTCCGATCCTCGCTGGATTGCCGTTCGCTGAAGAGCTTACGATCAGCGCCGCCGGCCGGGTATCCGACTACAATACGTCGACGGGTACGGTTTATGCCTACAACGTGCAGGGTATTTATGCCCCCATTCCGGACATCCGGTTCCGGGCGGCATATGCCACTTCGGTTCGGGCGCCGACCCAGTCGGATCTATATTCGCCACAGTCGCAGAACTTCGCGCAACTCAGCGATCCTTGCGATCAGGATAACATCAACAATGATCCGAACCGGGTAGCCAACTGCGCTGCGGCGGGCGTGCCGACGGTTTTCGATGCGAACACCGCAGCAATCTGCGCCAACACCAGCGTTCCCGCCGAACGGCGCGAAGTCGGGGACCCGTTCCTGAACTGTATCGCACGCACGGCATCGACTTCGTTTCTGTCGGGTGGCAATCCCGACCTTTCCGAAGAAAAGGGCAAGAGCCTGACTTTGGGCGTGGTTTTCGAACCGCGTTTCATTCCGGGTCTGAATTTGACGGTCGACTACTACAATATCGAGGTGAATAATCTCATCTCGGCGCTGAGTGCCCAAGGAATTATCAATCTTTGTTACGATAACCCGAACGGCATCGACAATGTGTATTGTGCGACCGTCAATCGCGATCCCAACACCGGCTTCTTTGTCGAACCGGCGGTACTTTCCAGCGGCATCAATTTCGCGTCGCAAAAGACCGAGGGTATCGATTTCGACCTGAGCTACGCCCATTCCTTCGAGAATGGTCACCGCCTCAGTGTCCGAGCGATCGCCACCTACCTCATTACCCTCGACAACTTCACCGATCCAACCGATCCGGAACTCCCGAATCGCCAGAAGAGTGAACTGGGCGATCCAGAATGGGCCGCGTCGTTCGATGCCAACTACGACATCGGCGAATTCGACCTGACCTGGTCAATGCGGTTCCTGGATCGAATGACGAAGGGTTCGTACGAAAGCGCGTTCCCGTACACCGGTCGGTGCCCGGATAGCGGCGTGACCGGCTTCACCGGCAACTCGTGCACTCCGGGCGAGATCACCACCCTCGATCCGGCCAATGCCGACCAGTATGCCGATCCGCTCTTTCCTGTGCGCCTGTACCACGACATTCGTCTGAACTGGCAGCCGGAAGGAAGCGACTTCAACTTCTACTTCGGTGTCGACAATCTGTTCGACGAACAGCCGCCGTTCGGCCAGCTCGGCACGGCCGGGGGTGATCCGTACGACACGTTCGGCCGGTTCTACTACGCCGGCGTGCGCCTGAACCTGTGATCTGAGCGCGCCAAATATCTTACGAGGGCCCTGGGAAACCGGGGCCCTTTTTTTTTGAATCCGACGGCCTCCGTATCTGACATTTGTAATGGGGCTAGAGCGAAACTGGACTGCAACATTGTTGCAGTTTCGGCACAACCGATCGGCAAACGGTCACGCCGAGACACTTCGCCATTGCTGAAAGCCCGGCCTATGCCGCATCCCGACACCAGCAAACCGTCCAGCCGTGTGGCTGAGACCTCTGCGCCTATTTGTCAGAGCCTACAAATTCCGAAGGAGATGGAAGGCACATGAATTATCCCACTTTTCTCAAGGCAGGCGTTGCACCGCTCGCCCTTGGTCTTGCGCTGACCGCCGCGCCGGCGTTCGCGCAGGAAGGGACCGCCCCGGCCGTATCGCCGGGCGCCGCGTGTGACGATCCCGCGAACGCCAGCAATCCCGAATGCGCTACCGCCGACGACGACGTGACGATCGTCGTCACCGGCTCGATCCTGCGTACCAACAAGGAAAATGCCAATCCCGTCACGGTCATCTCCGCCGACGAACTGAATACGCGCGGCGTCACGACCGTCGAGGACGCGATTCAGAACCTGGCAGCCAACGGTGCGGGTACCCTGCCCAACTCCTTCACCGCCAACGGCGCGTTCGCTGCCGGTGCCTCCGCCGCGTCGCTTCGCGGTCTCACGACGTCGTCGACGCTCGTACTTTTCGACGGCCTTCGCGGCGCCTACTATCCGCTCGCGGATGACGGGACGCGCAATTTCGTCGATCTGAACACCATCCCGGACGCGATCGTCGACCGTGTCGAAGTGCTGAAGGATGGCGCTTCCGCAACTTACGGCGCGGACGCAATCGCCGGTGTGATCAACATCATCACCAAGAAGGAAGTGAAGGGCCTGTATCTGCAGGGTGAAGCCGGCATTTCGGAGCGTGGCGATGCTGCACAGCAGAACCTTGCCCTCACCTACGGCGTGGGCGATCTGGCAGAAGACGGCTTCAACGTTTACGTAAGCGGTCGCTATTTCAACCAGGAAGCGCTTTACAACCGCGATCGTGACTATCCGTTCAATACGGACGACTACACCGACCTGTGCAACGCAGGTGGCACCGATTGCGTTCAGACGGGCGTAATCAACGGACGCGAGTTCGACGGAAGCTACTCGGGCTTCACCGGTTTCTTCCTCGACCAATTCTATGCGAGTCCGTACGACACCCCCACCGCAACCGGCGCCGGTCGTGCCGATGGTTATCGCCAGCTGACCCCCGGTCGCGCCTGCGCGTATGGCACCACCACGCTGACCGGAGCAGAACTCGCTCAGGTCAATGCGGATGGTCCTTTGCTGGCTACCAATCAGGTCTGCCAGTCCGACATCACGAATACCTTCGGCGTCATTCAGCCGCACCAAGAGCGCATCAATGGGTCGATCCGCGCGACGGCAAACCTGAGCGACACCATTCAGGGTTATTTCGAAGCGAACTACGCGCGCAGCGAGGTGGACTACAGCTTCTACAACGCGTCGGCGATCCGGTCTTCGGCTCCGGCAGAATCGGGCATTACTTACAACGTCAGCCCGCTGTACTTGCCGATCTACCTGTGTGACGACGCGCAGGTCATCAACCGCCAGCCGTACAATAACGGGTGTACCGCCGCTTCTGCCGGCTCGCGCCTTAACCCGAACAATCCGTTCGCGGCTCAGGGTCAGTACGCGCGTATCATCGGCAACCTGCCCGATATCGTGGAAACTTCGAACTACAAGACCGACTCCTTCCGTATTGCGGGTGGCGTTTCGGGCACGTTCGGGGATGGCCGTTGGCTGTTCGACGTCGGCGCCACCGCAATGAAGGTAGATCTCGAGCGCACTCTGGGCGGGCGCGTGTACATTGCGAACTTCCTCGAAGCGGTCGCCACCGGCGCTTACAACTTCGTCGATCCGAGCCAGAACTCGCAGGCCGTTCGCGATTTCGTCGCGCCGACCATCAGAAACCGCAGCACGTCGGAACTGTACATGCTGCAGGCAAATGTTTCGCGTGACCTGTTCGACCTCCCCGGCGGTCCTCTCCAAGTCGGTGTCGGCGGGGCGATTCGAAACGAGAAGCTCAACGCACCCGGCGCGGATACGGACAATTCGTCCGATCCGAACCTTGTCGATCCGACACAGCGCTACACGTCGCGTGTGAACCCGTTCGGTTCTTCGGGCGATCGGACCGTCTATTCGGCATTCATCGAAGCCGACGCACCGGTGTTCGATTTCCTGAACATCAATGCGGCTGGACGCTACGACAAGTACAGCACCGGGCAGGATTACTTCTCGCCTAAGGTCGGCGTCCAGATTACTCCGATCAGGCAGGTCAAACTGCGTGGCACGTATTCGCGTGGCTTCCGTATTGGCTCGTTCGCCGAGTTTGGCGCGACCCCGACGACCGGTTACATTCCTGCTACGGCAACGATACCTGATGCCATTCAGGATCAGTATGCGGCTGCCAATGGCGGGAACCTACCGTCCTACATTACCAACTACAGCCTGGGTCTGACGCAGTCGGGCAACCCCGACCTGCAGCCGGAGAAGTCGGAAAGCTTCACCGCCGGCATCGTCGCAGAGCCTATCCGAGGCTTGAGCTTCACGGTCGATTATTATCAGATCGAGAAGAAGGGTCTGATCGTCGGTGCCGACTACACGGGCGCTCTCGCAGCGTACTATGCCGGTCAGCCGATCCCCGATGGCTTCAACGTCATCGCTGACGATCCGCTGCAGGGTGCAGCCTTCGAGGGCCTGATCCCGCGGGCACAGTTCGTGCAGTACTCCTTCGTCAACAAGGACAGCCAGAAGGTCCGGGGCATCGACTTCGGTGCGGCTTTCGACACCGACATCACCAATGGTGTTCGGTTCTCCAGCTCGCTCGAAGCCTCGTATCTGATTGAACTCAGCCAGACCGTTGACGGAGAAAAGCAGGAATATGCCGGTTCTCTCGGCCCGTTCGCCATTACTTCCGGTGCGGGTTCACCTGAATGGCGCGGAAGCTGGCAGAACACGCTCGACTTCGGTCAATTCTTCGTGTCCGGCACGGTCTTCTATACCGACGGTTACAAGACGACCGCGGAAGACGTGACCGGCGCGGGAACCATTGATGACTGCTCGGGCAGCCTCTCGCTGGTTTATGCAGGGAGTCAGGATCCCTACCAGTGTAGCGTGGATAGCTTCATCTACGGAAACCTGAGCCTCGGTTTCGATGTAAATGACAACTTCCGCTTCTACTTTAACATCAACAACGTGACCGATGAGCGGCCGCCGCTCGATACCGCCACTTACGGTGGTCACCTGTACAATCCGGCATACGCAAATGCCGGCATTCTCGGCCGCTATTTCAAGGCCGGGATCAAGGCGAACTTCTAGGTTCTGCTGGATACGTAGATATGGGGGCTCCGGGTTTCCGGGGCCCCTTTTTTGCAGCGGTATCGTAGAGGTAGATGGGCAGCGGACTTTTTTGTTGGGTAGTAAACGGAGGGGCGACGGCAATTAGGCCCGCCAAAGAACGGCACCCAAATACGTCAAGGGCCCACGCATTTCCACAACGCTACGCCGGGCAATCATTCACCCGGCATACGGAATACACCCCCCTACCCCACCACCATTTCCAGTGCGCCGTCGCCTTCGTCGATCCGCACCGTG
>CAYNZQ010000009.1:0-115597 GCA_964401795.1 uncultured Citromicrobium sp.
TCAGGATGTCGCCCGGCATCCAGAACTTGAGGTCGGCATATTGCGCCCGGTCGAGGCCGCTGCGCGCAGGGGCGTGGCGCATCAGTTCGACCAGCGGCTGTTCCGCGCGATAGCCCGCCAGCTCGCGCTCCATCGCGTCGGTATAGAGCGCACCGCGCAGCTCCGGCGGCGTGGCGGCGAGGCTGCGGGCGTAGCCTTCCGCCCCGGGAAGGGCGAGGCCCTGGAACGTGGACTTGAACCGCACGGCGCGCGGAGCCCAGTCCGCCTTGGGCCAGATCGCGCCGAGCGCGCCGAACACCGGCTCGCGCAAGGAGGCAGGCAGCAGCATCCGCGCCTGTTCCTCGCGCGCGTGGAAGACCTGGCGGCGATAGCCTGCAAACGCCTCGTCCGCGCCGTCGCCCGACAGCGCCACGGTCACCGTTTCGCGCGCCAGCTGGCATACGCGCCAGGTCGGCAGGGCGCTCGCATCGGCGAAGGGTTCGTCGAACATCGCCGCGATCGTGTCGAGATGGGCGAAGTCGTCGGCGCCGACGACGCGTTCGTGATGGTCGCTATGAAACCGTTCGGCCACCGCGCGGGCATGGCTGCGCTCGTCCACCCCGGCGACGTCGAACCCGATGGAGCAGGTCCTGACCGGCTCGCGCGTCGCCTCCGCCATCAGCGCCACGACCGAGGAGCTGTCGACTCCGCCCGAAAGAAACGCGCCGAGCGGCACGTCCGCCACCATCCGCGCGGTCACGCCGTCCCGCAGGTGATGCAGCAATTGCGCCGACAGGTCGCCGGTCGATCCCGCATGGCGCAGAGTGAAGTCGACATCCCACCACTGCACGGCTGCCGCCGGGGCCGCGTCGTGGCGCAGCAGCCGGTAATGCCCGGCGGGCAGCTTCTCCACCCCTTTCAGAATGGACCGGTGATCGGGGACGTAGCCCCAGGCGAGGTAGTCCTCCACCGCCAGCGGATCGATGTCGCGGCGCAGCAGCGGGTGGGCGAGCAGCCCCTTCAGTTCGGAGGCGAAGGCGAGGCTGCCGTCGCTCAGCTGCGCGGTGAAGAGCGGCTTCACCCCGAACCGGTCGCGGGCGAGGAACAGCGTCTTTTGCGCCAGATCGTACAGCGCGAAGGCGAACATCCCGTCGAGCCGTTCCAGGCAGGCCGGGCCCCAGCGCTGCCACGCCGCCAGGATCGTCTCCGTGTCGCCATCGGTGCGGAACACCGCCCCGCCCTGTTCCAGTTCGCGGCGCAGCGCGCGGTAATTGTAGATTTCGCCGTTGAAGACGATCGCGGCGCGCCCGTCCGCCGAATGCATCGGCTGCGGCGATCCGGCGAGGTCGATGATCGAGAGCCGCCGATGGCCCAGCCCCACGCCGGGCGCGGTCCAGACCCCCGACCCGTCGGGGCCGCGATGGGCGAGGACGTCGGTCATCCGCTCGATCCGCGCCGGGTCGACCGGCTTCGGCGTGCCGCAATGGAAAAGGCCGGCGATCCCGCACATGGGGCGTTGCGCTACCGCGCCGGACCCGCGCGGTCCATCCACGACGACAGCGGCCCTGTGGAGCGGCGGAACGCGGCGATGCTCTCGGCCGCCGAAACCCCCGGGCGGTCGGTTGCCGACAGGATGACGGTGGCGGTCGGCCGCGCGCGCAGCAGCAGCTTGTCGCGCATGACCGCCAGCTTCAGTTCGACCGTGCTGCCGGTCAGCAGGCCGGGGCGCCAGTAGCTCGTCTCCGCCCGGCGGCGGATGTGGCCCAGCGCGAACAGCGTTTCCGCACGCGATCCGGCGGGCCCGGTACTTTCGGACAGCCAGCGCCAGGGCGTGCCGGGCTCCAGCGCGCCCTCCCCGTCCGCGCCCGCTTCGCGCCCCTCGGCCTGGCTGGCGTAGAGTGCGACGAACAGGTCGACGACATGCCCCTCCTCGTCCCGGTAGCGGGCGAGCAGGCGGCGGTCGGCCCCGGCGGCGCGCGGCTCCCACGCCAGGTCCGGCGCGGTATGCGTCAGCTCCCAGCCAGGCGCTGCGGGCGGGACCACCCGCTCGGGAAGCGGGGCTGCGACGCCGGCGGCAAGCTGGCTCCATGCCGCGAATGCCGCGATCAGGGTCAGCAGGCCTGCGAGAACCGCGCGGCCGTTCCCGCCGAAGCGGTCGAGGGCGGCGAGGAAGGGAGAGCGCAGGAGGGCTGCGGCGTCGATTCCCGGTTCCTCAGGCGCGCGATCGAACCAGCGCCAGCCCAGCGCGAGGAGCAGCACCACCACGACCGCGAAGAAGACCCAGCCGAACACCACGTGATCGAACCCGGCGGCAAACGCGATCCCACGCCATTGCGCGATCGCGATCGTGCCCCACGCGCGCACCCCGTTGGCAAGGATTGGCACCGCGATGCTGAGCGCGACGAAGCCGATGCGGCGGGGCCAGCGGCGGTAGCAGGTCTGCGCGACGAGGACGCCCAGCGCGATCGAGGCGACGAGGAACTCGACCCCCGAGCAGGCCTCCGCCACTTCGAACAGGCCCGCGGGCGTATCGATGAAGACGCCTTCGATCCGGGCGGGAATGCCGCTGAGATGGGTGAGTGCGATGGTGATCTCGGCCGTGACATGCTGCAGCGTCGGCACCAGTTCGCCCCCGAACGGGACGAGGAACAGCGCGTAGCCGAGGGGGAACAGCAGGCCCGAAGCGACGCGCGGCCCCAGCACCGCCAGCACGGCCAGATGGATCGCGCCCAGCGCCCCGAGCTGGCTGGCCGTGGCGAGCCCGGACAGGGTGCCGAGCAGCCATAGAAACAGCGCCCCGGCCACGCCGACAAGACCCGGCCACCAGCCGTGCGGCGTCAGGCGCGCCAGTTCGCCGCGCCGGTTCCAGACCAGCCAGGCGAGGATCGCCGGGATGAGGAGGATGTGGTTGTAGGTCGAGATCGCCCACCACTGATGCGCCATCGCCGCCCAGTCCGACGCAGTCAGCGCGAGCAGCGCCAGGACCGCGAGGCCGAGTTGCAGCAGCGGTGTCCGCCATGCCGCCGGGATAATTCCCATCGCAGGCCGCGCCCCGCCCGCTCGCAAGGACAGTTCAGGCGGCATCGCGCGTCTCGTCCCGCCCCGTCACGATGCCCTCCAGCGGCGCGAGCATCGCGGGCCAGCTCTGGTGTGTCGCGACATAGTGCCGCGCCGCGCGGCCCATCGCGGCCGCGCGCGCAGGATCGCCCAGCAGGGACAGCGCCCGCGCCACCATGGCCCGATCGTCCGCCGCCACCGCGAAGTGCTCGCCATCGCGCGCATCGATGCCGGTCGCCGCCTCCGGCGACAGGAGGACCGGGCGGGCCATCGCCATCGCCTCCAGCACCTTGTTCTGCACCCCGCGCGCCAGGGTCAGCGGCGCGACCACCAGATCGGCCGCGGCAACGAACGGCTTCACGTCCGGAACCTCGCCCCACACGCGCACGCCGTCCCGGCCGTTGCGCCGGGACAGACGGGGCGGCGCGGCGCGGCCCACGATATGCAGCGTGGCGTCCGGATGTGTGCGCCGGATGCCCGGCAGGATCCGCTCGATCGCGCGCTCCGCCGCGGCGATATTGGGCGGGTAGTCCATCTGCCCGGTGAACACGATCTGCGGGCCCGGCGCCTGCGCCAGGTCTGCGAGCGGTTCGACGCGCGCTGGATCGAACAGCTGTGCGTCGATGCCATTGCGCAGGGCGCGGATCGGGGCCTCGGCATCGCCCACGCGCGCGCGCAACAAGGCCGCCTCGGCTTCGCTTACCAGCAGGGTCGTATCGGCCCGCGCCACCAGCCGCGCTTCCTCCCGCGAGAGGCGCCGGGCCTCGCGACGGTACAGGGGCGCGCGGGGCCAACCTGCCTCCTCGGCATAGGCTTCGAACTTGGCGCTATCGACATCGCACAGATCGACGATCACGCGCCCGCGATAATCGGCGGGGACGTATTGCCCCATCTGGCCCGAGAACACGACGATCGCCTCGATCGGACGGCTTGCCAGCAATTGCGCGATCCACGCGCGCAGGCGGGTATTGTCGAACGCGGCGAGGCTGACCGGGCGGCGGCGCGCCAGCGCCTCGATCCCCGCCCGCGCCAGCGGCTTGTCGCGCCGGACGAGGCAATGCGAAGCGGCGAGGCTCGCCAGCTGCGCCTCCTGCGCCATGTCGGCCGTGCTTTCCCCGAACGTCGCGACATGCACGCGCCCGATCCGGGCCAGAGCGTGCAGCAGGTGGAAGGACCGGATCTTGTCGCCGCGGTCGGGAGGGAACGGCACGCGGTGGGCGAGGAACAGCAGCTCCATCACGCCAGTCCGCGGGCGATGATCGGCCCCAGCCGGTTGGCGATCGGAAGGGGCAGCTTCTTCCACAGCGCCACCTTGCCCTGCACGGCGTCGCTGGTGGGGTCGATGTCGCGCGGCGCGGTGCCGGGCGGGCTCCAGCTGGCATAGGTCAGCGGCGCCGGCTCGAAGCCCCAGTTCTTCTTGTAGGAATAAGGTCCGCTGCCGGTCTTTGAGCGTCCGAAATCGAACCGCAGGCAACCCTTGCGCCGCGCGTGGCACATCAGTTCGAAATACATCCGTTCGTTGGAGCGCAGCCGGCGCGCATCCCATACGCCCCCGCCCCAATAGGGCATCGCCGCGCCCATGTGGTAGAATGTCAGGACGCTGGAGACGGGTCGGTCCCCCGCCCATACGGTGAGGATATCGGCTTCCTCGCCGAACGCATCCAGCATCGCGTCGAACAGGCCGCGCGGGAACACCGGCGTCCCCAGATTGCGCACGCTTTCGGCGTAGCAGGCGTAGTGCGCCGCGCGGTCCCCGGGCGCTGTGCCCACCGTCACGCGCAGGTCGCCGGACAGGCTCTTGCGTACCTCGGCCCTCTGCTTGCGGGGGATGGCGAGCAGCTGCGCCTCGTCGTCCTCGGCCAGATCGCGCACGAAGCCGCAATGGCCGCCTCGCGTGCGGCGCCAGTCGGCGGGGGCCGCATCGCCGCGCAGCTCGACCGAGGCGCAGGCGCGCCGCATCGCGTGGTTTTGGGCCGCGCGACACAGGCGCTCTGCGATCGCGTCGTTTTCGGCCAGAGGCCCGCCGCCGACCGCGAAACCGCTCGACACGAGCGCGGCGGGGAAGAAGGGGGAGCGCACTTCGGCCAGCGGCAGCCAGCCGGCGATCGATCCGCCCCGCTCCGCCAGCAAGCCGCCGGCGCGCTGGCCCGTCCCGCGCTCCACCGCCAGCAGCCAGCGCGGCAGATGGAAGGGTGTCCCGTTCATCGCATAGACGAACGCCTCGATTCGCGCCGCCTCGCCCGGATCGTGCAGGTCGACGTGCCGAACCGCCCGGTCGCAAGGCGCGAAGGGTGCGTTCACGCCGCGAGCGCCCGTGCCCGCCGCGCCTCCTCCTCGGCCAGCGCGTCCATCCGGCCCCAGGCGAATTCGCCCAGCAGCCGTTCCAGCTTGCCCGCCATGCGCGGCAAATTGGTATAGTGCCGCAGGCGCGAGCGCAGGGGCGCGGCTTCCATGCGTGGCTGATCGGGATCGACCTCCCACGGATGGAAATAGAACACCGCCGGCCGGCCATCGCGCCCGTTCACTTGCGCGATCGCCCAACGGGTGAAGCCATAGGGCAGCACGCGGAAAAAACCGCCGCCACCCGCTGCAAGACGCCGCCCGCCCAGTTGCGCGGTCGTCACCGGAATTTCCACCAGCGGCGATCCCGCGACCGGATGGAAGGCGAAACGCGGCGCATCGCGCCAGCCGTAATGGTCGTGCGCGATCGGCGCGACGCTGGACGAATAGGTGTAGCCTTGCGCCGCCAGTTCCTCGTGCGCCCCCGGGGTGCGGGCATCGATGGAGAAGCTGGGCGCGCGATAGCCGGTGACGGCGCAGCCGCTCGCATCCTCCAGGATGGCGCGCGCGCGGCGCAGATCCTCGGCGAACTCGCCGCGGTCGAACCGGAACACCCGCGCATGATCGTAGCCGTGGCTGGCGATCTCGTGTCCGCGATCCGCGATCTCGCGCATCAGCGGCCCCTGCCGCTCCGCCACCCAGCCCAGCGTGAAGAACGTCGCCTTCGCGCCGGCCGCATCGAACAAGTCGAGCACGCGGCGGACGTTGTCGCCCACGCGCAGGGCCATGCCGTCCCAGTCGGCCCGGTCGATCACGTTCTCGAACGCGCCGACCTGGAACCAGTCCTCCACATCGACCGACAGGCCGTTTATGATGGGGGGAGAGGTCATGCGAAAACCCGCGCGGCGTCAGGCCGCCTCGCGCGCCTCGTTCTCCAGCCACTCGATCAGGAGGGCGATGACGTGCTTCACGCCGCGCTCCTGCTCAGCCACCCGCTCCTCCAGTTCCGCGATTCGCGCGAGCAGGGCCGCGTGATCGGGGCTCGCCGGTTCCGGGGCGGGCTCGTGGGGCTCTGCCGGCATGGCGAAGGGCGGCGGGGCGAAAGGCTGCTCCGGCGCGGGGTCGTATCGGCCATCGGCAGAATCGTCGCCCTCCCCGTCCTCGATCGCGGGCGAGCCGCGATAGGTGGCGGGCTGGAGGTGCGCGAACGCGTCGAGATCGAGGGCGAAGACGCTGTCGTCGTCGTTCTCGGATTCTTCCGCATCGGTCGTGACGAGATCGGCCATCGCGTCGAGATCGGACGGCTCTTCGGCGACGGCGTCTTCCACGGAAACGCCCGCGTCGCCCTCGTACGAAGGCTCGTCCTCTTCTACCACGGGTTCGGGGACCGGATCGAATTGCGGCACGGGCGCGGCTTCGTCCTCGACAGGCAAGGCGGTTTCGGCCTCGGGCTCCGGCTCGCTTCGGGCATCGGGTTGCGCGAAGCGCGCGGCGCCGGGCAGGATGTTGTCCTGGTCCATCTCCTTCAGCACCGCGTGCAGCATCGCGAGGTCGATCCGCGTGCGCTGCTCGACCGCGCCCAGCAGCAGCAGGCGCGTCGCGACCTGGTTAACCCGGCGCGGAATGCCGCCCGTCGCCTCGTACAGGCCTGCGAACACATCGTCGTCCCATGCCGGCGAGCCGTCCCAGCCCACGCAGTTCAGCCGGTGCTCGACATAGGGGCGCACCTCCTCGGGCTGCATCGCGCCCAGGTGATGCGTCGCGATCACGCGCTGGCGCAACTGCTCCAGCCGGTCGCTGGTTGCCAGCATCGCCTTGAATTCGGGCTGGCCGAGAAGGAGTTGCTGCAACAGCGGATGCGAGCCGAGCTGATAGTTCGACATCATCCGCAATTCCTCGAGCGCCTCGATCGAGAGGTTCTGCGATTCGTCCACCACCAGCAGGCAGCGGCGCCCGGCGCGGGCCTCCTCGTGCAGGAAGGTCTCGATTTCGCCCAGCGCGCTCGCCTTGTCGTGCCCTTCGACCGCCAGGCCGAAGCATTGCGCGACGACATGGACCATCTCCTCGCCGTCGAGGCTGCTGGTGACGATCTGTCCGACCGTCATCTGCTCGGGGTCGATCTTCTTCATCAGGTGCGCGACCAGCGTGGACTTGCCCGCCCCGATCTCGCCCGTGATGACGATGAAGCCCTCGCTCTGCGCCATGCCGTAGCCGAGATAGGACAGCGCCTTGCGGTGCGTCGCGCTCTCGAAATAGAACGCCGGATCGGGCGTCAGCTGGAACGGGCGCCCCGTCAGACCATAGAAATCGTCGAACATCGTGCTCTTCCCCTCGGAAAAATATCAGAAATCGTAGCGCAGCCCGACCAGCGCGGAGGCGGTGGTCAGATCGTCGCCGACGACCTTGCTGTCGAGATAGTCGATCGCCACGGCGGCGCGCGCGGCCAGGCGGCCGAGCAGGTACTGGTGATAGGCGGCAGAGGCGCCCAGCACCGTCGCATCGCCGATCGGGCCGCCGCCCGCATCGACCACCGCGCCGTAGCCGTTGAGCGAGAAGCCCGCATTTCGCCCGACCGGGCCGCTGAGCCCTGCGCTGACGTAATAGCTCTCGTCGATGACCCCGTTTGCGCTGGCCAGGATCGTGCCCGGCGCGGCGATGAACTTGCGCCGATCGTAGCCGATGCCCAGCCCTGCGGTCATGCGGCCGATCTGGCGGGTGTAGCTGCCCGCGATGCCGCGACTGCGGAAGACGGAACTGCGCACCGATGCCAGCGCCCCGCCCAGGCATCCGCCACCGTCCTGCGTGCTGGTGACGCAGCCGGTCAGCTCCCCCGATACCGGGTTGCGGCCCACGGCGAAATCGTCGGGAAGGTTGGCAAGGGTCGAATTCACGAGCCCGCCGAAGCCGGTGACCGCGTCGTAGGCCCCGATATTGAGCGAACTGCGCGAATCGGGGGTGTAGGAAAAGCTGCCGTAATAGGTGTCGCTGTCGTAGCGGCGGCCATAATGCGCCTCGAACGCGGTACGCCGCGACGGGCGCCAGATGACGCCGACGTCCCAGATCAGCCCGTCTGCCTCGAACGCGATCTGGCGCGGCGCGCTGCGGTCGGTAACGTAGCGCCCGTCGGGGCCGATCGCGGGTAGGCCGTTGTCGCCGCGCACGACATCGCGGTTGGAAATCTCGACATTCTCGTAGCCGATGCCCCCCACCGCCGCGAGCTGGGCCGTGAGCGGCACGGTCACGTCGCCGCGCACATGCGCGTCGCGCACCCGCTGGTCGAGGTTCGAGATATCTTCCTGGTAGAAGCCACCGCCCACGCCCAGTCCCACGGGAAGGACGGTGCCCGGCCGCGTGCCGAGATTGGCGTTGGCGCTGTGGACCGTGCTTTCGTCGAACAGGTCGACCGGCGGGGTGCCGTCGACGGTGCCCGGAACCACGTCCGGCGCCTCCACCCGGTTGTAGCCGAAGCGGTAGTTCGCGCCGATCTGCACCGGGCCGGAGCGGGTGGAAAGGGTCGGCCCGGCATAGACCGAGTAGATCCGGCTCTCCTGCGTATCGTCGAGCCGGCCGCCCGGGTTGAGGGTCGACCCGCCTGCCGCATCGACGCGGGTGCGCGCGGCGAGCCCGCCTGCCTCCACGTTCAGCGTATCGGGGATGACTGCGGCATACCCGCGCGCCACGCCGGTCAGCGTGCTGCTGTCGACGGAGCCGCTATCCTCGCCGATCGTGTAGTCGTAGCGCACGGACGCGCTCAGCCCGTGATTGCGCCCCTGGAGCGAGGCATCGACCCCGGCGGCAAGCTGCGTGCCGGTCGATACGTCGTCGCCTGGCGACAGCTCCGCCAGCACGATCTGGCTGACTTCGATGTAGGGCTGGATTGTCGGGCGCTGGCGCTGGCCGCGACCATCGCCGCGGCGGGGTTCGTTCGCGGTTTCTCCATCGGCACCGTTCTGCCCATAGGCGCCGCCATCGGCGGAGGCGGAACCGCCGCCGGTAACGGTGTCGTCCGCCCACTGGGCATGGGCCGCGGCAGGCAGCGCCAATGCGGCGAGAGCCAGCACGGCGCGATAATGGACCTGGTTCATGGCGCGGCCCTCCTTATCCGTAATAGGCGCCGAAGCGCCGTCCGCTTGGGCTGAAGCGCGCGGCGTTCAGCAGCAACTTGATGTCGGGGCATGCCGCCAGCAGCTGGCAGGCGTCTTCCAGCGCGTTGCGCCCGGTCTTGTCCGCGCGCGCGATCAGCACCGTCTGTCCCACATGCTTGGCGAGTTCGGCCGCCGGCGAAGCGGCGAGCGCGGGAGGCGAATCGAACAGCACGATACGATTGGGCGCCCCGATGGTGAGCCGTTCCAGAACCTCGACGGTGCGCTCGCTCGCGAGGTATTCGCTGTCGCCGCGCGCGGTATCGCCCGCGGGTAGCACCCACAGATTGCCGATGTCGGTACGCAGCGCGAACGTCTCGACCTTGGCGGCCGGATCCGCGAGCGCATCCATGAAGCCCGCCCCCTTGGGCAGGCCGAAGGTCGACAGAACCGAAGGCTTCGCGAAATCGGCATCGACCAGCACCACTTCGACGTCGCGTTCCGCCGCAAGGGCGATGGCGAGGTTGGCGGTGCAGAAGGTCTTGCCCTCGTCGGGATGGGGCGAGGTCACGAGGATACGGCGGCTCGCCGCGGTCCCGCGTTCCTTCGCCGCGGCCAGCAACTGGCGCTTCACAATGCGGAATTCTTCCAGCAGCGCGGTGACCGGCCCTTCGGGATCGATCAGGCCCTGCTCGCGCAGATGCGCCCGGTCGATCGGGTGCGCGTCGCCGCCGAGCCGCGCGGTCGGCCCCTCGGCCTCGATCACGCTCGGCGGCGGGGGCGGCGGTGCTACCGGAACGGGAAGAGCGGCGTCGGGTTCGCTCGCCACGGCCCCGGGCCTGGGTTCCACCTTAGGCTCTGCCCCGACCGGCGCGGCGGGCGCGCGGTCGATGCGCCGGGCGCGCTTCATCGGCGCGTCGGCAAGGTCACGCGGCATGGGCGCCGGCTTGAAATCGCCCAAGCCGAAAGCGCCGCTTGCGCGTTCCAGCAGGCTGCTGTCATTGTCGCCGGCGCCCTTGCGCTCTTCCGGCGGGGGAAATTTGCTGTGTTCGGTCATGCTGATCCCCTCAGGCCACGCTGCCGACCTGGATGAATTCGATCGTCATCAGCAGGACCAGAACCCCGCCTAGCGCGGCGCTGGCACCGATGAACAGCTTGAGCCGCCGCGCCTCGACCTTGCGCCGGGCCTCGGTCAGGCTGGTCGAGATCGCGCCCAGCACCGGCAGTTCGAGCGCGCGCTCCAGCCCGGCGGTGGTGGCAAAGGTCGACTTGAGCTGGCTCAGCGCGATCGCCGTCCCCACCCCTGCGCCGATCCCGGCGATGAGCACGCCGAACAGCAGCAGCGGGCGATTGGGCGCCGCCGGCTTCAGAGGCAGCGCGGGCGCGTCGATCACGTCGAACCGGAAAGAGCTGCGCTCGCTTTCGACCTGGCTGCGCAGCTGCATTTCCTCCCGGTCCTGCAGCAGCTCGTCGTATTTCTTCTTCAGCACCTCGTAGTCCCGGCTGATCCGCTGCGCCTCCGCGCCTAGCTGCGGTTCGGTCGCCTGGTCCGCGATCACGCCCGATATGTCGGCCTGCAGGGCCGCCTTGCGCGCCAGCAGCGCCTGGACGTTGGCCTGCCGCTCTGCCTTGATGGAAACGAGCGAGCTGTAGGCGGGATTGGGCATGCCCTGCGGTCCGCCACCGCCACTCTCGCGCGCGGCCGGCCCCTTGAGCAATTGGACCTGCTTCATTGCGGACTGCATGTCGGGATGGCTGTCCTTCAGCCCGCGGGCGCGCAATTGCGCGACTTGGGCCAGGGCCTGATTATAGGCCTGCGACGCAGGACCCTGCGCCTGCGCGGCGGTGCCCGCCAGCGTCTGCGGAGTCCCCGCCAGCTGGCCGTTGATCGCCGCCAGCGCGCTTTGCGCCGCCGCCAGATCGGCCTCCACCCCGCGCATTTCGGTGCGCGCGTTCTGCAATTTGGTGGAGATCGCCGCGGCCCCGCCGATCAGTTCGGGATGCTCCGCCTCGAACGCGGTGCGGCGCGCCTCGGCCGCCTCCAGCTCGCGGGCGCGCTGCGCCAGCTGCTGGTCGAGCACCACCACCGCCTCGGCCACTTCGCCGCGACTGCCCGCGATGTTCTCCTCGCGGAAGATGTCGAGCAGCTTCTGCACCACGTCCTGCGCCAGGCGCGCGTTCTGCGCGTCGGAGAAGCTGGAATTGCCGATCGTCGCGGTGATCTCGAACAGGTTGTCCTCTTCGCTCTTCACCGTGACGTGTTCGGACAGGCTGCCGATCGCGCGCTCCATCTGCTGCGGACTGGAAATCGTCTCGCCCAGCTTGGTCGACCGGATCACCTTTTCCAGCGTGGAGGCGCTGGCCAGCGTCTGCTTCACCCGCGCGATGTCGGTCTTGTCGCTACCGGCAATGCCGATCTGCTTCGACAGGACGTCGTCGAGCTGGATGAATATCTTCGCCTGCGATTCGTAGCTGTTGGGAATCATGGCGACGGCCAGCCAGCCGAGCAGGCACACGCCCCACGCGACGCCCAGCACCAGCCACTTGCGCGCCCATGCCGAATACAGTGCGGCGCGCACCTCCTCGAAGACTTCGTTCATGACCCGGCGCCGTCCTTAAAACATGCTTTCGGGGATGATGATCACATCGCCCGGGCGCAGCATCACGTTCGCCTTGCTGTCGCCCTTGCGCAGCAGGTCGCCGAGCCGTAGGTGATATTCGCGCTGCCGCCCGATCTGCGGGTCGAAGCGGATCAGTTTCGCCTTGTTGCCGGCGGCGAATTCGCTGAGGCCGCCGACCGCGATCATCGCGTCGAGCACGGTCATGTTGGCACGGTAGGGCAGCGACGCGGGCTTCGCCGTCGCGCCGATCACGCGGACCTGCTGGCTGAACGTGCCCGCGAACTTGGTCACCATCACGGACACGATGGGGTTTTCGATATACTGGGACAGGTGCAGGCGGATATCCTCCTGCAGCATGGCCGGCGTCTTCCCGACGGCCGGCATGTCGGTCACCAGCGGGATCGTGATGCGGCCGTCGGGCCGCACCTGCACGTCCTTCGCGCCCAGTTCGGGATTGCGCCAGACATGGATCGACAATTCGTCGAGCGGGCCGATGACATATTCCTGGCTCGGCCCCTCCTGCTGCGAAACGAAGGTGGCGGGCGGCAGTTCGGGACCGCCCGCGCCTGCGCATCCGGCAAGGGCGAGCGCGCCGATGACGGCGACGGCGATCGGGCGGCACAAACGGGTAAACAACATCGAGACGCGTCCTCATTGATTTCGCGAGGGGGCGTGCCGGATCAATCCGGACCGCCCCGGTACCTCCCGCGAGCTAGGCGCTATCTGCGTGAAAAGGGTGAATATCCCGTTAGTCTTGCTGCCCTTTTGCGGACCGGTCCCGATCCGGGACAGTCGGCGTGCAAGCCTTAATGCGCGCGCCTTTCAGACCAGCAGTTCGCGCGCCGGCCCCTGGCCCAGGAACTGCGCGGGGGACGCGGTCGCGCCATAGGCCCCGGCGCAGAACACCGCGACCAGGTCGCCCGGCTCCGCGCGGGGCAATTCCGCCCGGTCGGCGAGGCGGTCCAGCGGGGTGCACAGACATCCGACCACGCTCGCGATCTCCTGCGGCGCGGCATCCATGCGGCTGGCGATCGCGACGGGATAGTTGCGCCGCACCACGGTGCCGAAATTGCCCGACGCGGCGAGCTGGTGATGCAGCCCGCCATCGGTGACGAGGAAGGTCTCGCCATGGCTTTCCTTGCGGTCGACGATCCGGGTCAGATAGACCCCCGCCAGCCCGACCAGATACCGGCCGAGCTCGATGCACAGCCGCGTCTCGGCGAGGCTGGCGGGCAGCGTCGCGAAGGCGCGGCCCAGCGCCGCGCCGACCGCTTCGATATCGAGCGGCTCGTCGCCGGCGAAATAGGGAATGCCGAAGCCGCCGCCCATGTTGAGCTTGGGCAGCGGCGAGCCGATGTCGCGCGCGATACTGTCCGCCAGTTTCAATACGTTGTCTTGCGTTTCTATCATCGCTTCTGCGGACAGCGCCTGGCTGCCGGTGTAGATGTGCAGGCCGCGCCAGTCGGCGGCCGCAGCGATGATTTCGCGGCCCAGCGCGGGCACCCGCTCGGCATCGATCCCGAACGGCTTGGCCCCGCCGCCCATCTTCATGCCCGACCCCTTCATGTCGAAGTCGGGATTGACCCGGATCGCGAGGCGCGGACCTCGGCCCACCCGGTCGCCGATCGCCAGCGCGCGGTGCGCCTCGTTCTCCGATTCCACGTTCAGCGTCACGCCCGCCGCGATCGCGGCCTCCAGCTCGCGGTCACGCTTGCCCGGCCCGGCGAAGCTGACCATCGCGGGATCGATCCCGACGCCTTGCAGGACCGCGAGTTCCCCGGCCGAGGCGATGTCGTATTCGTCGACCAGATCGCGCATGAAGGCGAGCACTTGCGGGTGCGGGTTCGCCTTGATCGCATAATTGATGCCGAGCCGGTTGGGCATCGCGGCGCGCAGACGGCGCATGGTCGCCGCGATCCGGTCGCGCGAATAGACGAACAACGGCGTATCCCCGGCCTGCGCCACGAGGTCCGACGCGGTGCGACCGCCTATCGCCAGTTCCCCGTCGATCGTCGCGAACCCTTCGGGGATCGGGCCGAGCGGCTTGGGCTTGGCCGCGCTCATGCGCCGATCTCTCGCGCGATGGCCGTCCGGTCGAGCTTGCCATTGGGGTTCAGCGGCAGCGTCTCGCGCCAGTGGATCACCTGCGGTTGCATGAAATTGGGCAATTCCTTCGCCAGTAGTTTCGGCAGCAGCGATCGGGCATCGGCGGCTCCCGCCATCGGGCGGACCACCAGATGGACCGCCTGCCCCAGCCGCTCGTCCTGCACGCCCAACGCGACCGCCTCGGCGACGAGGCCGGTGGCGCGCGCGGCGTCCTCCAGTTCCTGCGGACTGATTCGGTTGCCCGCGCTCTTGATCATCGCGTCGCGTCGCCCGACGAAATAGAGCAGCCCGTCTTCGGCCCGTCGTACCCGGTCGCCCGACCAGACCGCGGTGCCGCCATAGTCCGATTGCGGGGGCGCGGGCCTGAACCGCTCCGCCGTGCGCGCCGCATCCTGCCAGTACCCCTGCGCGACCAGGGGCCCGCAATGGACGAGCTCGCCCTCCACCCCGACATCGGCGACCCGGCCCGCATCGTCGATCACCATGATCTCGGCGAAGGGAATCGCGCTTCCCATCGAGGTCGGGTGCGTTTCCACCAGATCGGGGTCGAGATAGGTCGAACGGAACGCCTCGGTCAGGCCGTACATCGGGAAAACCCGCGCCTCGGGAAACGTCCGGCGCATGTCACCGACCAGTTCCGCCGTCAGCGCCCCGCCCGAATTGGTGAGCCGCCGCACCGGGGCACTCGCCTCCGCCGGCCAGTCGATTTCGGTCAGCTGGATCCACAGCGGCGGGACCGCCGCGATGGTGGTCACGCCGTGCCGCGCACACGCCTTCACCACGTCGCGCGGGAGGAGGTAATCGAGCGGCACCACGCTGGCGCCCGCGTACCAGGCGCTGAAAAGCTGGTTCTGGCCGTAGTCGAAACTGAGCGGCAGCACGCCCAGCACGACGTCGTCCGCCGCCATGCCGAGATAATGCGCGACCGACACCGCGCCCAGCCACATGTTCGCGTGGCTGAGCATCACCCCCTTGGGCCGCCCGGTGGAACCGCTGGTGTAGAGGATCGCCGCCAGCGCATCGGTATCGACATCGGACGGGCCGAGCGATCCGCCGTGGCTTTCCACCGCGTGCCAGGCCTCGTCCTCGGTCAGCGCGCGGCACTCGGGCGCAAGATCGCCTTCCTCCAGCGTCTTCAGTCGCGCCGCCTGCCCCATCAGCAGCACGGCGCCGCTATCGGCGAGGATGTGCGCGACCTGCGCGCGCTTCAGCACCGGGTTGACCGGCACATGGACCAGCCCCGCGCGCGCCGCGGCCAGCGGCAGCAGGCACGTAAGCTCCGTCTTGCCGGCCCAGCTCGCCACCCTTGCGCCCGGCTCGGCCACCGATCGCAGCCAGGCCGCCAGCGCGGCGACACGGCTTCTTAAGTCATCGTGGCTAAGGGTGCGCTCGCGCAGCACCAGCGCGGGCGCACCGCTCTCGCCCCGTTCGGCAAGATGGTCGAGCGGCCGGGGCGTCGGATCGGGCGAGAAAGTCATGGGAAACGGAGCAACCTCGTGAATGCGATTGCCGCCAGCTATCACGACACGGTTAACGTCTTGCAAGGGACGACGCCGAAAGACGCGTCCCCCTTCGACCGGCCGGAATGGTTTGCGCTGCTGGCGCGCGAGCAGCCCCCGCTGGTCGCGCTGGCCGAGGACGGGGATACGCGCGCCGCGCTCGCGCTGACCTGCACCGATGGCCGGATCGAACCGCTGCGCAACTGGTACAGCTTCACCTGGCGCCAGCTCGCGCCGCAGGGGGCGGACGGCGCCCGGTTGCTGGCGGCGATCGCACGCGACCTCAGGCGCCGTTCCCATCGCGTGACCCTGTGGCCCGTACCCGACGAGGACGGCTCGGCGACCCGGCTCGAAACGGCGTTCCGGAATGCCGGTTGGCTGGTCCGGCGCGAGCAGTGCGATCACAATCACGTGCTGCCGGTGCACGGGCGCAGCTTCGCCGAATACTGGGCCGCGCGCCCCGGCCGGATGCGCACGACGCTGAAGCGCAAGGCGAAGAAGGTAGAGGTCGAATTGCTGACCCGCTTCGACGCCGCCGCCTGGACCGATTACGAAGCGATCTACGCCGAAAGCTGGAAGCTGGAAGAAGGCGACCCCGCTTTGCTGCGCCGCTTTGCCGAGGCCGAGGGCGCGGCCGGGCGCATCCGGCTGGCGGTCGCGCGCGCCGATGGCAAAGCGGTCGCGGCGCAGTTCTGGACGGTGGAAAACGGCGTCGCCTACATCCACAAGCTCGCCCATCACGAGGAATACAGGCAGCTGTCGGCGGGGACCACGCTGTCGGCCGCCCTGTTTCAGCATGTGATCGACGTCGACGGCGTCTCGCTGGTCGATTTCGGGACCGGCAATGATGGCTACAAGGCGGACTGGATGGAAGAGGTGCGCCCCCGGTTCCGCATCGACTGCCTCGATCCGCGTTCGCCCCGCGCGTGGCCGGCGCTGGCGAAGCACGCCGCGCGTTCGCTTGCACGGGGCCGGTGACGCAGCTAGGGAGCGCCGGTTTCCCCGGGGCGCAACAGGAAGTGTGATGGCCGCAGACCCTCTCCAGACCGACCAGACCGGTATCGGCGCCAGCCGCGCCCGGGTGGATCGCGAACTTCGCTCCATCCTGGTCGACGTGCTCGGCCTCGATGCAGGCAAGGTTGCGGGCTTCGACGCGGATACCGGCCTGTTCGGCCATCTGCCCGAACTCGATTCGATGGCCGTCGCGGGCCTGCTGACCGAGATGGAGGACCGCCTCGACATCGAGATCGAGGACGACGACGTCGATGGCGAAATGCTCGAAACCTATGGCGGCCTGCTGGCTTTCGCCGAAGCGAAAGTCGCCCAGGGCTGAGGCCCGCGCCCATGTTCGTCGAATGGCCCTGCCCCCTGCCCGGCGGCGCGACCGCGGGCGAAATGGCGCGCCTGCACGATAGCGGGCGGGCGGTCCGCGTGCTGGTGATCCCGCCCCTCTTCGACGAGGCGAACAAGCTTCGCGCGCAGCTGGCCGCAGTGATGCGGCGGCTGCAGCGGGCACAGGTCGACAGCGTGCTGCCCGACCTTCCCGGCTGGAACGAGAGCACCGCGCCGCTGGCCCGGCAGTCGCTCGGCGGCTGGCGCACCGCGATGGCGCATGCGGCGCAGCATTTTCGCGCGACGCATGTCTTCGCCGTCCGGGGCGGCGCGCTGCTGGCGCCCGATGCCCTGCCCGGCTGGGACTATGCCCCCGTCGGCGGGCGGCAGATCCTGCGCGGCATGATCCGCGCGCGCACCATCGCCGCGCGCGAGGCGGGACGCGAGGAAAGCTCCGACGCGATCGCCGAAATGGGCCGCGGCGAGGGCGTGGAACTGGCCGGGTGGCAGATCGGGCCAGAACTGTTCGCCCAGCTCGAGACGGCGGAACCCGCCACGACGACCCCCCGCCGCACCATCGCGCAGGGCGATGTCGGCGGGAAGCCGTTATGGCTGCGCGCCGAACCCGACACCGATTCCGCGCAGGCCGATGCGCTCGTTGCGATCATCGCCCGCGCTGCCGAACGGGACGCGTCCGCGTGAGCCGGCTGCATTTCACCTTCCCCTGCGCGGGCGAGACGCTGGCGGGCACGCTCGACAGCGGGCGCGAGTCGACAGGCTTGCTGATCGTGACCGGCGGCAACGAAATCCGCTCGGGCGCTTTTTCCGGCCAGGCTCGCCTCGCCAGCGCCATCGCAGCCCACGGCTTTCCCGTGTTCCGCTACGACCGGCGCGGGGTCGGCGACAGCAGCGGCGCCAATCGCGGCTTTACCGACAGCGAGGCGGATATCCGGGCCGCTATCGACGCCTTTCGCGGCATCGCGCCCAAGGTGTCGCGCGTGGTCGGCTTCGGCAATTGCGACGCGGCCAGCGCGCTGATGCTTGCGCGCGGGGCGGGCTGCGACGCGCTGGTGCTGTCCAACCCGTGGACGATCGAGGACGTAGGCGCGCAGGATACCACGCCCCCGCCCGAGGCGATTCGCGCGCGCTATCTCTCCAAGCTGACCAATCCCGCCGAGCTGCGGCGGCTGGCGACCGGCGGCGTCGATTTGGGCAAGCTGGCGCGCGGGCTGGTACGTGCCGCGCGACCCGGCGCCGCGCCCAGTGGCCTCGCACAACGCATGGCGGCGGGCCTCGTCGCATTCGACGGGCCGGTATCGATCCTGCTCGCCACCGCCGATCGCACCGCGCAGGTCTTCGAAAGCGCCTGGGCCCGCGAGGATCCGCGCATTCGCCGCTGCGATGGGGCGAGCCACGCCTTTGTCGAACCGCACGCGCGCGGCTGGCTGGAAACCCAATTGCTGGACGCGCTGAGGGTTTAGCGGACGAACAGGCTGGCGAGTTCGACATGGGTCGACCAGCGGAACTGGCCGACCGGTCGCAGTTCCTGCAGGGCGAACCCCGCATCGACCAGCCGCCGCGCATCGCGCGCCCAGCTGGTGGGATTGCAACTGATATAGACGACCCGTTCGACGGTGCTGTGCGCGATCCGGTCGATTTGCTCGCGCGCGCCGGCACGCGGGGGGTCGAGCAGAACGGCGTCGAACTTGCCGATTTCTTCCGCCGACAGGGGATTGCGAAACAGGTCGCGATGCTGCGCGAAGACCGGGCGGCCATGCGCCCGCGCCGCCGCCTGACAGGCGAGATGCGCATCGCGCGCCGCCTCCACCGCCAGCACCTTTGCCGGGCCTGCCAGAGCGAGCGCGAAAGTGCCGAGCCCCGCGAAAAGGTCCGCGATCGTGCGCGCATCGCCCAGCCACGCGCGCGCCGCCGCGACCAGCGCCGCCTCGCCGTCCAGCGTCGCCTGCAGGAACGCGCCGACCGGCAGCGCGACGGGAACGCCGCCCAGCGTTACGGTGGCAGGCTCCGGCTCCCATTGCGGCAACGGGCCGTCGCCGCCGTCGACCGTCAGCCGCGCCAGAGCGTGCGCGCGCGCGAAATCGCGCAGCGCCTCGATCTGCGGCAAGCCATCGGGCGCGATCCCGCGCAGGTCGCAGGTGACGCCCCGGTCGGCGATGGCAAGCTCGATATCGGCTGCGAACCTGTCCCACCGCGCCAGCAGGTGCCGCAGAGGTTCGACCAGCGCGAAAAGCTCGGGGCGCAGGATATGGCATTCGGCCATGTCGACGATCCGGTTGGAACGCGCCTCGCGAAAGCCGATCACCACCCGCTTGCCCATGCGCGCGGCGTGCAGGGTCGCACGGCGGCGGCTTTTGGGCGGGGAGAGATGCGGCGGCGCGACGACCTGCGCGGCCAGCCCCTGCCCCTCCGCCGCCAGGACCACGCGATCGGTCACGAATTGCGCCAGCGTCGGCTCGTCGGCGTGCTGCAACTGGCACCCGCCACAGGTGCCGAAATGGGGACATGGCGGCTCGGCGTGATGCGGCCCCGGGATGATTGCGCCATCCGCGCTCAGCCGATCGCCCGGAACGGCCCCGGCGGCATGAACGCCATTGGCGGTGACGCCGTCGCCCTTCGCGGCGATGCGCACGATCTCGTCCGTGTCGCTCACAGGAAGTGCGCGAACGCGGCCTGTACCGCCTCGGCCAGATCGCGCGCGGAGAACGCCGGGCCCGCAAGGGTCGCGGCCCGGTGCTGAAGATAGACGCCCGCCGTCGCTGCGTCTGCGGCAGGATCGCCGGTCGCAAGCCGCGCGGCGATGATCCCGGCCAGCACGTCGCCCGTCCCCGCGACGGACAGCCAGCTCGGCCCGCGGGGGAAGAACAGCGTCTCCCCCTCGCCGACCCATTGCGTGTCGGGGCCCTTCGCCAGCACCGCCAGCCCGGTGGCCTCGTGCAGCGCGCGGGCGCGGCCGAGCCGGGTATCGCCGTCGATCCCGAACACACGGCACAGCCGCGCCAGTTCGCCTTCGTGCGGGGTCAGCAGCAGGCGCGCCGGATCGACGCCTTCGAGCATGTCGTGGTCGACCAGATGAAGCGCGTCGGCATCCAGCACGGTGCTGACGCCCGCCTCCAGCACCGCGGCCAGCCGGTCGCGCGCGGCCTCGTCGCGGCCAAGGCCCGGTCCGCACAGCACCGCGTCGATATGGTCGTCCTGCAGCGCCTGCGGCAACTCGCCCTCGTCGAGCACGAGGTCGGCCGGGAAGTCGGGATGCGAATGGCTTGCGAGCAGCTTCACATAGCCCGCGCCCGCGCCCATCGCCGCGCGGCAGGCGAGCAACGAGGCACCGGGCATCGTCCCGCCGACCACCGCCAGAAGGCCGCGGCTGTATTTGTAGGCGTCCGGCGCAGGTGCTTCGAACCGGGGCGGCGGGGCGAGCCTCGCGCCATCTGCCACCCTGTCGACACCGATGTCGACCAGCCGCAGCGTTCCCGCCTTCAGTGCGCCTTCCCCGCTGAAATGCGCGACTTTCCACGCGCCCAGCGCCAGCGTCAGATCGTATACGGGCACGGGGTTGAGGCATTGCCCGCGATCGGTTTCCACCCCGCTCGGCAGATCGATCGCGACCGTGTGGTCGTGCGCCCGGTGGAGCGTGGCGACCAGCGCCTGCAGCTCCTCCGACAGCGGGCGGGACAGGCCGCTGCCGAACAGGGCGTCGACGAACACCGCCCCGTGAGCGCCCAAGGCCTCGGTGGAAACCTCCACCCCGCAATCCGCGCGCGCGGCCCTCGCCGGTTCCGTCGCCGGATCGAGCGGGGCGACGATCCGCACCGGTCCCCCGCGCCGCGCGATCTCGCCTGCGATGACATAGCCGTCGCCGCCATTATTGCCAGGTCCGCACAGCACGGTGACGGGTCGCCCCGCGGCGAGGCGCCAGACCCAGTCGGCGGCGCCCTTACCTGCGCGCTGCATCAACTCGTGCGCCGAGAGCCCCGTCTCCATCAGGCGCCGCTCCGCATCGCGCATCTGTTGCACGGTCAGGACCTGGTCAGCGGGCATTGGTGCTCTTCGGCGCGGGCCAGCGATAACGATCGCGCCCGATCGTCATCACGATGTAATCGCCCACGAAGTCGGACGCGCCGCGATCCGCGCCCGCCACGGTGACGTAGCCGCTGGGACTGTCCCCGCGCTCCAGCCGGTGGAAACTGCCGTCGGGATTGGTCATCAACCACGCGTTTTTAGTGCCGGTGCGCTGCAGCGTGCAATCGGGGCGGAAGGTCCGGGCACCGGCGGGCGCGCACTGGACCGGCGGATTGGCGTTGTCGATCGCGGCGGACAGCCCGCTCGCATCGCGCGCCGGACCATCGTCGCAGGCGGTCAGCGCCAGCGCGGAAAGGCAGAGGATGGCGGCTATGGTGCGACCCGGCATGCTCATCGGTCCTCTATGCGTGTAACGTCCCTGACGGCGCCCTTCGCCGCGCTGGTTGCCATGGCAGCATAGGCGCGCAGCGCAACCGATACCTTGCGCGGGCGCGGTTCGGCCGGCTTCCAGCCCGCAGCGTCGCGCGCCTGCCGCCGCCGGACAAGCTCGCCCTCGTCCACCGCCAGCCGGATCGAACGGTGCGGAATGTCGATCTCGATCCGGTCGCCTTCCTCGACCAGCCCGATGGTGCCGCCTTCCGCCGCTTCGGGGCTCGCGTGGCCGATCGACAGCCCGGACGTTCCGCCGGAGAAGCGCCCGTCGGTCACCAGCGCGCACGCCTTCCCAAGCCCCTTCGATTTGAGATAGCTGGTGGGGTAGAGCATTTCCTGCATGCCCGGCCCGCCGCGCGGCCCCTCGTAGCGGATGACGACCACGTCGCCCTCGCGCACCTGATCGGTCAGGATCGCGGCGACGGCGGCATCCTGGCTCTCGAACACGCGGGCCGGGCCGTGGAAGGTGAGGATGCTCTCGTCCACGCCCGCGGTTTTCACGATGCAACCGTCCTCGGCGAGATTGCCGTAGAGCACCGCTAGCCCTCCATCCTGGCTGAAGGCGTGCTCCTTGCTCCGGATCACCCCGGCTTCGCGGTCGAGATCGACCGCGTCCCAGCGGCGGTCCTGGCTGAAAGCGGTCTGCGTCGGCACCCCGCCCGGCGCGGCGCGGTAGAAATCGTGCACGCTCGGCTGGCCGGTGCGCGCGATGTCCCAGTCGTCGAGCGCGTCGGCCATGGTCGGGCTATGGACCGTCGGCACCGCGGTATCGAGCAGCCCGGCACGGTCGAGTTCGCCCAGGATCGCCATGATCCCGCCCGCGCGATGGACATCCTCCATATGCACGTCGGCCTTGGCTGGGGCGACCTTGCACAGGCACGGCACGTGGCGGCTCAACCGGTCGATATCGGCCATGGTGAAATCGACCCCGGCCTCGTGCGCCGCCGCGAGCAGGTGGAGGACGGTGTTGGTCGAGCCGCCCATCGCGATGTCGAGGCTCATCGCGTTCTCGAACGCGGTCTTGCTGGCGATGGTGCGCGGCAGCACGCTGGCGTCGTCTTCCTCGTACCACCGCTTGCATAGCGCGACGGCAAGCCGCCCCGCGCGCAGGAACAGGTTCCTGCGGTCGGCGTGGGTCGCCAGCGTCGAGCCGTTGCCCGGCAGCGAGAGGCCCAGCGCCTCGGTCAGGCAGTTCATCGAATTGGCGGTGAACATGCCGCTGCACGATCCGCAGGTCGGGCAGGCGGAGCGCTCGATCGAAAGCACTTCCTCGTCGGTGTAGCTCTCGTCGCCTGCCGCCACCATCGCGTCGACCAGGTCGAGCGCGCGTTCCTGCCCCTTCAGCACGACCTTGCCCGCCTCCATCGGGCCGCCGCTGACGAACACCGCCGGGATGTTGAGCCGCATGGTCGCCATCAGCATGCCGGGCGTGATCTTGTCGCAGTTGGAGATGCACACCATCGCATCTGCGCAGTGGGCGTTGACCATGAATTCCACGCTGTCGGCGATCAGGTCGCGGCTCGGCAGCGAATAGAGCATGCCGTCATGGCCCATCGCGATTCCGTCATCGACCGCGATGGTGTTGAATTCCTTCGCCACGCCGCCCGCCGCCTCGATCTCGCGCGCAACCATCTGGCCCAGATCCTTCAGGTGGACGTGCCCCGGCACGAACTGGGTGAAGGAGTTGACGACCGCGACGATCGGCTTGCCGAAATCCTCGTCCGTCATCCCGGTCGCGCGCCACAGACCACGAGCGCCGGCCATGTTGCGACCGTGGGTGGAGGTGCGGGAGCGGTAGGCGGGCATGGCGATCGTCCGGTTCGGCGTGGGTGGGACGCGCAATCCTAAAGCATGGCCCGGGGCGGTCGAAAGGGAAAATCTTGGGGCTGCCGTAGCGGTGGGGGTTCCGGCGTGCCATTTGAATGGAACATCGTCACCCCGGACTTGATCCGGGGGGTATAGTGATCCAACGCACAATCAGAGGCCGTGACTACACCCCGAGATATCAGAGACGAGTGAACGACTACCTCTTATGCTCAACGCTTGCGGAAAACCTGGAGCGTACGATCCTTTCGCATTCACTCTCACTCTTCAACCGTTATCCCGGGAAATCCGGCTTGCAACTCTTTCAATTTGGATTGTGGTAGAACCCAACCCTTGAGTTTCCCATTCCAAGAACACCCAATCTCTTTGAGTTTCTCTTTGTGGTCTTTGGTGTTCCCCGTCACGAGAAAGGCGCGTCGGTAGGGCGCTGCTGAAAGGTCACAGCCAATTGCAGCTTTTACAGCCTTCACAGAAGGCTTATTCGCGTTTGTTCGCGTGGATTTCGTTCGCGGCGTCGTCGGCTTCCCCGCACGGGTCGATGCTGGTGAGGTCGAGTCGTCCGCCGCATCCTGAAAGCTTTTCAATCGGGCTATTTGTGCTTTCATCTGCATGCATGCGGGGTTGACCGCCGCAACCCAGTTCCCGTCTGATCTACCGCTCTCATACACCCCGGGGGTGATGCCAGCTAGATCGCTAGGGAGGCGCAAATCACTGGCATCATCTGGCACAAGGAAAAAGCATCTCTCCGCACCGAGACGACCGATGAACAGCCCTAACTCGAACAAAACATTATCACGAACTACGCTAGCTGTCTGCCCTCGCATCATTGAAATATCATCGGGCGAAAAAATGAAGACCCCAAAATCAGCATCCCTCAAAGCCTTAATAAGGCTTGAAAGAGTATTTTCAGATAGCTGAAAGACGCCGCTTTTCCATACCGTGCATTCGGCTTCATAGGTCATGTTTGCATGAATCGCGTCAGCGATAGGCACACCCTCCCGGGATGAGCCAATAAAAACTTTCGGTTTCATTCATTCCCCCCATCGCCGCAGCGGTTTGGCCGAGGCCCAAACCGATCGGAGACTATATTGCGCTAAAACATTCGGATAAATCGATGTTTCCCGCAAGGCAACCTTACCTAGTTTACCAGCGCTGCAACCTTCCGGGCTAGCTGGGGCGACAATCGACACACTCCATCCTTGCGCAGAATGAAATCGGCTGCTGCAAATTTCTGGTCGCTCACGAACTGTAAAATTTGCGCATCCACTGCCGAGCGCTCCAGCTCGATCATGTCGAGTACCCACGCGGGGCTTCCGCGCTTGCTGTTGTGCATGATGCCAATGGTCGGATCATAGCCATCCGCGATAGCTTCGATCTGCAACTTGGCGAGCTTAACGGCGTAGGCATAATTCAACATCGCGTTGACGGGGTGCGAAGCGTTCCGATTTTCTGCTTTTACGCCGGTGGCGCGGGAGCTGCGCCAATTATAGGCGTGCCATTCTTGCGGAACCGGGCGGCGGGCGATGCCCTGCCAGGCCACCGGCAACCCATGCCACGAACGGAAATAGGCAGAAGCGCATTCTCCCTCGATGGCAAAGATCGAATTCAAATCAACGAACTTTTCCTTTTCCAAGCGCGCAATCCCGGCGTTCGCTTTGACTAAAGCCATATCGCGGGACTTCGACACCGGGACATGAAGTTCAAGAGTGGGGACGCTCGATGCGATTTTGCGCCGGATGAGGTCGGCTGCGAAAGCAAGGCGCTTGAACTCGTCAGCGCGGGTCGCGAGTTGCCAATCGACCTTTTCGCGGTCGGCGCTGTATCCAGTTCCGCTCGCGACCGTCGCGACTTCACCACTTGCCTTCACGCGGGCAAGTGCGACCCCCTGCGTAGCCAGCCAAGAGAGAACCTCGAACGATAGCGTCCCGCTGCCATCGAGCAAAAGAATACGCGACGGTAAGTCTAGGTCGTGGGGGAAAAAGCGGTAATCGGTTTGTTGCTGCGGGTAATGGGTAAATCCATCACGAATGACCAATGCGCCGTGTTCAATGCGCAGCGAAACTCCGTGCCCATTCAAAATTAGCGGGGCTGGATTGCGTTGCCGCAATTTCCGTTTCGGGAGAGATTGGGCAAATTCCGATAGCCAAAATTCCGAGCGCGATGCCCAGTCATCGGCAATTTGATCGGAGCTGAATTCGGGGGCGTGCAGCATTCACGATTTCTAGCGGAATTGCCGCTAAATGTCGTCCCAATTAACCCTGATTTTCGGCGCGGCCATGCATAAATTTGATCCCAATTTGACCATTGAGGAAAACCACAAACAGGCAGATGAAATAGGTTTCGCCGCGTGGGAATTTGCGGGCCACGACCATCGAGAAACATACCGAAATAGCGGTCGATCTGTCGCGAAAGCGGGATGGCTAAACTTCGAACGGATTAGGAAGGTTTCAGAAGCACTGGGGAGCGGTGAACTCGTTGCGTTGGGGGTTTCACCCGATGATCCAAATTTGGCAATTACCGAACTTCCTCGAACCCTATTTTTAGATGAAGCCACTAAAATTAGCGAAGCTAATTCCGCAATTTCCGGACTGGAGCGAAATTACTGCAACGTAAGGATTTGCCGCGCTAAAACCTCAAATTCGACTAGTCCCGAGAAACCCGTTCCAAATGGACGGCCAAGCCATCTTACTTTGATCGTCAAGGCATGGGCTGCGCTAAAAGAGGAAAAACCTAATTTCCTTAATTGGGATAAAGGCTCACAAAATCGGGAAATTCAAGGAAAGGTCGCTGCGCTAAATCCCGGTAAATTTCCCGGTAGTTCGCGCATCGGGGCAACCACGATTAGACGGCATCGCAGCAAGCGTCCCGACCTATTCCAATGACCAAATGCCCAAAACTATTTTGGGCACTTTAGGACTCTCCCGCCGACAGCTCGGCTCACGAACAATGCTTTTCGAATCGAAGCGCCCGTCTGGCGCGTCCATCGGAAAGCACAATGGTGAAGAAGCGCGACTACAAGGCTGAATACGCAAGACGGATCGTCAACGCTAAGAAGCGGGGGCTGAGCCGTTCTCAGGCTCGCGGACATGCCAAAGCTGGCGAGAAACCAATCCGTGCCAAGCCGGTAAAGAGCGATGCCAGCCTAGAGGCGGCGCTCAAATTGCTTCGACAGACAAACCATCAAGGTCGCGCCGCGAAAGAGGCCGGGGTTTCTATCGAAAGATTCCGCCGCTTTCTGCGCAGCAACTCGCTTGCCGAACGCAAGGGCGGGAAATGGCGGATCACCGACAAGCGCAACCGCCGGATGACCGTCATTACCAATAGCGAAGCTGTCGAACTGACTTTGCGCGACTTCGATCAATCTTCACTCAACGGGAGGCACCTGGCAGCCGTTGGAGCCTTCTTGCGCTCGAACGACATCGACCTTCTGCAACCCTTCGAAGGTCAAGCGGTGATCGATGCCGCGGGTCAGGTGCACCCGCTCGAGACCGACCCATCCGCTCTTTACCGCCTCTCCGCTGCCGGAAGTGAGGTGTTCCACGAAATCTACCGGCTCAATCTGTGAGAAACGAAATGACCGACAAGGAACTTGCTCGCGAAATCCGGAAACAACAACGCTTTGAAAAGCTGGGCTGCAATGATCCTATTTGCGGTGCGTGCGGCGAGGCCGATTATCGCGTTCTCGAAAAGCACCATGTGGCGGGTCGCAAGCATGATTCCGATACGGTGGTGATCTGCCGAAACTGTCATCGCAAGGTGAGTGACGATCAAAAGGACCATCCTGGTTTCCAACCCGGCTCCGACCAGTTGCTCCATGCAATCGGAATGTTTCTCATCGGTTTAGCCGACCTTCTCGAAATGGTGATTCAGAAGTTGACCGAATTCGGTTTCGCATTGATCGATCGGGCCGCGCTGAACGCCGGGGAGGCGCAATCGTGAAACCAATCACCGATCATCGCTCGATTGCGCTGCGAGCGTATGCGAACGCTGCTAAAGTCAGAAAGCCGGCTAGGTTTAGAGAACCCTCCGAGTGGTCGCTGACGTTCGATTGCGAGACAACCACCGATGCTGCACAGTCATTGCGCTTCGGAGCCTACCAATTTCGCAAAGATAGCGAATTGAAAGAGACGGGCCTGTTTTACGACCCGCAAGGAATCCGCGCATCCGAGGTCGCTACCCTTCACGCTTATGCCAAAGCCAATCGGCTGACAGTCCGAACTCGCGATGATTTCGTGGACGAGATGATATTCTTGCGAGCCTATCAGCTCCGCGCCCGCATCATCGGTTTCAATTTACCGTTCGATATTTCACGCATCGCCATCGATCACGGAGTGGCTAGGCGGGCGATGTATGGTGGCTTCACATTCACGTTATCGCGGCAGAAAATCTGGCCGCATATTCGTGTGAAGCACTTGAGCCGCCGCTGCGCGCTGATCGATTTTGCCGCGCCTTATCGCCAGCGAGATAGCCGGGGTGAACGCAACCGTGGCATTCGCAACCCGGTGCGGCGTGGGCATTTCGTGGATGTGAACACATTCGCCGCTTCGCTGCTATCGCAGAACTTCACCTTGGATAGTCTGAGCAAGTTCCTCAAAGTGGCCAATCCCAAGCTAGGTTTCGATGATTTCGATGGGCCGGTTTCCGACGAAATGCTTCACTACGCCGTGCGCGATGTTCAATCCACCTGGGAATGCTACGCTGCTTTGCTGGACAAGCTGAGCGGATTGGATTTGCCCGAATTGCGGCCAGAGCAAATCTACAGCGAGGCGAGCATCGGCAAGGTCTATCTACGGGCAATGGGCATCGCTTCTTGGCGCGAGGTCCAACCTGATTTTCCGCCTCAGATGTTGGGCCACATTCTGTCGAGCTATTACGGCGGACGTTCGGAAATCAGGGTCAGACGCGAAGCGCGGCAGGTGGTCCTCTGCGATTTCCTGTCGATGTATCCGACGGTCTGCACGTTGATGGGCCTTTGGCGCTTTGTCATCTCAAGCGGCCTAAAGCGACGTAGGGCGACGCAACGGACCCGAAAATTCCTTGCGAGTGTCACTCTGGCAGACTTGCAATCACCGGAGCTGTGGCCGGAGCTAACAACTCTCGTTCGCGTCAGGCCGGATGCTGATATTTTTCCTGTTCGCGCTGCTTACGAAAACGACGCGATGGCTACCATCGGAGCGAACTATATTAGTTCGGATAAGCCGCTTTGGTTTACGCTAGCGGATTGTATCGCATCGAAACTTTTGACCGGCAAAGCTCCGAAAATTTTAGAAGCCATCGCATTCGAGCCGGGGCCGATGCAAACGGGACTTCGCCCGATCAACGTCAGTGGCAACTCGCAATATTGGGTCGATCCGGCGCAAACCGATTTCTTTCGCCGCGTCATCGAGCTTCGCAAAGCTACGCAGGCACACATGACCGATGCCAGCGAGGACAAAATAGCAGAATTGGATAGCGAGCAGCACGCGCTAAAAATCTGCGCCAATTCGACAAGTTACGGTATTTGGATGCAGGTCAACGTCGCCAAACGCTCGAAGCGATTTGATGCCACGATTTTCGGTTACGATGGCGCATCATTCGAGCGTGAAACCGACAAGGCGGAAAAGCCAGGTGAGTATTTCCATCCGCTGCTTGGCTCACTGATTACCGGCGCGGCGCGGCTTATTTTGGCGATAACGGAAAGCCTGATTGTGGCGCAAGGATTGGAATGGGCATTCTGCGACACGGACAGCATGGCAATCGCCCAACCCGATGGCATGGCGGGCGATGAATTCAGCCAGCGGGTGCAGGAAATCACAGACTGGTTTGCCGCGCTCAATCCATATGACTTTCCCGGCTCGATCCTGAAAATCGAAGGCGAGAACTTTGGGCTGGAAACGGGTGAGCCTGAGCCGCTTTATTGCTGGGCCGTATCATCGAAGCGATATGCGCTGTTCAATCTGGCGAACGATGGAAGCCCGATTTTGCGGAAGGTATCCGCGCACGGGCTGGGCCACCTTTTGCCGCCCTACCACACTGGCAATCCACCTCCCGACATTCCCGCGCCACATGAAAGTGTGTTGCGAAGCGGAGTTGAGCGCTGGCATTGCGATTTGTGGTTTGAAATCGTCAAAGCTGGTCTTGGCCAAAAGCCAGAAATGCCCCGGCTCGATTTCCACCCGGCGATGAATGCCCCGGCAGTCAGTCGTTACGGGGCCACAGCGCCAGAGCTGTTGCGATGGTTCAATGGCCATAACACGAACCGCTCCTATCGCGATCAGGTAAAGCCGTTCGGTTTCCTGCTATCCCTTCGAGCCAAGCAGGATTGGCGCTCGAATGATTCTGTGATTGCACATCCTCGGCGAGGGCGGCCACCCAAAATCGAATTGCCCAAACCCGTTGCCCTGTTCGAGCGGGACATGGCAAAGGTTGCTGCGACGGCATTCGACCGCGAAAGCGGCCAACCTGTTCCTGCCGATGCCTTGCAGACATATCGCGAGGCTGTGGCGCAATATCACCTGCACCGTGAATCCAAATTCCTTTGCGGCAATTATCTGGACCGGGGCACAACGCGGCGACGGCATATTCAGGCAATGGGCATTCGCCACATTGGCAAGGAAGCCAACGAGCTGGACAGGCAGCAAATGCTTGGGGCCGATAATGAGCTGAATCCCGACTACGGTTTAGCTGTCGATGGCCTTGAACAACTCAGGTCTGATTTGGCAGAGATAGCGGAAATTCTCGGCAATGCCGGGGCCGCAAAGGCCATGCGGCTCACTCCAAGGCGGTTTCGTGCCATCATTACTGGCGATGTTGATCCCAACGACGCGACCCTGCGCAGCCTTTTTAGGCAACTCCCGGAAGCACGAGCGAAAGCAGAAATTCTGTGCGGAGAGTGGCGACAGGAGTTGCAGCAAGTAAGCGAAATGGTTCAAAAGCTTGGATTGCGGGAGGCTGCGCGTCAACTCGGCGGGGACCATTCAAATCTAAGGAGAAGAATGTCGCGGCTTTCGAACCGATTTGTGATGTGATTTGGCTGTTTCAGCCGAAAAGGGAAATGTGTGGCAAAGCCAAAGGCAAGATCGGAAACTTCTTTTCAGGAAGCAATTCGAACAATTCGAGAAACCAAGAAGGGTCAGGAGGCGGCCATGTATGGCCCGCTCCGCGATATATTTTGCGACGTTCTTGGTTATCCCCGCAGTTCTGTTCACATTGATATTGCCGGGGAGGCCGGAAGGCCGGACGTAACTTGTCGAGCGCCGTCAGGGATCATGGATCGCAACGGAAAGTCACTCGATATCGACTGGATGGTTGTCGAAGCCAAAGACGAGCACGACGCCTTTTCTACAATCGGTAAACGGGAAGCGATTTTCGCTCAGAAGGCGAAATACGTCCGTCCCGATACGGCTTGGTTCGTCATGGCTGATCCAACGGTGATTGTTGCTCGTCCCGTGATGAATTCGACGCATGACAGCGCGAGCGATATCATCTTTGCTTTGGACTCATCGGCGGACGAGGCCCATTTCCGGAGCACCTTTGCCCGACTGTCATATGGTGTTGCCGGTGTTCCGCAGCGCTTGAGGGCATTTCGCGAAGGCGACACCAGCCTCATTGCCACTGAAAAGCTGACAGTCCCGGAGAACGCCACAAAGCGACAGGAAAATCAGGTCGCTGTTGCTCGGCGTAACTTCTACGAAACCCTACGCACCACCACCAGCCACTTGCAGGAATCTACTCTCGGAACGCTGCAATCTGTTCTCAGCATGGCAACCGATGTTTCGACCGCTTGGAAAGAATTTGCTCAGAAGTATCCCGATGCCGCTTTCGATCCTTACACACTGACCGCGACGGCAAAACCGGGCAATTACGAACTCGCAATTACATATGGCGGTGACGTTGCCCGCCTCAATCGCAAACTCAAGAAGGCGGGAAGCATCGCCCGGTTGGCGCTCGACGGATTGCCGGAATTCAAGGCGCGGGTGAACGCCAAAGAGAACGACGCAAAGGAGGAAAAGAAGGTCTTGGAGATGTTCGCGACTGAAACCGCGAACCTCATTCTTGCCCGTATTTTGCTTATCCGCTTTTTCGAAGATCACGGATTTTTTGGAGCCAATCGCTTCCTCTGCAATGGCGGGGTTGAAGCTTTCCAGATGCTTCGAGAGAAGTTCACATTCGGATACACCCGCTTGCTCAAGATGGCCTACGAAAAGGCCCAAGCGCTCTATGCGGCAGCATTTGACGAAACCGAACTGGATTGGGTTTTCGCGACGAATGACGCGAACCTGTCAAACGCAATTGAATGGGCGATGTATCAGCTATCGCGCTACGATTTCACCACGGTCAAAGGCGACATTCTAACCGGCGTATATGACAGGTTCCTCGACCGCGAACAGCGGAAGAAATTCGGAGAATACTACACGCCACCCTCAATCGCCCGTTACATCGTGGATCGATTGGAGTTGCAGCCGGAAGATCGGTTTATGGACCCGGCTTGCGGGAGTGGCACATTCCTTATCGAACGCTATCAGCAAGTGGTTGGCGAGGATGCCGATCAAGGGCTTGCAACCTATTCCGAAGTTGTTGAGGCGCTGGCCCGATTGGCAGGTAACGACCTAAACACGTTTTCCGCTGTCTTGGCGCAAATCCAAATTCTCTGGCACGTTCTCAGCTTCAAAGATGACTTGATGGTTGCGGAAGAATTTCCGGATATCGCAATCAGCGACAAGGCGAACAGCATCATTCGACCGGGAGTGGAATTCGCCCAGCATGGGCGCTTTGTTGAACTCGACCGCGCGGCATATGGCGGTATCGGAGGCAATCCACCCTACGTCAGGCCGGAACGCTCTGGCGAAATTGACGACGCCACAAAGCAGTATTTCGAAAGCGACCATGAAGAATGGAAGGGAATTTCCGCCGAGGCCAACCTCTATGCGCTGTTCATCTACCGGGCGCTTGATGGCTGGTGCCGCCTCCCGAACAAGTGGGGCGAAGGTGCCGGACGGCTTGGCTTTGTTGTGCCGCTCGCATTGTGTGGGACCAAGGAAAATGCTGAATTACGGCGGCTGTTCGCTACCGATGGCCGTTGGACGATCAAGGAAATTGTCGATTTGGAAGTCATTTGGCGTAACGTGTTTGACGCCGACGTTTTGCCAATCGTCCTGATTGCCGAGGCGCGCCCCCCCCGCTTGCCACTTGATCCCAAATGGCTGGACAAATCGGAGCCTCTGCCGGATCGCAAAGCTCTGCGCTACCAAGTCCGCGCCGCAAGACTGCAACCTTGGATCGATGCTCGACTTGCGAATGCCTCGCCAGACAAAGTGGCGATCTGGCAAAGCCTTTCGGCTCGAAATCGGAAGCGGTGGGAGCCAGATGAGGTCATCATCAAGCTGGCCGACAAGAGCTGCATTGATTTTGGCGATGGCACGAAGCGCCCAACCTTTGACCTCGCAAGCGTTCCCGGCTCCCAGCTAGCCTATAGCGATCTGTTCACGCCTGATGGTCGCATCGTCACCCGCATCACTCCCGAACGCCGGACTATCATCAACAAGCTGCGCCTCAACCCGCAGATGTCGTCAGCGTTTCAGGAATACTGGTATAAAAAATCCGGCGAGGGGCGCGGCAATGTCCGGCTAACGGCTCCGACGATGGACAGCTTCCGGTGGGAACATCGCGAGATGATCTCTCGTGGCGTCGTTTTTGCGGGGCGCAAGAAGAACGCTCCCGAAGGCAGCGGTCACACAATCTACAAAGCTGAGAATATTGTGTCCGGTGAAATCTATGGCGAGCCGCAGGATCAGGGCATCGACATTTCGGCTGCTCGTAATCGCTACCTTTTCGAGTTTATGGATATCCTGCCGTCTCGGTTGTGGGCGGTATCGATGATTGCAACCTGTCCAAACGCTGTGGCGTTCGATCCACGACGAACTGCCTTCACTGACACAGCTACAATTTTCGGCCCCCGCCCTGATCTCATTGAGGTGCCCTTTGACTTGATGTTCGTGTCGCGAATTTACCGCTACTTTTATGCGCTCAATTGCCGAATGTCATATCTGAATATGAACCGCAGCCACGTCTATCCAACGAACCTTCGCTTGCTCCCTTGGAATGATGCGATCTCGGAAAAGGCGATTGAACTTGAGGCATTGCGGGACGATCTTGTCAGCGCTTGCGAGAACCATTTCCGGACGGAGGCAGCAATGTTTGCGGCGCTGGATCAATTACCGCTTAAGCCTTTCCGCGAAGTCGTTAAGGACGCGGTAAAAACGACCGGCAACAAAGTGGAATGGTCCGAGAGCCTGAACAAGGGGACTGAGGCAATCGAACTCGCTTCCGACTGCAAGGCGGTTGTTGAAGGGGATTCCTGGCACATCCGAGTCTCGGAATATTTGCTCGATTGGGTAAAGGTTCCGAATGAAGGTGCAGCGCTTGGCCTCGCAACGGCACTCTCAGCCCGTGCGGGGACTTCAAAGAACATGGTGGATCGTTCGACCTTGCTCGATATGCCGATCCCGCCCGATGCGGACACTCGCGACAAATTCGATGCCGTAGTGAAGCGGTTTCGGGAGTCCGATCACGCCAGCGCAATCGATGACGTGGTGGATAAGATCGATGCTCTTATCGGCCCCGCACTTGGCCTGAGTGATGATGATATCGCGTCGATCCGGACGGATATGGCGGACGACCCATTCTTGCGGAATATCACTCCACGCTGGCCCGCGACGGAAACCCGCATTCATGGGTATCGAACGGGACTGGACAGCTCAGAGCGTTACAATTGAGACAAGGCATGGGGCTAGGCGGGGGCTTCAATCCGTGCCTTGGCATTGGAGAATTGGATTGGCTGAAACAGCGGAAACCGTGCGCAATATGTTCGGAGACGAACTTTACCAACAGCGCGCCCGGAAGGCGCTTCCAATTCTTGTAAGGCAAGCGGCCTCCAAAAAGCCGATTTTCTACGCCGATTTGGCAGCCGAATTGGGAATGCCAAATCCCCGCAATTTGAATTTCGTTCTCGGTTGCGTTGGCACGACCTTGCAGGAGTTAGGCAATTCCCAATCCCGATTTGGAGAAATCCCACATATTCAGTCGCTAGTGGTCAATCAGGACAAGAAGCTCCCCGGAACCGGTTTTGAAGGTTTCTTGGCACAGAGGGCACCGAACTATGCGCAGTTAACTCGCACGGAGAAGCGAGCATACCTTGAGGGATATTGGCTGGAGATTTTTGCATATCCCTGCTGGCAGGCAGTGCTTGAAGCATTGAAGCTGCCGAAAGCGAGCGGCAGGGCCATCACAGCGATAGAGGAAGCAAAGCGAGGTTCAGGCGGGGGCGGTGAAGGGCCGGAGCACCTTGCCTTGAAAAAGCACGTGCAAAAGAACCCGGCTTGCGTTGGCTTTCGCAGGGACATCGTCGGGACGCTTGAAGCTCCGCTACCATCAGGGGACAAGATCGATGTTTTCTTTTCCACCCAAGAGCGATTGCTTGCGGTCGAGGTGAAATCGTCAATCTCAAACGAAGCCGATTTGGTGCGCGGCCTATTCCAGTGTTTGAAATACCGCGCAGTTATGCTTGCGGAACAGGCTTTCAAAGGGAACGCGGTGGAAATTGACGCACTGCTCGTAGTTGGGCGAGCGTTTCCAGAAAGCCTGAACCCACTGAGGAACAGCTTAGGTGTGACCGTCAAAGAAGTATTCAGGTGAAGCCTTTGCAAGTGTGGTCAGATCGTTGCATTCCCCCCGCGTTCGCAATACCCCCCGGACTTGATCCGGGGGCCGGGGTGACGTTGGGTTTGGAGAACACGCTCAACCGCCCTTCAGGGCCAGCGCCGTGCGGTTGGCGATATCGGCCACCAGCGCGGCCCAGCGCGCCTGCTCCGCCTCCGTCCGCACGAGATCCTGCCGGATTTCCACCGTCAGATAGGGTCGCCCATGCGCCTCCGCGTGGCGGTCCATCGTCGCGTTCAACTGCTTGCCCGAATAGGGCTCGTTGTCGCCCACGGTCAGGCCTTCCTCGCGCAGCAGGCGAATGGCGTGGAGCGCAGCGCGGTCGTCCTGATTGTAGAGGATGCCGACCTCCCATGGCCGGTCCTCGTCCCTGCTTTCGAGGTCGGGGGTGAAGGTGTGCAGCGCCACGATCAGTTCGGGCTCGGCGGCGTCCAGCCACGCGGCCAGCGCATCGTGATAGGGCCGGTGGAACCGGTTCATCCGCATTTCCCGGTCGGCGCCGATATTGCCCGGAACGGTGTGTCCGTCGCTGGTCATCGGGATCGCCGCCGGATCGTCCTCGGTCCGGTGAAGGTCCACCACCAGCCGGCTGACGGTGGCGATGTGGGCGGGAATGGAATGGCGCCGCGCCAGCCGCTCTGCCATGCCCTCGACCCCGATATCGACCGCGATATGCTCGCTGAGCAGGCGGGGCGGAATGCCCAGCGGTATATCGTCGGGCACGAAGTTGGAGGCATGATCCGCGACGCAGACGATCGTCCCCGGCACCGGTTCACCGACCTGGCGATAGGGCTTGTCGTCAATCATCATCGCAATCGTCCTTGCAGCTGCCACCAGCCCGGATGGTCCGGGGCCAGCATTTCTGCGGCTTCATGTAGGGTTTCCTCACGCGAATACAAAGCGAAGCAGGTTGCGCCCGAGCCCGACATGCGCGCGAGCAGCGGGCCGGTTCCGGCCAGCGCGGCGAGCACGCCCGCGATCGGCGGGCACAGCGCGATGGCGGGCGCCTCCAGATCGTTGCGCCCGGCCAGCGCGATCTCGCGCACACTTCCGCCCGGCATCGCGCCGCGATCGCGCCCGTCCCAATGCGCGAAGACCGGGCCGGTGGAGAGCGGCGTGCGCGGATTGACCAGCAGGACATGCGCACCCGCCAGGTCGTTCTCGATCGGCTCCAGCTCGGTGCCCGTACCGCGCCCGATGCAGGCGACGCTCTCGACACAGGCGGGCACGTCGGCACCCAGCTTCGCCGCGCGGGTGCGCCAGTCGTCGGGCAGCCCGTGCAGCGCGCGCACGATCCGGAACACCGCCCCCGCATCCGCCGATCCCCCGCCGAGCCCCGCCGCGACGGGGAGGGTCTTCTCCAGCGTAATGGCGAGGCCGTCGCGCCGCGGGAGCGTACCGAGAGCGCGAGCAACGAGATTGTCGAAAGGGTCGTTCAGCGTACCCGCAAACTCGCCCAACGTCTCGACCCGATCGGCCTCAGCCACGCGCGCGCTCAGCGTGTCGCCGGCATCGACGAAGGCGAACAACGTCTCGAGTTCGTGATACCCGTCGTCGCGACGCGCGCGAACATGCAACGCAAGGTTGATCTTGGCGTAGGCAGTTTCGCGCACTCGATCTCTCAATCTCTCGTCGGCCCGGACCTGATCCGGGCCAGTGCTTTTCTTCGAATGCAACGCAGAAAGGACCTACATATTCGGATAGTTCGGCCCGCCACCACCTTCGGGGGTGGTCCATTCGATGTTCTGGTTCGGGTCCTTGATGTCGCAGGTCTTGCAGTGGACGCAGTTCTGCGAGTTGATGACGAATTTCGGTTCGCCCGTATCCTCGTTCTCGACCCATTCGTAGACGCCCGCGGGGCAGTAGCGGGTCGAGGGGCCGGCATAGACGCCCAACTCGCTCCGCTTCTGCAGGTCCATGTCGCACACCTTGAGGTGGTTGGGCTGGTCCTCGGCGTGGTTGGTGAAGCTGTAGGCGACGCTGGTCAGCCGGTCGAAGCTGATCTCGCCGTCGGGCTTGGGATAGGCGATCGGCTGGTGCAGATCGGCGCGCTGCAATTCCTCGTAGTCGCGGTGATGCTTCATGGAAAGCGGCAGGCCGATCTTGAGCTGGCGCATCCACATGTCGATGCCCGCGAGGACCGTGCCGACATCGCCGCCGAACTTCGCGACCAGCGGCTGCGCGTTCTTCACCTGCTTCAGCTCCTTCGCGATCCAGCTGTCGCGTAAGGCGGCGTCGTAATCGGCCAGTTCGGTCTTCTCGTGCCCCGCCGCGATCGCGGCTGCGGCACTCTCGGCCGCCAGCATGCCGCTCTTCATGGCGGTGTGGCTGCCCTTGATCCGCGGCACGTTGACGAAGCCCGCGGCGCACCCGATCAGCGCACCGCCGGGGAAGGCGAGCTTGGGCACGCTCTGCCAGCCGCCTTCGTTGATCGCGCGCGCGCCATAGGCGACGCGGGTCCCGCCCTCGATGATTTCGTGGATCGCCGGGTGCTGTTTCCAGCGCTGGAATTCCTGGAACGGGCTGACGTAGGGGTTCTTGTAATCGAGCGCGGTGACGAAGCCCAGGGCGACCTGGCCGTTCGCCTGGTGGTAGAGGAAGCCCCCGCCCCAGGTATCGCTCTCCGACAGTGGCCATCCTTGCGTGTGGATCACGCGGCCCGGCACATGCTTGTCCGCCGGGATGTCCCACAATTCCTTGATGCCGAGGCCGTAGACCTGCGGCTGGCAATCCGCCTCGAGGTCGAACTTCGCCTTCATCTTCTTGGTCAGATTGCCCCGCGCCCCTTCGGCGAAGAGCGTGTATTTCGCGTGGATTTCCATGCCCGGCTGGTAATCGGGCTTGTGACTGCCATCCGCCGCCACGCCCATGTCCTGCGTCACGACGCCCGCGACCGCGCCGCTATCGTCGAACAGCACTTCGGATGCCGGGAAGCCGGGGAAGACCATCACGCCCAGCCCTTCCGCCTGCTCGCCCAGCCAGCGGGTGAGATTGCCGAGCGAGCCGGTGTAGCAGCCCTTGTTCGACATGAAGGGCGGCATGGCGAGATGCGGGATCGGCGTCTTGCCGGTCTTGCCCAGCATCCAGTGCCAGTTGTCGGTCACCGGCGTTTCCGCCATCGGGCAGTCCATGTCCTGCCAGTCGGGGAACAGCTCGTCCAGCGCCTTGGGATCGACCACCGCGCCCGACAGGATATGGGCCCCGATCTCGGAGCCCTTTTCCAGCACGACGACCTCGAGATTCTCGTCGATCTGCTTCAGCCGGATCGCAGCGGCAAGGCCGGCGACCCCGCCACCCACGATCACCACGTCGCAGGGCATCGATTCCCGTTCGCTCATGCAGTCTCGTCCTTCCCGTCCTGTCTGGCGCTTAAGTGCCGGAATGCCTTGATTGCTGCGCTGCGACAGGTCAAGACCCGTCCGGCACGATGAATGAACCGCCCACCCTCTCGGCCCGGCAGCAGATTGTCGCCGCCCTCGACTGGTGGCGCGAGGCCGGCGTCGCGGTCGATACCGACGATGCGGTATCCGCCTGGCTCGACGCGGAAACCGCGGGCGCGGCGGGCGACGACCCTTCCGATACCAAGCCTCGGCCGGTGCGGAAGGTTCCCAGACCCGCCCCCCCGCCGCAAGGGCGCGAGGCGATCTCGCGCATCGCGGTCGGCGCGGTCACGCAGGCCGGGGGCGATCCCGCCGGCTGGCCGACCGAGCTCGACGCGTTCCGGCGCTGGTGGGTGGAAGACGCCGCGGTCGACCGGGGCGGCGCCTATCCGCGCATCGCGCCGCGCGGGGCCACCGAACCGGAATTGATGATCCTGCTCGAACAGCCGGAGGAAACCGACAGCGACCGCCTGCTGTCCGGACCGCAGGGCGCCTTCCTCGACGCGATCCTGCGCGCCATGGGCAAGAGCGCGGACGCGGTCTACCTCGCCACGTTGCTGCCGCGCCACACCCTGCGCCCGGACTGGGACGAAATCGGGCAGGCGGGATACAGCCGGCTGCTCGCGCATCACATCGCCCTCGTCCGTCCCGAGCGCATGATTGCCTTTGGACGCAACATCCTGTCGCACATTCCGCACGAACCGGCGCAGGGGGCTGACGTTACACGTGTTTTTAACCATGAAGGCGGAGGGATAGACCTGTTGCCGGCCGCAGATTTCGCGACCCTCCTGCGACGCAAGGGCGCGCGCATCCGGTTCTGGCACGACTGGCTCGCTTGGACGGATAGGTAGCATATGGCGCAGGCACGCAAGGCATTTGCAGCAGCACTCATCGGCATCGCGGCACTGGGCGCGATCCCCGCGCCCGCCGCGGCGAACAGCAGCGCGATGGATTATTTCCGCGCGCGCGCCACCGCGTCCAACCTGCCGCAGCTGCTGTCGTCCGACGAACGCGCGTTCTACGCCGATCTCTTCCGCGCCATCGACGAGAAGCGGTGGAGCGACGTCGACGCCATGCTGGCCCAGCGACCGGACGGTCCGCTGACCCATGTGGCGATGGCCGAATACTATCTCGACGCCGATTCGCCGCGCATCGAACTGCCGCAGATCCAGGCATGGCTGGCCGCGGGCGACAACCTGCCGCAAGCCGAACAGATCACCAATCTGGGCATGAAGCGCGGGTTGATGAGCGCGCCCTACCTGCCGCGCCAGAACAGCTTCACCCGCCAGCCCTACATCTCCAAGCGGATCCTGCCCGCCAACGTGGAGGACGGCACGATGCCCGCCGACATCGCGGCGGCGATCCAGGATCGCATCGTCAGCGACGATCCCGACGGCGCCCGCCTGCTGCTCGACGGGGTGGACGCGATGCTCAGTTCCGCCGCGCGTGCCGAATGGCGCCAGCGGGTCGCGTGGAGCTATTACATCGAGAACCAGGACCCGGCCGCGCTGGCAATGGCGCAGACCGTGGGCGAAGGGTCCGGGGCCTGGGTCGCGGAAGGCGCCTGGGTGCAGGGCCTGGCCGCATGGCGCCTGGGGCGGTGCGACATCGCGGCGAGCGGCTTTCGCGACGCGGCACGCCAGGCGGTGAACCCCGAACTGTCCGCGGCGGGCTATTACTGGGCCTCGCGCGCGCTGGTACGCTGCCGCCAGCCGGAGGATGCGGCGGAGGAATTGCGCGGCGCCGCGCGCATGGACGAAACGCTTTACGGCATGCTCGCGCGCGAGCAGCTGGGCGAGGCTTTGCCCGGGTCCGGCAGCACCGCCGATCTCGATTCCAACGACTGGAAGCGGCTGCGCGACGTGCCCAATGTGCGCACCGCGGTCGCGCTCGCGGAAATCGGGCGCGACAGCCTGGCCGACGAGGTGCTGCGCCATCAGGCGAAGATCGGCGATCCCGACCAGTTCGACGCCCTGTGCCGCCTGGCGCGCGAGCTCGGCCTGCCTTCGACCCAGCTGTGGATGGCGCACAACGTGCCGCGTGGCGGCCATGCCGATCCCTCCCTGCGCTATCCCGCGCCCAAATGGCAGCCGGTCGATGGGTGGAAGGTCGATCCCGCGCTCGCCTTCGCGCATTCGCTGCAGGAATCGAATTTCCGCGCGGCGGTGGTGAGCCCGAAGGGTGCGCGCGGCCTGATGCAGATCATGCCCGCCGCGGCGCAGGACCACTCGGGCGCGCTCGGCTATACCGGGCGGCCGAGCGACCTCAACCGGCCCGAGGTCAATCTCGCCTTTGGCCAGCGCCACCTCGAAATGCTGAAATCCAGCGGCGCGACCGGCGGGCTGCTGCCCAAGGTCATGGCCGCCTACAATGCCGGGCTGGTCCCGGTCGGGCGCTGGAACAACGAGGTCAACGACGAGGGCGATCCGCTGCTCTACATGGAAAGCATCCCCTATTGGGAAACGCGCGGCTACGTCGCGATCGTGATGCGCAATTACTGGATGTACGAGCGGCAGGCCGCCGCCCCCTCACCCAGCCGCGAGGCGCTGGCGCAGGGCATGTGGCCGACCTTCCCCGACGTATCGGGCGGTGGCCCGGTGCGCTTGAGCCGCGCCGACTGATGGCGATCGACGAAGCGAAGGACTTCAAGCCCGTCCGGATTGCGGTGTTGACGGTGTCGGATACCCGCACCGAGGCGGACGACACCTCGGGCGATATTCTGGTCGAGCGGCTTCGGAACCACGGCCACATCCTCGCCACGCGCGCGATCGTACGCGACGACGCTGACCTGATCGAGGCGCAGCTGCGCGACTGGATCGCCGATCCCCAGGTCGATGCGGTGGTCGGCACCGGCGGTACCGGCCTCACCGGGCGCGACGTCACGCCCGAGGCGCTAACGCGCGTCGCCACCCGCGACATTCCGGGCTTCGGAGAGCTGTTCCGCTGGCTCAGCTTCCAGTCCATCGGCACCAGCACGGTGCAGAGCCGCGCCTGCGCGGTGGTGGCGGACGGCACCTACATCTTCGCCCTGCCCGGCTCCAACGGCGCGGTTAAGGACGGCTGGGACGGGATCCTCGCCGAACAGCTCGACAGCCGCAACCGGCCCTGCAACTTCGTCGAACTGATGCCGAGGTTGCGGGAGAAGTAGGTCTTCCACCTTGAGTTTGTTCCGTGTATGTTCTCATTCATGGAACGCCGACTCGAACCCGAAATCCGCGGCCGCGGGGCGCAGTCGGATGCGGTGCCGACGCGCTTCGGGCTCGCCACACGCGAGGCGGACGGCGACTGGCGCGATCATATGGAGGCTCTCGACGGCCCGCCGGTGAAGCTGCGCACGCAGGTGACCGAGGAACGGCCCAAGTCGATCCTCAGCTTCAACCGGTCGCCCGACATCTTCTTCGACCGCTCGGTCAACGCCTATCGTGGGTGCGAGCATGGCTGCGTCTACTGCTTCGCGCGGCCCACGCACGCCTATCACGACCTCTCCCCGGGCCTCGATTTCGAGACGAAGCTGTTTGCCAAGCCCGACGCGGCGCGGTTGCTGCGCGAGACGCTGGCCAAACCCGCCTACCGCCCCGCCCCGATCGCGATGGGGACCAACACCGATCCCTACCAGCCGATCGAGCGCCGCTATCGCATCACGCGCGCCGTGCTGGAGGTTTGCCTGGAGGCGCGCCATCCGGTCACCATCACCACGAAATCCGACCGGGTGCTGGACGATCTCGACCTGCTGACCGAGATGGCGCGGTTGGACCTCGTCGCGGTGGCGATTTCGGTCACCAGCCTCGATCCCGCGCTGTCGGGCAAGCTCGAACCGCGCGCAGCTGCGCCGGCCAAGCGCATGGCGGCGCTTGGAAAACTGGCGGCGGCGGGCATCCCCGCACACTGCTCGATCGCGCCGGTCATCCCCGCGATCACCGACGAGTTCATGGAAGGGATCGTCGCCCGCGCCGCCGAGTTGGGGGTGCGCAGCGCAGGCTGGATCCCGCTGCGTCTGCCGCACGAGGTCGCGCCGCTGTTCCGCGAATGGCTCTCGGTCCATTTCCCCGAACGCGGCGACAAGGTGATGAGCATCGTCCGCTCGATCAGAAACGGCCGCGATAACGACCCCGACTTCTTCAGCCGCCTGCACCCCTCCGGCGTCTGGGCCGACCTCTTCCGCGCCCGCTTCCGCCTCGCCTGCAAGCGTGCGGGGATCGGTAAGGGCAAGTTCGAGCTGGACTGCTCGCGGTTCAGAGCGCCGGAGGTGGGTGGTCAGTTGCGGTTGTTTTGATGTCTTGGAATGAGGTGCGAAACGGTCATGCTGCTTCGGCGCGGTCGCGGAAAGGTTGGTTGTCTCGCAAGCCGTTTTCGCGCGCATCCAACCACTGCGCGCCAATTTCGACATCCAATTCGGGAGGGTCGAAGCGATCGAGCCCGGACCCCGGATAAAAAGTTACTTCTCCGAATTTGGGAATTCCGTCGATTTCATAAAAATCGACTCGAGCAAATTCGAAAGCGCTCGCCATCCTTTCCGCAGCATCGAGCATTTTCACTAGATTGATCGGAGGGGGCGTGAGCGCTTCGCCGAACTGCGAAACCTGCTGCCATTGCCGGTCATAGAGGATCCAGCGATGGTTTCGGTTCCGGTCGATGTGTACCTGTACTAAGCTCGCGGTGCCGCCAAAGACGTAAATCTTATAATCCACCGGTAGAGTTGTTTTGTCGCCTAGATAGGGTTCAACGATATACCCTCTAGGGACTTGCCGGTAAGCCCATTCATCCAGCCATAGTCCGTAAGCCTTCGAAATCCATTTGCTCGCCCGTTCTCGAGCTCGGGCATAGTCCGACCTCGTGAAGCAAACGATATTCTGGTTACAACCATGGCTAGCCTTCAGAATGACAGGATAATGCCAGTCCGGATTGCTGGGTAGCGAACGTCCAGTCCAGATCGTTGGAATGATCCAATCATTGCCCAGCAAGCGCGACGCGATGGTCTTTGCAGTCACTTTATTGACCAGCGGAGCCATTCGCGGATTTCGATCCGCAAGCTTTCGACACTGCACCAATTCGGTAAATCGCTTCGGATTGCGAAGGTCTGGCAATCGTCCATGCCGCCATAAATACGTCAGACGGATTCGTAATTTGGGCGACGGGATAAGCCAATGCGGCAATGAAGGCAGGTTCCGCAAATTCATGCGATCCAGAGACGTGCAACCGCTGCGTGGGTTCCAGTGTGCGCCGACAAATCCAGTAACGTCCGCTACGGCTGCGCTAGCTGTCATCCCGTATAGTGTGAAGGTCGGGCGTCCTGCGGTCCTTTCCTACTCGGCTCCGCGATGCGAAACACGCCGGATGACCGTTACCGCGCGCAATCCCGCCCATGCCGCCGAAAACGGAACAAAATGGCGAGGAAATTTTCCGCCCCAGGACACTGTTCCAAGTGTTCCATCCTGTAGGACTTCACGGCGAATCGCGGCGCTAGAACCCCGCCCCCTTCTCCCCCGGGTCGAACCGCACGAGGCGGCTATCGGCCAGCGCGGCGGTGCGGTTGACGACGGCTTTCTGGTAGTCGGGGTCCTTGATCATCTCGAAGAAGGCGGCGGCGCTGGGATAGGCGGCGATGAAGCCGTCGTGCCAGCGCATCGCCTCGGGCCCGGTGACGACCGTCTCGAACGTGCCGCGCCAGACGATCGTCCCGCCGACGCGCGCGAAGATCGGGCCGCTGGTCTTGCCGTATTCCCTGTACGCCCGCGCGCCGGACCAGCCCTTGCCCGCGTGCTCGTGCCCTTCCGGATAGGCCGCTTCCTCGCGATATTGCACCAGGTTGAGCATGTGGATCGGGCGGTCGCGCGGCAGGTCCTTGAAGGCGGCGAAATTGGCGTCGCTCGGGTTGATGTAGCGTTCGGTCATGGGTGTCCTTCCATAATTCCGCTCTTCCCCGTCATTCCCGCGCAGGCGGGAATCAAGAAAGCGCTCTGTCGGTGGCGAGGTGAGCTGGATCCCCGCCTGCGCGGGGATGACGACGACATGGCGTCACTCCACCTCCAGCCGGTAATCGGCAAAGCGGTCGCGCAGGTCCTTCTTGCTGATCTTGCCCGTCGCGGTGTGCGGGATGGCGTCGACGAACTCGACCGCGTCGGGCAACCACCACTTGGCGACCTTGTCGGAGAGGAATTCCACCACCTCCTGCGCGTCGACATCCTGCCCTTCCTTGCGCACGACGAACAGCACCGGGCGCTCGTCCCACTTGGGATGGTGTATGCCGATCGCCGCCGCTTCCGCCACCGCCGGGTGCCCGCAGGCGGCGTTCTCCAGCTCGACCGAGCTGATCCACTCGCCGCCCGACTTGATCACGTCCTTGGTCCGGTCGGTCAGCTGCAGCGTCCCATCGGGGTGGAGGATGCCGACATCGCCGGTGTCGAACCAGCCATCCGCATCGACCGCGTCCTCCTCCGCCTTGAAGTAGCGCTTGATGACCCACGGGCCCCGCACCTGCAGCGCGCCCGACGTCTCCCCGTCGCGCGGCAGCTCCTTCGTGCGGTCGTCGAGATCGACCGTGCGCAGCTCGATGCCGAAGATCGGGCGGCCCTGCATGCGCGTCTTGGCGACCTTTTCCTCGAACGACATCCGGGACCAATCGGCGGTGGGCGAACCGACGGTGCCGATCGGGCTGGTTTCGGTCATGCCCCATGCGTGCTGGACCTTGATGCCCGCCTTCATCAGCCGCTCGATCATGAATTGCGGCGCGGCGGAGCCGCCGATGGTCGCGGTTTCCAGCTTTGGCAGGTCGCGCCCGGTGGCATCGCAGTGCTGGAACATGCCGAGCCACACGGTCGGCACGCCCGCGCTGGTCGTCACGCCTTCGCGGTCCATCAGGTCGCACAGCACCTGCGCTTCGTTCACCGCGGAGAAGACGAACTTCACCCCCGCCATAGCGCCCGAATACGGCAGGCCCCAGCTGGCGGCGTGGAACATGGGGACGACCGGCAGCATCACCGTGCTGGGATCGAAATCGTGCGCGCTGGGCTGAAGGCTGGACCAGGCATGGAGCATGGTGGAGCGATGTTCGTAAAGCACTCCCTTCGGGTGCCCGGTCGTGCCGCTGGTATAGCACAGCATGCACGGATCGCGTTCGTCGCCCGGCACCCAGGCGTAATCGCCGTCCTGCGCGCCGATCCAGTCCTCGAACACGATGGCATCGGAGCCCGCGGGCGGATCGTAGCAGATGTAATGCTCGACCGTGCTCCACCGCCCGCGCATTTGGTCCACGATCGGCTGGAACGCCGCGTCGTAGAACAGCACGCGGTCCTCGGCATGGTTGACGATGTAGTCGAGCTGATCCTCGAACAGGCGCGGGTTCACGGTGTGCAGCACCCCGCCCATTCCCGCGACGCCGAACCAGCTGACGAGGTGGCGCGAATGGTTCATCGCCATGCTCGCGACCCGTTCCCCGGGCGCGATCCCCAGCGCTTCCAGAGCCTGCGCCATGCGGCGCGCATCGCGATGGATCTCGCCCCAGTTCGTGCGCGTCTCGCTGCCGTCGGCCCAGTGCGTCACGATCTCGCGCGAGGCGTGTTCGCGGGCCGCATGGTCGATCACATGCGTGATCCGCATGGTCCAGTCCTGCATCGCGCCAAGCGGTGCCATCCGATTCTCTCCCGATTTCCCGTTTTCTTGGGCAACGGGTATCGCAATCAGGCGGCGCGGAAAAGCTTCGGTCCGGTTTTGGGGATCAGCGCAACATTGGCGATGCCGTCGATGCCCCCCAGCGTTTCGGCGAGCGCACCGTCGAGGCGGAAATCGTAGCCCAAGCGCATCGTCGCCCTCTCGCCCTCGGGCAGGGCCAGCTTCGCCACGACCTCGCCATATCCCGGCGGGCCAGGCTGAAGCGCGAGGGCGAGTTCCGCCACCGCTGCCTCGTTCGCGACGTCCAGCGTCAGCAGCATGCGCTGGCTGCCCGCCACTGCCGCCAGCGGCCGCGCCCCGCGCACCGTTACCCGGGGCGGTTCGTCGGGCGAGGGGGAATCGAGCTCCACGTTCAGCAGGACGCAGGTGCCCTCTTCCGCCCATTTCTCGAAATTAGCGACCAGCGCCTCCTCGAAACAGGCGGCGCTGAATTGGCCCGAACTGTCGGAAAAGTCGGCGCGCACGAAATCGGCCCCGCGCCGGGTGCGGCCCTTGTTCACCTTCTCGACCATCGCCGCCATGACCGCGCGCCCGCGCCCGCCCTGCGGCCCGCCGGCCTGCATCAGCGATGCGTAGGGCCGCGCGCCATTGGCACTGGCGATGTCGCGATAGGCCTCGACCGGATGGCTCGAGAAATAGAAGCCGAAATTGTCGCGTTCCTTCGCCATCTTCTCGGCCCGCGACCAGTCCGGCGCCTCCTTCAGGCGCAGCGCATTGCCCGGACCGTCCTCGCCCCCGAACAGGCCTTCCTGCCCGCTCGACCGTTCCCGCTGCGCGGCATCGGCGGTGGCGAGAAGCAGGTCGATATTGGCGGCCAGACGCCCGCGGCTCGGTTCGAGCCGGTCGAGCGCGCCCGCCGCGATCAGCGCCTCCAGCTGGCGCGAGTTCATGCACCCTTGCGGGATACGCGCGAACAGATCGTCGAGGCTTTCGAACCAGCCATGCGCCTCGCGTTCCTCGCACAGCGCCTTCATCGCCTTGCCGCCGACATTGCGGATTCCCGCCAGCGCATAGCGCACGGCATAGCCCTCGTCGGTGCGCTCCACCGTGAAATCGGCTTCGGACCGGTTGATGTCGGGTTGCTCGACCGCGATTCCGCCGCGCCGGGCATCGTCGACGAAGACCGCCAGCTTTTCCGACTGGTGCATGTCGAAACACATCGAGGCGGCGTAGAATTCCTCCGGATAATGCGCCTTCAGCCACGCGGTCTGGTAGGCGAGCAGCGCGTAGGCGGCGGCGTGCGATTTGTTAAAGCCATAGCCGGCGAACTTGTCGATCAGGTCGAACAGCTCGTTCGCGCGCTTCGCGTCGATCTGCGAATGCTCGGCGCACCCTTCGATGAAGCGCTGGCGCTGGCGATCCATCTCTTCCTGCTTCTTCTTGCCCATCGCGCGGCGCAGCAGGTCGGCATCCCCCAGGGAATAGCCGGCAAGGATCTGCGCCGCCTGCATCACCTGTTCCTGATAGACGAAGATTCCGTAGGTTTCCTCCAGGATGCCGGCCAGCTTGGGGTGCGGGTACTCGATCGCGACCTCGCCCGCCTTGCGCTTCCCGAACAGCGGAATGTTGTCCATCGGGCCGGGGCGATAAAGGCTGACGAGGGCGATGATGTCCTCGAACTTGGTCGGCTTAACCGCAGTCAGCGTGCGGCGCATCCCTTCGGATTCGAGCTGGAACACGCCCACCGTGTTGCCCTGCTTCAGCAATTGGAACACCGCCGGATCGTCCCAGGCGAGCGCCGACAGATCCACCGCGATGCCGCGCCGGGCCAGCAGATCGACCGCCTTCTGCAACACCGACAGGGTCTTGAGCCCGAGAAAGTCGAATTTGACGAGCCCTGCGCCCTCGACATATTTCATGTCGAACTGCGTCACCGGCATGTCGGATCGCGGATCGCGATACAGCGGCACCAGCTGCGCCAGCGGCCGGTCGCCGATCACCACGCCCGCCGCGTGGGTGGAGGAGTTGCGCGGCAGCCCTTCCAGCTGCATCGCCAGATCGACGAGCTGCTTCACCTCGTTGTCGTTATCGTATTCGCGCTTGAACTCGGCCGCTCCGTTGAGCGCGCGCGGCAGGCTCCACGGATCGGTCGGATGGTTGGGCACCATCTTGCACAGCCGGTCGACGCGGTTGTAGCCGAGATCGAGGATGCGCCCGCAATCGCGCAGCACCGCCCGCGCCTTCAGCTTGCCGAAGGTGATGATCTGCGCGACGTGATCGTGGCCGTATTTCTTCTGGACGTAACGGATCACCTCGCCGCGGCGCGTTTCGCAGAAATCGATGTCGAAGTCGGGCATCGACACGCGCTCGGGATTGAGGAAGCGTTCGAACAGCAGGCCCAGCCGCAGCGGATCGAGATCGGTGATCGTCAGGGCCCAGGCGACCAGGCTACCCGCGCCCGAACCGCGGCCCGGCCCCACGGGGATGCCCTGGTCCTTCGCCCACTGGATGAAGTCGGCGACGATCAGGAAGTAGCCGGGAAAGCCCATGCGGTTGATGATGCCCAGCTCGTATTCGAGGCGGTCGTAATAGGCCTTGCGCCCGTCCTCGGTCAGTTCCTCGTAAGGCTCCAGCCGCTTGCCGAGCCCGCGCCGCGCCTCGCTCTCCAGCATCGCCTTCTCGCCTTCTATATCTCCGGCGAGGCTGGGCAGGATCGGATCGCGCTCGGGCGGCGCGTAGGCGCAGCGCTGCGCGATGACGAGGGTGTTGGCGACCGCTTCGGGCAGGTCGTCGAACGCCTCGTCCATCATGGTCGCGGACTTGACGAAACTTTCCTGCGCGGACCGGGGCCGGTCCTCCTCCCACAGCTTGCGGCTGTGGGAGATGCACAGCATCGCGTCGTGCGCCTTGTGGAAATGGGGCTCGGCGAAATTGGCAGGATTGGTCGCGACCAGCGGCACGTCGTGGTCGTAGGCCCAGTCGATCAGCGCCGCCTCGGCCGCGTCCTCCACCTCGTTGCCGCGTCGCGCCAGTTCGACATAGAGGCGGGAGGGGAACAGAGCCCGCAACCGCTCGCCATAGGACAGCGCGTGGCTGCCCTGCCCTTCGGCGAACAGGCGCGTCATCGCCCCCTCGCTCGCGCCGGTCAGGGCGATCAGCCCGTCGGTCCGGCCTTCCAGATCGCCCAGCGCCACATGCGGTTCGAGCTCCAGTGGGCGATCGAGATGCGCGCGGCTGACCAGATGGCACAGGTTCTGCCAACCATCCTCGTCCTGCGCGAACAGCGGGAGGTGGTCGATCGCGTCGGACCCGGGCCGCGACACGCCCAGCAATGCGCCCACGATGGGCTGCACCCCTTCGTCGAAACAGGCGGACGCAAAGGCGTAGCTGCCGTAAAGCCCGTTGCGATCGCAGATCGCGATCGCGGGAAAGCCGCGCTCCTTCGCCAGTTTCGCGATGCCTTTCGGGTCGATCGCGCCTTCCAGCATGGAATAGCTCGACAGGATACGCAGCGGTACGAAGGGGGAAAACGCCATCGATCCAATATGCGCGCGGCCGCCGCGTTAGCCAAGGCGGCAGGCCGGTCTATTCCACCGGCCCGCCGGTTTTTTTACGCTGTTCGGGTCCGCTCAGTCCTTCGGAAAGTCCGGCCGTGCGGCGAGGCCTTCCGCCTCGGCGGCGGTGTACTGACGATCGCCCGATTTCTGGATCACGTATTTCGACCGCTCGTCCTCGGGCAGACGGGTGATGTAGCGGATCATCTCCGCGAAACTACCGCGGCGCAGGGCCTTGGCCGAATCGAGTACGCCCTGCCCGTCGTCCGCCTCGTGGATGGCCGCGCCATCGTCCCACGCGTCCTCGTCCGAATTGGTCGTGGCGCCGTCGAAAGTGCTGGGGTGGTCGCTCATGTGCAATCTCCTTTGCTGGCCAGAACGCGACAGGGCGCGTTCGGGTCCGGCACGGATCGCGGTCCTTATTCGAGCACGCCCTCGTGCAACCGGACGACCCGATCCATCCGCGCGGCGAGCCGCTCGTTATGCGTGGCGACCAATGCCGCGCTGCCTTCGCCCCGGACCAGTTCGAGGAACTGCGCCAGCACCCGGTCGGATGTCGCCTCGTCCAGATTGCCGGTCGGCTCGTCCGCCAGCACAAGCCGCGGCCGGTTGGCGAGCGCGCGGGCCACCGCCACGCGCTGCTGCTCGCCCCCCGAAAGCTGGCTCGGCCGGTGGTCCATCCGCTCGCCCAAACCCAGCGCCACCAGCAGGTCGCGAGAGCGCTGTTCGGCCTCCTCGCGCGGCTTGCCCGAAACGAGCTGGGGCAGGACGATGTTCTCCTGCGCGTTGAAGTCGGGCAGCAGGTGATGGAACTGGTAGACGAAACCCAGATTGTCGCGCCGCAACTGCGTGCGCATGGCACTGTTGGATTTCTCGGCGGCGGTGCCCGCGATCACGATCTGCCCGCCGAAGCCGCCCTCCAGCAGCCCGACCGCCTGGAGCAGCGTGGACTTGCCCGAACCCGACGGGCCGAGCAGCGCGACGATCTCGCCCGGACGGATCGCCAGATCGACCCCGCGCAGCACGTGGATCGTGGTTTCGCCCTGCGTGAAGCTGCGGGTCAGGGCGCGCAGCTCCACGACATAGGGTGCGCCCGCCTCACTCATAACGCAGCACCTGTACCGGATCGGTGCTCGACGCCTTGAAGGCGGGATAGAGCGTGGCGAGGAAGCTCAGGATCAGGGCCAGCGCGACGATGCCCATGATCTCGAACGGATCGGTCCGCGACGGCAGCGTGGACAGGAACCGGACCTGCGGATCCCACAGGTTCTGGCCCGTCGCGAACCCGATCACGCGCACGATGCTTTCGCGGAAATAGAGGACCACGAACCCGAAGATCAGGCCCGCCAGGGTTCCGATCGCCCCGACGGTGAATCCGGTGGTCACGAATATCTTGAGCAGCGATTTGCGGGTCGCCCCCATCGTCCGCATGATCGCGATGTCGCGCGTCTTGGCGCGGACCAGCATGACCAGGCTGGACAGGATGTTGAACGCGGCGACCAGCACCATGAAGCTCAAGGCGAAGAACATCGCCACCCGCTCCACCTGCAAGGCCTCGAAAATGGAACTGTTGATGGTTTTCCAGTCGGCGACCACCGCCTGACCCTGCAGCTTCTTGGTCACGGGCGCGAGGATTTCAGTGACGTTTTCGGGATCGTTGGTCGTCACCTCGATCATGCCGATCTGGTCGCCGGTCAAAAGCAGCGTCTGCGCGTCCGGGATGGGCATGATGACGAAGCTGTTGTCGTAATCGTACAAGCCCACCTCGAAGATGGCGGCGACCTGATAGCCGACCTGTCGCGGAACCGTGCCGAAGGGGGTGCTGCGCCCGGCGGGGTTGATGACGGTGATGGTGTCGCCCACCCGCGCGCCGATGTTTTCCGCCAGCCGCGCGCCGATGGCGACGACGCCCGCGTCGGGCCGCAGCAGCGACAGGTTGCCGGCCACCACCTTGTCCTTCAGCTTCGCGATGTCGGGCTGCGTCTGGCCGCGCACCAGCACCGCCTCCACCCGGCCGTTATAGGTGACGAGCAGCGGCTGTTCGATCAGCGGGCTGGCCTCGGTCACGCCGGGGGTGTCCTGCACCTCCTTCAGAATGTCCTGCCAGTTGTCGAGCCGCCCGCCATAGGCCTGGACGATCGCGTGGCCGTTCACGCCGACGATCTTGTCGATCAGTTCGGCGCGGAAGCCGTTCATGACGCTCATCACGATGACCAGCATCGCGACCGACAGCATCACCACGCCAATGGAGATGCTCGCCACCAGCGCGATGAAGGCTTCGCCCCGGCCCGGCAGCAGATAGCGGCGGGCAATCATGCGTTCGAAGGGAGAAAGGATCACGAGGGGGAATTTCGTCCAGAAAGGCGCCGGAACAGGCAGGTCGGGGCGAAGCCTTAGGCACGCCGACCTGTCTGCGCAATGAAATTGGCGGGGGACACCGCCGCCGGGCCGGTGCGACGCCGCCCGCGGCGCCCTTGTAATCGTACCGCAACATCGCCATTGGGAGCGCGCGGGGCGAAACACCGAAAAAAGCGCAAGGCTACCTCATGGACATCACGCATCCCTGGATGGACGAGGACGGCGATACGCTGCACGAAGAGTGCGGCGTCTTCGGTGCCGTCAACGCATCGGACGCAGCGGCCCTCGTCGCCTTCGGGCTGCACGCGCTGCAGCATCGCGGGCAGGAAGCGGCCGGCATCACCGCCTTCGACGGAACGCAGTTCGTCACCCGCCGCGGGCTCGGCCACGTGGCCGAAAACTTCTCCAGCCAGGAATCGATTGCGGAGCTGCCGGGCGCAATGGCCGCGGGCCATGTGCGTTATTCCACCACCGGCGGATCGGGCCTGCGCAATGTGCAGCCGCTATACGCCGATCTCGCGACCGGCGGTTTCGCGGTCGCGCACAACGGCAATTTCTCCAACGCGGGCACGCTGCGCCAGGAACTGGTGCAAAAGGGCGCGATCTTCCAGTCGACCAGCGATACCGAGATCATCATCCACCTGGTCGCCACCAGCCGCTATCCCACGCTGCGCGACCGGCTGGTCGATGCGCTGCGCCTGGTCGAAGGGGCCTATGCCCTGATCGTGATGACCCCCGCCGGCATGATCGCCTGCCGCGACCCACTGGGCATCCGGCCGTTGCAGATGGGCCGGATCGGCGATGCGGTGGTCTTCGCGTCCGAGACGGTGGCCTTCGACGTCGTCGGGGCACAGTTCGAACGCCAGGTGGAACCGGGCGAGATGATCGAGGTCGATCACGACGGCAACGTCACCTCGCACCGCCCGTTCGGCAATTCGGGCGCGCGCCCCTGCATTTTCGAGCATGTCTATTTCAGCCGGCCCGATTCCGTTTTCGACGGCCGCAGCGTCTATGCCGCGCGCAAGGCGATCGGCGAGCAGCTGGCGATCGAGAACCCGTGCGACGTCGATCTGGTCGTGCCCGTCCCCGACAGCGGAGTGCCCGCCGCGATCGGTTACGCGCAGCAATCGGGCGTCCCGTTCGAACTGGGCATCATCCGCAGCCACTATGTCGGGCGCACCTTCATCCAGCCCAGCGACAGCGCGCGCCATTCGGGCGTGAAGCGCAAGCACAACGCCAATCGCAGCCTGGTGGAAGGCAAGCGCATCGTCCTGATCGACGATTCGATCGTGCGCGGCACCACCAGCATGAAGATCGTCGAGATGATGCGCGATGCCGGCGCGACCGAGGTGCATTTCCGCGTCGCCAGCCCGCCCACCGCGCACAGCTGCTTCTACGGGGTCGATACGCCCGAACGGTCGAAACTGCTCGCCGCGCGGATGGAGGTCGAGCCGATGCGCGAGTTCATCAAGGCCGACAGCCTCGCTTTCGTGTCGATCGACGGGCTCTATCGCGCGGTCGGCGGCGCGCCGCGCGACAAGGCGTGCCCGCAATTCTGCGACGCCTGCTTCACCGGCGACTACCCGACCACGCTGACCGATCTGGACCGGCGCGAGCGTGGTGCCGACCAACTCACATTCCCGACCCACAAGGTAGCCTGACATGGCCGACAACAGACCGCTTGCGGGGAAACTCGCGCTCGTCACCGGTGCCTCGCGCGGGATCGGCGCGGCGACCGCGGTGGAACTGGCCCGCGAAGGCGCGCATGTCGTGCTGACCGCACGCGACGTGAAGGCGCTGGAGACGACCGAGGACGCGATCCACGCGGCGGGCGGCACCTCTACCATCGCGCCCGTCGATCTGGCCGAACCCGACGGGATCGCGCGGCTGGCGAGCGCCATCGCGAGCCGGTGGGACACGCTCGATTTCCTGGTCGTCAGCGCCGCCTATCTGCCGATGCTGACCCCGGTGACGCAGATCGACCAGAAACAGTACAACCAAGCGCTGACCATCAACGTGCTGGCGACGCAGGCCCTGCTCGCCAATTTCGACCCGATGCTGAAACGGGCCAAGGGCGCGCGCGTCGTCGGCCTGACCAGCAGCGTGGGCGAAACGCCGCGCGCTTTCTGGTCGGCCTACGGGTCGAGCAAGGCGGCGTTCGACAACCTCCTCGAATGCTACGCGCAGGAGGTCGAGAAGATCAGCAAGACCCGCGTTGCGATCGTCGATCCGGGCGCGACCCGCACCGCCATGCGCGCCCGCGCCTTCCCTGGGGAGGATCCCCAGACGGTCAAGCCGCCCGAGGATGTGGCGAAGCGGATCGTCGCGCTGGTGCAGGAAGATTTCGCCACCGGTCACCGCGAACGGGTGGGCTAGGCACCCGCCCCGCTCACGACAAACCTGCGGACCCCGCCCGACCGGGCGGTCAGTCGCGGGTCGCGTCTATCAGCGTCTGCCACAGGTCGCGCCGGGCCGCTGTCAGCCCCTCGCCGGTCGCGCTGCGGTAGTTGGAAACCACCGCCACCACCAGATTCTGCTCCGGCACGATCGTGATGTACTGGCCGAAAATGCCCTGCGCGCCGAAATTGCCGCCGGGAAAGGTCCACCACTGATAGCCGTAGCCATAGCCCTTGCCGAAATCGACCTGCGGCGACCCGGCTTGCGCAAACCAGCCCGGCGGAACCGACGGCTGCGCGCCGTCCAGCACGAACTGACCCATGCGCGCATAATCCGACAGGCGCAGCGAGACGCAGCATCCGCCGATGTTCCCGCCCGACAGGTCGGTCATCCAGAACATGTCCCCGGCAAAGCCCGCCGGATCGACGATCTTGTCTTTCGCGTATTCGGCCAGCTTCCGCCCGGTCGCGTTCTCGACGATCAGGCCGAGCAGCCCCGTTTCCAGCGTCTTGTAGACCCATTTCTGCCCCGCTGGCGCCTCGCGCTTCAGCGTCCGGGCATAGGTCACGACCTGAGATTCGCCCGCCACCGGCGCCACGGTGAGAAACTTCGCGACATCGCTGTCGGGATCGGCGTAGTCTTCGTTCCATGCGACGCCCGACGTCATGGTGGCGACTTGCCGCACCGACACGCCGTCATAGGCCGTGCTCTTCAGCGCAGGCACGTATTTCGTGACCGGATCGTCCAGGCTGGCGATCGCGCCGTCCCGCACCGCCGCGCCGAGCAGGGTGGAGGTGAAGCTCTTGGCGACCGAAAAGCTGGTCCAGCGCCCTTCGGGTCCGAAGCCCAGGCGATAGCGCTCCAGCCGGACCTTGCCGTCCTGCAGCACCATGATCCCCGCGGCGTTCATCGTTTCGAGAAAGCCGTCCACCTTCGCCCGGGTCGCGGCGTCGAGCGGTTCGCCCTGCGGCAGGACACGCACGGTGTCGGCGTGTCGCACCTCGATCCCGGCGAAGAAATCCTCCATCGCCCGGAACCGGGCGGAACGGGTCGCATCGTCCCAGAACAGCACCTGCTGATCCTGCAATGGCAGCGTGGTCTCGGGCTGCGAGACGTAGGTATCGGGCCCCCTTCCCGCAGGCATGGTCGCGCACGAAGCCAGCGCCAGCGCGCCCAGCGAAACGAAAATCCCCTTCATCATCCCTCCTCCTTCACCAGCGTGACCTGGTGGACATCGATCCCGCCGCCGCGGAACCCCCCTTCGCAATACATCAGGTAATAGCGCCACAGGCGGACAAAGCGCGCGTCGAATTCCGGCGGCAGGCGGCCCTCGTCCACCGCCGCGTCGAAGCGTTCGCGCCACAACCGCAGCGTTTCGGCATAGTCCTGCCCGAAATCGGCCTGGTCGCACCAGCGCAGGCCCCGCTCTTCCGCCAGCGCGCGGAACTCGGCCGTGCGGATCAGCAGGCCGCCGGGAAAGATGTAGGCCTGGATGAAGTCGGCGCTGTCGGCATAACCTTCGAACAGCGCATCCTGCATGGAGATGTACTGGATCGCGGCGCGCCCGCCCGGCTTCAGATTGCGCGCGATGCAATCCATGAAAGTCGGCCAGTATTCGCGGCCCAGCGCCTCGACCATTTCCACGCTGGCGATCGCGTCGTAGCGGCCCGCAACGTCGCGGTAGTCCCGGTTGCGAAAGGCGATGCCGTCGTCCTGATGCTCCCGCGCCCAAGCCAGCTGTTCTTCCGAAAGGCTGATCCCTTCCACCCCGGCCCCGCGCCCGTGCGCCATCTGCGCGAGCGTGCCCCAGCCGCAGCCGATCTCCAGCAGCGACCTGCCGGGCGCCAGATCCAGCCGATCGAGGATCGCATCCATCTTGGCCGTCTGCGCCGCGTCGAGCGAGCGATCCTGCCCGTCGAAGCGCGCGCTGGAATAGGCCATGGTTGGGCCCAGCCACGCGCTGTAGAAATCGTTGCCGAGGTCGTAATGCGCTTCGATATTGCGGGCCGAGCCGCTCTTCGTGTTGCGGTTGATCGCGTGGGCCGCCTTCAGCGCGCGGCGCCAGAAATGCTTGGCCCGGCCGGTATCGCCCAGCGCCCGGCCGTTTGCCATGAACAGCGCGAACAGCGGGACCAGGTCGTCGCTTTCCCACTCGCCCGCTTCCCACGCCTGGTACCACCCGACCGAGCCGGTGGTGGCGAGCCGGACCAGCGCGCGCCAGCTGTTGATCGTGACCACCGCATCGAACCCGGGACGGCGCCCGCCCAGCACCCGCACGCTGCCGTCGGGCAGGTGGCCCGTGATGGATCCCGCTTCCAGCCCCGTATCGATCCGGTCGAGCACCTTGTGGAAACCCGGCGCGAAAATCCGGGCGAACAATCCGGGCCTTAGCTCGAAACGCTGCGCGCCGTGCAGCAGCCTGTGTCCCCGCGAATGCCCCGTCGTCACCATGCCCCGCCTATGACGCGGGCACCGCGACCGGGCAAGGGTGTCAACCGTCCTTCATCTCGCGATAGGCCGACAGCGCCCGCTCGCGCGCGTCCTTGTGCTCGATGATGCGGGCGGGATACTCGCCGGGCCGGTGCGCGTCGTCGGGATCGTGGATCTGGTCGTCGTCGAGTTCGGCGAGTTCGGGCACGTATTCGCGGATGTAGCCGGCCGCATCGAACTTCTCGCTCTGGCTGAGCGGGGCCATGATGCGCACGAACATGTTGGAATCGACGCCGGTTCCGGCCACCCACTGCCAGTTGACACCGTTCGACGCGTAGTCGCCGTCGACCAGCGTGTCCCAGAACCAGCGTTCGCCGTGGCGCCAGTCGATCAGCAGGTGCTTGATGAGGAAACTGGCCGCGATCATCCGCACCCGGTTGTGCATCCACCCGGTCTGCCACAGCTGCCGCATCCCGGCATCGACGATCGGATAGCCCGTCCGTCCGTGCTGCCACGCCTCCAGGTCTTCCTCGATCAGATGGCCCCGATTGGGATTGCGCCACAGCGAACGGTCGAAATCGCGGTAGCTCTCCTCAGGATATTTGGGCGTCTGGTAGATCACGTTCTGCGCGTAGTCGCGCCAGATCAGCTCGTTCTCGAACGTCTCCCACCCCTTGCCCCGGCGCCCGCTCAGCCGGTGCCAGACCTGCACCGGCGAGATTTCGCCCCAATGGAGGTGTGGCGATAGCCTGGAAGAGCCGTCCATTGACGGCAGGTTCCGATCGTCCTCGTAATCGGCGACGTGATCGGCCCACCAGTCCAGCCGGTCGTGCGCCGCATCCTCGCCCACGTGCCAGAACGCGCGCAGCCCGCCCGCCCAATCCGGCTTGGTCGGGAGGAGGTCCCAGTCCGACAGGTCGTCGCTCTCCGGCGCGTCCGCGAAAGAGAAATGCGCCGGCGCATCGAGCGCGTCGCGCGGGGGGAAGTGGCCGCGCAGCGCCTTCATGAACGGAGTATAGATCTTGTACGGATCGCCCGACCCGGTGGTCGCGGTGCCGGGTGGGAAGAGGTAATTGCCGTCGTGCAGCACCAGCTCGCATCCTTCGGGCAGCGCGTCTTTCAGGTCCTCCTCCGCCTCGCGCCACCACGGTTCGTAATGCCGATTGGCGTGCACCGCGCCCGCCCCGATCTGGTCCGCGAGGCTTGCCAGCACCGACACGCTGTCACCCTTGCGCAGCACCAGCGCGCCGTTGTGCCGTCCTAAGCCGGCGCCGAGGCTTTCCAGCGAGTGATGCAGCCACCAGCGATGCGCCCCGCCAAAGCGGCGCTCGCCCGGGCGGTCGTCGTCCAGTACGAAAACGGGCAGGATCGGACCGGCATCGGTCGCGGCGGCAAGGGCGGGCTGGTCGGCCAGGCGCAGGTCGCGCCGGAACCAGACGATCTGTGGCTTGTCCATCGCCGGGGGAACGAGAGCGTCGGTGGGCCGGTTCCCATACTATGTTAGTCCCTGCCGGTTACGAGCGGATCAACCCGCGCCGCGCCATCGCGGGCGCATTGCTGTGCTGGGCGGGGTTTGTCGCCGTCGCCGTGGCGATGCGCGCGGGATGGCTCGCCCCGATCGACCGCGCCCTGCTGATCGCGCATTCCGCCGACAGCCGCACGGCGGAGGCTTTGCGCGACATCACCGCGCTGGGCGGCGTGACGCTGCGCCTGCTGTTCACTCTGCTCGCCGCGACAGGTTTGCTGCTGCTGCGGCAATGGCGGCTGGCCGCCTGGCTGGGCGTGACGGTCGCGGCCGGCTGGCTTTTCGAAACCGGGCTGAAACTGGCATTCGCGCGCGTGCGGCCCGACCTTCCCCACCTGATGTTCGCGCATGGCTACAGCTTCCCCAGCGGGCACAGTTACAATGGCACGCTGGTCCTTGCATCGATCGCGCTCGCCTTCGCGCCGCTGATCGCCCGGCAGGGAATACGCGTCGCGCTGCTCGTCGGTGCGCTGGTCCTGGGGCTCGCGATTGCGGCCAGCCGGGTATGGCTGGCGGTGCATTTTCCGAGCGACGTCGCGGCCGGATGGCTCGGCGGCGCCGGATGGGCCTTCGGCGCCGCGGCGCTGATCCCGTTCATGGCACCGGCGGAGGCTCGCACCGTGTTCCGGGCAGACTGACGGCGAAGCGACCCCGCGTGGCCGGATCGTAGAACCGGGCGTCGTGCAGCGAGACGGACCCGTCCGCATCGTTCACGAACAGAGGCGCGCGCGACCAGAACAGGAACGCGTCGACGGGGCCCGTATGCGGTAGGTCGGAAATGGTCACGCCGCATTGCCGGGGCTCGATCAGCAGCGGCTGGCCTTCGAGGCCCAGCGGCGTCCATCCGACTTGGTACCAGCGGCTTGTGCCATCGGCGAAGATGATGTCCCGCTTCCACGGCTGCGCCATCGCAGGCGCGGCGACGAGCACGACGGGCTCGGGCGCCAGTGTCGCGCCCGCCCGCTGCGCCATCCCGGTCAGGATGCCGTTCAGCGCGATATAGATCCCGACAAAGGTCAGCCCGTATCGCGCCGGCTTGCGCCAGTCGGGGGCCCCGCGCCGGTCGCGCCGCCAGCTCGCCCACACCGCAATTCCCATAGCGAGCCAAAGGACCCAGTCGATGATGAACAGCGTGTCGCCATAGAACCAGCGCTGGCTGAACGGCGCCAGGAACCGGATGCCGTAGGTGTTCAGCCAGTCGAGCGCCGGATGCGTAAGGCAGGCGAGCAAAGCCAGCGCCCACAGCCAGCCGAACCGGACCGGAAGGCGCCCCTCCGGCCGGGTTCCGCGCCGCGCCTGCCACCGGTCGAACGCATGGAGTAGCGCGGCCAGCAGCAGGGGGAGGACCATCCACGCCAGCGGCCCGTGGGTCAGCCCGCGCCGCATGGCGAGGCTTTCGGTGCCGTAGAGTACGCAGGTCGCGTCGATATCGGGCAGGTTCGCGCCGATGATCAGCGCGGGCATGGCCAGCCCGGTGCGCCGCTTCAGCCCCGCCTGCCCGATCAATGCGCCGACGAGGGAATGGGTCAGGTTGTCCATCGGGCCATTGGTCACCGCCCGATCGGCAAATCAACCGAAAACGGGCGACCGGTTGCTGCCGGCCGCCCGATGCGTGGCCTGGTTTCGCGAAGGGTTCGCGTTACATCGTCTGGGTCGAACCGCCCGGGGTCATCGCGCTGTTGCGGGCCTCGCCAAATTCGCTCTGCGAAAGATAGCTGTCGCCGTCCTTATCGAAGTAGAAGAAGGTCTGTCCGGCCTGATTGATCTGCTCCGGCGTCAGGTACGGCTTCTTCTCGTCATTGGCGACCGGTGTGTCGGGATCGGCCGGCACCGCCCAGATGGCGTATTCCGCGACCGACAGCTTGCCGTCGCCGTTGCGATCGAGGAAGGCGAAATCCATCTGCCCGCGCGGACGCAGGTCGCCGGAGGCCTGGCCGGAGGTCGATCCATCCATCGCGTTCGCCCCTTGCGTGCCCGTCGCGTCGGCGGACGGCGTCGTGCCCTCCATCGATCCGGAGCCGCTGGCGGCCCGCATCGCATCGCTATTGCGGTCGTATTCGTCGCTCACCGCCTGACGGTCCATCGCATCGAAACGCGTCTGCTGCTCGGTGCTGAGCGTGCCGGCCATCGGCGTGCCCATGGCATCGCCCGTTGCCTGATCGGTCATCGCCGTGTCGCGGTCGGCCATGGTCGCGTCGTTGTCGGGCTCTTCGCCACAGGCAGAAAGCGTCAGGGCCAGCGCGGCGCTGGCGGCAAGAATGGTCAGATGCTTCATGAAGATTTGCTCCGTGTCTGTTGGAAGGCGATGCCGCAGATGCTGCGGCCTCTCTCTCCAACGAACGCATCGGCAAATCGTTCAAAAACAATCCTATGGCACGCCAAGCGGCGCTAGACGGGGTCCGCCGCCGTCCCGCTGACGGTCCAGGTCTGCCCCGAGCCGAGCAGCCGGGCGAGGTTCGCCTGCTTCCCGCTGACGGCCCGCTCCCGCTCTGCGACAACCCCGCTTTCGAAGGTCGGGCGCGGATCGTCGTAGAGCACGCCCAGCGGCATCGGGAATTCGCCGAAGGGAAGTTCCGCCAGGATATGCGCCATGGTGCGGTTCTTCGCGTCGTGCACGCGCACGCCCGCCGCCTGCCAGTCGGGCGTTCCATCGTCCCTGGCGGGCACCTCGACCACGCGGAAGGACAGGCTGTCGGCGTCGAAGGCGAGGCCTTTCACGCCGCCGGTCTTCGCGCTGCCGAACAGCATCGGCTCGCCGTCCTCCAGCCAGAGCTGGCGATCCTCCGCACCCTTCGGCGCGGCGAAGTCGTCGAACACGTCCTTGTTGTAGACGATGCAGTTCTGGAAGATTTCCACGAACGCCGCCCCCTGGTGCGCGTGGGCGGCTTTCAGCACGTCGGGCAGATTCTTCGACACGTCGATCCCGCGCCCGACGAAGCGCGCGCCCGCGCCCAGCGCGAAGGCGCAGGGGTTCGCCGGGTGATCGACACTGCCGATCGGGGTCGACGGGCTGCGCGTACCCTCGCGGCTGGTGGGCGAATACTGGCCCTTGGTCAGGCCGTAGATCTCGTTGTTGAACAGCATGATCTGCATGTTCACGTTGCGCCGCAGCACGTGCATCAGGTGATTGCCGCCGATCGACAGCCCGTCGCCGTCGCCGGTCACCAGCCACACGTCGAGATCGGGATTGGCGAGCTTCACCCCGGTCGCCACCGCCGGCGCGCGGCCGTGGATGGTGTGGAAGCCGTAGCTCTCGATGTAATAGGGAAAGCGGCTCGAACAGCCGATGCCGGAAACGAACACCGTATTCGCCGGATCGCTGCCCAGCTGCGGCAGCGTGCGCTGCACCGCCTTCAGGATCGCGTAGTCCCCGCAGCCGGGGCACCAGCGGACCTCCTGGTCGGTCTCCCAGTCCTTCAGCGTGGTTTCGATTTTCACGGGTGCGTTCATTGGTTCACCGCTTCGTCATCCGAGTTTCCGCCTGACGCCGTCGCTCCGGCGCCGTGGAAGGGTGCGTCGGGATAGGATCCGTCGTCATGGCCGCTCTCGCGGGTCGGCAATTGCGTGTCGTTGACGTCGACCTCGCCGCCCTCGTTGCCCTCGACATCGTCGAAATAGGCCGCGATCGCATCTTCCAGTTCCGCGATCGAGAACGGCTGGCCGCTGGTCTTGGTCAGCGGCAGTGCATCGACCAGGAACTGGTCGCGCAGCACGGTCTTGAACTGGCCGGTGTTCATCTCCGGCACCAGCACATGGTCGAAGCCCTGCAGCAATTCGCCCAGATTGGCGGGCAAGGGCCAGATGTGGCGCACGTGGACGTGGCTGACCGAACAGCCCTTCGCGATGGCGCGGCGCACCGCCTGCCGGATCGGACCGTAGGTGCTGCCCCAGCCGACCACCGCCAGCGTACCGGTCGTCTCGCCCGAGGACACCTCCTGGTCGGGCACCGCGATGCCTTCCACCTTGTCCTTGCGAGCGTCGGTCATCGCCTGGTGGTTGGCCGGATCGTAGGAGATGTTGCCGGTGAGCTGGTCCTTCTCGATCCCGCCGATACGGTGCATCAGGCCGGGCGTGCCGGGCTTGATCCACGGCCGCGCGCCCTTCGCGTCGCGCTGGTAGGGCAGCAGCTCCTCGCCCTGCTTTTCCTGCAGGAAGGTGGCGGGGAACGGCGCGTAGCTTGCAGGATCGGGCACCTTCCAGGGTTCCGCCGCATTGGCGATGTAGCCGTCGGTCAGCAGCATCACCGGGGTCATGTACTCCACCGCGATGCGGCACGCCTCGATCGCGCATTCGAACGCGTCGGAGGGGCTGCGCGCGGCGACCACGGGCATCGGCGCGTCGCCGTTGCGGCCATAGACGGCCTGATAAAGATCGCTCTGTTCGGTCTTGGTCGGCAGGCCGGTGCTGGGTCCGCCCCGCTGCGAATTCACGATCACCAGCGGCAGTTCGACCATGATGCCGAGGCCGATCGCCTCGGTCTTCAGCGCGATGCCCGGCCCGCTGGAACTGGTGACGCCCAGCTGCCCGGCATAGCTCGCGCCGATGGCGGCGCAGATCGCGGCGATCTCGTCCTCCGCCTGGAAGGTCGTGACGCCGTATTCCTTCAGCCGCGCAAGGTGGTGCAGGATCGCGCTGGCGGGCGTGATCGGATAGCCGCCGAAGAACATCGGCAGTTCGGCCAGCTGCGCGCCGGCGACCAGGCCCAGGCTGACGGCCTCCGCCCCGGTGATGGTCCGATAGAGCCCCGGCTCGCTCGGCACCGGCGGCACGTGGACCTGCTTCAGCGGCCCCGACAGCTCCGCCGTCTCGCCATAGGCGTGGCCTGCGTCGAGCGCGGCGATATTGGCCGCCGCGATTTCCGGCTTCTTGGCGAATTTCTGGTTGAGCCAGTCGTGCAGCGGCTCGCGCGGGCGATCGAACATCCACAGCGCGAGGCCCAGCGTCCACATGTTCTTGCAGCGCAGCGCGTCCTTCTTGCCGAGGCCGAACGGTTCGACCGCCTCGATCGTGCGCTGCGAGATGTCGAAGGCCAGCACGTCGAACTTGGCAAGACTGCCGTCCTCGATCGGATTGCTGTCGTATTTCGCCTTGTCGAGATTGCGCTTCGTGAATTCGCCGGTGTCGGCGATCACCAGCCCGCCCGGTTTCAGCGCGGCGAGGTTCACCTTCAGCGCCGCCGGGTTCATCGCCACCAGCACGTCGGGCGCGTCGCCCGCGGTGTTGATGGCGCGGGAGCCGAAATTGATCTGGAACGCCGACACGCCGAACAGCGTGCCCTGCGGCGCGCGTATCTCCGCCGGGAAATCGGGGAAGGTCGCCAGGTCGTTGCCCGCCAGCGCGGTCGACAGCGTGAACTGCCCCCCGGTCAGCTGCATCCCATCGCCGGAGTCGCCGGCGAAACGGACGACGACTGCATCGGGAGACGCGTTAGTCTGCGGGCGATCGATCGCCTCGGTAGCCATAGAGAGTCCTTGATCTTCTTTCGTGCCGCCTAGGTGTGTGCCGCCGCGCGGGCAATCAAGTTTTTCTGTCCGGTGGGGATATGCGACCGGTGGACAGCGGCGCGAACATGCGTTTTATCACGCAACCGAAACAATTGAAAACGACGAGGATGGGACAGCGATGGCCGACACCGAACATTACGTGCGCGAGGACGTGCAGCGCTTCCTCGCCATGATCGAGAGCCTGGGCCGCCCCCCGGTCGAGGAGCTGCCGGTCGAGCAGGGTCGCGCCGGTATGCGCGCGATGGGCCAGATCGCGGAGGCCGATGCGCGCGAGATGGCGGTGGTGAAGGACCTGACCTGCCCGGGGCCTGCGGGCGACATTCCGCTGCGCTTCTACGACCGGCGCCAAACTCGCGAGGCCGGCCCCGCCGTGCTGTTCCTGCACGGCGGCGGCTTCGTGATCGGCGACCTGGAGGTGTACCATGCGCTGTGCACCGAAATCGCATGGCAGCTCGACCTGCCCGTCCTCTCGGTCGATTACCGGCTCGCGCCCGAACACCCCTTCCCCGCCGCACCCGACGATTGCGAGGCGGCGGCACGCTGGCTGGCGGGTTCGCCCGCGGCCTTGGGGCGCACCGTCACCGGGCTCGTCATTACTGGCGACAGCGCGGGCGGGAACCTGACCATCGTCACCACCAATGCGCTGGTGAACGATCCGGCCGCCGTGCCGGTGATCGTGCAGGCGCCGATCTATCCGGTCGCCGACGACGTTGCGAAGCATGCCAGCCTCGGCCTGTTCGGCGAAGGGTTCATGCTGACCAAGGCGACGATGGCGTGGTTCACGCGGCAATATGCCGGCGACCCCGCCGATCCGCGCCACACGCCGATGGTCGGCGATTGCAGCGACACCCCGCCGACCGTGCTGTGCACCGCCGGGCTCGACCCCTTGCGCGATTCGGGCCGGGCCTATGCCGCGCACCTGATCCAGCAGGGGACCGAAGTCAGCTATTTCGAATTTCCTGGCGTCATTCACGGCTTTACAACGCTCAGGAAGGCGATACCGAGCGGCCAGGCGGACCTCGACGCCTTTCTCGGGGCCATCAGGACCAAAGTGGAGCGTTACGGCCGGACATGAACGAGACGCTCGGATACAGGCCCTGTGTGGGCGTGATGCTGGTCAATGGCGACGGCAAGGTGTTCGTCGGGCGCCGCATCGACAACAAGGAAGGCGACTGGTGGCAGATGCCGCAGGGCGGCGTCGACCGGGGCGAGGATCTGGACGCGGCGGCGTTCCGCGAACTGGGCGAGGAAACCGGCGTGACGCAGCGGCACGCGACCTTGCTGAAGCGGATGGACGAACCGCTGCGCTACGACCTGCCGGACGAACTGATCGGCAAGCTGTGGGGCGGGCGCTATCGCGGGCAGGAGCAGTTCTGGTTCCTCGCGCGCTTTTCCGGCACCGATGCGAACATCGATCTCGAAGCCCACGATCCGCCCGAATTCTGCGACTGGAAATGGGTCGATCCCGAGCATCTGCCCGACCTCATCGTCCCTTTCAAGAAACGCGTCTACCGCGCCGTGCTGGACGAGTTTCGCGACCTGATCTGACCTGACCGCGCGCCGGGATCGGCCCGGCAGCGGGCGGCGTCAGTTGTTCTGCGTCACCTGCGCATCGGGCATGGTCGCTTCCGCCGTCAGCACGGGCGCCTGCGGCCCGCGCGCGATCGCGGCGGCGAGCTGTTCGGCCTCCGTGCAATCGCTGCCGCACAATGACTCGAGGCGTGAGAGGTTGCGTTCCGCCTTCGCCACCGCGCCTTTTTCGACCAGGGCTATGCCCTCGCCCGAAATCGCCGCGTAATCGTCTGGCTGGCGGGCCAGCACTTCGCGGTAATAGCGGATCGCCTTGCCCTGCAGCCCCTGCAGGCGCGCGGCCTCGCCCAGAGCGAGATAGGTGCCTTCGTAACCGGGATCGATCGCCAGCGCGGCCTCGAACGCGTCGATCGCTGCCTGCGGCTGGTTCTGCGCCAGCGCGGCGCGGCCCTGATCCAGCAGCACCGCCGCGCGCGGATCGGGTTCGCCGCTATCGGCATGGACCACGCTCGCTCCCACCGCGACGAACAGCGAGAGCGCGGCGGCGACGGGGGTGTAACGCATCAACAGATCCTTCCAGCGAGCGCGAGTGTGGGTGGGCGCGTCGAGCATAGGACCCCGACCTATCACGCCAGAGTGAGCCGCGCGACGAAAAATCCGTCGGTCCCGTCGCGGGCGGGCGAGAGGCGCATGCCCGGCCCGTGCGTGCGCCCCAGCGGTAATTCCGGCGCTTCGGCGCGCCAGCCGGCATGGCGGGCGAGGAACGCCTCGATCCGGTCGGCCCCTTCGGCATCGAGCAGCGAGCAAGTGATGAATACCAGCCGACCGCCGGGTTTCACCAGCAGTGACGCGATGTCGAGCAGGCGGTCCTGCACCTCGCCGAAACGCGCCAGCCGCTCGGGCGTGAGGCGCCATTTCGCCTCCGGCTTGCGGCGCCAGGTGCCGGTGCCCGAACAGGGCGCGTCGATCAGCACCGCGTCCGCTCCGCCCTGCCATCGTTCCAGCGCCTCCGTCTCGCGACCGGGGTCCAGCAGCAGCGTCTCGACCATTCCCGCCCCGGCCCGCGCCGCCCGCGGCGGCAGATTGCCGAGCCGCCGCTTGTCGGTATCGCAGGCGAGCAGCGTGCCGGTGTTCTGCATCGCCGCCGCCAGGGCCAGCGTCTTGCCGCCCGCGCCCGCGCACAGGTCCACCACGGTCTCGCCCGGCCGTACCGCGATGGCCGAACACGCAAGCTGGCTGCCATGGTCCTGGATCTCCACCAGACCGTCGCGGAAGGCGGGCCATTGTTCGACCATCGTGCCTGCCGGGAAGCGCAGGCCCTGTGGCGCCTCAAGCGGCTCGCCCGGTTCGGGCAGCGCGATCGTGGACCGGTCCGCCTTCAGCGTATTGACCCTGAGGTCGAGCGGGGCGCGGTCCATCAGCGCCGCGGCCTCGTCGGGCGCGATCCCGGACTGCGCCAGTTCCTGCGCGAGCCATGCGGGTGCGACGCCCCGCTCCGCCACCGGCTCCCCCTCGGCGGGCTGCGCAGGCCCGTATTGCGAGCCATCGAACAGCGCGGCGATGGCCGGCTGCTCCTGCGCCAGGGCCAGCATCGCCGCCCGTCCCGACGCCGGGACGGGGCCGCAGGCACGGATCGCGTCGTACACCAGTTCGCGGATCGCGCGCCGGTCCTTCGATCCCGCGTAACGGTGGGCGCGCGCCCAGTCGGCCACGATCCGGTCGGCCGGCGCGCCTTCGCCGCGCGCCGCCTCTATCACGGTGTCGAGAATCTCGATCGCGGCCTGGACGCGTGCTGCCGGGGTCATGGCCTAGCGCGTCGGATAGTTCGGCGCCTCGCGCGTGATCGCGACGTCGTGGACGTGGCTTTCGGTCAGCCCGGCATTGGTGATGCGCACGAACTGCGCACCAGTGCGCAGATCCTCGATCGTGCGGCTGCCCGTATAGCCCATCGCCGCCTTGATCCCGCCGACCAGCTGGTGGACGACGTCCTTCGCCGGACCCTTGTAGGGCACCTGCCCCTCGATCCCCTCGGGCACCAGCTTCATCGCCGAAACGTCCTGCTGGAAATAGCGGTCGGCGCTGCCGCGCGCCATCGCCCCCACGCTGCCCATGCCGCGATAGGCCTTGTAGCTGCGGCCCTGGTAGATGAAGGTCTCGCCCGGCGCCTCCGCCGTGCCCGCCAGCATCGATCCGATCATGACGCAGGACGCGCCCGCCGCCAGTGCCTTGGCCGCGTCGCCGCTGGTGCGCAGGCCGCCGTCGCCGATTACCGGCACGTTGGCCTTCGCCGCTTCCTCCGCGCAATCCATGATCGCGGTCAGCTGCGGCACGCCGACGCCCGCCACCACGCGGGTGGTGCAGATCGAGCCGGGGCCGATCCCCACCTTCACCGCGTCCGCGCCCGCATCGATCAGCGCACGGGTCGCTTCCGCCGTGGCGACGTTGCCGGCGATGATCTGGACCGAATTGCTCAGCGTCTTGGCGCGTTCCACCGCGCGCAGGACATCGGCATTGTGCCCGTGCGCGGTATCGATGATGATGACATCGACCTCGGCATCGATCAGCGCCTCGGTCCGGGAAAAGCCCTTGTCCCCCACGGTGGTCGCCGCCGCGACGCGCAGGCGCCCGGCCTCGTCCTTGGTCGCCTCGGGATAGGTCACCGCCTTTTCGATATCCTTGACCGTGATCAGGCCGATGCAGCGATAATCGTCGTCCACCACCAGCAGCTTCTCGATCCGGCGCTGGTGCAGCATCCGGCGCGCGTCCTCCTGCCCCGTGCCGAGCGGCACCGTGGCGAGGTTGTCCGTCGTCATCAGCTCGCGCACCGGCTGCGCCGGGTTCTCGGCAAAGCGGACGTCGCGATTGGTCAGGATGCCGACCAGCTTGCCGTCGGGCCCGGTCACGGGGATGCCGCTGATCCGGTTCGCCTCCATCAGCGCCTGTGCATCGCCCAGCGTCGCGTCGGGGCCGATGGTGATCGGGTTGACGACCATGCCGCTCTCGAACCGCTTCACGCTGCGCACCGCGGCGCATTGTTCGGCGATGTCGAGATTGCGGTGGAGCACGCCGATGCCGCCCATCTGGGCCATCGCGATCGCCATGTCGGCTTCGGTGACGGTATCCATCGCCGCCGAGATCACCGGGATGTTGAGCGCGATGTCGCGACTCAACCGGGTTCGGGTGTCGGCCTGGCTCGGCACGACGTCGCTGGCCGCGGGACGCAGCAGCACGTCGTCGAAGGTGAGGCCGAGGGGGATGTCCTTGATTGCCACGCGGGGCGCCTTTCGCACGAGGGGGAGCGGGCGCGGGCCCGCCGGGGGAATCGTGCGCCGCCCCCTAACCCGTCTTCGCGCCGAGGGCTAGGCCCCGCCCGATCATTCGTCCCCGACGCGGTACCGCCCGGTGTCCCCGAAATGGCGCAGCAGCGCCACGTGGAGCAGCACGTCCTGCGCCGCCCCGCCCAGTTCCATGCCCGGCGACCAGCGATCCGCCGGGGTGTGATAGACGCTTTCCATGAACCGGTCGAACGCCGCCCGGTCGCCATAGGCGCTGGTAACCATCACCGCGGGAATATCGCGTTCCAGCAGCGCCCAGCCGTCCTGCCGACGCAGGTAATCGCCGTGATCGGCATCGGTATCCAGCGTCAGGCCGAGCGCGCGGACCACCTCGGCAATGCCCTGGTCGAGCGCGGTTCGCCCCTGACCCACCACGCTCACGCTCGATCCCGCCGGGGCGATGGCCGGCATGTCCATGTTGAACGCGGCGACGATCGTGGGCAGCGCGACCGGCGGGTCCTCGGTAAAGGCGCGCGCGCCCAGCAAACCCCATTCCTCCGCCCCGGTGGCGACGACGTAGAGATCGCGCTCCAGCGGGCCGCGCCGCGCGATCAGGCGCGCGGTTTCCAGCATGGAGGCAACGCCGCTCGCATTGTCGACCGCGCCGTCGCAAATGGCTTCCCCGCCCTGCCCGTCCCCGCAACGGCCGAGGTGATCCCAATGGGCGAGCAACAGGACGGCCCCCGCCCCGGGGCGGGTGCCCGGCAGGCGACCGACGATATTGGCGCTTTGCATCGTCTCGCGCGTCTGGGTGAAATCCACGTCGAGCCGCGCGCGATAGCGCGGCAGCAGCGCGCCGCCGGGCCGGTGCTCCGTCTCCTTCAACCGCATCAGGCGCGCACTGTCTTCCGGCGGGACGAGCACCCAGGCGGGCGCCCGTGCCTCGTCCGCAAGGGCCCATTCGTCGCTGCGCAGCGCCTCGCGCGCCGCCGCGAATTGCTCTTCGTTGGCGGTGGTCAGCAGTACCGCTTCCGGGTTCGCGGTCCGGATCGCGCGCAGGCGCCCCTCCAGCTGCGGCCAGTCCATCAGCAGCGCGCGATGTTGCAGGACACCTTCCGGCAGCGTTTCATCCCCTTCGCGCAGGCCCACCAGCGGGGCCTTGCGGACCGAGCCGGCGGTCGCCTGCGGGCCGGACAGGATCGCGCGGTCCGACAGGGTTAACAGACCGCCGGACGTCTCCACCCGTACGGCCAGCTTGACCGGGGTATAGCGCACGAGGTCGATCGGCTGGCGCCAGCCGTCGCCCTCCACCGACGCATCTTTCGCGCTGGCCATTCCGGGCTGCAGGCCCGCCGCCTTCATCCGTTCGACGATGAATTGCTGTGTCGCCTGCGCGCCCGGCGTTCCGGCTTCCCGCCCCCCATAGGCATCGGAAGCGAGCACGGCGATGTCGCGCGACAATGCCCGCTCGATCGGGCCGAGCGACGGGGATGCGCGCACGCCCTCGCGCGGGACCGCGGCACACGCCGCCAGCGCACCCGCCAGTACCGTGACCAGCACCGGCGCCAGCAGCGCCGCAGCCGCGCGGCGCGCGTCCTTCGATCTGCCCCGTTGCACCATGCCCCCCTGATGGCGGGGCCGGGCCGCCCTGTCAGGCGGTCCAGCCCCCGTCCATGCTCCAGTTCGCCCCGTTCACGTTCGCCGCCTCGTCCCGGCACAGGAACACGGCAAGCGCACCGACATCCTCGGGCTGGACGAATGTCTTGGTCGGTTGCGGGGCGAGCAGGACGTCGTTGATGACCTCCTCCCGGCTGAGGCCGCGCGCCTTCATCGTATCGGGAATCTGGTTTTCGACCAGCGGGGTCCAGACATAGCCGGGGCTGATGCAATTGGCGGTCACCCCGCATTGCGCCAGTTCCAGCGCCAGCACCTTGGTCAGGCCCGCGATCCCGTGCTTGGCCGCGACATACGCACTCTTGTATGGCGATGCGACCTTGGAATGCGCGCTGGCGGTGTTGATGATCCGGCCCCAGCCGTTCGCCTTCATGTGCGGGACCGCCAGCCGCGCCGTGTGGAACGCCGCCGACAGGTTCAGCGCGATGATCGCGTCCCATTTGGCCGGGGGAAATTCCTCCACCGGCGCGACGTGCTGCATGCCGGCATTGTTGACGAGGATGTCGATCTCGCCCGCCTCGCGCATCATCGCCTCGATCGCGTCGGGATCGGTCAGGTCGCTGCCGAAATGGCGCGCGCCGAGCTCGCTCTTGAGATCCTCGATCTCGCTGTCGTCGCCGAACCCGTTGAGGACGATTTCCGCCCCTTCGGCATGGAGCGCGCGCGCCACCGCGAGCCCGATGCCCGAGGTCGATCCGGTCACCAGGGCGCGCTTACCGGTCAGAAACATATGGAAACTCCGCAGGGGTCGGTTATGCCTTCGGGAACCCGCGAAGTTCGCTCGCGGTTCCGCTGCGTGTCCCGGCTTGTTCGGCCGGGCCCGTCTGCCGGGGAGGTAACATGCGTCTCGATCCGTTCAATACCGATAATATCCGCGTTCGCTCCAGCGGGGGCGGCAGCCGCTTTCCCGGCGGCGGCGGGGGCAAGCTGGGATGCGGGACGCTCGTCATCGCGATCGTCGCCGCGCTGGTGTTCGGGCTGGACCCGATGCAGACCATCGGCGCACTGGGCGGCATGGACCAGGGCTCGACCGTGGAACAAGGCGCGAGCGGCGCCCGTACCGAGCAGGAGGTGTGCACCAGCGGCCCCTACGCGACGGAGGCATGCAACGCGCTCCAATCGCTCAACCAGACGTGGCAGCCGCAATTCCAGCGCGCGGGGATCGCGTTCGAGCAGCCGCAGCTGGACCTCTATACCGACGGCATCGCGCGCACCGGCGGCTGCGGCACGGCGACCAGCGCCGCCGGGCCGTTCTACTGCCCGGCCGATGGCACGATCTGGATCGACACCGGTTTTTACGACACGCTGCAGAACCGGTTCGGTGCCGGCGGCGATTTCGCACGGCTTTACGTGATGGCGCACGAATACGGCCACCACATCCAGAACCTGACCGGGCTGGAAGGGCAGGTCCGCAGCCTGCAGCAGCGCGATCCCGCATCCGCCAACGCGCTGCAGGTCCGCATGGAACTGCAGGCGGATTGCTATGCAGGCGTCTGGGCCGGCCTCAACCGCGACCGCATCGACCCCGGCGATTTCGAGGAAGGCATGACCGCCGCCGCCGCGATCGGCGACGACACCCTGCAGCGCCAGGCCGGTCAACGGGTCAGTCCCGAAAGCTTCACCCACGGCACCAGCCGCCAGCGCATGGAAGCGCTGCGCCTGGGCCTGGAAACCGCCGACGAGGCAAGCTGCGACCGCTATTTCGACAAAAGCTGACTGGGGGTCCGGCGCCTATTCGGAGGCCTCATTCTGGTCGCCGGAACCCTCGGCATCCGTTTTTTTGGCATCATCGGCCAGTTCCCGGGCCGCATCGGGGCGAAGAAATTCGTTATAAAGCCTGTCGAATTTCGCTTCGCCGATGTAAGCGAGCAACCCCTCACGATTGAGGCCCTGGTCGATCTTACCTATGAGTTTGCGCATGGGATTGCCCTGCGACACGTGGGGATTGAACGCCGCAGGAGCGAGAACGGTACGCGCCCGCTCAAGTTCGCCAGATCGAATTAACTCGATCGCAGCGCGCGCGCGCAAGTCCAAATCCTGCGGCATCAGCACCACTGCGCGATACAGCCCGCCCACCGCGCCTTCAGGGGCTACCTCGCCTGAGGCTCGGAAACTGTCGTAGTAAAGCACGAAAGGAAGCGGATCGTTGGGATCGAGCTTGTTTGCTTTCAGAAACCAGCGGCGCGAAAGCGCCCATGATCCTTGGTCGCCCGCCCGCGCACGCTGCGCGGCGATCCGTCCCTTGTAGGCCATGGCCTTCAGATTCTCCGGATCAGCGGCGAGTGCCCGATCGGCCGCCATCTCGGCCAGGTCGTAATCGAGATCGTTGGAGACCGCGGCGTCGTATTCGATTTCGGCCATGGTTCGCTGAACGAATGGATCGTCGGGATAACGGCCCCCCACAGGTCGCGCCTCTCGTGCGAGCGCAAGGGACCTTTCCTTGTCGACGCCAATCAGCGACTCCATCCGGAATTGCAGGATCGCATTCTCACCCGGAGTGGCCTCCCGAATGGAAACTTGTGTCGGTGCATCAATCTTGTCGGCACTGAACTTCGCTGCTGGGAAGCCGCTTCGGCGCAGATAGGCATTGATTTCCCGGTCGAGCGCGCCGAGATCACCAAAGGCTTTCCGTCCGGATTCGACGGGTTTCCCCGACTTGTTCAAAAGCTTAAGGAACTCGACATATTCGCCTGGACGCTTGCCGCTTAACCACAAATAGTGAGCCAGCGCCCAGCCGCGGGTATAAAGTTCGATCCGTTCGTCCGATCCGAACTTCTCGGTATCGCTTTGCAGTAGTTCCTCGACCGTCCAACGCGACCCGCTGTAGACTGCTTGGCTGAAAGTCGGGTTGGGGGCCCCGAGCGTAATGCCGCCATCGCCGTCGAAACGCGCTGTCATGAACATGGTTGCAAGACCCTCCGTAGCCCACAGCGGCACGTATCGATCAGTTCCGCCGAGCAGCATGTGATGGGCATACTCGTGCATGAGCACCGTCTCGGCGGTATAACCTTCACGATAGGCGTTCAGCTTCTCGGGCACGAATGCATAGGCCAACTGGGCCGATGCGTTGTAAAAACCACCGATGTTACGATTTTTAGCGAGTTCCTGAATGTCGCCAATTGATGGCAATACGAATAGAGTGACCTTGACCGTGTCATCGACCTTGAACAATTGACGCATCATGGCGTCGAAGCGCTCGAGACGCTGAAGCTTGGTCCGAAGGTCGCCTTCCGAGCTTTCCGAGAAAGCAATGAAGTGCTTCGTTTCCGCCCTGTGCCATTCGGCGGAGGCAGGAGTCGCCAAAGCGAGAGCGGACGCGGCGAGAGCCAGCAATCCGAGCGATTTTCGATACATGAGGTCCCCTTCCGGAAGTCTGTCTTAGATCCCGGCTACAGGGTCACAGAAGCAGGCTCTTTTTTCAACCCGTGGAACGAGGCGCACATCTCATCGCTTTGCGACAGAACGGCCGTTCGGTCGCCCTGCTGGAGCTTTCCATGTCCACTCAAAATCATTCGCGCCTGCTCGCCACGCCCCAGCTTCGGCTGGTCGGCGGGGTCGACGAGGCGATGTACAACGAATTTCGCAATCAGCTGAGCGCCGCGCCGGAGGAGGGACCATTGGTGATCGCGATCACCACGCTGGGCGGCAATCCCGAAATCGCGCGCTGCATGGCCGACGACGTGCGCCTGCTGCGCGAGGCGGGGCGCGAGTTGCTGTTCCTGGGGAAGGCGGCGGTCTATTCGGCCGGGGCGACCTTCATGGCGGGCTTTCCCGTCGCCAATCGCTATCTCACCAAAGGCACGCGGCTGATGGTGCACGAGCGGCAGATCACCCGCACCATCAACCTGTCGGGCCCGCTGCAAAGCTGTACGGCGCAGCTGCGCGCGGTGCTCCACGAGATCGAGCATTCGATCAATATCGAGCAGGAGGGCTTCCGCTCGCTGGTTGAGGACAGCGACGTCGCCTTCGCGGAAGTGTGCGAGAAGGCGCCCGACAACTGGTATATCGACTGCGAAGAGGCGCTGGAGCGCGGCCTGATCGCCGGCGTGGTGTGACCTAGCAGACCTCGGCGGTATTTTCGGGGATCGGCCCCGGCGGCACCCGCGCGGCGGCCATCCAGAACGGATCGGCCGCCAGGCGATGGGTGTCGCCGAACGCCTCCGCCAAGGCTGCATAGAGCGGCGGGTCGTAGGCCTTGAGGTCTTCCGCGTTCAGGATCCGCCGCCCGTCCATCACGGCGAGCCGGTTGGAATTGAACCAGAATTGCGCGCCTTCCGCCCAGTATTCGTCGACGCTGGTCATGGCATATTCGTTTTGCCAGCGATCGGCGCGCCGCGCCGCCGCGTAGGCCGCGTCGACCCGCTGTGCGAGGGCCGGATCGACCGCGCGGATCGCGGCGAGCACATTGTGCGCGAATTCGTGGACGAAGATCGTCTCGCCCCAATAGCGGCTCGATCGCTTGCCCAGGATGTCCTCCTCCGCACCGCTGGTCAGCGGACCGGCCATGCCCCGCGCGCGGGCATCCCAGTATTGCCGGTCGGTCAGTGCGCCGATGCGTTCGTCGTAATGCTTGCGCTCGCACCGCGTGAGGCGCGGATCGTCCTTCGCCGGGCGGGTCCAGTGCGCCTGTTCGGGCAGGTCGGTGGTCGTCTCGCTTTCCGCCATGATCGCCACGCGATAGCCGTTCGCGGCAAGCCAGCGCGCAAGGTCGGGCCGATGGGCGAGCATGCCCTCCACGATCGCCGCCGCATCGCGCAGCGCAGGCTGCGATACGCGATCCGACGCGACGACGGGAATGCCGTCGGCGTCGAGATACTGGCGGTAGAAGGGATCGAAGCCCAGCGCGCGCGGCGGGGAGTCGACCGTCCCGGCGCAGGAGGCGACCGGCAGGGCCAGCAGGACAGCCAGGGCGAGCACGGTCTTCACCATCGGTGCGTCCGTCCGCTCGCCCCGGCCTGCCGGATCAGTAAACCCGCTTCTTAGGCTTGATGTAGTCGATATCGTCGGTGAGCGTGTATTCGTGCACCGGGCGATAATCGATGGTCATGGCGCCGCCATTGCCGCCCCAGCCTTCGAACCAGGTAACGGTGTGCTTCATCCAGTTCGCGTCGTCGCGCTCGGGGAAGTCCTCGTGCGCGTGGGCGCCGCGGCTTTCCTTGCGGTTGTCCGCGCTGGCGATGGTGACGTTCGCCTGGGCCATCAGATTGTCGAGTTCCAGCGTCTCGATGAGGTCGCTGTTCCAGATCAGCGAGCGATCGGTGACATGGATGTCCTGCATCTGCTTGTTGATCTCGGCCAGCTGCTTCTTGCCTTCGGCCAGCGTCGCCGTGTCGCGGAACACCGCGGCATGGGTCTGCATCGACTTCTGCATCGCCTCGCGAATGCGCGCGGTCGGCGAACCGCCCTTGGCATGGCGGAAATGGTCGAGCCGGGTCAGCGCGAATTCGGCGCTGTCGGCAGGCAGGGCGTCCTGGTTGGCGCCGGGGGTCAGCGTCTCCTTCAGCCGGTGCCCAATGGCGCGGCCGAACACGACGAGGTCGATCAGCGAGTTGGAGCCGAGGCGGTTCGCCCCGTGAACCGAGACGCAGCCCGCCTCGCCCGCGGCGAACAGGCCAGGCACCACGGTATCGGGCTCCCCGTCCTTCACGGTCAGAACCTCGCCGTGATAGTTCGTCGGGATACCGCCCATGTTGTAGTGGACGGTCGGCGTCACCGGCAGCGGCTGGCGCGTCAGGTCGACACCGGCGAAGATCTTGCCGCTTTCCGTGATGCCGGGCAGCCGTTCGGCCAGAATGTTCGGATCGATATGGTCGAGGTGGAGATAGATGTGGTCCTTCTCCGGCCCGACACCCCGGCCCTCGCGCATTTCCAGCGCCATCGAACGGGACACGACGTCGCGGCTGGCAAGGTCCTTCGCGCTGGGCGCATACCGCTCCATGAAGCGCTCGCCTTCGGAATTGGTCAGGTAGCCGCCCTCGCCGCGTGCGCCCTCGGTGATGAGCACGCCCGCGCCGTAGATGCCGGTCGGGTGGAACTGTACGAATTCCATGTCCTGCAGCGGAAGACCGGCGCGCAGCACCATGCCGCCACCGTCGCCGGTGCAGGTGTGGGCGCTGGTCGCGGTGTAATAGCAGCGGCCATAGCCGCCCGTCGCCAGCACCACGGCCTGCGCGCGGAAGCGGTGGATGGTTCCGTCGTCGAGGCACATTGCGATCACGCCGACGCAGCGCCCGTCCTTCATGATGAGGTCGAGCGCGAAATATTCGATGAAGAAGTCCGCGTCGTATTTCAGGCTCTGCTGGTAGAGCGCATGGAGCATCGCGTGCCCCGTGCGGTCGGCGGCGGCGCAGGTGCGCTGCACCGGCGGGCCTTCGCCCATGTTCTGCATATGCCCGCCGAAGGGACGCTGGTAGATCGTCCCGTCGTCGTTTCGCGAAAACGGAACGCCGGCATGTTCCAGCTCGTACACTGCCTGCGGCGCTTCGCGCGCGAGATATTCGATCGCGTCCTGGTCGCCCAGCCAGTCCGACCCCTTCACGGTGTCGTACATGTGCCAGCTCCAGTGGTCCGGCGTGTTGTTGCCGAGGCTGGCCGCGATGCCGCCCTGCGCCGCCACGGTGTGGCTGCGGGTGGGGAACACCTTGGAGATGTTGGCGGTGCGGAAGCCCGCCTCCGCCGCGCCCATCGTGGCGCGCAGGCCCGAACCGCCCGCACCGACGACGACGACGTCGAAGGTGTGATCGATGATCGAATAGGCGGGCTGCGTGGTCGCGCCGGTATCGTTGGGGTTCTGGTTCGACATCAGGCGGCTCCTCCAAGAGCGAGACGGACGATGCAGAAGATTCCGAACACCGCGCCACCGACCAGCGCGACGTTCAGCAAGGCGAGAAGGGCGAACCGGTTGCCCGGCGTGTGCACGTAATCCTCGAACATGACCTGCATGCCGAGGCGCGCGTGCCAGAAGGTGGAGATGATCAGCAGCACCATAGCGGCCGCCGGCACGGGCGCGGACAGCCAGCCCGAAACGGTCGCATAGGACATGTCGGGCAGCATCAGGACGCTGGCCAGAAACCAGACGACGAGGACCAGATTGCCGATCGCGGTGAACCGCTGAAGCAGCCAGTGATGCGGCCCTTCGTGGGCCGAGCCGAGGCCGCGCACGCGGCCGATGGACGTTCCGTTACCCAAGGTTCGTTTCCCTTATCGCAGAAAGATCACCGCCCAGAAGGCGGCTGTGAGGAGGACGCCGATGACCATCGCGCCGACCGACCAGGTCTCGTTGGTCTTGAGCTCGTAGCCCGCGCCTATGTCCATCACGAAATGGCGCAGGCCGCTCGCCATGTGATTGAAGAAGGCCCAGCTCAGGCCGATCAGGACGATGTAGCCGATCGGCGAGGCCATGACCGAGTGGAAGACGCCATACGCTTCCGGCCCGCTGGCCAGCGCGCCCAGCCACCACAGAAGGACGGCCACGCCCACCACCGCCATCCCGTCGCCGGTGATGCGGTGCAGGATCGATACGATCATGTGCGGCTTGCGCTGATAAACCGAAAGATGCGGGGCTATCGGGCGATTGGACATGCGAAAGGTCATTCCTCTGCGACCGGGCCGGACGGCCCATACCTGCGGCTTCGGGGGCCTAATTAGCGATTGCGCGGCTTCGCGCAAGGACAGCAACGCTCGACAGCGCCGGGAATTGTACCGATAGAGACCCCATGCCTACCGTGCTTCTTACCGGATCGAGCCGTGGAATCGGCGCCGCCACCCGCGAAATGCTGGAGGCGCGCGGCGCGCGCGTTATCGGCCATTCCACCCGGGGCGACGATGCCAGGACCGGGGCGAGCGAGATCGCCGCCGACTTCCTCGACCCGCCCGCCCCGCAGATGCTGTGGGACGAGGCGCTGGAAATCGCCGGTGGCACGATCGACGTGCTCGTCAACAATGCCGGCCTGTTCCGCGGCGTGCCGCTGGATGCGTCCGACATCGAATGGCTCGACGCATGGGAGGACACGCTGCGCATCAACCTCACTTCCGCCGCGCAGCTGAGCCGGTTCGCGGTACGGCACTGGCAGGAAACGGGGCGTGCGGGCCGGATCGTCCATGTCGCCAGCCGCGCCGGGCATCGCGGCGATTCGCCCCGGCACTGGCATTACGCCGCCGCGAAGGGCGGCATGCTGGCGCTGCACAAGACCATCGCGCGCGCCTACGCCGCCGAGGATATTCTGAGCTTCGCGGTCACGCCTGGCTTTACCGATACCGCGATGGCGGGCGATTACCTCGCCAGCCGGGGCGGCCCCGGCCTGCTGGCCGATATCCCGCTCGGCCGCGTGGCGGAGCCGGAGGAGATGGCCGCCATCATCGCCTTCTGCGCGCTCGATGCGCCGCCCAGCATGACCGGCGCGACGATCGACGCCAACGGGGCGAGCTATGTTCGCTAGGCTCTCGCTGCCGGCGGAAGAGACGCGATGAGCAGCTGGCACATCTACGGTCGCGCGCCCAAGCCTGTCGTGCAGGCGGCGCTCCTCGCGCACGACCTGGTGGAGGACTGGGATCCGGAATTCGTCATCGCCGGGCGCGAGGTGGCCGAGGACAGGCCCGACGACTGGGTGCTGGAAGGCTGGTATCCCCGCCGCCCCGACGCCGCGCAGCAAGCCGCGCTCGCCGCGCTGTTCGAAGGCGAGGCGCCCGACTTCGCGATCGAGGAGCTGGCGGAGGAGGACTGGGTTACGCTCAGCCAGCAGGGTGTCGATCCGATCCGCGCCGCCCGTTTCCATGTCCGCACTCCCGACCACGCGCCCGACCATTCCGCCGGGGTGGTCGATCTCGTCATTCCCGCCAGCCAGGCGTTCGGGACCGGGCAGCACCGGACGACCGCCGGGTGCCTTACCATGCTCGACGCGATGAAGCGCAGCGGCGTGGTGGCGCGCAACATCGCCGATATCGGCACCGGCACCGGACTGCTCGCCTTCGCCGCGCTGACCCTGTGGCCGCGCGCTTTTGCTACCGCGTCGGACATCGATCCGATCTGCGTGGGGGTGGTGGAGGACAATGCGGTGTTCAACGACATCCCGCTGGGCGCCGGCCGGGGCGAGCTGGCGATGGTGGTGGCGGACGGGATGGACGATCCGCTGCTCACCGCGCGCGGACCCTACGATCTCCTGATCGCCAATATCCTCGCCGCGCCGCTGATCGACCTCGCGCCGCATTTCGCCGCCGCGGTGACGCCGGGCGGGCAGGTCCTGCTCGCGGGGCTGCTGGAAACGCAGGAGGCCGCGGTTCGCGCCGCCTATCGCCGCGCCGGGTTCCGGCTGCGCGGAAGGCTGGTCAACGGCGACTGGTCGATCCTGTGGCTCGCGCGGCGCCGGGCGCGGTGACCGTGGGGCCGCGCGGCTAGCGCAATGACGCGCGCGGCAGGCATCGCCCGCACGGTGGCGCTGTGGGTGACCGGCGGGGTGTCGGCGGCCATCCTGCTGTTTCTCCTCGCCGCGTGGATCGGCAGCTCCATCCCGCGCAATGCCGACTGGCGCGAGCCCGAGACCGGCATCCCGATCATGGTCGCCAGCAACGGGTTTCACACCGGCATCGTCGTTCCCATCGTCACCGCGCAGAAAGACTGGCGCCGCGACTTTCCCTTCCTGCGCGATCCGCTTCCGGGCGGCGAATTGCCCACCCACATCGACATCGGCTGGGGCGAGCGCGAGGTCTTTCTCAATGTGCCCGAGTGGAGCGATCTGGAGGCCGCGACCGTCGCCCGCATCGCCCTGCGCGGGGGGCCCGGGCTGCTGCGCATCACGCCTTTCGTCCGCCCCGCTCCGGGAGAGGATTTTCGCCCCCTGCGCCTGCGCCCGGGCGAATACCGCCGGCTCACCCGCGCGGTGGAGCATGCCCTGCCCCCGCTCGCGCCCGGCGCGGGCCGCATCGCCTATGCGAGCTTCCAGCCCAATGCGCGCAATTTCGATGCCGCCGGGCGCTACACGCTGGGCAATACCTGCAACCAGTGGATCGGCGACACGCTGGCGCAGGCGGGCGTGCGGATGGGGCGGTGGACGATCTTCGCCGGCGGGGTGATGAAGTGGATCCCGCGCCCGTCGGACCGCACCCCGGCGGATGCCGCGCGAACCAAATCGGCATTCGCCCGTTAGGAACCTTCGACGGGGGCGATGGACCTCTGTCGCGAAGCACAGGCGGGCAGCATGAGCGATACCGGTTCGAAAAGCGCTCTGCGCGGAAATTACGCACTCGTCCTCGCCATCACCCTGTTCGCTCTCGTGCCCTATCTCATCGCCACCAGCGCGACCGAACTGCTGCGCGAGGCGATCGTGCGCGATACCGGCATCTCGAAGGCGATGCTGGGCCTCACCACCTCGCTCGCCACCGCGGGCTACGCCTTCGGGGCGTTGCTCGCGGGCGATATCGGCCTGCGGTTCCACCGCCGCCCGCTGTTCGCGCTGTTCACGGGGAGCGCGGCCCTCGCCTGGACGCTGACCGTATCCGGCCTGGGCCCGGCAGTCTTCGCGATCGGCTTCGTGCTTGCCGGACTGTCCACCGGCCTGCTGCTGGTGGTGGCGCTGCCACCGTGTTTCCAGCATTTTCCGGTCGGCCGCCTGCCGGTGACGGCCGTGTTCGTGAACATCGCCCTGTTCGGTGGGATCGCCGCGGGGCCGCTGATGGCGGGGCTTGCCGACACGGGCTTCGGCTGGCGCGCGCTGTTTGCAGGCTTCGCGATCATCGCCGCGCTCGCCTGCCTGATGAGCCGGGTGGTGCTGCCGCACGAGGAGCCGCCCCAGCCCGGGCTCGCTTTCGACTGGCGGGTCGTCGCCCTCAGCGCGGGCGCCACCGTGCTGCCCTTCGGCGCGGTCGCGTTCCTTCCCGCGACGGGGTTCACCTCGCCGCTGTTCCTCGCGCCGCTTGGCATCGGCCTCGCCTGCTTCGCCGCCATCTTCATCGTGGAAGACCGCGCGCGCGAGCCGCTGATCAAGGTGCGCCAGATGCTGCACACCCTGCCCATCATCGGCACCATCATCGCCTCCTTCGCGGGCGGCGTCTTCCTCACCCTGCTGACCCTGTCGCTACAGCGGCTGACGCAGATCTGGGGTTGGAGCGCGGGCGAGGCCGGCCTAGCCTTCTGGCCGCTGCTGCCCGGCGCCCTCCTCGCTTCGGTCGTGATCTATTTCGTGTTCAGGACCCGCTATCTGCCGATCATGATCCTGTGCGGGATGAGCGTGACCGCGGTCGCAGGCGGCATGCTGATGGCGGCGCAGGGCCCCGACCAGGCCGGGCTGGTCACCGCCGGATCGGCCCTGCTCGGCTTCGGCGCGGGGTCGACGGTTTCCCCCGCCCTGTTCCTCGCGGCCTTCTCGGTCCCGTCGAACCTGCTTGGCCGGGTGTTCGCCTTCATCGAGCTGGTGCGTTCGGTCGGGGATTTCCTGATCGGGCCGGTACTTGCGCAATTCGCGATCCTGATCGCGAGCGGCGACACCATCACCACCAAGTCGGTCGACATCACGCTGGGCATCGCGGTCGCGATGGGCGCGGGCACGATCCTGTTCTGCGCCATCGCCTTCCTGACTGCGTATCGCCGCCTGCCGGTTCCCCAGCTCAAGCGGTGGCTGGAAGGCGACGACGCGGTCGCGATCGACAGCCCGCCGGTCCTGCGCGGCGTGGACGAGGCCTGAGCGGGCCCACCGTCGTATCCGCGCATTCGCTCGACTTCATGGCGAATTCAGCGTAGTAGGGCGACAGCCAGGGATGGGTCGCCCAGCTGGCGTTGCGGCATTCGCGTCGTCTCGCCTTCCTCCGCCCTTCAACGAAAGGGTCGTTCATGCACCGCCTGGCGCAATTCGACGTAACACGACAATTCATCAGCCGCCCCGCGCAGCGTGCCGCGCAATACGGGTTCGGGGCGATGTGCGCCGGGGCCATGATGGGCCTGCGCACCGTCTTCGATCTGGTTGCGCCGACCGCCGGACCGTTCGCGCTGATCTATCCCACCGTCCTTCTTGCCACGCTCTACGGCCATCTTCGCGCCGGGATCGTGGCGTTCGTGCTGACATTCGGCTGGGCGTGGTATTTCGTCCTGCCGCCACGAGGATCGCTGCAGTTCGTCGGCACGACCGATCCGGCGCGCGTCGCCCTGAATGCGATGTGCTGCGTCGTCCTGATCGTCTTCGCGGAGGCGTTCCGCCGCGCCGCGCGCACCACCATGGCCGACATCCAGAAGGCGGCGGACCGGCGTCTCACTCTCCTTGCCGAGCTGGAGCACCGAACCAAGAACAATTTCTCGCTCGTCGCCAGCATGCTGGAAATCCAGAAACGCCGCATTCCCGACGTGGCGCTGCACCGCCCGCTGGACGATGCGGTGGGCCGCATCCGTACCTTCGCCGACGCCTATTCCAACCTCGCCTACGAGCAGGCCGAAAACAGCGAGGTGGAGATGAAGCCCTATCTGGAGGACCTGCTTAACCGGCTGCAGCGTGCCGCGGTGCCCGGCCAGGTCCGGCTCTACCGCGAGATCGACAGCACCACCATGCCGCGCGAAACCGCGGTGGCGATCGGCCTCTATCTCAACGAAGCGCTGTCGAACTGCCTCAAATACGCCTTCCCGGCGGACCGTAGCGGCACCATCGGCGTCTTCTTCCATGTCACGGGGTCCGACTGGCGCCTGACGATCGACGACGACGGGGTCGGACCGGGCGCCATCCCCAGCGGATCGGGTGGCCTGGGCACCAGCCTGATGGCAGCCTTCGCCAATCAGGCGGGCGCCACCCACGAGGCAGGCCCCATTCCGGGCGGCTTCCGCGCGACTCTTTCCAACATGGAACAGGGGATGGCGGAACCCGTCCGGGCCGGCTGAGCGGCGGGATCGCGCCTCAACCCGCGTCGGCGACGATACGGGCCCAGCCGGCCTCGTCGATCACCTCGATCCCCAGCTTCTCGGCCTGCTTGAGCTTCGACCCGGCGCCCGGCCCCGCGACCACCAGGTCGGTCTTCGCGCTGACCGACCCCGCCGCCTTCGCGCCCAGCCGCTCGGCCTGCGCCTTCGCCTCGTCCCGGCTCATCGTTTCCAGCTTGCCGGTAAAGACGACCGTCTTGCCCGACACCGGGCTTTCCAGCGTTTCCACTTCGTAGCGGGGCGGGTCCAGTTCGCGCATCAGGTCGGCGAACACGTCGCGATTGTGTGCCTCGTGGAAGAAGTCCGCCAGCGCGAAGCCCACCGCGGTACCGATCCCGTCGGCGCGCACTTCCAGGATGTCCTTGATCGCCTCGACCATGCGGGTGTTGAACTTGCCCTCGGACTCGTCGTCGCCCTGCGGGTGTTCCTCGCGATAGGCGTGGATTTGGGCCGCCTTGCCGGGCAGGCGCTCGATCTGGCCCAGCCCCTTCATCAGATCGCGCGCGGTGACCGCACCGACATGGCGGATGCCGAGCCCGAACAGGAGCCGCGCGGCATCGGGCGCGCGTCGTGCTTCGATATTCGCCAACAGGTTGTCCACAGACTTGTCCTGCCAACCTTCGCGCCCGAGCAACTCCGCGCGGTGGCGGCGCAGGCGGAAGATGTCGCCGGGCCCGTGGTCGAGCCAGCCCAGCTCCATGAACTCGGCGATCGTCTTCTCGCCCAACCCCTCGATATCGAGCGCGCCGCGGCTGACGAAGTGTTTCAGCCGCTCGAACTGCTGCGCCTTGCAGACGAGGCCACCGGTGCAGCGCACGTCCACCTCGCCTTCCTCCGCTACCGCCTCGCTGCCGCAGACCGGGCAGTGATCGGGGAAGACGTAGGGATCGCGCGCCGTGTCGGGGGTCAGGTTCTCGACCACCTGGGGAATGACGTCGCCCGCCCGCTGGACCAGCACGCGGTCGCCCGGCCTGACGCCCAACCGCTCGATCTCGTCCTTGTTGTGCAGGGTGACGTTGGTGACGGTGACGCCGCCGACCAGCACCGGGGCGAGGCGCCCGACCGGGGTCAGCTTGCCCGTCCGACCGACCTGGATGTCGATCGCCTCCAGCGTGGTCTGCGCCTTTTCGGCCGGGAACTTGCGCGCGATGGCCCAGCGCGGCGCCTTCGCGACGAAGCCCAGCCGCTGCTGGTAATCCAGCCGGTCCACCTTGTAGACGACGCCGTCGATTTCGTAGGGCAGGTCTTCGCGTTCGTCCGCCAGCCGCGCGTAGGCGGCGATCATCGCCTCCAGGCTTTCGGCGCGCGCGAAAAGCGGGCTGACCGGCAGGCCCCAGCGCTCGATCGCCCGCATCACCTCTTCCTGCGTCTCCCCCGGCAGGCCGCCGTCCGACACCGCGCCCCAGCCATGCGCCCAGAAGCGCAAGGGCCGTTTCGCCGTGACGCTTGCATCCTTCTGCCGCAGCGATCCGGCGGCGGCGTTGCGCGGATTGGCGAACAGCTTCGCGTCCGCTTCCTGCTGCGCCGCATTGAGCGCGGCAAACGCCTGCTTTTCCATATAGACTTCGCCGCGCACCTCGAACAGCGGCGGGATGTCGTCGCCTGTCAATTCCTGCGGGATGTCGGCGATATGCTGCACGTTCGGCGTGACGTCCTCGCCCACCTGCCCGTCGCCGCGCGTCGCGGCGCGGACCAACCGCCCGTCCTCGTAGCGCAGGCTGCACGACAATCCGTCGATCTTGTCCTCGGCGGTGAAGGCGATCGGCGCATCGCCCTCCAGCGCCAGGAACCGCCGGACGCGGGCGACGAATTCCGCCACCTCCTCGTCGCTGAACGCGTTGTCGAGGCTCATCATGCGAACCTCGTGCGTGACCTTGCTCAGCGGGGACGCGGCGACCGCGTGGCCGACCTGCCGGCTGGGGCTGTCCTCTCGCACGAGATGCGGAAACGCCTGTTCGATCGCCGCATTGCGCCGCACCAGCGCGTCGTATTCCTGATCGCTGATCTCCGGCGCGTCCTCGGCATGGTAGAGCCGGTCGTGCCGCGCGATCTCGCGCGCGAGCCGCATCAGCGCATTCGCCGCCGCCGCCTCGCCCATCTGCGCCGGATCGCGCGGGTCGCTCATCGTCCGCGCAGGACGGTCAGCATGGCCGGTTCATTGGCCTTGTAGGCGTCGGAGCCGGGGGTCAGGATGTCGAAATGGCTGGCGCCCGGATTGGTGCGGGTTTCGACGCGGGTTCCGCCGCGGCTGAGCGCGTCGAGCGCCTCCTGCGGGGGGAGCGGGAGTTTCGCGTTCACGAACAGCACTTCCGCCAGTTCGGGCGAATGCTCGCGCGGGGACACCGCGTCGTAGCGTTCCGTTACCGTGTCTGGCGCGCCGCCCATGAAGGGGTCGGTCGCCGCGAATTCGCACAATGCGTCGAACGCGTCATGCTCCAGCCCGATATCGGCCGGACCGTCGAGGATGATCGCCGCGCGCGCCTTCACCGCCGGCGCTTCGCCCACCGGACTGTCGGCCCCGCGCGCCTCGGCCAGCCACAGCGCCGGCAGCGCCCCGGCGGAGTGGCCGACCAGCGTCACGTGCTCGGGATCGATCGGATAGTTGGTCAGCAATTGCTTGATCAGCCCGGCTGACCCCTGCCAGTCGATGAAGCTGTTGGGCCAGCCGCCGCCGCCGAACTCGCCCTCGCCGACCTCGCGATAATCGACGCTCAACGTCGCGATGCCCTGCTGCTGCCAGCGGGTGGCGAGCGGGGCGAGATAGGCCGTGTCGGCCAGCCCCGCCTTCCAGCAACCGCCGTGGTACAGCACCGCCAGCGGGAACGGCCCGTCGCCATTGGGCAGGCGCAGGGTGGCAAAACCGCGCGGATGGTCGGCATAGCGCAGGATGGCGTTGGGCTGTCCCGGCGTAAGGTAGGTGTCGGTGCCCCACATCGCTCCGTTGGCGGCGAACGCGATCGGCTGTTCGTCGTCCTCGGGCGCCTCTTTCGATCCGCACGCCGCAGCCATCAGCGCCAGTCCCAATGCAACGGCAACTCTCATACCCCCTCCAGCAATCTGTCCGCCTGCGCGCGCGCTTCCGGCGTGACTTCCGCACCCGACAGCATGCGGGCGATTTCTTCCTGTCGACCGACGGGATCGAGCAGAGAAACGCTGGTGCGCGTGACCGTTCCCTCGCTCGACTTGTGAATGACGTAATGCATGCGCCCGCGCGCCGCGACCTGGGGCGAGTGGGTCACGGCAAGCAGTTGCCCGTCCTGCGCCAGCCGGGCGAGCCGTTCGCCGATCGCGCTGGCGACCGCGCCCCCCACGCCGCGGTCGATCTCGTCGAAGATCACGGTCGCGGCGCCGCCCTGCTCCGCCAGCGCGACCTTCAGCGCGAGGATGAAGCGCGACAGCTCGCCGCCGCTCGCGATCTTGCCCAGCGGCGCGAAATCGGCGCCCGGATTGGTGGCGATGAGGAATTCCACCGCGTCCATGCCGTGCGCGCCCCAGCGCTCCTCCGCCAATTCGGTGATCGCGGTGCGAAAGCGTGCCGCGTCCAGCTTCAGCGGCGCAAGCTCCGCCGCGACCGCCGCATCCAGCCGCTCCGCCCCGGCGAGGCGCAGGCGATGGAGCTCGCGCGCCGCCGCGCGATAGGCGTCCCCCGCCTCGCGCTCGGCCGCCTCCAGCGCATCGAGCTCGGCCTCGCCGCCTTCGATCGCGTCGAGCTTAGCGCGAAAGGTCCGCGCCTTCTCGGGCAGTTCGTCGACTTCGCAGCGATGCTTTCGGGCCAGCGCGCGCAGGTCGAACAGGCGCGTCTCCGCCGCCTCCAGCGCCGCGGGATCGTGGGACAGCGCCTCGGCCGCCTTCTCCAGCCGCTCTTCCGCCTCGGTCGCCTCGATCACCGCGCGGTCGAGGCTGGCAAGCGCCTCGGCCAGCAGCGGGTGTTCCGGCGCGATCCGGTCGAGCCGCCGCGCCGCACCGCGCAGCGCGGCAAGGGGCGAATCCGATCCGTCCCAGACGTGTCGCAGATCCTCCAGGTCGCCCGACAGCCGTTCGCCCTTCTGCATCGCGGCGCGCGCTTCGGCCAGGCGTTCCTCCTCGCCCGCCTGCGGCTCCAGCGCGGTAAGCTCCGCCAGGTGCGCCAGCAGCAGGTCCTGTTCTTCCTTCGCGCTCTCGATCGCGCCGCGCGCCTCCGCCAGCGCCGCGGCCGCCCTGCGCCAGTCGTCCCACGCCCGGGCGACACGGGCGCTGTCGGCCCCGGCATAGCGGTCGAGCAGGACGCGGTGGCCACGCGGATTGACCAGCCCGCGATCGTCGTGCTGGCCGTGCAGTTCGACCAGCGCGGGCGCCAGTTCGCGCAGCAGCGCGACGCCGGCAGGCTGATCGTTGACGAACGCCTTCGATCCGCCGTCCGCCTTCAGCTGGCGCCGGATGAGCAGCGGCTCGCCCGGCTCGATTTCCACCCCCGCATCGTCCAGCGCGGCGGCGAGCGATGCGGGCAAGGCGGCGAATTCGAAACTGGCGGTCACGCTCGCTCGGTCGGCCCCGGCACGTACCAGGCCGCTGTCGGCCCGGTTGCCCAGCACCAGGCCCAGCGCATCGAGCAGGATGGATTTGCCCGCCCCGGTCTCGCCCGTCAGGACGCCCAGCCCGCGCCCGAAATCCAGGTCGAGCGCCTCGATCAGCACGATGTTGCGGATGGATAGCCGGGTCAGCATGGAAACAGTCGTCTAGCGGCCCCGCACGTCCGCGTCACGCCGTCTTGCGCCGCGCTATCCCCAGCGACGCACCGCGCCTGAATGCGCTCGCGGCAACCGGTCAGGTCGCCTGGACGTCTGGGGCGTATTTTTCGATCAGCTTGTAGGCTTTTTCGTACCACTCGCTGCCCGGATAGTTGGCGCCCAGTACCGCGGCGTATTTCTTCGCCTCTTCCGGGATACCCATGGCGAGGTTGGCCTCGGTCAGGCGGAACAGCGCCTCGGGCGCGTGGCTGGTGGTCTGGTAGTTCTCGACCACGTTCTGGAACCGGATCGCGGCGGCTAGCCACTTGCCCGAATTCTCGTAATAGCGCCCGATCGTCATTTCCTTGCCCGCCAGATGGTCGGTCACGAGGTCGATCTTGAGCTGCGCGTCGGACGCGTACTCGCTGTTGGGGAAGCGGCGCGTGATCTCGCGCAGCGCGGTCAGCGCCTGCTCGGTCGTCTTCTGGTCGCGCTGCACGTCGCTGATCTGCTCGTAATAGCTGAGGCCGATCAGGTAATAGGCATAGGGCGCGTCCCGGTTGCCGGGATGGATCGAGAGGAAGCGCTGCGCGCTCTGGATCGCCTTGGTGTAATCCTGCGCAACGTAATAGGAAAACGCGCTCATCAGCTGCGCGCGCCGGGCCCAGGGCGAATAGGGATGCTGGCGTTCGACCTCGTCGAACAGCGCCGCGGCGACCTTCGTATCGCCGGCATCGAGCCGCTCCTTGGCGCTCAGATACAGCGTCTCGACATCGCGCGCCACATAGGCGGTATCGCGGGGTCGCCCGCCACCGCCAGCGCAGCCCGCGACCAGCGTGGTGGTTGCAGCAAGAAGCGAAACGGCAGCAGCGCGCCGGAAGGAACGGGTCGTCATGGGCGATGCCTATAACCGCCGCTCCGCTGAACGCCAAGTGAAGTTGGGCGCGATGTCGACGGGTCGGGGAAAGACGGATTGCGCCAATTCGCCACGTCGCCCCCGGGCTTGAGCCGGGGCCCCGCTTATCTTCTTCTCCCGCGATGGATCGGGAGCGACGCGGCGGCTGGGTATACATCATGGCCGATCGCTATCGCGGGACACTGTATGTCGGCGCCACCATCGATCTGCCCACTAGGGTTCACCAGCATCGTTGTGGAAGCGGTTCGAGCTTCTGCAAACGCTATGGCCTCGACCGGCTCGTCTGGGCGGAACGCTCCGAACCGATCGCGCTTTGCATCGCGCACGAGAAGCGGATCAAACGCTGGCGCCGGGAATGGAAGTTCGACCTGATCGAGAAGGCGAACCCGGGCTGGGATGATCTCTCGGACTTTCTCTTCTGACGTTTCGCAAGACCAGCGGGACCCCGGCTCGGGGGCCGGGGTGACGTTTAACCAATAGTCTCGCAAACTATCGTCACCCCGGGCTTGACCCGGGGTCCCGCTTCTTCCTCGCTCCAACCGTTACTCGGGCGTGGCCAGCCCTTCGGTCGAGGCCGGCGCGTCCCAGCGCAGATGGCGTTTCTGCAGCGAGACGAGGTTCTTCGCCCGCACGATCTCGCCCTTGGTGTGATAGCCCAGCAGCTGCTCGGCCGGCATGTCCTTGTTGTGGACCATCACGCGGATTTCCTCGGCGGTGAAATCGCTGAGGCCGCGGGCGCGCTCGACGCCGTTCGTATCGTAGATGTGAAGCACGTCGCCGCGCGTGAAATCGCCGTCGACCGACACGATGTCCTCGCGCGTGATCGGCCCGTCGTCATCGGCCAGCGCGTCGGCGAAAGACGCATCGACCACCAGCGTGCCAGCCATCTGCAGCCGGTTCGCGATCCAGCTTTCCCAGCCGTTGATCGCATCCTCGTGCGCGACGCATTTGGTGCAGCGGCGTTCCCCGTTCAGCACCGAGGTAAGGGGATTGTCGACCTCGCCATCGGCGATCCAGGTGGTGCAACCGGCCTCCTGCGCCATGTTGGCGGCGATCAGCTTGGTCTCCATCCCGCCGGTGCCCAGCGTGCTCTTGCCCTTGGTCGCCTCGATATAGGGGGCGACGTCGTGGACCACCTCGACCAGCTTCGCCTCGGGATCGTCGGGGTTGCGATCGTACAGCCCTTCCACCCCGGTCAGGATGATGAGGTCCTGCGCGCCGACCATCTGCGCGACCTTCGCCGCCAGCCGGTCGTTGTCGCCGACGCGGATTTCCTCGGTCGTGATCGAATCGTTCTCATTCACGATCGGGACCACGCCCGCCTCCATCAGGCGGTTCACGGTGTTGCGCGTGTTGAGGAACCGGCGGTGATCCTCGAAATCGCCCAGCGTCAGCAGGACCTGCGCAATCTCGATCCCGTATTCGTGCCCGATCTGCTTGTAGGCGTTGAGCAGCAGCGGCATCCCGCAGGCGGCGGCCGCCTGCTTGTCGCTGACGCCGGCGCTCTCCGGCGTTTCGCCCATCATCTTCAGGCCGAGCGCCACCGCGCCCGAAGAGCACAGGATGACGTTGGTCCCTTCGCTGCGAAGCTGGGCCACGTCCTCCATCATGCGCTGCATGAAGCCGAATCGCGGGGTGAGAAGGTCGGTATTGGCGAGAAGCGCCGATCCGATTTTAACGACGATCGTATGGTTGTCAGGCACGCTGTAAAATCGTCCTCCGGTTGAATTGAGCGGTCGTCCACCTAGGTATTCATTGTGCAGCGCACAACCGCCGGTCTTGTAAGCCATTGCGATCACGGCCGGATTTCAGCGGGGAACCGATACCCTGCCGGACGCGCTTTTTCACTATTCCTAGGGGAGAACGAACCATTTCGAAAAGAGTTCTACTGATCGGCTGCGGAAAGATGGGCGGCGCCCTTCTGGGACACTGGATGAAGGGCGCGGAAGAATTCACCGTCACCGATCCGGCGCTTGAAGAAGGGCCGCATGGCGCCCGCCTCGTGCGGTCCCGCGACGCGCTCGATCCTGCCGAGCGCTTCGATGTCATCATCGTCGCGATCAAGCCGCAGATGATCGACGACATCCTGCCGGGCTACGCCGATCTGCTGGCCGACGGGGGCTATGCCCTTTCCATCGCCGCGGGCTGTTCCATCGCCCGCCTGTCGCAGGCCATGGGCGGTGCGCCGGTGATCCGCGTCATGCCCAACCTGCCCGCCGCGATCGGGCGCGCGGTCAGCGGCATCTGCGCGGCGGACGGCGTGGACCGCGATCAGCTGTCCCATGCGCAGGACCTGATGGGCCGCGCCGGGCGCACCGTTACCGTCGACAGCGAGGACGCGCTCGATCGCGTGACCGCGGTGGCGGGATCGGGGCCGGGCTATGTGTTCGAGATCGCGCGCGCCTATGTCGCCGCGGCGGAAGAGCTGGGCTTCGACAAGGCGCAGGCGCGCGAGATGGTGCTCGGCACAATCGAGGGCACGATCGCGATGGCGCAGGAAGAGGGGGAAACCGAACTCGCCGACCTGCGTAATTCGGTTACGAGCAAGGGTGGCACCACCGCGGCCGGGCTCGAGGCGCTGAACGGCGACGGGGTCGTCTCCGACAAGCTGCGCGCCACGCTGCAGGCCGCCTACGACCGCGCGGTAGAGTTGCGCTGACCCGCAATTCCCGCGCCATTCGAACGACACGAGAGACAAGGACCCACGACATGAACGACCAGACGCTGGACCCGCAAATGCACATCCACGACCTCGGCAGCCGCGCCCGCGAGGCGGCGCGCGGCCTGCTGCAGGCGACGACCGAGCAGAAGAACACCGCCCTGCGCGAGGCGGCGAAGGCGCTGCGCGGCTCCATGGACGAGCTGCTGGAGGCGAACGGCAAGGACGTCGCCAGTGTCGAGGGCAAGAAGCCCGACAGCTTCGTCGACCGGCTCAAGCTCACCGAGGACCGGGTCGAAGGCATGGCGAGCGCGCTGGAACAGATCGCGGAACTGCCCGATCCCGTCGGCCGCGAACTCGCGACGTTCGAGCGGCCCAACGGCCTCAGGATCGAGCGGGTGGCGGTGCCGATCGGCGTCATCGGGATGATCTACGAGAGCCGCCCCAACGTGGGCGCGGATGCCAGCGCGCTGTGCCTCAAGTCGGGCAATGCGGTGATCCTGCGCGGCGGTTCGGAAAGCCGCAACTCGACCCGCGTCATCGTCGCCTGCATGCAGAAGGGGCTGGAAGTCGCCGGCCTGCCGCGCGATGCGGTGCAGACGGTCGGCACCACCGACCGCGCCGCGGTCGCCGCGCTGCTCAAGGCGGACGAATTCGTCGACCTGGTCATCCCGCGCGGCGGGCGCGGCCTGGTGGAGCTGGTCCGCGACCAGGCGAGCGTGCCCACCCTCCTCCACCTCGACGGCAATTGCCACAGCTACATCCACGAGGCGGCGGACATCGACAAGGCGGTGAAGGTCATCCGCAACGCGAAGCTGCGGCGCACCGGCGTGTGCGGCGCCACGGAAAGCATCGTGATCGACCGCGCGGTGGCGGACAAGGCCGTCCCCGCCCTCGCCGAGACCTTCGGCACCGATTGCGAGATCCGCGGCGACGCCGAGGCGGCGAAGCTCGACGACCGGATCAAGCCCGCCACCGAGGAGGATTTCTCCACCGAATATCTCGACCCCATCGTCTCGGTGAAGGTGGTCGACGGGCTGGACGAAGGCATCGCCTGGGTCGACACCCACTCCAGCCACCACACCGACTGCATCCTGACGGAGGACGAGGCCGCGGCCAAGAAGTTCATGACCGCGATCGACAGCGCCATCGTGATGCACAACGCCTCCACCCAGTTCGCCGACGGCGGCGAGTTCGGCATGGGCGCGGAGATCGGCATCGCGACGGGCAAGATGCACGCCCGCGGCCCGGTCGGCCTCGAACAGCTCACCAGCTTCAAGTACCTGGTGCATGGCGAGGGGCAGACGCGCCCCTGAGGGCCGGCACCACGCACACCACCCATGCGGGCTCCCTTCGGGGGGCCCGTTTTGCGTCCAGGCTCTTGAACTTTCCTACACGCCGCTTTTCTGCTCCATCCTCGCCGATGGACCAGCGCAAGCCCCGCACCACCCTCCCCGCATTCACCCCCGTCCCGCGCGCGAAGGAGCGGTCGAACGGGTGGAAGCCGGATGTCCAGCGCGCCTTTATCGAGGCGCTGGCGGAGACGGGCAGCGTCAGCGCCGCGTGCCGGCGCGTCAACCGATCCGACCACGGCGCCTACCTGTTGCGCCGCCACCCGGAGGCGGAGAGCTTTCGCGCCGCGTGGAATGCCGCGCTCGATATCGGGATGCAGCGGGTGGAGGACACCGCGATGGACCGCGCGCTGAACGGGGTGGAGGTGCCCGTGTACTCCTACGGCAAGCTGGTCGGCACGCGCCGCGTCTTGAACGACCGGCTGCTGATGTTCCTCCTCAGGAACCGCAGCCCGGAACGCTTCGCGGCGGACGGCGCGCGGGGAAACAGCGGCGCGATCGGCGAGATGGAGCGGCGGCGGCTGAAGAAGCAGTGGCGCGCCGAGTGGGAAGCGGAACAGGACGGCCGCAGCGAGGAGGAGGTGATCGCCTCGATCAACGAGCTGATCGACCGCATGGCGTGGGAGGACGAGCGCGCCAAGAGCCCGCGCGTGCGCGCCGCGGAGGCGGAGGTCCGGCGGCTGGAGGAGGAGGACAAGGCGAACGGCTATTGCTGGTACGAGGACCCGGAGAACCCGCATTACCACGAATGGCCCGCCAACCAGCCGCAGCCCGCCGCGGCGGACCAGGACGAGGCCCTATCGCTCCCCCCGCCCGGCTGGCGCCGCTATCCAGAGCCTGCGGAGGAGAAGGAGGACGGCCAGCGGATCAGGCGGTTGAAGGATGAGGGGTGGGAGTGAACCGAGACTAGGTAGGCTAAGGGGCCGTTAGCGGGATGACTGATAGTGGACGAGTGGCAGTGAATGCGGACGATCCGCTTTGACCGATGCCATCGGGTGCTCGAACGTCTATGATCAGGGTAGGTCTAGGACCGTCACCTTGCAGTCGCGAGGCACCCTTTCCGGATGAACAAGGGATGTGTCGGCTGCCCCAAAAATATGTCGGGCGGTCCCGAACCGGCCGGTCGCGAGTAGTGGGATCGATGAAACACCTGCGATACGTGAGGGACACGGCAATTTTCCGCCCGGACTGCAACTGCGTAAGCGCACTCTTGAGCGATGGCGAACTCCTGACGCCCGTCCGCATCGATGCCGACGCGCTTATGTCGCTTGGCGACGTCAATCTCGATTACAGCGAGGTGCTGCTGCACCTGACCCATCGGTTCGAGCCGGCAATCTGCTTCATCTTGGGAGAGAAGATCTCGCGCGGGAATACGAAGATGGCTGGGCAGTCCTGCGGCAGGCCGACGTCGAGCTCGAGCCGGAGATTCCGATTCTGCAGTAAAGGTCGGGGGCCAAGCGGACAGGCGCTCTTCGGCCCTCATTTCGCGCTCATCAGCCCTCTCTCATAGGAGCCGTTGGTGCACCGCGCCGCTCCCCGTTGAAGTGGCCTGTTTTCCCGCACCTCGCGGCCGCGAAGCGGACTCGCGCGAAGACATTCCGTCGCCATGTCGAAACCCTTTCTGGTCAGCCTGAGGTATTGCGAGCGCGCATCGTGCGTCGTCTGCTCGCGGGTCGCGAGTCCTGCATCGATCAGGAGGGAGATGTAGCGAAGCGCGGTCGTGGGCGGCGCGCCGGAGGCGATGCCAGCGCTGGTGATCGCCACGCTCCGCTGGCGCTGGTGATTGACGAAGAGATCGATCAGTATCCAGAAGGCGGGGTTGAAAGGCTCGACCCCCGGGCAGTCGGCCAGTATGCGACCAATTCTCTTCCGCTCCCGAAACAGCTCAGCTGCCAGCTGCAGCTCGGGATTGGCCGACCGTGCCTCCCACTCCGCCTTACCGGCCTCCCCTTTGTGCACTTCTTCGGGGCTTGAAAAGTTCGGGATGCAAATGAGGATCAGGAGGTTCATGCCGCCAGCTCCGGTAGGCGCCGAAAGCCTTCTCGCGGTGATGGTGGGCATGGAGCCCAGCGGCGAAGATCGCGATCTGGAAATAGGACGGAAGGACCGCCAGCGTCTCGTACGACACGGGCGAAGCGCTCGCCGAAACGGCGCGGGCGAAATGCGCGAACAGCGCAACCAGTTGAAAGGCTGCCAGCCACATCGTGTACAAGCGATTTGCGTTCAGCGCGATCACGACCAGCGCGATGGCGATGACCACGTTGATCATCGCATGCCCGATGTCGATATTGGTCAGCGTTTTCGTCGGATCGACGAAGAGGACGAAGGACCATTCCAAGCTCCACAAGGCGAAGAGGGTAAGTCCGGCAGATTTCTCGGGAGACGAGCCCCACCTGAAGGCGGCCATGGGCGCGATGACATAGCACAGCGACTGGATCGCCACGCGCCATTCAAGCAGGGTCTCGATCATCCCTTCGTCGAACGCGCTTTCAGCGCGAACGTCAATCAGGCCGGAACGGTTTCGGTGATGTCGGCGAGCGCCCCGGTTTGCTCCCACGGGCACTGGCCGGTGTCGACATCGGCCCTTTCGCGCGCGATATCGGCAATCTGGCCGTGCACGCGCAGGATGTCGCCCTGGCTTTCGACCAGGCGCTGTTGCGAACGCACCAGGCGAGCGATGGCATCCTGCCCGGTTGCCGGAGAAATGGTGGGGTGCTGACGCACCTTGAGTAATTCCTGCAGCAGCTTTGCCGAAGACATCAGTGTTTCGTCGTAGAGCGCCTCGGTCTTGTGCATCTCATGGCCGACCACGGCAGCGTCGATGATCTTCATTGTCGAACGTCTCCTGTCCCCGCGCGCTCGATCGCAGAGTTCTATCAGGTGACGGAAGCGGGGAGCAGCCGGTCGAACAGCTCTGTCAGGCCCTGCAACGATGCCAGCGCAAGCACGAGGCTTGCCAAGATGGCGATCACAAGCAGAGCAAGGACCAGAACCCTCGCAAAACCGGCACCCTTCCCGTCGAGCACCTCCGGAACGACGCGGGGCTCGAGGTGAGCGCTCGCTTCGTTCGGAGATTCGACTGGCGGGCTCGAGGGATGGGTAGGAACTTTGGAAATTCTGGAGGGGGGAAATTCCGGAGGGGGTGGCAGGGCGACTCTAAGGCGGAATTCCGTCAGTTCTCCCAAACTGTTGACACCCAATTTTTCCTTGAGAGCGCGCACGTGGTGATCGACACGCGATGGGGAAATGCCAAGCTCGGCAGCGATCTGCTTGCCGGTTCGGCGCAGCGCTATGAGTTCAAGCACTTCCTCCTGTCGAGGGGTAAGCTCCGGGTGGTTTGCAGATTCGGACATCCGCAGCGCAGTTTGCGGAGCGCGGGTGTCAGGGCAAGCTGCTTTGCCCTGACAGGATGAACTTTCAACATCTTGTTAGGGATATTTCCCCGCTAGCTGGCGACGGCAGCGGGGAGATCGCCGCAAGCGCATCGCCATCGTCCCGGCGGGGACATAGATAGCGTTGCCAGTCTCGATCTGGTGGCAGGATAGATTCGGTCCATCTGCCGGGACCAGCGCCAGCGTGCGACCGTAACGATCCTTTCCCATGCGGCGAATGGTCAGGCGGGCGCCCACGATTTTGTGTTACACCGATCGCGACGTCAGACGGGTTGCGCTGGGCGCACCTCCTGGCCGGAGTTAAAGCCTCTCCCATTTAGCTTACCGTTTGCTGCGCAAACGTCTGCGCTAGGCGCGGGGCTTCACTCCTCCCCCATGCGGAGCGCGGCAATGAAGGCCTCCTGCGGAATGCTCACATTCCCATATTCCCGCATCCGCGCCTTGCCCTTCTTCTGCTTGTCCAGCAGCTTCTTCTTGCGGCTGATGTCGCCGCCGTAGCACTTGGCGGTCACGTCCTTGCGCAGGGCGGCGATGGTTTCGCGGGCGATGACCTTGCCGCCGATCGCGGCCTGGATCGGGATCTTGAACAGGTGGCGCGGGATCAGGTCTTTCAGGCGCTCGCACATGCCGCGGCCGCGTTCCTCCGCAACGCCGCGGTGGACGATCAGCGATAGCGCGTCGACCGGCTCGTTGTTGACGAGGATGTTCATCTTCACGAGGTCGCCTTCGCGCAGGCCGATCTGCTCGTAATCGAAACTGGCATAGCCGCGGCTGATGCTCTTCAGCCGGTCGTAAAAATCGAACACCACCTCGTTCAGCGGCAGCTCGTAGGTCACCTGCGCGCGGCCGCCCACGTATGTCAGGTTGGTCTGGATGCCGCGCCGGTCCTGGCACAGCTTCAGGATGGAACCGAGATAGTCGTCGGGGGTGTAGATCGTCGCCTTGATCCACGGCTCCTCGATCCACTCGATCCGGTTCGGATCGGGGTAATCGGCCGGGTTGTGCAGCTCGATCACCTTCGCTTCCTCGTTCTTCGTGTGGCCGAGCTGGATGCGATAGACCACGCTGGGGGCGGTGGTGATGAGGTCGAGATCGTATTCGCGGCTCAGGCGTTCCTGGATGATCTCCAGGTGCAAGAGGCCGAGGAAGCCGGCGCGGAAGCCGAAGCCCAGCGCGGCGGAGGATTCCATTTCGTAGGTGAAGCTCGCATCGTTCAGCCGCAGCTTGCCGATCGATTCGCGCAGCTTCTCGAAATCGGCGGCGTCGACGGGGAACAGGCCGCAGAACACGACCGGCTGCGGCTCGCGATAGCCGGGCAGCGCGGTCTCCGCCCCGCCCTTCACCGTGGTGATGGTGTCGCCGACGCGGGCCTGGTCGACCTCCTTGATCTGCGCGGTGATGAAGCCGATTTCGCCCGGGCCGATTTCCTTCAGGTCGACGCGCTTGGGCGTGAAGGCGCCGACGCGGTCGACCAGGTGCTGCGTGCCGCCCTGCATGAAGCGCACGTTCAGCCCCTTGTGCAGGAAGCCGTCGAGCACGCGGACCAGGATGACGACGCCCAGATACGGGTCGTACCAGCTGTCGACCAGCATCGCCTTCAGCGGCGCGTCGCGGTCGCCCGTGGGGGGCGGGATGCGGGCGACGATCGCCTCCAGCGTATCCTCGATCCCGATGCCGGACTTGGCGCTGGTGAGGACGGCGTCGCTGGCGTCGAGGCCGATGATATCCTCGATCTCGGCCTTGACCTTGTCGGGCTCGGCCGCGGGCAGGTCGATCTTGTTGATGACGGGGACGATCTCGTGGTCGTGCTCGATCGACTGGTAGACATTGGCGAGGGTCTGCGCCTCCACCCCCTGCGCCGCGTCCACCACCAGCAGCGCGCCCTCGCACGCGGCGAGGCTGCGGCTGACCTCGTAGGCGAAGTCGACATGGCCGGGCGTGTCCATGAGGTTGAGCTCGTAGGTCTCGCCATTGCGCGCGGTGTAGGACAGGCGCACCGTCTGGGCCTTGATGGTGATGCCCCGCTCGCGCTCGATGTCCATGTTATCAAGGACTTGCTCGCTCATCTCGCGGTCGGTCAGCCCGCCGCAGACCTGGATCAGCCGGTCGGCCAGCGTCGACTTGCCATGGTCGATATGCGCGATAATGGAAAAATTGCGGATCTTGGAAAGGTCGGTCATCGCGCCCGCATTAGCCGCGCCAAACCGCGCTGTCAGCCTGTTTGCACACCCTGGGTTTCGGTATTCTCGCTCTTGCGCCGCACGCTCTGCGCCCGCGGTGCGCACCCGTTCGCCCCCAGTTCTACGAACCCGCCCGATGCATCGCGCGTCAGCTCCGAATCGAAATGCACGCCCATGCGGTTGCCGTCGCTCCACCGTGCCGTCGCCTTGAGCGTCAGCCTGGGCGACAGGTTGAGGTCGAAGTCGGTGCCCGGCGGAACATTCCACAGCCCTTCGACCAGAGCGCCCGAGACCGAGATGTTGCGGATCGTCGCCGGATAATCGTGCCCACCGTGCCGCACCGAAATCTTGCGCAGCATCGTCTGGCGCGGCGGGCGCGAGGAACGGGGTCCGCGGGCCACCGCTGCCAGACCGGTCGCGAGGCGTTCGGCCGCGGCGGCCGCATCCAGCGGCTTGGCGTAGATATAGCCCTGCACATGGCTGCAACCCTGCATCCGCACGAGGTCGAGCTCGTCCAGCGTCTCCACGCCCTCGGCCGTGGTATCCATGCCCAGCGCGTGGGCGAGGCTGGTGATCGCCTGGATGATCGCACCGTTGCGGCTGCCCGGAATGGTGGCGCCGCGCACGAAGCTCTGGTCGATCTTGATCTTGTCGAACGGGGCGTTGCGCAAATAGCCGAGCGAGGAATAGCCGGTGCCGAAATCGTCCAGCGCCAGCCGCACGCCCAGTTTCTTCAGCGCGGCGAACATCTTCTCGGTCCCGTCGTCGTCGTTCAGGAAGACGCTCTCGGTGATCTCCAGCTCCAGCCGCGAGGGATCGACCCCGCTGTGGGCCAGCGCGCTCGCGATGGTCGCCGGCAGTCTCGGATTGGCGAATTGCAGCGGCGAGACGTTGACCGCGCAGCGTACCTCTTCGGGCCAGGTCGCGAGATCGGCACAGGCGGTACGCAGCGCCCAGTCGCCGATCGACTGGATGAGGCCCGTATCCTCGGCAATGGGAATGAATTTCTCGGGGCTGATGTAGCCCCGCACGGGGTGGCGCCAGCGCAGCAGCGCCTCGAACCCGGCAATCCGTTCGGTCGCGGTGTTCACGACCGGCTGATAATGCAGTTCAAGCCCGCCGGTGGTGATCGCATCGCGCAGATCCTGTTCCAGCCGGCTGCGTTCCTCGGCCGCGCTGTGCAGGTCCTGCGAATAGAAGTGGTAGCGCCCCCGGCCGCCGTCCTTGGCCGCGTACAGCGCAAGGTCGACATTGCGGACCAGTTCCTCGCTATCGGTGCCGTGATCGGGCGCGACGGCGATCCCGACCGACACCCCGATGACGACGCGCTGCCCGTCGATGGAATAGGGCTGCGAGAGCGAATGGATGATATCCTTCGCGATCGCGGAGAGCCGGGTGCGTTCCATCTCCCCGGCAATCAGGATCTGGAACTCGTCCCCGCCGAGCCGCCCGACCCGGCCGACGGACCCGACGGCGGTTTCCAGCCGCCGCGCGACCTGCGTCAGCAGTGCATCGCCGGCCGGATGGCCCAGCGTGTCGTTGACGTGCTTGAACCGGTCGAGATCGAGCATGAGGACCGAACAGGTGCGATAGCGCGCCTGACTGGCCTGCAAGATTTTCTCCATCGCCTGCGACATCTGGTGCCGATTGGCGAGGCCGGTCAGCGAATCGAACATCGCAAGCCGCGAGGCCTGTTCCTGGGTGCGGCGCTTTTCGGTCAGGTCGGTGCCGAACCCGCGAAAGCCGCAGAAATTCTCGAAACTGTCGAAAATCGGCCGGCCGCTGATCGACCACCAGCGTTCGTCGGCGAAGCGCGGAGCGGCGCGCGCGGGCAGTTCCTGGAAGGGCGAGCGGGCGGAAAGATGGAAATTGATCGTGCGCTCGCTGTCCCGCACGGTAGCATCGGGATCGAACAGGACGATGAACGGCTTCTCGATCAATTCCTCCTTGCTCATCCCGATGCTCTGCGCGAGCGGCACCGAGATGTAGGTCAGGCGGCCCTTGGCGTCGGTTTCCCAGAACCAGCCCTGCCCGGTTTCCTCGTAATCGCGCAGAATGTCGATCGAGCGGGTCTGGACGCGGCTATCGACCTCCGCCTTCGCCGCGCGAACCCGGTCGATGCGCTTCTGCAGGAAGGCTATCGCGCTGCCTCCGCCCAACACGATACCCAGCGCGACGGCGGTGGTACCGGACAATTCCACGATCGCCAGCGGGCACCAGCAGGCGATCTTGCACGCCACCAATTGCACCGGGCGCTGGGTCATCATCGCGCTGGCGAACGCGCCGACGCAGATCAGGATCGCCACGCCAAAGGCGACGCCGAGCGAACCCTGGTGCATCCACAGCGCGGTTCCGAACCCCGTCAGAAGGCTGGGCACGGCGGTGACCATGCCGGCGAGGATCACGCTGGCGCCCCGTTCGCGTTCCTCCGCCCGTTCCCATCGGTGAACGGCGCGACCGCCCGCGAACAGCAACGCAGCCGCAATCAGCATGGCGACAGGGGCGACGGGGGGAATAGCGAGCGTGACAATGAGTCCGACCACCAGGGCAAGGACCGGCGCCGCCGCCATGTAGAACCAGTGCGACGGGACGAAGGTCAGGCCCGGCATTTGTGGCGATGCAGCTTCGCCCTGATTGGCGGCCGCCCGGGCGCGCCCGCCCCGGTGCTTGACCGCGACGACGGGAGAAATCGTTTCATGCGGCAGGCCCGACGGAACGGGCATGGCATCGACACGAGGCCGCGACGCCGGGCGTGCCGGCGGCTCGTTCGTTCGGTTCGTGGCCGGTGCTGCTCCCATTCGCGGCTATCTGCCCGATAATAGTAATGATTCTACTAATTAACCGGCCTCCTGCCGAGGGCGCGCGGGGAGGACTCGCGCCGCCCTTGTGCATGACCCTGCGCGAGTGCAGAATGTGTCCTGAAATAGGCGCGTTGCGGCGGAACAGGGGATACGCGAGGGGCGGTGCGACAGATCGCGATCATCGGTGCGGGCCCGGCGGGATATTACACGGCGGAAGCCGCGCTGCGGCAGTGGGGCGAAGACGTGCGCGTCGACATATTCGACCGACTTCCCGTCCCCTACGGCCTCATCCGCACCGGGGTCGCTCCCGACCATCAATCGATCAAGGGCGTGGCGCGCCGGTTCGAGAAGACCAGCCTGACCGACAATGTCCGCTTCGTCGGGAATGTCGCAGCCGGGCGGGACGTGTCCGTGGACGAGTTCCTGGCCCTCTACGATGCGGTCGTCCTCGCCACGGGGGCGCCGCGCGACCGGCCGCTGGACCTGCCCGGCAGCGATCTCTCCAACATTTTCGGCAGTGCGGCCTTCGTGGGCTGGTACAACGGCCATCCGCAATTCGCCGATCTCGCGCCGGATCTTTCGGGCCGGAACGCGGTGGTGGTCGGCATGGGCAACGTGGCGCTGGATGTCGCGCGCATCATCGCCAAAAGCGAGGCCGAGCTGACCGGTTCGGACATCGTGAGCCACGCCTTCGCCGCGCTGCGCACCAGCCGCATGCGCCGCGTCACGATCCTCGGTCGGCGTGGGCCGCACCAGGTGATGATGACGCCCAAGGAACTGGGCGAGCTGCTGGTCCTCGAACGCGCGAGTCCGCAGATGGATCGCGCCGACCTGCCTTCCTTAGCTCAGGACGACGCGCTGGAGCCGGGCTTGCGCAAGTCCGTGACGCTGTTGCGCGATTTCGCCGCGCTTCCGGGCGACGCACATCGCGAGAAGCCGGTTCGTATCGCGTTCGATTTCTTCGCCAGCCCCATCGCGTTTAACGGCGATGGCCGGGTGGAGGAGATCGAGATCGCCGAAACGCGCCTGGTCGAAGGGCGCGCCGAACCCACAGGACGCACCTATCGCCTGGCCGCCGACCTGGTCGTCACCTGTATCGGATACCGCACCGCGCCGATCGCGGGCGTGCCCTTCGACGAGCGTGCAGGTCGCTTCGCCAACGAAACGGGCCGCATCGGTCCCGGCCTCTATTGTGTCGGCTGGGCCCGCCGCGGACCGACGGGGACGATCGGGACCAACCGCCCGGACGGGTTCGAAACGGTCGATCGGATCGCCGAGGACATCGGGGACGGCGCAGGCAAAGCGGGCGCGGTGGGGTTCGATCGTCTCGCGGCGGACCGTGGGCTCGACATCGTGAGCTTCAGCGACTGGAAGCGGATCGAGGAAGCGGAGGAAGCGGCGGCGCGCGAAGGCGCCCCGCGCGAGAAATTCGTCGATATCGAGGCGATGATCCGCGCCCGGCGCTGACCCGCGCGCCATCCCAAGCGCCGGTGCGGTACGAAACGATCGCCCCTGCGCACCGTTGGTCGGGCACATCCCCGTGCAAGAACAACCGGACAAGGAGCATCTGTTCATGAAAGCCATACGCACCGGCTCGCCCGCCTCTCTCGATACGCTCGAACCGTTCGACGCCGCCGATCCGGGCGAACCCGGCCCGGGCGAGATCCGCGTGGCGTTGAAGGCGAGTTCCCTCAACTATCACGACTACGCCGTGGTCACCGGCAACATCCCGACCGATGGGCCACGCATCCCGCTGTCGGACGGCGCGGGACAAGTCGTCGCGGTAGGCGACGGCGTGAGCGAGTTCGCCGCAGGCGACGCGGTCGTCTCGACATTCTTTACCCGGTGGCAATCCGGACCCTCGCCCGATCGGGCGGGCTTCTCCACGGTGCCGGGCGACGGGATCGACGGCTATGCGCGCGAGGCGGTGGTGCGGCCCGCGCATTGCTTCACCCGCGCGCCTGCGAACCTCTCCCATCTCGAAGCGGCGACGCTGACCTGCGCCGGGGTCACCGCGTGGCGGGCGCTGTTCGTGGACGACGCGGTCAAGCCGGGCGATACCGTTCTGGTCCTGGGCACCGGCGGCGTCTCCGTCTTCGCGCTGCAACTGGCGAAAGCCGCCGGGGCGCGGGTGATCGCGACCAGTTCGTCGGATGAAAAGCTGGAGCAGCTGCGCACGCTGGGCGCGGACGAGACGATCAATTACCAGGAGACGCCCAAATGGGGGCGCAAGGTGCAGGAATTGACCGACGGGCGCGGCGTGGACGTGACGGTGGAGATCGGCGGGCCCGGCACGCTCGACCAGTCGATCGACGCGACGCGGGTCGGCGGGCATATCGCGCTGATCGGCGTTCTGACCGGCCGCTCGGGCGAGGTCGCCACGGCCAAGCTGATGGGCAAGAACCAGCGGCTGCAGGGGCTGACCGTCGGTAGCCGCGATCACCAGCTCGAGCTGGTCAAGGCCATTGAGCATAACGCGATCACGCCGCAGATCAGCGACACCTTCGCGCTCGACGATCTCGCCGATGCGTTCCGCCGCGAGGAAAGCGGCGCGCATTTCGGCAAGATCGCGATCGAGATCTAGCGCGCGATACGATCGTGCATGGATAAGCCGGTGCGGGTCAGACCCGCATCGGCATCAGGACGTAGAGCGCCGGGCTGTCCTCGTCCTTGCGGATGAGCGTCGGCGCACCCGGATCGGCGAGGTGGAGTTCCACCGTGTCGCTGTCGATCTGGCTCAGGATGTCCTTCAGGTAATTGGCGTTGAAGCCGATCTCCAGCCCTTCGCTGCCGTAATCGGCGGCCAGTTCCTCGGCCGCGGTGCCGTTGTCCGGGCTGGTGACCGACAGGGTGACCTTGTCGCTTTCCACCGCCATCTTCACCGCGCGGGTCTTCTCGGTCGCGATCGTCGCGACGCGGTCGACGCCGGCGAAGAAGCTTTTCGGGTCGAGCTTCAGCAGCTTGTCGTTACCGGTCGGGATGACGCGGCTGTAATCGGGGAAGGTGCCGTCGATCAGCTTGCTGGTCAGGACCACCCCGCCCTCGCCGCCCAGCGTGAAGCGGATCTTGCTGGCCGAGAGATCGATCTGGACGTTCCCTTCCAGCGCTTCTTCCAGCAGCTTGCGCAGTTCCGCTACCGCCTTGCGCGGCACGATGACGTCGGGCATCCCGGACGCGCCCTCGGGCCGGTCGATGGTGAACCGCGCGAGCCGATGCCCGTCGGTCGCGGCCGCCTTCAGCACGGGGCGATCCTCGTCCGAGACGTGCAGGAAGATGCCGTTCAGGTAATAGCGCGTTTCCTCGGTGCTGATCGCGAAGCGCGTCCGGTCGATCAGTTCGGCCAGCGTCTTGGCCGGAATCTCGAAACTGGTCGGCAGGTCGCCTTCGACGATCACCGGGAAGTCGTCGCGCGGCAGGGTTGGCAGCTGGAACCGGGCGCGCCCGGCCTTCACCGTCATGCGGTTGTCCGCCGTTTCCAGGCTGACCTGGCTGCCGTCGGGCAGCTTGCGCGCGATGTCGAACAGCAGGTGCGCCGACACCGTGATCGCGCCCGCGCTTTCCACGCTGGCCGCGCTCATCGTCTCGACCACCTGCAGGTCGAGGTCGGTCGCCATGACCTTCACCTGGTTGCCCTCGCCCGCGTCGATGAGGACGTTGGACAGGATCGGAATGGTGTTGCGGCGTTCCACCACGGACTGCACATGCGACAGGCAGCGGAGCAGCGTGGCGCGTTCGATGGTAGCCTTCATCGGTCCCTTTCAACCCCCTTGCGCGCCGCGGCTGCGATCCCCGTTGCCGGAATCGCCCGCAGCGCCGAAATAGTCTTCTACACCCTTAGCGTTAGGGTGCCACGGGGCAAGTTCTGCCACTTATTCCGCCGGTGAAGCTGGGGATAAGACCGCCCGCCGGGCCGATCATCCCAGCATCGCCATACCGCCGTTCACATGCAGCGTCTGACCCGTGACATAGCTTGCCTCCCTGGAAGCGAGATAGGCCACCGCAGCGCCGATTTCGTCGCCTTCGCCCATCCGGCCCATCGGGATGCGGGCGTTGATCGCCTGCTTCTGCTTGTCGTCCAGCTGGTCGGTCATCGCGGTGCGGATGAAGCCGGGCGCGACGCAGTTCACGGTGATGCCGCGCGTCGCCAGCTCCTGCGCCAGGCTCTTGGACATGCCGGTCAGGCCCGCTTTCGCCGCGGTGTAGTTCATCTGCCCCGGATTGCCGGTCGCGCCGACCACGCTGGTGATCGACACGATGCGGCCGAAGCGTGCGCGCATCATGGGCCGGGCGGCGGCGCGCATCAGGCGAAAGGCCGCTTCCAGGTTGATGCGGATGACATCGTCCCATTCCTCGTCCTTCATCCGCATCGCGAGGTTGTCGCGCGTGATGCCGGCATTGTTGACCAGGATGTCGAGCTGACCGAGACTTTCGACCGCCGCGGGGACGAGGTGTTCCACACTCTCGCTCTTCGACAGGTCGCAGGTGATCTCGATGTGGTCGCCGCCGAATTCCTCGTGCAGCTGGTCGCGAAAGGCGCGCAGCTTGTCGCCGTTCGATCCCGATAGCGCGAGCCGCGCGCCCTGGCTGGCGAGCGCGCGCGCGATGGAGGAGCCGATGCCCCCGCTGGCGCCGGTTACCAGCGCGGTCATTCCTTCGAGCGAAAACATCATCCGATCTCCTTCGCCAGCGCTTCGATGTCCGCCATCGTAACGACGCTGGTCACGTTCGCATCGCGGTCGATCCGGCCCACCATGGGGCCGAGCACCTTGCCGCCCAGTTCGACGAAATCGTCCATACCATCCTCACGCATGGCAAGCACGCTCTCGCGCCAGCGCACCCGGCCGGTGACCTGCTCTACCAGAAGCGTCAGCTCTTCCACCGGATCGCTGACCGGCGCGGCGGTGACGTTGGCGTAGAGCGGCAGGCTGAACCCGCGCGGCGGGCAGTCGTCCAGCGCTTTCGCCATCGCATCGGCGGCGGGCTGCATCAGCGAGCAGTGGAACGGGGCCGAAACCGGCAGCAGGATGCCGCGCTTGATCCCGTGCTCCTTCGTCAGCGCGACGGCGCGTTCGATCGCGCTCCTGTGGCCGGAGATGACGACCTGCGTCGGGTCGTTGTCGTTGGCGACCTCGCACACGTCGCCTTGCGCCGCGGCAGCCGCAAGCGCCTCCGCCTTCTCGACATCGGCGCCCAGCAACGCGGCCATCGCGCCCTCGCCCACCGGCACCGCGGCCTGCATCGCCTGCCCGCGCAGTTTCAGCAGCCGCGCCGTGTCGGCCAGCGGAAAGGCGCCGACGGCACACAGCGCGGTGTATTCGCCCAGCGAGTGCCCGGCGACGCAATTGCCCTTATCGGCGATCGCGAGACCGCCCTCACGCTCCAGCACGCGCAGCGTGGCGATGGCATTCGCCATGATCGCGGGCTGTGCGTTCTCGGTCAGGGTCAGCTGGTCCTCCGGCCCCTCGCGCATGATCCGCGACAGGTTCTGGCCCAGCGCCTCGTCGACTTCCTCGAACACCTCACGCGCGACGGAGCTCGCTTCGGCGAGGTCGGCCCCCATGCCAACTTTCTGGCTGCCCTGTCCGGGGAAGAGGAATGCGCGCATTGGTATCTCCTGAAAATCTGTGGCGGCGCGGCTAGCCAGCGGCGGCGGGGCGCGCAAGGCCGAAGGGGACGATCCGGTTGCTGGCCGCGTGCCCGATCCGGGCGCGGCCGAGATAGGGAATCCCTGAACGCGCGCACCAGTACCGCGCGATATCCTCCGCGCTCTGGCCGAATTCCCGCTCGTTATCGGGCACCGCCGTCACCGCGCCCAGGCGCAGGCCGGCGATCCGTGGCAGGCGCTGCGTCAGGCTGAAGAACAGGCGATCGATCGCGTAAAGATACTCGCTGACCTCCTCTACCATCACCACATGGCCGCTGAGGTCGGGCATCAATTGCGTGTCCATCAACATGGTCAGCGTGATCAGGTTGAAGGCCGCGGTCGGCGTCTTGCCGTCCACATGCGGCTCCAGCCCGGAAGGGTCGCCCGCGAACCAGCGCAGCACGCGGCGCACGCCCTCGCGCCCGGTCTCGCTGCCCGCGCTGATCGGCATGGGGCCGTGGACCGGCTGGCCGATCCCGGCACGGTAGAGCGCCCCCAGCAGGTAGCCCATGTCGGAAAAGCCGACATAGGTCTTCTCCCGCGCCGGCCCCTCCATCTGAGCGATCGCCGCCTCGGCGATGCGGTTGGAGCCGTAGCCGCCCCGCGCGAACCACACCGCGTCCCACTGCGGATCGTTGGCGCATTCGAGCAGCGCGGTCAGCCGGACGAGGTCGTCGCCGGCGAAGTGGCCCTGGCTGGCGAAGCATTGCGGGTGGAACCACACCTCGTGGCCCGGGAACTCCTCCGCCACGAGCTGGCGGCACGCATCGGCGCTCGCTTCGGAAATCGGGGTCGCGGGGGCGCAGACGGCGATGCGGGTCATCGGCCCCGTCTAGGGTTCGGTCATGAGCGTGGCAACGCTTCACAAAGGGATCGTCCCCGCCTACCTCGATCCGCCATGAGCGACCTTCCCGATCCGACCCATCCCGATCCTGCCGCCGACCTGACCGCCCGCCCGTGGTTCTTCTGCGGCATCGGCGGATCGGGGATGCAGCCGCTCGCGCAGATCCTGAAAGGGCGCGGGGCCGCGGTCGCAGGCTCCGACCGCAGTTTCGACCAGGGCCGCACCCCGGAAAAATTCGCCGCGCTCGAACGGCAGGGCTTCGCGCTGTTCCCGCAGGACGGCAGCGGGATCACCGACCCGGCGCAGGTGCTGGTCGCCAGCGCCGCGGTGGAGGACACGGTGCCGGAGGTTCGCCGCGCGCGGGAGCTCGGTATTCCTCGCCTGACCCGGGCGGACCTCAACGCCGCGCTGTTCAATGCAGCCGACACCGGCGTCGCGGTGGCCGGGACCAGCGGCAAGTCGACCGTCACCGGCATGCTTGGCTGGATCCTGCACGAGGCGGGCCGCCGGCCCACGATCATGAACGGCGCGGTGATGAAGAACTTCGTCAGCGACGACCGGCCCTTCGCCAGCGCGGTCGTGGGCGGGCCGGACCTTTACGTGTCCGAAGTGGACGAAAGCGACGGGTCCATCGCGCAATACGATCCGGCAGTCGGCATCCTCCTCAACGTCTCGCTCGACCACAAGAGCATGGACGAGCTGCGGGACCTGTTCGGCGCCTTTCTCGCGCGGTCCGCGGTCGGCGTGGTCAATGCCGACGATACCGAGGCCTTCCGCCTGGTCGCGCACGCCAACGATCCGATCACCTTCGGGGTGGAGAACGGCTGCGCCGCGCTGCAGGTGGAAAAAGGTTCGATCGCCGACGGCCCGGTGCGGCAGGCGGCCATGGTCCACGACCTGCGCGACGATACGAAGCACGCGCTGACCCTGCATCTGCCGGGGCGGCACAACCTCTCGAACGCGATGGCGGCGATCGCGGGGGCGAGCGCGGCGGGCGTGCCGGTGGCCGATGCCGTCGCCGCGCTCGGCAGCTTCGCAGGCCTCGCGCGCCGGTTCGACATCGTCGGCACCAGTCCCTCAGGCGTGACCGTGATCGACGATTTCGGCCACAATCCGGAGAAATGCGCGGCCACTCTGCGCACGCTGAAGGCCCATGAGGGCCGCGTGCTCGCCTTCTTCCAGCCCCACGGTTACGGCCCCTTGCGCCAGATGGGGCACGAGCTGGCCGAGACGTTCGCGCGCGAGCTCGGCCCGATGGACGTCACCGTCCTGTGCGACCCGGTCTATTTCGGCGGTACGGTCGATCGCAGCGAGGGGAGCGAGCGGATCGTCGACCTGATTGCCGCGGCGGGCGGCAAGGCGATCCATATCGACACACGCGAAGGCTGCGGCGATTTCCTGGTCGGCAACGCCCGCCCCGGCGATCGCATCGTCGTCATGGGGGCGCGCGACGACACGTTGAGCCTGTTCGCCCGCGACGTGCTGGCGCGGCTGGCATGAGCCTCTATCGCCGGGCCCGGCGTCATGCGCTCAAGATGCTGGTCTATGTCCTGATCGGGGCGGTGTTCATCGCGGCGAGCGACCAGATCGTCGGCCATTCCGCGATCGCCTTCGCCATCGTGATCTTCGGCCTGTTCATGGCGAATATCGGCATCCTGGCGTTCAACTGCCCGCGCTGTCGCAGCAATCTGTTCTTTCGCCAGTTCCTGGTCGTCCCCTGGCCGAACAGGACCTGCAGCCGCTGCGGCCTGGATCTTACCCGCGTCGACTAGTGCGCCGCGGCCGTCGCGGTGTCCTCGTGCCCGATCTTCAGCACCTTGTGCAGGACGAAGACGATGATCGCGCCCAGTAACAGCCCCACCAGCGCGGACAGGCCGGCATAGGTCGCCCAGCCCAGTACCCCGCCCAGCGCGCCGGTGGCATGTTCCACCGCATGCTGCGCGGCGTGCGCCATATCGGCGGGCGCGTGCAGCCCCAGCTCCTCCAGACCGTGCAGGATAATGCCGCCGCCGACCCACAGCATCGCCACGGTCCCGACGACCGACAGCAGGGTCAGGATCTTCGGCATCGCCTTCAGCAGGATGCCCCCGACGCTCTGCGCCCAGGGGGCGGGCTTCTTCTTCAGGTGGAGGCCGATATCGTCGAGTTTCACGATCAGCGCCACCGCGCCGTAGACTGCGAAGGTGATTCCCGCGCCGACCAGCGCCAGCACCATCGCGCGGGTAACCAGCGTCTCGGCCGAAACCTCGTTCAGCGTGATCGCCATGATTTCTGCCGACAGGATCAGATCGGTCCGGATCGCCCCCGCCGTGCGTTTCTTCTCGAACTCCGCCGGGTCCTCGATCGGATCCTCCAGCGTCTCGCCGTGCTTGGCGCCGCCTAGTTTCTCGATCACCTTTTCCGCCCCTTCGTAGGACAGGTAAGCGCCGCCCGCCATCAGGATGAAGATGATCGCGGCGGGCAGGAACTCGCTCAGGATCAGGGCACCCGGGAGCAATATCAGCAGCTTGTTCTTCAGGCTGCCCAGCGTGATCCGCCAGATGATCGGCAGTTCGCGCGCCGGGGTGATGCCGGTGACGTAATTGGGCGTGACCGCCGCATCGTCGATGACGACGCCCGCCGCCTTGCTGCCTGCGCGGCCGGCCGCCACGCCGACATCGTCGACGGAGGCGGCGGCGGCGCGCGCGATAACCGAAACGTCGTCCAGAAGGGCGGCGAGTCCACCGGGCATGAGCGTTTTTCCTTTCCCCCGTCAGTCCGCGACCGTTAGGGGGCCTGCGACCGCGATGCAATCGGCCTTGGACGCTTGCATTTGGTGCCGCTTGCGCTATGTGGCCCCCTTCCGCGGGGGCGACGGCCCTCGCGGAAACCAAGAAGGCCGGAGGGGCCCCTGCGATCCGCGCGGGACCAGCCAACGATCGGCATGACTAGTGAAAGGAAGCGAGCATGGCTCTTTACGAGCATGTGTTTCTCGCGCGCCAGGATCTGAGCCAGGCTCAGGTCGATCAGCTGGCCGCGACCGCCACCGAGATCATCGAGAGCAACGAGGGCAAGGTCACCAAGACCGAGACCTGGGGCCTCAAGAACCTCGCCTACAAGATCGACCGTAACCGCAAGGCGCACTTCGTGCTCCTCAACATCGAGGGCCCCGGCTCCGTCGTCGAGGAACTCGAGCGTCAGACGCGCATCAACGAAGACGTCATCCGCTACATGACCATCCGCGTGGACGAACACGAGGAAGGCCCCAGCGTGATGATGCGCAAGAACGACCGCGACAAGAAGCGCCGCGATCGCGATCGGGGAGACGACTGATGGCCCGCCCGTTTTTCCGCCGCCGCAAGACCTGCCCGTTCTCGGGCAAGAACGCGCCGAAGATCGATTACAAGGACGTGCGCCTGCTGCAGGGCTTCATGTCCGAACGCGGCAAGATCGTGCCGTCCCGCATCACCGCCGTCAGTGCCAAGAAGCAGCGCGAACTCGCCAAGGCGATCAAGCGTTCGCGTCAGATCGGCCTGCTGCCGTACATCGTGAAGTAAGGGGAGAAGACACATGGATATCATCCTCCTCGAACGGATCGGGAACCTGGGTTCGATCGGCGACGTCGTCACCGTGAAGGACGGCTACGCCCGCAACTTCCTCCTCCCGCAGAAGAAGGCGCTGCGCGCCAACGAGGCGAACAAGAAGGTCTTCGAGGCCAATCGCGATCGCCTGGAGAAGGAAAACGCGGAACGCCGCGGCGAAGCCGAGACGGCGGGCGAGAAGGTCGACGGCACGGAAATCGTGCTGATCCGCGCCTCCTCCAACGCCGGCCAGCTGTACGGTTCGGTCAATGTGCGCGACATCGTCAACGGCCTTGAGGAAAAAGGCCACGCGATCGACAAGCGCCAGGTCATCATGGGCAGCCCGATCAAGACGATCGGCATGCACGAGGTCACCATCGCGCTGCACCCCGAGGTGCACGTCACGGTGAAGGCCAACGTCGCCCGTTCCGACGACGAAGCCGAGCTGCAGAGCCAGGGCGTCGACGTCCTCGCCCAGATGTTCGAAGACGAGCAGAAGGAAATCGAGGAAATGGCGCAGGCCAATGCCGTCGATCCCAATCTCGAGCCGGGCGAAATCCCCGCCGAGCTGCTGGAAGAGAACGCCGAGGCTTCGGACGAGACGACCGAAGACTGAACCGGTCCGGGCTCCGGTCCGAACCGATCCCTGGCCCAGATGCGGGCCGGACGGAACACCGAAGGGGCGCGATCCATGGCGGATCGCGCCCCTTTCGCTTGCCTCGTGGCGGGCCGCCTGCCTATCAGCCCGCGATGGAATCGATCGACACAATCATAACCGACCTCACCCGCCTCTACGACGAGGCGATCGCCCGGCTGCGCAAGGACGTGGTCGCCTACGCGCGCGAGGGCACGCTGCCTCCGCCCGAACGGCGTACCGACGGCAGCTACGCCTATCCCGAACTGCGCCTGATCTATCGCGGGGGCGAACAGCCGCGCGACCGCAGCCGCTCCTTCGGCAAGCTGGCCGCGCCCGGCATCTATACCACCACCGTCACGCGGCCGCGCCTGTTCGCGACCTATCTCGCCGACCAGCTGCGCCTGATCGGGGAGGATTACGACGTCTCGCTGGAGGTGCAGCGTTCGCGCCAGGAAATCCCCTTCCCCTACGTCCTCGACGGCGATGTCGGGGCGGAGCTTGCCGGGATCAGCCCCAACGACCTTGCGCGGCATTTCCCCTCGACCGAGCTGGCGCTGATCGGCGACGAGCTGGCCGACGGAATCGAGCTGGACGAAAAGGCGTCGAGCTTCCCGCTGTCGCTGTTCGACGGCCTGCGCACCGATTTCAGCCTCGCCCGGCTGGCGCACTACACCGGGACCGATACCGACCATTTCCAGCGCTTCGTCCTGTTCACGAACTATCACCGCTATGTCGACGAATTCGTCGACTGGGCCGGCCGCCAGCTGGGCAAGGACGGCTGCACCGCGTTGGCGGGCGCCGGCGGCCTCTACATCGACGAACCGGTGGAGAATGCCCGCGACCAGTTGTCCGATACCGCGTGGCGCCGGCACCAGATGCCCGCCTATCACCTGATCGGCGAGGACCGCAGCGGCATCACGCTGGTCAATATCGGCGTCGGCCCATCCAACGCGAAGACCATCTGCGACCACCTCGCCGTGCTGCGGCCCGAAGCGTGGCTGATGATCGGCCATTGCGGCGGCCTGCGCCCGAGCCAGAAGATCGGCGACTATGTGCTCGCCCATGCCTATCTGCGCGACGACCACGTGCTCGACCCGGTTCTACCGCCCGAAATCCCCCTGCCCGCGATCGCCGAGGTGCAGCAGGCGCTGGCCGATTCGGCGGAAGAAGTCTCGGGCGAACACGGGAGCGATCTCAAGAAGCGGATGCGCACCGGCACCGTGGTCACCACCGACGATCGCAACTGGGAACTGCGCTATACGCAGTCGGCACGGCGCCTGTCGCTGAGCCGCGCGGTCGGGATCGACATGGAAAGCGCGACCATCGCGGCGCAGGGCTATCGCTTCCGCGTGCCCTACGGCACGCTTCTGTGCGTCAGCGACAAGCCGCTGCATGGCGAGATCAAGCTGCCGGGACAGGCGAACAAGTTCTACGAGGAGGCGATCGCCGCCCACCTCCAGATCGGCGTCGCCACCTGTCGTCGCCTGCGGGAGGAAGGGCAGCGCCTGCACAGCCGCAAGCTGCGCGCCTTCAACGAACCGCCCTTCCGCTGATACCGGGCCCTGAGCGGGTGGCGCCGTGCCGCCATCCGGCTTGCCGCCTGCGGACTTGCGCGCCACATCACATCCCGCGCAAATGGCGGACCCGACGAGCGAAGTCTTCCACGGGTGCGCCGCGCTCGACGATCGCGACTGGAAATGCTGGGCCCGCTGACGAAGCTCGCTAGCCCGAGCTTCGGACGCGCGCCCTGCACGTCGCTCACTCGGGAACGAGCGCGAATTCCACCGAATAGGTCGCGTCGATGTCGATCTCGCCGTCCCGGCCTAGGCATGCTCTATCGCGGGCAAGTGCAGGACCAGACCCATCTTTGCCCCAAGAAATTTGCGCATCAGCCGCGCCCCTTCGTCTTGGTCTTGCCGTCGCGCGCGTGGGAGACGACGAAATCCACGATCTGTCCCGCGATGTCCTTGCCCGTGGCGTTCTCGATCCCCTCGAGGCCGGGCGAGGAATTCACCTCCATGATGACGGGCCCATGATTGGATCGCAGCATGTCGACGCCGCACACGTTCAGGCCCATCCGCTTGGCCGCGCGCACCGCGGTGCTGCGTTCCTCGGGCGTGATCTTGATGAGCTGCGCGCTGCCGCCGCGGTGCAGGTTGCTGCGGAAATCGTCGGCCGCCCCGGTGCGCTTCATCGCGGCCACCACCTTGCCCCCGATCACCAGTGCGCGGATGTCGGTCCCGCCCGCTTCCTTGATGAACTCCTGCACCAGGATCGATACGTTCGCCCCGCGAAACGCCTCGATCACGGACTTGGCGCTCGACATGGTTTCGGCCAGCACCACGCCGATCCCTTGCGTCCCTTCCAGCAGCTTGATGACCACCGGCGGCCCGTTGACCGAGCGGATGATTTCTTCCGCCTGCTTGGGATCGTGCGCGAAGGCGGTCAGCGGCAGGCCCAGCCCGTGCTTGGCCAGGATCTGCATGCTGCGCAGCTTGTCCCGGCTCCGCCCGATGGCCACGCTCTCGTTCAAGGGCCACACGCCGCGCATCTCGAACTGGCGCAGGATCGACAGGCCGTAACTGGTGATGGAGGCGCCGATACGCGGGATGACCGCGTCGAAGCCTTCGCACGGCTCGCCATTGTACCACACCTGCGGCCGGTGGCTGGCGATGTGCACGGTGCATCGCAGCGTATTGAGCACGTGCAGTTCGTGCCCGCGCTCCTCCGCCGCCTCGACCAGACGCCGGTGCGAATACAGGTTCGCGTTGCGGGCGAGCATCGCGATTTTCATGCGCCCATGCGCTTCATAGCTTGAATCCCGAGACGGGGTTGCGACCCGGCGTCTGCAACCACGAGTGACCACTATCAACGGCGAACCGGCGCCGCAGTGCCGACCGGCCGATCAGCATCGGAAATTTCATCTCCGACCGGTCGGCGAGACTGATTTCGGCGCGGAATTCGTGAATCCCCACCGTCATCAGCGTCTTCACCACCAGTCGCCGCTGGGTTTCCCCGTTGGAGCTGGTGATGCCGCGCCAGCCGACCTGAACCGCTTCGCAGACCTGGCGCACGCGCTGCTCGTGAAAATCCACCGCGAAGCGCACCAGGTGCTGACCGTCGCGCTCATAATCCTCCAGCACCGTGGCGTGAAGGGAGGACGTGCGGGCGCCGGTGTCGATTTTCGCAGGAACCGCCGTCAATCCGAGTTCGGGCAGGTCGATCACCTCGCGCCACCCGATGATCGCCAGGTCCCTAGACGCAGCCATGATGCTCCGGCCTTCCGGCGCGCGCTACCATCCCGCCTTCATGCCCTTGTTCTGCTGGTCGAGCCATTTCTTGAGCGGGGCGAAATATTCCATCATCGCCTTGCCGCTCATCTCGCGGCTGCCGGTGAAGGTCTCGAGCGCGTCGGGCCAAGGCTTGGACGCACCCATTTCCAGCATCGCGTTAAGCTTCTCGCCGACCTGCTTGTTGCCGTAGAAAGAGCAGCGGTGCAGCGGCCCCTTCCAGCCCGCCTGCTCGCACGCCGCCTTGTAGAACTGGAACTGCAGGATCCGCGCGAGGAAATAGCGCATGTAGGGCGTATTCGCCGGGATGTGGTACTTGGCACCCGGATCGAAAGCGTCCGCGGGACGCTCCACCGGCGGGGTAATCCCCTGGTACTCGCGCTTCAGATCGACCCACGCCTGGTTGTAGTTCGCCGGGGTGATGGAACCGTCGAACACGCCCCAGCGCCACTTGTCGACCAGCAGGCCGAACGGCAGGAACGCGACCTTGTCCATCGCCTGACGCAGCAGCAGGCCGATATCCTTGTCCGCGCTCGGCA
>CAYNZQ010000010.1:0-113401 GCA_964401795.1 uncultured Citromicrobium sp.
ACATTTTTGACCTTGCTCCTTCACGGAGGACCGCCATGGGGCCGGCAGACAAAAAACGGACGGGATTCCTGAAGCATGTTTTGCTCCGAACCAGAGGGACATTTCTGATGAAACATAGACTGCTTATCGCCAGCTCGGTGATGGGTCTCAGCGTCGCCGTGGCGACCCCGGCCGCCGCCCAGTCGACCGGTACGGCCGACTTCGAAGGCAACGAAATCATCGTCACCGGCAACCGTCAGACCGATGTCGGCGGCGTCGACATTCCCGACTCGCCCAAGGCGAAGATCGAACTGACCGACGAAATCATTCAGCGTCAGACCCCCGGTCAAACGATCAACGAAACCCTGAACCTGGTTCCGGGCGTCAGCTTCACCAACAACGATCCCTTCGGTTCGCTGGGTGGCAGCTTCACGATCCGCGGCTTCTCTTCCGACCGCATCTCGCAGACGTTCGACGGTATCCCGCTGAACGATTCGGGCAACTATGCGCTCTATACGAACCAGCTGGTCGATCCGGAGATCATCGAGTCCGCGACCGTCACGCTCGGTTCGACCGACGTCGACAGCCCGACCGCTGCCGCAGCCGGCGGTACGATCAACATCCGTTCGAAGGTTCCCGACGACGAATTCGGCGTTCTTACCTCGCTAAGCTACGGCAACATCATCGCCCGCGGCAATCCGGGCGATCGCATGATGTATCGCTTCTTCGCGAAGCTCGAGACCGGCGAACTCACGTCCGGCGGCCTCAAGGCGTTCATCTCCGCATCGCGCACCGAGAACGAGTCCGTGTTCTCGAACTATGGCGGCGTCGACAAGCAGCAGTACAACGCGAAGATCTTCCAGCCGATCGGTATCGACGGCGACTTCATCTCGCTCGCGGGTCACTACAACGTGAACCGCAACAACTTCAACGGCTCGCCCTTCCGCTACACCGGCGAACCGAGCCCGATCCAGGATCCCGAGGATCGTTTCTACGATCTGACCGATGGCACCCCGTGTCAGCTGGTCGCCGGCGTGACGGGTGTTCAGGACGGCTACAACAGCTGCGGCACCCCGTTCGAGCGTCGTTACAATCCGTCGAACACCGGCAATATCCGCGCCAGTTCGCGATTCACCCTGAGTGACGCACTGACGCTGACGGTCGATCCGAACTTCCAGTACGTGAAGGCCAACGGCGGCGGCACCTCGATCGGTTTCGAAGGCCTTTCGCCCGATGGCTTCACCGGCGGGATCTTCCAGACCGATCCACGCAACCCGCAGCGTGTCGATCGCGCCACGCAGTACTACTACTTCGGCGGCGTGGACCTCAATGGTGACGGCGACAACCTCGACTACGTGACGATCCTCTCACCGAGCCAGACGCGAACCAATCGCTACGGCCTGATCGCCAACCTGATCTACGACATCAACCCCGACAACCGCGTCCGTCTGGCGTACACGCTGGACCATGCCCGTCACCGCCAGACCGGCTTTGCCGGGTCGCTGCTTCCCAATGCGGAACCGGTCGATGTCTTCCCGATCAACGACCCACTGTTCGACGCAAACGGAATTGCTCCGCAGAAGCGCAACCGCAAGTCCTTCGCCATCCTGAACCAGGTTTCGGCGGAGTATCGCGGCCAGTTCGACGCGCTGACCGCCCAGCTGGGGGTTCGCGTTCCGTTCTTCACGCGCAAGCTCAACCAGTACTGCGTGACGACCGATCCGTCGGGCAACGTGAACTGCATCAACGGCGACGCGCAGATTGGCGATTATGTCGACCAGAACCCGGGTACGGTCGCACCGGTTTCGGCGACCTACAAGTACGACAAGGTTCTTCCGAACGTAGGCCTGACGTACGAGTTCACCCCGAACGCCAGCATCTTCGCCAGCTACGCCAAGAACCTGTCGGTTCCCGGCACGGACGCCCTGTATGGTTCGCTGTTTGTCGGCGTCGCGCCGACGCCGGAAACCTCCGACTCGTTCGATCTGGGCCTTCGGTTCCAGAGCGGTCAGATCCAGGCACAGGTCACCGGCTGGTTCAACCGCTACAAGAACCGCCTCGCCACCGCGTATGATCCGATCGCCGATCGCACCATTACGCGTAACCTCGGCAAGGTCGACAAGTACGGCGTCGACGGCAGCATCGCCTGGAAACCGGCCAAGCCGTTCCTGCTGTATGTGTTCGGTTCCTATCTCAAGTCCGAGATCGGCGAGAACATCCAGACCGGCGTCGACAGCTTTGCGCTGACCGAAGGCAAGCGCGAGGCAGGTGCTCCGAAGTATACGATCGGTGCGCGTGCTCAGGGTGAATTCGGCCCGCTCGAACTCGGTTTCCAGATCAAGCGGACCGGCGAGCGGTACCTGAACGACATCAACACCATCGAACTGCCCGGATACACCGTGGCCGACCTCGATGCGCGCCTGTCGCTCGGCTACTTCAAGGACGATTTCGACAAGGTCTACCTGCAGGTCAACGTCACCAACCTGTTCGACAAGGTGTACATCGGCTCGGCTCCGACCGGCCTGACGACCTCGGGCGAGTTCGTGAACATCGGTGCTCCGCGCGCCATTGTCGGCTCGCTGATCTTCGGCTTCTGATCCGAACGGCCGGGTAGCTGCCCGACCAACACGAAGCGGCGGCCTCCCCCATCCGGGAGGCCGCCGTTTTCGTTTGAGTGTCCCGCGCGCCGTTGTAGGAGCGATGCGCATGACCCAATCGTCTCATCAAGGGTGCCTTTCCATGATCCGCTTCTCGTTCGCCATCCGCGCGCTCGCCACCGGGGGGAGCGCGCTGGCGCTTGCCGCCTGCGCGACGGTTCCGTCCGCGCCCGGACCGGTTGGTAACGGCAAGACGGTCGATGTGCAGATTCTTGCGCTGAACGACTTCCACGGCAATCTGGAGGCGCCGCAGAGCGCGCTGACCTATCGCGACGACCAGGGCGTCGAACGCACCAGCGTGCTGGGCGGCGGCGCGCAAATGGCGACGCGCCTCAACCAATTGCGCGGCGGGCACAATCGCACGATCACCGTCGCGGCGGGCGATCTCATCGGTGCGAGCCCGCTCGTCTCCGCCTATTATCTCGACGAGCCTACCGTGAAGGCGCTGAGCGCCATGAAGCTCGACCTCGCTTCGGTCGGCAATCATGAATTCGACCGCAGCGTGGCCGAACTCCAGCGAATCCAGGCCGGCGGATGTGCGAAATACACCGCGCGCGCCCCCTGCGCGCTGGAACCGTTCGCGGGGGCCGGCTTCACCTATCTGGCGGGAAACACCGTGGACGAGAGCGGGAAGACGCTGTTCCCGGGGTCGGCCATCCGTACCTTTGGCGACATCCGCATCGGCTTCGTCGGCCTGACGCTGGAAGGAACCGCCAACCTCGTCTCGGCAGAGGGCATTCGCGGCTATCGCTTCACCGACGAGGCGGAAGCGGCCAACCGCCTTGCAGCGCAGCTTACCGCGCAGGGTGCCGACACGGTCGTGCTGCTGATCCACCAGGGTGGCGATGTAACCGACCGCTATCAGACCGGCGCGTGCGACGGGCTTTCAGGCCCGATCGTCGACATCGCCGACAGGCTCGACCCTGCGATCTCGCTGGTGGTTTCCGGCCACACGCACGAGGCCTATGCCTGCCGCATCACCGGCCCCGACGGCACGGTGCGGACGCTGACCAGCGCGGGACGCTATGCCGCATTCGTGACCGATATCGACCTCACCTTCGACGCCGCCAGCAAGCGCGTGCTCGCGGTAGGCGCGAAGAATGTGCCGGTCCCGGCCGACCTTCCGCGCGATCCGGAGATCGCGGGGATCATCGATCGCTACCTCGAGACGATCGGCCCGATCGGCAACCGCGCGGTCGGCACGGTCGCGCCGGCCAGCGATGGCGCGCGCGATCCCGACTGCATGGACGGTACGGCCGAGGCCTTCGTCGCCGACGCGCAGCTGTTTGCGGCCGAGGCGGCGACCGATGGGGCGGCCGATGTCGCCTTCATCAATTCGGGCGGCGTCCGGACCAATTTCGACGCCGCGTCCGATGGCACGCTGACCTATGGCGAGATTTTCTCGATGCAGCCGTTCGGCAATGCGGTCGAGGTGCTGGCGCTGACGGGGGCGCAGCTGACCGCGATTCTCGAAAGCCAGTTCTGCCAGGCCGATGCGAGCAAGGTGTGCGGCACCCTGCTCGTGCCGTCCGCCAATGCGAGCTATCTGGTGTCGCCCGCCCGACCCGTGGGTAGCCGCATATCGGCGTTCCGCATCGATGGCACGCCGGTCGATCCGGCGCGCACCTATCGCGTGGCGGTGAACAACTTCCTCGCCAATGGCGGCGACGGTTTCGAAGGGTTCACGGCCGGCAAATCGATCGGATCGGGCGGCATCGATGTCGATGCGGTGCAGACCTACCTCGCCAATGGCGCGATCGAGACGCCCCGCTGCGGCCGCGTGCGCCGCGCGAACTGAGCTTGGCGCGGCGGACCGTCGCCCGCTGCGCTAGCGGTCCGCCAGCAACCAGGTCAGCACTTCCGGCAGACGGGCGGCCCACGCGTTCTCCTCGTGCGCGGCGCCGGGATAGACGCGGCTCGTCCATGCCTCGCCCTCGGGCCAGCCGGCGGCACGGAAGCTTCGATCGATCGCCTGCTGATAGGGGGCGTAATTCGCGTCGAGCGTCTCGGTGCCGTGATCCATCCAGATCCGGCGTCCGTCCGGTTCGCCGAGATTGTTCGCGAGCCAGTCCCGCCAGATGGCAATGACGGCAGCGCGATTGGCATCGGCGGTTTCGGGCAACACGATCGGCCAGTGCGAGGACACGCATGCCGCTTTCGAGAAGACGTCGGGCCGTGCGGCAATGGCGTAACAGCTCATCAGTCCGCCCATGCTCGACCCGGCAATCGCGGTATCCTCGCGTCCGGCGCGCGTGCGAAAATCGCGATCGACCCGCGGCTTCAACGCGCCGACGATCCAGTCGAGGTAGCGATCGGATACGATGGGGCCGCCATTGCTGTTGGCCTCGACGCTTTCCTTCACCGCGCCGCGCGCCGCATCGGCCGCGAATTTCGGTAGATACTGGCGATAGCGGTCCGGGCCCGGCGCCCAGATCCCGACGACGATATGCGGCGCCACCCTGCCTTCCGCCGTGAGACGCAGCATCGTCTTGTCGACGGCCCAGACCTTCCCGAAATTGGACTTGGCCGGATCGAACAGATTGTGACCGTCATGCATATAGAGGACGGGAAAGCGCCGATCCGGATGCGCGTCGTATTCCGGCGGCAACCAGATGGTGACACGCTGATCGGGTAGACCCGCGGCGGCGATATGCGTCCACTCGACGAAACGGCCCTCCCCCTGCGGCGCGCCCTGTGGAACCGTCGCACAGGCCCCGAGAAGCAGCGCCAGCAAGGCGGCAAGCAACCGCGCCGCCATCACTTCACCGGCTGCAGCCGGATCGCGAGGCCGCCGCCCGGTGCCAGCCAGAAGCTGTGCTTGTCCCCGGCCTTCACGGTGAAGCTGTCATAGGCGATGCGATGGCGCGCCTCGGTTTCGTAGGTCGCGCCCTCGCCGTCCTTCCACACCGTTGCACGATACGTCTTGCCCGGATCGAGGAAGGCGAAGTCCAGCGTGACATCGCGCGCGGTCGCATCGTTGATGCCGCCTGCATACCAGTCTGCGCTGTTGCGGTCCTTGCGGGCGAAGATCGCGTAATCGCCGATCTCGCCGGCGACCAGATGGCTTTCCGACCAGTCGGCCGGGACCGCCTTGATGAATTCCAGCTCGCGCGGATGCTGCGCCAGGCTCTCCACGAAATCGGCCGCCATCTGGATCGGCGAATAGATGGCGAGATAGAGGCCCAGTTGCTTTGCGAGCGTGGAGGACATCGGCACGCCGTTTTCGCCTTCCAGGCTGAGGATGCCGGGGGTGTAGTCCATCGGCCCCGACAGCATGCGGGTATAGACCAGCGTCGGCTCGTGCTCGGGCGGATTGTTGAACGGGGCCCAGGCGTTGTATTCCTGGCCCCGGGCCCCTTCGCGCGCGACCCAGTTGGGATAGGTGCGCCTGAGGCCGGTATCCTTGATCGGTTCGTGCGTGTTGATCGCGACGTGGTTCTTCGCCGCTTCCTCCACCACGCGCAGCATGTGCTGGGCCTGGCGCTGGCCGTCGTGCCATTCCATCACCTGGCCCTCGCACGGGTCGGCGATGTCGGCGTTGCACGAGATGACACCCCCCGCATCGGCGACGTAGCCGGTCTTGACGACATCGATGCCGAGCGCGCCGTTCTGCTTCATCGCCGCGGCCAGCTGCGCCTCGTAATTGGCGATGTTGCCGCCCGTCTCATTGTGCCCGATCAGGTGGACGCCCTTCGACTTGGCATAGTTCGCAAGATATTCGAGGTCGAAATCGGGATAGGCCTTGGTGAAGCTGAAGTCGCGGCCATTGCCGAACCACTGCCCGTCCCAGCCGTAATCCCACCCCTCGACCAGCACGCCGCGAAACCCGTTCTTCGCAGCGAAGTCGATGTACTGCTTGGTCCGCTCGGTCGTCGCGCCGTGATCGGGGCCTTGCGCCCAGCTCCACTTGCCGCTGATCATGCCCCACCAGATGCCGATATATTTCGCCGGCTCGAACCAGCTGACATCGCCCAGCTTGTTGGGTTCGTTGAGATTGAGTTCCAGATCGTTCTCGACCAGGCCCGCCGCATCGGGAGCGATGCGGATCGTGCGCCAGGGGGTCGTGAAGGCCCCGCTGCGAACCACCTTCGCACCACGCGAAGACGGCGCGAGGACGCTGCGGAAGCGCCCGCCATCCATGCGCTGCAGCCACATGCCGGAATAGTCGACCAGCGCCGCCTCGTGGATCGACATGTGCGTGCCGTCCTTCAGGCGGAAGGTGATCGGCGTGTGAGCCGTCGCGACCGCATCGATCGGCGTCTGGTGATAGAGATACTCGTACCGGTTCCAGTCGCCCGCCTGGATCCACCACGCGGTCCCGCCTTCGGTCGCTTCCGGGGCGAGCACGAATTCGGTCAGTTCTTCGGCGATCCGCGTTTCGGGTTTGTCCGCGCGTTGCGGAAATTCGTAGCGGAAGCCCACCCCATCGTCGAACACGCGCATCCGCACGGTAAAGGCCCGCGTGTCGCCGGTCTTCTGGCGGAACGTCGTCGTCAGTTCGTTATGATGGTCCGTTACCCATTGCCGTTCGCCCCACGGCTGTTGCCATCGTGTATCGGCGCTGTCGGTTGTCTCACCCGTGATCGCGAAATCGCGGCGTAGCGGATCCTCGTCCGTCAGGGAAAACCCCAGATGCGACGGCGCGAACAGCGTCTCGCCGTCGCGGGCGATCGAATAGAAGGGCTTGCCCTCCCCGTCGACGTCCATCGTCACGACGATATGGCCGTCGGGCGAGGCCACGGTTCCGGCCTGCGCCACGGCGGCGGGCAGCAGGAGGGCGGGTGCTACGAGGGGGAGCCAGCGCATCGTCAAATCTCCACAATCAGCGCGCCGAAGGCCGGCAGGCTGTCGCCCTGCGCCCCGTTGGCGGCGGCAAGGACGCGGCCCTTTCCGGCATCGATGGCGATGGCGGAGGGACCGAAATTGAACAGGCAGCGCACGCTTTGGCCGGCATGCGCCCGGGTGAAATCGAGAAGGTCGCCTTGCGCCGCGCACTGGGTCACCGCGCCCTGGTGCAGGGCGGGATTGGCGCGCCGCAGTTTCAGGGCGGCCCGCGTCGCGGCCAGCATGGAGGCAGGGTCCGCGTCCTGCCGCTCCACCGCGCGCGCGAGGTTTTCCTCGCCCACCGGCAGCCACGGCGCGTCGGATCCGAACCCGCCGTGCGGCTCGTGCCCGACCCACGGCATCGGCGTGCGCGCGCCGTCGCGCGAGAGGGTCAGGGGCCAGTTGGCGATCGCTTCGGGATCGTGCAACTGGTCGAACGGTATGTCGACCTGCGTCAGGCCCAGTTCCTCGCCCTGGTAGAGGATGGCATTGCCGCGCAGCGAGGCGAGCAGGAGTATCTTCATGCGCGCCGCCGCCTCGCGATCCGCGGGCTGCCACCAGCGGCTCAGCGCCCGGGGCGCATCGTGGTTCTCGAACGCCCAGCTCGGCCAGCCCATGCCGTCCTCCGCCGGCCATTCGGCCAGCGCCGCGCAGACCAGCCCCGGGGTCAGGCGACCGGCATAGAGGAAGTTGAACCCGTAGGCGGAATTCAGATGCGTCTCGCCTTGCGTGAACGCCTTCATTTCCGCCTCGGCCTCGTCCCCGCCGACCTCGGCCACGGTGAAGATGCCTTCGTATTCGTCGGTGAGCGCGCGAATCCGCTCGATGAAGGCGGGGATGTCGGGGTGCGACATGTTGTAGGTCTTGAGCTGGAAGTCGAACGGCCGCGTGCGCGGCTTGTCGGTCGCCGGCGCAGGCGGATTGTCGCGCAGCTGCGGATCGTGCATCGCGAAATTGAGCGCGTCGATGCGAAAACCGTCGACCCCGCGATCGAGCCAGAAGCGCATCACGCCCAGCACCGCATCCTGCGCTGCAGGATTGTGCAGGTTCAATTGCGGCTGGCAGCTCAGGAAATTATGAAGGTAGTACTGCCCGCGCCGCGCGTCCCACGTCCAGGCGGGGCCGCCGAACACCGATTGCCAGTTGGAGGGCGGCGAGCCATCGGGCTTCGCATCGGCCCAGACGTACCAGTCCGCCTTCGGGTTATCGCGCGACGCCCGGCTCTGTGCGAACCAGGCGTGCTGATCCGATGTGTGCGAATAGACCTGATCGATCAGGACCTTGAGGCCGAGCGTGTGTGCCCGCGTCACCAGCGCATCGAAATCGTCCAGCGTCCCGAAGATCGGATCGACGTCGCAATAGTCCGATACGTCGTAGCCGAAATCCTTCATCGGCGAGGCGAAGAACGGCGAAATCCAGATCGCGTCGACGCCCAGCGAAGCCACATGATCGAGCCGACTGGTGATACCCGGCAGATCGCCGATTCCGTCGCCGTTCGAATCCATGAAGCTGCGCGGATAGATCTGATAGATCGTCGCGCCGCGCCACCAGGGCCGGGTCTGCGTTTGTGCCTGCGGGGCACGTACGGTCATGGTCGATCCGCTCATCGTGCCGTCTCGCTGACCCGGCAGATCGCCCAGCCGAACGCGGGAAGCGAGAAGGCCGCGCTGCCCGGTGCGCTCACCGCGGCGGGGCAGGACCCGGCCAGCGTTTCGAACCGCCGCGCATCGTAGCCAAGCTCGATATTGGCCGAACGCGGCTTGGCCGCCGTGTTGAACACCAGCAGGTACTCCGTTTGGGTATCGGGATCGAACCGGCTCGCGGCGAAGAAGCCCGGCGTCTCCTCCGTATGCCGCGTGACCTGCTTACCCCGGGTCAGCGCGGGATGCGCCCGCCGGATCGCGGAAAACTGCCGGATCAGCGTGAACAGGGGATGGCTCTCGTCGAAATTGGCCTGCGCCGTGGTGGCGTCCGTCCCGATCAGCGCATTGTCGTTATAGCTGGCGGTGCGGCTGGGCATCATGTCCTCGCGCGCCGCCTGGTCGTTGCCGTCGCCGACGAAGCCCTGCTCGTCGCCGTAATAGATCACCGGCGAGCCGCGCAGGCTCAACATCATGGCGTGGCCCAGCAGCACCCGCTGCAGCAATTCGTCCTGCGAGATCCCGGGCCTGTCCTCCTTCAGCAAGGTGGAGAACCGGCCCATGTCGTGATTGCCGAGGAAAGTCGGCAGGGTCAGCGCGGTATCCTCGCCCCCTTCGTACAGCACGTCGCCGTCGAACATCTGCGCCAGAACGGAGGTGCCCGCATCCCGGCCCAGTATCTCGCGCATCGCGCCCTGGAAGGCGAAGTCCAGCACGGCGGGCAAATGGTCGCGCCGCGTATATTGCGCGATGTAGCCGCTGTCGGGCCCGTCCTTGTAGATTTCGCCGAACATGTGGAAGTTCGGAATGCCGTTCGCCCGTGCCCGGTCCATGATCGCGGGCACGAAGGCCTGCCAGAACCCGGGATCGACATGGCGCGCGGTGTCGATGCGGAAACCGTCGATACCGAAATCGTCGATCCACTGGCCGTAGATGTCGATCATCCCCTGCCGCACCGCCGGGCTTTCCGTGAACAGGTCGTCCAGACCGGCGAAATCGCCCAGCCGCGCGCTTTCGCCCGTGAACGTGCTCTCGCCGCGATTGTGATAGTGGATCGGATCGTTGAGCCAGGCCGGGACCTTCACGGTCTTCTCGCCCTCGGGAACGTAGGGGGTGTAGGCCCAGGCGGGGTTCGTCAGTTGCGCGAAGTTCGCCTCGGTCGCGTCCGTGTCGCCGGCGAAGCCTTCGTTGATCCGCGCGCCGTCCGGCGTGCCGCGCGTCGAATAGGGATAATCGCCTTTCGACCGATAGGCGTAATCAGCCGCATCGCCTTCGCGATAGCGGATGACGTCCGCCGTATGATTGGTGATGATGTCCATATAGACCTTCATCCCGCGCGCGTGGGCCGCGTCGACGAAAGTGCGAAATTCCTCCCGGCTGCCGAAATGGCCGTCGGGCCGCGTGAAGTCGGTGATCCAGTAACCGTGATAGCCCGCGCTCTCGTTCCCCTTCGGGCCCTGCACCGGCTTGTTCTGGAAGATCGGGCCGACCCAGATCGCGGTGATGCCGAGATCGCGCAGATAGTCGAGCTTGCTGGTCAGCCCCTTCAGGTCGCCGCCGTGATAGAACCCCTTGGCCGCCGGATCGAAGCCGGTCTGCAGCCGGTCGCCGGTGAAATCGCCACGGTCGTTCGCGCGGCTGCCGTTCTCGAACCGGTCGGGCAGGACGAAATAGACGATCTCCTCTGACGGCGCACGCGCGCGCAGCGCATGGGTCTGCGACGCGGAGGCGACGGGCGGCGCTGCGTGAGCGCAGCCGCCTGCGGCGACCCCCGCCAGAGCGAGCGGCAGGCAACGGGTCCACGCATTGCGGGCGGAAGATCGAATGAAATTACGGGTCTGCACCGAGCCCCTCCTAACTTGGCGGGCGAGCGCCGAATAGCGGTCGATTGAAGTCGTGCGGACGCATCCGGTGACAGGCGCGGCATTGGCCGTTCCCGCCACCGGATCTTGCGACCGATCAGAACTTGTAGGTGAAGCCGGCCAGGAAACGGCGGCCGAACTGCTGATAGTCGAGCACCTGGCGCGGATCGCCGTTGGCGTTCAGCGATACGAACGGCTCGTCCGTCAGGTTCTGACCCTGGATATAGACCGAGAGGCCATCCAGCGACCCGCCGAAATCGTAGCCGATCTGCGCATCGATGATCAGCTCGTCCTTCGCGAGGCGCCGGGTCGGCGAACCGCCGAAGCCGGTGAAATCGCCCAGGAACCCGCTGCGGTAGCGGGCGCTGCCGCGCAGGTTCAGGCCGTACTTCTCGAAGAACAGCGTGCCGTTCGCGACCCATTTCGAATAGCCCGGGATTTGCTGTTCGTCGCCGAAGAGGTTCAGCACCTTGGTTTCCGTGTAGCCCACCCCGCCGGTCACGCCGAAACCGTCGAGCGCGCTGGTGAAGAGGTCGAAGGGAACCGTCGCGGCCAGTTCGGCGCCGTATAGTTCGCCGCTACCGGTGTTCGCGGGCTGATCGACCAGACCGATCAGCGTTGCCGGCTCCTGCCCGGTCGGCAGGGGGAAGCCGGTGAAGTCGAAGGGCACCTTGGACTTGTCGATGTAGCTCTTGATGTCCTTATAGAAGAACTGGAGGGCCACGACGCCGCTGGAGCCGAAATACTTCTCGAAGTTCAGATCGACTGCATTGGCCCGGTACGGGCGGAGGTAGGGGTTGCCGCCGCTGCCCGAGAGATAGGGATAAAGGCCGGTCGGGCTCTGTCCGTCGACTGTGGTGGTCACGCCATAGGCGATCGCCACGCGCAGATCGTCGAGCCGCGGGCGCATGACCTCGCGCGCTGCGGCGGCGCGGATCACGAAGCCGCTATCGAAGCGCAACGAGAGGTTGATGCTGGGCAGAACGTCCCAGTAATCGTCGCCGCGCGTGACCGGAACGAAAACGCCGTCGGGAATGGTGAGGCCGCTCGACTTCTGCGACGTGTTGATGGCCTGCACGCCGAAATTGCCGGTCAGCTCGGTGGTGCCGAGCGGAATGCGCAGGTCGGCCTGGCCGTAGAGCGTCATCAGGTCTTCGCTGATGGTGTAGGCCTTCGCGACGACGTCGGGCACCGCGTTGGGCCGCAGTTCCAACACCCCGCCTTCGAGCAGATCGCGCGGATCGTAGCTCAGGATCGGGCCCAGACCCAGATAGGTGAGATCGGTGGACCCCACGACATACTGCGAGGGGATCGGGGCCTCGGTCGCGCCGTTCGGGATGAGGACGAAGGATTCGTCCGGCGTCAGCGACTTGTCGCGATCGGTGTAGTTCATGCCGACCGTGACTGCGGACAGGGCGCTGTCGAATTCGCGCCGCACCTGAATACGGTACTGCTTGAGCTCGTCCTTCACGATACGGTTGTTGCGATAGCCCGACTGGATCGTGCTGCCGCCCCAGCCGAGTGGATCGGTCAGGAAGACCAGCGACGGATCGGAATAATCGAGGCTCGGGTCGAAGAACGTGCCGTCCGGCCCGGTCTGGAACCCGATCGTATCGGTCGCGCCATTGCCGCGACCATAGCCGGTGCCCGAATAGCTCTCGAGGCTCAGCTCCTCGCGGTCGGTGCGCGAATAGCCGAAATCGAAGAAGGCGGTCCAGCCGTCGTCGCCTTCGTACAGCGCGTTGAACCCGCCCGAATACAGCTTGGCGCTGCGCTCGAACACGTCGTTGCGGATGACGCCCTCGACGTTGGTGAAGGTGCCCGCGGTATAGAGCCCGTCCTCCAGCGTGGCGGTTGCCGGATCGAACCGGGCGCCGTTGTTCGCAGGGTCGGTGACGCTGAGGCCGTTCTGGCCGTCGAAGGCGAGCGGCAGTTCGATGCCGCGCTTGATCTGGTCGTCCTTGAAGTCCGAATAGAACCCGTCGGCGGTCAGCGTCAGCGTATCGGTGGGCTTCACCTGAAGCGTGCCGGTCAGGCCGAAGCGGGTCAGCTGGGTCGAGGTGACGTAGCTCTTCGAGCCGCCAATGACGTTGTTGCCGTCGATCGTATTGTAGCCCCAGGCATTGAATTCCTGCACCTGGTAAGGCTCGTCGATATAGGATGCGGACAGCGCCAGGCCGATCGTGTCGTCCGCGAACTGGTCGACATAGGTCGCATTGGCGCGATAGCCGAATTCCTTCGATCCCGCATTCAGCTTGCCGAGATCGGTGTAGGAGCCGCGCGCGCCGACCGCGATCACGCGCTTGCCGTATTCGAGCGGGCGGATGGTGCGGATATCGACCGTGCCGACGAGGCCCTGCCCGACCAGCGAGGCGCTGGGCGTCTTGTAGACGACGACCTGGTTCACGACCTCGGCCGGGTACTGGTCGAATTCGACCGCACGCGCATCGCCGAGCGAGGTCTGTTCGCGGCCGTTGAGGAGGGTCTGCGAGAAATCGGGTCCGAAGCCACGGATCGAGATGACGTTCGCGCGGCCGTTGAGGCGCTGCGCGGTCACGCCGGGCAGCCGCGCGATCGATTCGCCGATCGAGTTGTCGGGCAGCTTTCCGATGTCTTCCTGCGCGACCGATTCAAGAATCAAGTCGCTGCGCTTCTTTTCCGACACGGCGCTTTGCAGCGCACCGCGGAAACCGGTGACGACGATCACGTTCTCGGGCGATCCGTCTTCCGCCTTGTTCGCCTTCTCTGGCGCGGTCACGGGACGGCCGTCGTCCTCCTGCACCGGCGCGGTGGGCTGGGTCGACTGGGCGAAAGCGGCCTGCGGCGTCGCGGCCATCGCCAGCGCGAAAGCCATCGAAGAGGCGCTGGCGCCGAGCGAAAGGGTCTTGCGAGTCATCACGGAAAAATATCCTCCCCGGTTACAATTGCGGCAGGGCGACGGTGCTGTTCTTTTCGCCGGTCGGTGCCGGCCCGCCTGTGCGTCCTGTGCGCCGCCGATTATTCGCCGCAGGGCCGCGCTCGCCAGTCGGTATACGTATGTTTGTGCGGTGCAGCATGGTACGATGTCGCAAAAGCGCCACATGGCGCGGCGATGCTGCACCTGCGCTTTGGCTATTGCATGTCCGCCCGGCCCCGCTACGCTCAGGAGTGCAAGGGAGAGAACGCGTGGGCCGCAGTGCCAGCGGAAGGCCGACCAGCTTCGATATCGCCTACCGGGCCGGGGTGTCGCAGCCCACGGTCAGCCGCGCGCTGCGTGGCGACCGATCCGTCAGCGAAGCGACGCGGGCCAAGATCGAACGCATCGCGCGCGAGCTCAACTACACGGTCGACAAGAACGCATCCTCCCTGCGCACCCAGCGTGCGAACACCATCGCCCTGCTCTTCTTCGAGGATCCCACGCCCGACGAGAGCATGATCAACCCCTTCTTCCTCGCCATGCTCGGTTCGATCACCCGTGCCTGCGCCGAACGCGGGCTCGACCTGTTGATTTCGTTCCAGAACATGGGCGACGACTGGCACACCCAGTACCAGGACAGCCACCGCGCCGACGGACTCATCCTGCTGGGATACGGCGATTACAGCCTGTACGAACGACGGCTGGAGCAGCTGCGCGACCAGGGCACGTTCTTCGCCCGCTGGGGCTCCGTCAGCCTGGATGAGGGCGGCTCCACGGTCGGATCGGACAATATCGGCGCCGGGCGGATGGCGGGCGAGCACCTGATCGCGCGCGGGCGACGCCGGATCGCGTTCCTGGGCCATGCGGACGGACACTACCCCGAATTCGCGCACCGCTATCGCGGACTGTGCGAGGCGCTGCGCACCGCGCGCCTGCCAATCGACGAGCGGCTGCAGTTCGATGCGATCACCACCGAGCGGGCGGGCTACGATGCGACGCGCGCGCTCATCGCGTCCGACGCGGCGTTCGATGCCGTGTTCGCCGCCAGCGACCTCATCGCGATCGGTGCCTTGCGCGCGCTGGCGGAGGCCGGGCGGAGCGTGCCCGATGATGTCGCGGTGGTCGGTTTCGACGATATTCCGGCCGCCAGCCTCACCAATCCGCCGCTGACCACCATCATGCAGGACATGCGCGGCGCGGGCGAAAGCCTGGTGGAAACGCTGATGGCACAGATCGAGGGACGGCCCGGTCCCGACCATCACCTGCCCACCCGCCTGGTCGTGCGACAAAGCACCGGCGGCTGATTCGCGGCGCCGCGTCGGTGGCCCGTCCCGCGGCCGGTCCCGCGGCCTCATGTATTCGTATGCAGCTTGGCAGTCCCCGGGGATCGTGCCAGCAAACCGGCCAATCGCAAGCGGGCCCAAAGACCCGTCGTATCAGGGAAAGGACGGGTTCACATGCAGGCGAGCCAAAAGCCGCGCCAGAGTTTCTGGGGGCTGTGGAACATCAGCTTCGGCTTCTTCGGGATCCAGATCGGCTTCGCGCTGCAGAATTCCAACATGAGCCGCGTGTTCCAGACGCTGGGCGCGAGCATGGACGATCTGCCCGCACTGTGGGTTGCAGCCCCGCTGACCGGCCTGATCGTGCAACCCATCATCGGTCATCTGTCGGACCGGACATGGAGCCGGCTGGGCCGGCGCCGACCGTACTTCCTGACAGGCGCGGTCTTCGCCAGCCTGGCGCTGTTCCTGATGCCGCTCGCCCCCGGTTTCGGCGCGCCGCTACTGTTCGCAGCCGCACTGCTGTGGCTGCTCGATGCCAGCCTCAACATCTCGATGGAGCCGTTCCGCGCCTTTGTCGGCGACATGCTGCATGTCGATCAGCATGCGGCGGGCTATGCCGTGCAGACCGCCTTCATCGGGGCGGGTGCGGTGATCGGATCGATCTTCCCCTGGTTGCTGGAGCATCTCGGCGTCGCCAACGTCGCCGCGCCGGGCACGCTGCCCGATACCGTCCGGTGGAGCTTCTGGGCGGGCGCGCTGGCGCTGTTCGGTGCGGTGCTGTGGACCGTCGTCACCACGCGCGAATACAGCCCGGACGAACAGGCCGCCTTCGCGCGCGAGGATGCGGTGCCGACCGACCAGCCGGTCCGCGCGCTCGCAGCCAAGAGCTATCTTTCCTGCATCCTGTGGATCGCGGCGGGCGGCGCGGTGGCGCTGACCGTGGCCGAACTGGGGCTGGAGAAGGAAGTCTACCTGCTCGGCGGATTGCTCGCCCTGTACGGCGTGCTCAGCGCGCTGGCGATTGCGCTGGCCAAGCAGGGGCGCACAAACGGGATGCTGACGCAGATCGTGGGCGATTTTTCCGGCATGCCCGACATCATGAAGCGACTGGCACTCGTCCAGTTCTTCAGTTGGTCCTCCCTCTTCATCATGTGGATCTATTCGGGCCCGGTGGTCAGCCAGTATTTCTACGGCAGCACGGATACGGCCAGCGCCGCGTACAACGAAGGCGCGAACTGGTGGAACCTGATCTACACCGTCCAGAACGGCGTCGCCGCCATCGCCGCTCTCGCCATCCTGCCGCCTTTGTCCCGGCGCATCGGTCAGGCGCGCACCCACATGACGGCGCTGGTCTGCGGGGCGTTCGGGTTCCTGGGATACGTGGTGCTGCGCGATCCCACGCTGCTGATCGCGTGCGAGATCCTGAAAGGCATCGCCTGGGCCAGCATCCTCGCGATGCCCTACGCCATTCTCGCCAGCAACCTGCCGCAGGCGAAGCTGGGCATCTACATGGGCCTGTTCAACATCTTCATCGTCGTCCCCCAATTGATCGTGGCGACCGTCATGGGATCGATCATGAACGCCTTCTTCCCCGGTGAGCCGGTCTGGACCATGCTGTTCGCCGCCGCCTCCTGGCTCGTCGCCGCCCTTGCCATGCTGCGCGTGGCCGCGGCGGTGCCCGATACCCGCGAAAGGACCGCATCATGAACCGCCTCGCTCTAGCGCTCGGCGCCATTTCCCTCGCGTCTTCCGCCGCCGCCTTCGCGATGCGCAACCCGCCGCAGGACCCCGGCGGGCAGGATGATACCTACGATCAGGTCTGGCAGCCTGAACCATATTCCACGATCCGGCATCCCGCCTGGTCGAAGGAAGCCGTCCTTTACCAGATCAACACGCGCCAGTTCACGCCCGAGGGCACCTTCCGCGCCGCCGAGCGCGAACTGCCGCGGCTGAAGAAGCTGGGCGTCGGCATCCTGTGGCTGATGCCGATCCACCCGATCGGGAAGGAACACCGCAAGGGCACGCTCGGCAGCCCCTATTCGGTGCGCGACTATTACGACGTGAACCCCGAACTGGGGACCAGGGATGATTTCCGCCACTTCGTCGATGCCGCCCATGCCGCGGGGTTCCACGTCATCCTCGACTGGGTCGCCAATCATACTGCGTGGGACAACGCCCTCGCGAGAGAGCATCCGGACTGGTACGAGAAGGACTGGAAGGGCGATTTTCGCCCGACCCCGTGGCTGGACTGGTCCGACATCATCGATCTCGACTGGTCGAAGCCGGGTGTGCGCAAGCATGTCGGCGAAGCGATGGAGATGTGGGTGCGCGATTACGGCGTCGACGGTTTCCGTGCCGACGTCGCCGGCTACGTCCCGCTCGATTTCTGGGAGAAGGAACGCGCGCGGCTGGAGAAAATCCGGCCGGTCTTCATGCTCGCCGAATGGAAGACGCCCGAACTGACCCGCAAGGCGTTCGACGCGGTGTACGCGTGGGAATGGCACAACACGGTGAAGGATATCGCGCAAGGGCGGGCGAACGCGACTGCGCTGTACGGCTATTACGCCGAAAACGAGAGCGCGTGGCCGCGGGAAGCGATGCGCATGACCTACATCGCCAACCACGATTCCAATGCCTGGGAAGGCACGCAGTACGAGAATTTCGGCCCCGCTCTGCCGGCGATGATCGCCCTGAGCTTCACCGGCGAAGGTCTGCCGATGATCTATAACGGGCAGGAGGCATGCAACGCCAAGCGCCTGGAATTCTTCGAGAAGGACCCGATCGACTGGAGCCAGGGCAAGACCTGCACCCTCGATGCGCTCTTCGCCGACCTCATCGCCTTTCGCAAGGCGAACCCCGCGCTCGCCAATTCCCCTTGGGGCGCGCGCATGTCCAAGGTCGATACCGACAAGCCGGAGCAGGTCTTCGCCTGGGTCCGGCAGGTGGAAGGCAACAAGGTCCTCGGCCTGTTCAACCTCTCCCCCCGCCCCGTCACCGCGAAGCTGGCCGACGCGCACGGGGCCGGCCGCTATCGCGAATTTCGCGGGCAGGAGGCGGTGTTCAAAGCCGGCGACAGCGTGACCCTGCCCGCCTGGGGCTACCGTCTGTTCGCGGGCACCGGCGTCGAGGGCGGCCCCCGCATCATGACGACACCCGATCCGGCGGTGCGGTAGCCTCCCGCTCCCGTTCGAGCGCGTCGCCTATACGGGGAACTCCCGGCCGCGCGAATTACCCCCTTGCGCCCAGAGCACGAGGCAGGCCATGGTAGCGCTCACAAAGCTGGACCGAGATTCAGCGCGTTCGTTCGGGGGAGATACCATGACCATGCGCCGCTTCACGGCATCACTCTGTCTGGGTGCCGCCCTGCTCGCGTCCTGCGCCTCGCCATCTACGCGGAGCGTCGCGAGCGCCGCCCCTCCTGCGCCGGAACATGGCGAGGGCGCCGGCATCGCGCACCCCGGCCAATGGCCCGCCTACGACTACCCCGTAACCACCCCTCCGGCCGACGAGGCGCGGGTCGCCGACCTCATCGCCCGCATGACGCTGGAGGAGAAGATCGGGCAGCTGGTCCAGGCCGATCTGTGCTGTGTCACGCCGCAGGACGTGAAGACCTACAATCTCGGCTCCATCCTGGTGGGCGGCAATAGCGGGCCGAACGGCGACGATTTCGCCCCGGCGCCCGAATGGCTGAAGGCCGCCGACGCCTTCTACGCCGCCTCCGTCGACAAAAGCGATGGCGGCGTGGGCGTGCCGGTGATCTGGGGGATCGATGCGGTGCACGGCAATTCGAACATCATCGGCGCGACCCTGTTTCCCCACAATATCGGGCTGGGCGCGATGCACGACGTCGACCTGATCGAGCGGATCGGGCGCGCGACGGCGGAGGAAATCCGCGTGACGGGACAGGAGTGGACCTTCGCGCCCACCGTCACCGTACCGCAGGACTGGCGCTGGGGCCGCGCCTACGAAGGCTATTCCTCCGACCCTGCGCTGGTCGCGTCCTATGTCGGGGCGATGGTTCGCGGGCTGCAGGGCTCGCCGGATAATCGGGACCTGCTGGCGGGCCCGTATGTGATCGCCTCGACCAAGCATTTCCTTGCCGACGGGGGCACGAAGAACGGCGTCGATCAGGGCGATGCCGACATCAGCGAGGCGGAATTGCGCGACATTCACGGCCTGCCCTACGGTCCCGCGATCGAGAACGGGGTCGCTACCGTGATGGCCAGCTTCTCCAGCTGGCAGGGTCGCAAGATGACCGGCAACAGGAGCCTGCTGACCGGCGTATTGAAGGACCGGATGGATTTTGGCGGTTTCGTGGTCTCCGACTGGAATGCCCACGGCCAGGTCGAAGGCTGCACCAACGAAAGCTGCCCGCAGGCGCTGGAGGCGGGCATCGACATGTACATGGCGCCCGATACGTGGAAGGCGATCTATGCCGACCTGCTGGCGAAGGCGAAGGCGGGCACCGTTCCGATGGCCCGGATCGACGGCGCGGTCGCGCGCATCCTGCGGGTGAAGATGCGGCTCGGCCTGTTCGAAGCGGGCAAGCCGTCCTCGCGCCCCCTGTCGGGCGAGTGGGACCGCCTCGGTTCGCCGGAGCACCGCGCCATCGCTCGCGAAGCGGTCCGCAAGTCGCTCGTTCTGCTGAAGAACGAGGGCGTGCTGCCGATCGCCCCCGGGGGCCGCCTGCTGGTCGCGGGCGAAGGCGCGGACGACATCGCCCGCCAGTCGGGCGGATGGACGATCAGCTGGCAGGGCACCGGCCTCGACAATTCCAAATTCCCGGGCGCGACCTCGCTGTGGTCCGGCCTCAAGGCCGCAGTTGAAGCGGGCGGCGGCACCGCGCAGCTTTCGCCCGACGGCAGCTTCACCGCCCGTCCCGATGCGGCGATCGTGGTTTTCGGCGAGAAACCCTATGCCGAATTCCAAGGGGACCGCGCGACACTGGCGCTCGATGCCGCGCTGACCGGACCCTACGAAACGATGCGCAAGCTGAAGGCACAGGGCATTCCGGTGGTGGCGGTGATGATCACCGGTCGCCCGCTCTATGTGAACCCGGCGCTCAATACCGCCGATGCATTTGTCGTCGCATGGCTGCCTGGCAGCGAGGGCGCGGGGTTGGCGGACGTGCTGATCGCCGACACCGCGGGCAAGCCGCGCCACGACTTCGCGGGCACGCTGCCGGCGCGCTGGCCACGGACCCCCGCGATGGCAGACGGCGCGCTGTTCGAACGCGGGTACGGCCTCACCTACGCGGCGCGCGCCGGCAGCTGGAAACCATTGCCGGAGGTGGATGTCGGTTCGGCAGGCGATGCCCGCGTCTGGTTCGCCGGCGGCCAACCCGCCTCGAGCTGGTCGCTGATCGTCGGCGGCAGCGAGGCGGCCGGCGAGGAAACGCGCGTCACCACCGTTCCCGCCGCGGCGCTGGGCGGGCGCGTCGAAGTCAGCGCGACCGACTACCTGAAGCAGGAGGGCGGCCGCCGCTTCACGGTCGAGGGCGGCACGGCGCAGGTCGCACTCAGGAATTTCGACCCAATCGATCTTTCCAAGGAAACCAATGCCGAGGTCCAGCTGCTCGTCACGCTGAAGGTGTGGGATGCGCCCGCCTCGGCCCGGATCGGGGCGGCAGGGGCGCAAGGAGACCCCGCCTGGGTCGCCCTGCCGCTGTCCGCACAGACCGGCTGGATCCGCTACGGTGTACCGCTCAAATGCCTGCAGGCGCGCGGCGCACCCATGGCGGACCTCACCCGGCCCTTCGTCATCGAAACGAAGGGGGAAGCGGATTACGCCATCGGGGAGGTGCGGCTGGGCACCGATGCGGAGATCACCCTGCCCTGCCGGTAGCGAGGGAGCGCACGATGCGCGAGGTCGAGGAAATGGCGGCGCCAGACCGCGATACGTTCGAACGGGAGGTCAGGCCCGCCTACCGCCCGGTCGTGATGCGTGCAGTCGCCAGCGACTGGCCGCTGATCGCCGCGGGGCGTGAGGGAGCCGACGCGGCGCTCGCCTATCTGGAAGGGCTCGACAGCGGCGCGCCGACCGACATCATGGTCGCCCCGGCCTCGGAACAGGGGCGCTTCTTTTACGCGCCCGACATGCGCGGCTTCAACTTCCAGCGCCGCAAGGGCACCGTGTCGCAACTGGCGCAAAAGCTGCGTGCGCTGGCGCAGGAGGATGAGCCCCCGGCCATCTATGCCGGTGCCACCCCGGCCGCGTCGCACCTTCCCGGTTTCGAGGCGGCAAACCCGTTCGCGTTCGCCGGGCCGGAATGCGGCGCGACAACCCGCCTGTGGATCGGCAATGCGACGCAGGTTGCGACCCATTTCGACCTGTCGGACAATTTCGCGGTCGTCGCGCTGGGCCGCCGGCGCTTCACCCTCTTCCCGCCCGAGACGGTCGGCGACCTCTATGTCGGACCACTCGACGTCACGCTGGCGGGACAACCGGTCAGCATGGTCGATCCGCTCGCGCCCGACCTCGCAACCTATCCGCGTTTCGAACAGGCGCGCGAGCAGGCCATGGTCGCCGATCTGGAACCCGGCGACGCGATCTACATCCCCACACTGTGGTGGCATCACGTCGCCGCGCGCGATCCGGTGAACGTGCTCGTCAACTACTGGCACAACGACGCGCCGCATGGCGGCGGCTTCCTCGCGATGGTTCACGCGATCCTTGCCATCCGCGACCAACCGGAGCCGCAGCGCGCCGCGTGGCGCGCGTGGTTCGAACACATGGTCTTCGCACCGCAGGCCCCCCACAGCGCCGATCACCTGTCGGCCCACGCAAGGGGCGTAACGGGGCCGCCTGGGCCCGAACGCGACGCCCGCATGCGCCGGTTCATCGCCAGCGTTCTTGCGAACGGCTGAGCCGATAACGGATCGAACGCAGTGTCGCGCGGAATTGTGGTAACGCTACCAGAAACGACAAGAGGGAGAGGAACGATGAGGAACTGGAAAATCGCCCTGGCTGCGGGCATCGCGCTGCTGGCCGTGCCGGCCGCCGCGCAGCAACGGTCGCTGCCGGTCGGGGACTGCGTCAATCTGGGCAACACGTTCGAGGTGCCCAAGGCAAACGAACTGGGGAAGGGCGCGCTCGGCCCGCGCGACTTCGCCCGCATACGCGCCGCGGGCTTCGACACGGTCCGCATGCCGGTGCGCTGGGACCAGCGCAGCAAGGACACGCCGCCCTACACGGTCGATCCCGCATGGATGGCGCAGGTCAAGACCACCGTCGATCAGGCGCTGGCGGCAGGCCTGAAAGTAATCCTCAACAGCCACCACTTCGAACCGCTCTACGCCGCGCCGATCGAGACGCAGCCGTGGCACACCGGCGTCTGGCGCCAGATCGCCCGGACCTTCGCCGACTATCCCGCCGACACACTGTGGTTCGAGCTCGAAAACGAGCCGCACGACCGCTTCGACGACGGCAATCTGCGCAAGGTTCTCGATCCCGCGCTGGCGGTAGTGCGAGAGAGCAATCCCGACCGCCCGGTCATCATCGGGGGCCAGAACTGGAGCGGGATCGACTCGCTCGCGACCCTCGACCTGCCGGTGGACCCGAACGTCTATCCCACGTTTCATTATTACGAGCCGTTCGATTTCACCCACCAGGGCGCGCAATGGGTTGCACCCGATATCCCGCCGGTGGGCCGGACCTACGGCACGAAGGCCGACGCGGCGCGGCTGCGGGACGATCTCGCCAAGGTCAGGGCGTTCGAGAAACGCACCGGCACGGTTCCCTTCATCGGCGAGACGGGCGCCTACGAGGCGCATATCCCGCTCGACCAGCGGATCGCCTATGCGCGCGCGGTGCACGACACCTTCGTGCCCGAAGGTGTGGCCGTGTGCCAGTGGGCCTATGCCAATACCTTTCCGCTCTACGATCGCGAACGGGAACGCTGGATGCCCGGCCTGTTGGAGGCGATCGGCCTCGATGGCCGTTCGGCGGCGGCGGGACGCTCCGAGATGGCGGCTCGGTACGAGGGTGCGCAACCGCCCGCCGGGCTGCAGGGCCTCGACGCGCAGCTTCCCGGCACCCTTATCAACGATCCGACGCGGATCGATTGGCCCACGCAAGGAAAGCTGTCGGTGGAAGTACTGCGGGACGGTGCGATCCCGGGCGGCGGCGCGGCCCGGCGCTACACCGTCGCGGATAAGCCGGCCCAAATCTGGGAAGCGCAGACCAGCATACCGCTTACCGCCGGGATCGACCGCGGGCAGACGGTCACCGTGGGCTTCTACGCTCGCACCGCCTCGGCCGCGACGCCCGATGACAAGGGCATCGTCGGGGTCCGGTTTCAGCAGAGTTCCGCCCCCTATCCCGGTTTCGGCGATGCTACGGTAGAAATCGGGCCTGACTGGCACTGGTACGAGGTCAGCGCCACCGCCGATCGGTCGATCGCGCGCGACGTCGCCAACGTCGTCCTGCAATTGGGTGGTGCGAAACAGGCGATCGAGATCGGGCAGGCCATCGTGGTAGAAGGCGCGCCCACCATCGTCCAGACCGCCAAGGTCGCACGTACGGCGCCGGAGCCCGACGTGCCCGCCCCGCTCGTCGGATCGGGCACGCTGATCAACGATCCTGCCGATCGGAGCTGGGCGGACAATCCCGGCGCCGGCACGATCGAACTGCGCGAAGATCCCACGATCTGGCTCGCGCGCTCCACCCGCGTGACCGTGCCCGCGGCTGGCGAGAACCCATGGGATATCGGTACCGCCGTCCCCATCGCGGGCGCCATCGCACCCGGCGACAATTTGCTCATCGCCATCGCCGCCCGCACGCAGAACGCGGCGACCGAAGATGGCAAGGCGGTGGTCGACATGCGCATCCAGGGGACCACCCCGCCTCATGACGGGTTTGCTGGGAACACCTTCTCGGTCGGCCCCAAATGGCAGCTGATCCGGGTGAAGACGACCGCGGATCGGACGTTCGCGGCGGGCGAGGCGCAACTGGCGCTGCACTTCGCCAAGGCGGCGCAGACGCTCGATATCGGTCCGGTTTACATCTTCAAGACGAACTAGGGCGCTCCCCGCCGTCACCCGTCGCCCGGCTCCTTAAAAGGGTAGGCGACGGGTGGCACGGGGGCCCTATTCCGAAGCCGGTCCGGCCACTGCGTAGGGGCCGACGACCAGCCCGGTGAACAGCCCGGCGTGGACGCTTGCCAGCGGCTCGACGTCGATCGCGTCGCCCAGCGGGACGAAGGGCCCCGCCCCTGCCTTCCGCCAGGAAAGCCGCGCTTCGCCGCCACGCAGCGTCAGGCGCAGATCGACCGGACCCGGCGCCGTGACGGGCGCGCTCGCCACGATCTCCCCCCGCTCCGCATCGTTCGTATTGCGCCGCATGCGCGCGACGACCGCCGCGCCCTCGCGACCGAAGGCGAGGAAATGGTTCTCATCCATCAGCGCCAGCAGGCCGGCGAAGTCGCCCGCCGCATCGGGTGCGAAGGAGAGCCGGGTGGTGAACTCGGCGTCGCGGTGTCGCAGACGCCGCCCGACGAACGCCGCCTTGCCCGACCCGCCTGCACTTTCACTTGCGGGAAAGAGCGCGAGCCGCCCCCCGCCTGCGCTTTCCACCAGCCAGCACTGCTCGCTCGCCGGCGTGCGCAGGCCGATCCATTGTGGGCCGAGCGGCGTGGTGAATTCGTCGCGCCACCGGCTGCGATCGACGCGCTCGCCGGGCCCGGCCGCAGGCAGGGAAGGCACCGGCGCACTGAGCGGGACAGACTGACCCGCCTTCAGGAAATAGGGCCAGCCATCCTCCCACCTTACCGGCAGCAGGAAGGTTTCGCGGCCCAGCAGGGTCGATTGCCCGGCGAAGGGGCGCGTGGCGAGGAACACGCCCCACCAGCTGCCATCGTCCAACTGCACCATGTCGGCGTGGCCCGTCGCCTCGACCCGGTCGGGACGCGCCGGATCGAGGTCGCGCTGGGTCAGGATCGGGTTGCGTGGGCCCGGCTCGTAGGGGCCGGTGATGGAGCGCGACCGGTAGATGGTTTCCGAGTGCTGGTCCGCGGTGCCGCCCTCCGCCGCCAGCAGGTAATACCAGTCATCGACGCGGTAGATATGCGGCCCCTCCGCCCACACCGGCTGCTGCGCCGGATCGACCCCGCCATCGACCAGCAAGTGCCGTTCGGGCAGCATGCGCATCGCCGCCGGGTCGAACCGCTGCAGCCACAGCGCGCGATGTCCCTCGTATCGCGGCTCTCCGGGCGGGGCGTCGTTATAGACGATCCAGGCCGAACCGTCCGGCTCGAACACCAGCGAGGGATCGATCCCGCCGAAATCGAGGAATACGGGATCGCTCCACGGACCTTCCGGCCGCTCGGCGGTGATGACGAAGTTCCCGCCGCATTCGATGCAGGTGTTGACGATCCAGAAACGGCCATCGTGATGCGCGATTGCCGGCGCAAACAGCCCCCGGTCGGTGCCGAGGCCGCTGAAATCGACCATGCCTGTACGATCGATCGCGTTTCCGATCTGGCGCCAGTGGACGAGGTCCCTGCTGTGGTAGATCGGCAGCCCCGGAAACCAGCTGAACGTCGAGGTGACGAGGTAGAAATCGTCCCCTACCTTCACGATGGAGGGATCGGGCTGGAAGCCCGGCAGCACCGGGTTGGCATAGCGATCGGGCGGCGTCGCGGCGGCCCCTCCCAGCGCGCGATAGGCGACATGATCGAAATAGGCGGTCGGCGCCCCTTGCGCCGCGGCGGGCATTGCCACGGCGGCGCACAGACCGGCCACGGCCACCCTCGCGCAAGTACGGATGCTGCGTTTCATGAACTCTCTCTCCACAGCCGGTCTTTGCCCTTGCGGCGACGCGGCCCCGGCCATATGGTAGCGCTATCAAGGGAGAGGACAAGAGCGCTATGCCGGTCAACCGGATCACCGACCTATTGCCAGCGGACTACGCCATCGGGCGCTTCATCGGGCGGGCACAGTCGCCCGATGGACCGGTGGTCGTCGCCATTCGCGACGGACGCCTGTTCGATCTGACCGAGAGCGTCGCGAGCGTGGCCGGCGCCATAGAGCGCCGCGCGTTCGAAGGCGGCGCGGATCTCGGCCCGGTAGAGGACGGCCTGCCCTCCGGGTGGGACCTCCTTTCCCCCATCGACCTGCAATGCATCAAGGCAAGCGGCGTCACTTTCGCCGTGTCCGCCATCGAGCGCGTCATAGAAGAACGCGCCCGTGGCGACGCGAAGGAAGCATCGCGCATTCGGTCGTCCCTCGAAGAGCGGATCGGCGCAGGCATCCGTTCGGTCGTGCCGGGCAGCCCGGAAGCGCAGGACCTGAAGGACGCGCTGATCGACGAAGGGATGTGGTCCCCCTATCTCGAGGTGGCGATCGGGCCGGATGCGGAAATCTTTTCCAAATCGCCGGTGCTGTCTTCGGTCGGGGCGGGATCGCAGATCGGCATCCGCTCCGATTCGCACTGGAACAATCCCGAACCGGAAATCGTGATCGTGTGCGATGCGCATGGCGAGATCGCGGGCGCCACGCTCGGCAACGACGTGAACCTGCGCGATATCGAGGGGCGCTCCTCGCTTCTCCTGTCGAAGGCGAAGGATGCGACCGCGAGCTGCGCGATCGGCCCCTTCATCCGCCTGTTCGACGGCGATTTCACGCTCGACGACGTGCGCCGGGCGGACGTGGAACTCACCATCGACGGACCGGAGGGCTATCGCCTCGAAGGCCGCAACGTGATGGCGGAGATCAGCCGCGATCCGACCGACCTGGTCGGTCAGTGCCTGACAGAGCACCACTATCCCGACGGTTTCGTCCTGTTCTGCGGCACGTTGTTCGCGCCGGTGCAGGATCGCGACACGCCGGGCGCGGGCTTCACCCACAAGGTCGGCGACGTAGTGACGATCCGGTCCGAGCGGATTGGGACGTTGGTCAACACCGTCACGATCGCGCGCGACGCCCCTGCCTGGACGATGGGGATCGGCGAATTCGTGCGCAATCTCGCCCGGCGCGGGCTCAGCGACCGGATCTGAGAGTTCGGCACAGAGACAATAACGACAAAAATGGCTTCGGGAGTGAATGGGCGCATGGCGGAAACAAGTTCGGGACCGGTCGTGGGGGCGGCGGTCTATCCCAGCCTCGCACGCAAGAAGGTGATCGTCAGCGGGGGCGGTTCGGGCATCGGCGAGGGGATCGTCGAAGGCTTCGTTCGGCAGGGGGCCGCCGTCGCCTTCGTCGATGTGCAGGACGGCGCCAGCGAGGCGCTCGTGAAACGGCTGGGCAACGCGGACATCCCGCCCATCTTCATCCATTGCGACATCACCGACATCGCCGATTACGGCGCCAAGATCGGGCGGATCGTGGAGCGGCTCGGGGGCTGCGACGTGCTGATCAACAACGCCGCGAATGACGACCGGCACAAGCTGTCCGACGTGACGCCGGAGTACTGGGACGAGCGCATGGCGGTCAATCTCAAGCACCAGTTCTTCGCGGCGAAGGCGGTGGTACCGGCGATGCAGGCCGCAGGCGGCGGCAGCATCGTCAATCTGGGCTCGATCAGCTGGCATCTGGGGCTGGAGGACCTGACCCTCTACCAGACGGCGAAGGCTGCGATCGAGGGGCTGACGCGCAGCCTGGCGCGCGAGCTGGGCCGTGAGAACATCCGGGTCAACGCGATCATCCCGGGCAATGTGCAGACGCCGCGCCAGCAGAAATGGTACACCCCGGAAGGCGAGGCGGAGATCGTCGCCGCGCAGTGCCTCGACGGGCGCATCCAGCCGGCCGACATCGCCGCGATGGCATTGTTCCTCGCCAGCGCGGACGCCCGGTTCTGCACCGGACACAATTACTGGGTCGACGCCGGATGGCGGTGATGCCGCAGGTGCGCCAGGTCTTCGATGCCGGGGCGAAACTGGGCGAAGGCGTGCTGTGGGACCCGCGTCGCGGCATCGTCTGGTTCGTCGATATCAAACGCCATCTGCTGTGGCATTTCGATCCCGTCACCGGCAGCAACGCCGCAACGAAGGCGCCGGCGCAGATCGGCTGGGCGATCCCGACCCAGGACGACCTGCTGCTGTGCGGGCTGCAGGACGGCCTCTATACGTTCGATCCCGGCAGCCGGCGGTTCGACCTGCTGTCCCGCATACCGGGTGAGCCGGCGGGCAACCGACTCAACGACGCCTGTACCGATCCCTGGGGGCGCGTCTGGTTCGGCTCCATGGACGACGCGGAGGGCGAGGCGCGCGGGCGCTTCTACGTGTTCGATCGCGGCGACATCCGGCCTGCCGGCCCCTCCGGCATCACCATCACCAATGGCCCCGCCGTAAACGCGCAGGGCGACCGGATCTATTTCACCGATACGGGGAGGAAACGGATCATGGTGGCCGACCTTACCAGGGACGGCGTCGGCGAGGCCCGCACCTTTGCGGATACGAGCGTCGATTTCCCCGATGCCTTTCCCGACGGCCCGGTGGTCGATGCCGAGGATCACGTGTGGACCGCGCTGTACTGGGGGGGCGCGGTTGCGCGCTATTCGCCCGACGGAAAACTGGTCGAAACTGTGTCGATCCCGGCGCGCGACGTCACCAAGATGGGCTTCGGCGGGGCAGACCTCGCGACTGCATTCGTGACCACGGCGACTAAGAACATGGAGGAGACGGATATGGCCCGCTATCCCGCAGCCGGCAGCGTATTCGCGTTCGAGCCCGGCGTGAAAGGTTTCACGCCGACCCCGGCGGCGCTCTCGTGACGGGCGCCCGGCTCTCGCTTGCCGCAGCCGTTGCCGCGCTGGCGATCGTGGTCCCCGCCACCGCCGCTCCGCAGCCCGGCCCTGCCTATACCGACGGCATGGTGCTGCAGCGCGGCGAACCAATCGTCGTGGCGGGCACCGCTCGACCGGGCGAAACCGTCTCCGGATCGCTCGGCGAAGCCCGCGCAACAGCCCGGGCCGACGACGCGGGCGCCTTCGCCATCCGGTTCCCCGCGCGCGCCGAGAGCGCGCAGCCGCTGGAACTGACGCTGGCCGACAGCACCGGCACCACGCGCCTCGGCAACATCGTAGTGGGCGATGTGTGGCTGTGTTCGGGCCAGTCGAACATGGAATTCCCCGTCGAACGGTCCATCGCCGGGCCCGACCGGATCAAATCGAGCCGCGATCCGCTGCTGCGGCTGCTCGCTGTGCCCAAAGCAACCGCGCTCGCCCCCGCAGGGCGGTTCGGCGATGATGTGAAATGGGTTGCCGCCGGGCCCGAAACCGTCCCCACATTCTCTGCCGCATGCTTCTACATGGCGCAGAAATTACGCGCGGATCTCGCCATCCCGATCGGGGTGATCGGCTCCTATTGGGGCGGCTCCCAGATCCGCGCCTGGCTCTCGCCGGAGGCCGGGGAAGCGCTGTTCGGACAGGCGCAGATGCGCTTGCTCGATCGCTATGCCGACGATCCGCTGGGTGCGACGACCGCATTCGCGCCCGAATGGGAGGCCTGGTGGCAAGCGCACGAAGGGAACCGGCCCTGGGCGCAACCGGACACGGTCGACTGGCAGCCGGTTCCCGCGATCGCGCCGTGGAGCGAGTGGAAAAGTACGAAGCTGGCGGACGATCCGGCCCGCAACGTCCTGCTGCGCCGCACGGTCGATCTCACTTCGGGGGAGGCTGCGAAAGATGCGACCCTCTCCATCGGCATCATCGACGACGGCGACATGACCTTCGTCAACGGGCACCCGGTCGGCAATACCTTCAGCTGGGACCAGGAACGCCATTACCGCGTCCCCGCCCGCTTCCTACGCGAAGGGGCTAACGAGATCCTGGTGGTCGCCAGCAACGGCTGGGGGCCTGGCGGTTTCCAGAGCGGCGCCGATCGGCTCTCCCTCGCACTCACGGGCGGACGGAGCATCCCCCTCGATGACGGCTGGCTTTACGCCGTGGCGGAAGAACGCGGCGGCCCGCCCCGCGCGCCGTGGGACACGATCGCCGGGATCGGCGGGATGCACAATGCGATGATCGCGCCGCTCGGCCCCATGCGGCTGGCGGGTGCGGCGTGGTATCAGGGCGAAAGCGATGCCGGCATCGCTGGATATGACGATCGCCTGACCGCTTTGCTGGCGGGATGGCGCGCCCGCTTCGGTCAGCAGATGCGGATGCTGGTGGTGCAATTGCCCGACTTCGGGGCGCGGCAGGCATCGCCCGCTCCCTCGGGTTGGGCGGAGGTGCGCGAGGCGGAGCGCGCGGTGGTCGCCGCCGATCCGAACGCGGCGCTCGCCAGTGCCATCGATCAGGGTGCATGGGACGAACTGCATCCCCCGCACAAGCTGGAGGTAGGTCGCCGCCTCGCCATGGGGGCGATGAAGCAGCCGATGCCCATGCCGACCGGTGCCTCCCGCGTCGGCAATTCCGTGGTCGTGACGTTCGACGGCGTCGAGGGCGGCTTGCGGACCTTCAGCGGCCCGCGCCCGTTGGGCGTGGAACTGTGCGGACCGCAGCAGGACGATTGCCGGTGGGCCGCCGCACGGGTGGGGGAAAACCGGCTGGTGATCGCGGACGACGCGCGTCCGGCCAGCCGCATCCGCTACGCCTGGGCGGACGCACCGATCGTCAACCTGTTCGACGCCCGCGGGCTGCCCGTGCCCGGTTTCGAGCTCGCGATCGAGCCGTGACGCGCAAACCGGCGCGCTTCGACGCGGGGTGGACCGCGCCATGATCCCGCTTGCCTCGGGCGAATGGGCCGCCCGTCTGCGGCCGGAGATCGGCGGGGCCGTCGCGGCGCTGGCGCATCGCGACATACCCGTGCTGCGAACCATGGACGATGCCGCGACGCATCCGCTCGCTGCCGCCTGCTTCCCGCTGGTGCCCTATTGCAACCGGATCGCGGAAGGCCGCTTCAGCTTCGGCGGGCGGGCCATCCGGATCGCGCCCAACATGTCCCCGCAGCACCATCCGCTGCACGGGCTCGGCTGGATGCGTCCGTGGCGGGTCTTGCGCGCCGACGGGTCCAGCGCGCTGCTGGAGGATGCCTATGACGGATCGGGCGAATGGCCCTGGCCCTATCTGGCGCATCAGCACGTTGCGCTGGACGACACAGGATGCACCCTGCGCCTGACGGTGGAGAACCGGGCGGCCAAGCCGGCGCCCATCGGCCTTGGTCTGCACCCCTATTTTCGCCGCTCCGCCGACAGCATGGTGACGTTCGATGCGGAGACGATGCTAGGTATCGACGCCCAATTCCTCCCCGACGGGGCGCGCTATCCGGCCGATCACCTTGCGCCGTGGAGCGCGGGCGCGCCCGTGCCGGCCACGCTGGTGGACCATTGCTTTACCGGCTGGTCGGGCACGGCGCACATCCGCGACACGCACGGCACGATCCGGTTGCGGGCGTTCGGTGCCCCTTGCTGCCACGTCTTCATGCCGCCAGGGGGCGTGGACTTATGTATCGAGCCCGTCACCCACCCGCCCGATGCGCTGAACCGGGAACCGGCTGCGATGCCGGTGGTCGCACCGGGTACCGCGGTCGCCGTGGTGCTGCGGATCGAAAGCTGATCCGCCAGCGGCCCGCTAGTGGTTGTGGCGGGGCAGCTTGCGCGCGGTGCCGCGATATTTGAGCGCGAAATCCATTACCCCGCCTTCGCCCAGCTGACCGGTTTTCTCGCGAAACAGCTCTTCCCAGGGCGTATTGCTCGGCGGGATCGGGGGTGCGTCCTCCTCCGCCAGCCGGCGCGCGATCTCTTCCTCCGCGACCAGCGCGTTGCAACTCGCATCGTTCAGGTCGACGCGGATGATGTCGCCCGTCCGCAACCAGGCGAGGCCCCCGCCGACGGCGCTTTCGGGTGAGACGTTGAGGATGGATGGGCTGTCGCTGGTGCCCGACTGGCGCCCATCGCCCAGTGTCGGAAGCCACTGCGTGCCCGCCCGGATCAGCGCGTCGGGCGGCTGCATGTTGACCACCTCCGCGCTGCCCGGCCAGCCGATCACGCCCGCCCCGCGCACCACCAGGATGCAGTCCTCGTCGATGTCGAGGTCGGGATCGTTGATGCGGTGGTGATAATCGTCCGACCCATCGAACACCACTGCGCGCGCCTCGAACACGTTTTCCCGGCCCGGTCGCGACAGGTAGCGCGCGCGAAACTCGTCCGAGATGACCGATGTCTTGAGGATGCCGAAATCGAACAGATTGCCAGACAGGACGAGGTACCCGGCCCTGTCCATCAGCGGATTGGCGAAAGGCCGGATCATCTCGCGATCGGGGCTTTCCCTGCCTTCCAGGTTCTCGGCCATCGTCCGCCCGGTACAGGTCAGGCAGTCCCCGTGCAGCCGCCCCGCCTGCAGCAATTCCCACAGGGCCGCGGGGACGCCGCCCGCGCGGTGGAAGCGCTCGCCCAGATAGGCGCCCGCGGGCTGCATGTTGACTAGGAGCGGGAGGTCGTAGCCATGCTCCTGCCACACCTGCGGGGGCAGCGGCACGCCGGCGTGGGCCGCCATCGCCTGGATGTGCGGCTGTGCGTTGGACGATCCGCCCAGCACGCTGACCGCTGCGATGGCGTTGAGAAAGGCCTCGCGCGTCAGGATGTCGGAGGGTTTCAGATCCTCGCGCACCATCTCGACGATCCGCACGCCGGTGCGATAGGCGTACTGGCCGCGTTCGCGATAGGGCGCGGGGATCGCGGCGCAGCCGGTCAGGCTCATGCCCAGCGCCTCTGCCACCGCGTTCATCGTGCTGGCCGTACCCATGGAATTGCAATGTCCGGCCGACGGGGCACTGCTGGTCGCGCGATCGAGAAACTCCTCCTGCGTGATCTCGCCCGCGGCAAGCTTGCGCCGGCTGCGCCAGATGACGGTGCCCGACCCGACCAGTTCGCCGTTGTGCCAGCCGTCCAGCATCGGGCCGCCCGACAGCACGATGGCCGGGATGTCGACCGTGCTCGCGGCCATGATCTGGCTGGGCGTCGTCTTGTCGCACCCCGTCGTCAGCACCACCCCGTCGAGGGGGTAGCCGTTGAGGAGTTCGACCAGCCCGAGATAAAGAAGGTTGCGATCGATCGCGGCGGTGGGCCGACGGCAGTTCTCGAAAATCGGATGGACAGGAAATTCGATCGGGATGCCGCCCGCGTCGCGAATGCCGTCGCGCGTTCGCTTCGCCAGTTCGAGGTGGATGCGGTTGCAAGGGGACAGGTCGCTGCCCGACTGCGCGATGCCGATGATCGGTTTGCCGCTGCGCAATTCCTCCGGCGTGACGCCATAATTCATGAACCGCTCCAGATAGAGCGCGGTCATGTCCATCCGCTCCTCGTTCGCGAACCAGTCGCGACTGCGCAATCTGCCCGGCGTGTCCGTCATTACAGCTCCCTGACGCGCGGTCCCTTGCGCCCGGCGAGCGACGGCGCGGCGTCGGATTCGCGGCGTACCAGTTCATAGCCCAGCGTGTGGTGGCTGACCTTCGGCTGGCGTTCCGTCCGGGCCTGGCGCAGCTCCTGCGCGAGCAATTCGATCGCCCGTTTCGACATTTCGAGGATAGGCTGGCGAATGGTCGTCAATTCGGGCCAGATGGTGCTGGCGATGGCGGTGTCGTCGAACCCGCAGACCGTGATGTCCGCCGGAACGTCCAGCTGGCGCCGGTGCGCCACGGCAACGGTCGCCGCCGCCATATCGTCGTTTGACGCGAAGATCGCGGTCGGGATCTCGGGATTGGAAAGCAGTCGGTTGGCCGCCGCCAGACCGGACCGATAACTGAAGCGCCCCTGCGCGACGTAATCCTCGGGAACGTCCAGCCCGGCTTCCTCCATCGCGGCGCGAAAACCGGCAAGACGCTGCGCGCTGGCGGTCTGGTGCGGGTTGCCGATTATGAAACCGATCCGCCGATGCCCCAACGCGACGATATGCTTCGTCATGTCGAAGGCCGCGCGAAATTCGTCGATCCTGACGGAGGAATGCGCGACCGGTTCGGTCCCCGCCCCCACCGCCACTGCATGCGCGCCCAGTGCGCTCAGATGGTCGAGCAGCGCCTGTTCGTCGCATAGGGGCGACGGCAGTACGAACCCCTCGATACCGCCCTGCACCAGCCGCTCCACCACCGCGAACTCGTCCTTGTCGAATTCGCACTGCTCAACCACCAGATGGACGTCGCTGATGCTCGCCTGTTGCAGCGCGCCCATCAGCAGTTCGCTAAGATAGGACGCGGACGGGTTGGAATAGAGCAGCGATACGCGCAACTGCTCCCCGCCCGCCAGGCTGCGCGCCGCGCGGTTGGGCGAGTAGTTGAGCTTGGCGATCGCCTCCATCACCTGTTCGCGCGTCTTCTCGCGCACATTGCCTTCGCGATTGATCACGCGGCTCACCGTCATCGGCGAACACTGTGCCTCGCGCGCGACGTCGGCGATGGTAGGGGCGCCGCCGCTGCGCCGGGGGCTGCGGGAGCGCGATCGGGCGGCGGTGGTCTTGGCCTCTTCCATGATCATCGGCCATAGCCCCACGCGGGCGGCACCGGCAAGCGCGCGCTCATTGCCCCGGTGCCTCGGGAAAGGACAAGCTCTTGTAATAGCCGAGATCGTGCGCGGGCGGCGCGACCCCGGCGGGCAGCGGCAGGCCGTTGAGCGACTGCCAGTAGGCGATGGAGGCATCGCGCCACCACCGCGCCTCGGCCTGCTGGATCGCGAGTGTCTCCGCCACGGCGCGGTGGCGCGCCGGGTCCACGAACGGCGCGACCCCGGCCCAGGTCCGTGCCATCGCGTCGGTCCCGGCCACACCGCGATCGTACCGGCGGAACAACTCGGCCCACAGCGAGCGGCCCGACCGCGTCTCGAAATCCCAAGGCAGATGATGGAACCACAGCAGGTAATCTTCGTCCATCGTGCGCGGATCGCCCCACTGCCGCGCGGCGGACGGCGCATATTGCGACAGGGCGTCGCTGCCCGAGCGCGTTCGATCGAAGCCGATCCCGTCGGCATCGGCGCGGTTGTAATAGCACGGGTTCCACTCGGGGCGGGCCAGATCGCACACCCACGGGCCGGGGCCGTAATGGTGCCCCGTCGCCATCTGGTGCGCCAGACCGAGCGGGGTCATGTAGTCGACCACCGCCTGCCGGCTGCGTTCCATCATCGGCACGATCCGGTCGAGGAAGGCGGGATCGCGGCTGAAGGTCTGCGCCGCCCACTCGCGCGCGATCCCATCGCTCGACAGCGATGGATCCCAGGCGAGGCGCCCCAGGGCATACCAGTTCGCCTGATCGAAGTGGGTGCCGGTCCAGTTGCGCGCCGACCCGGTATTGGCGACCCCCGCCATGCCCGCATCGGCGATGATCCGCGCGACCGTGGCGCCATGCCCGGTCGGAGCGCCCAGCACCTCGGTCCACATCGGCGCGAGATAGGCGATCCCGCTACCCTGCCCCAGATATTCGCGCGTCACCTGAGTCTCCAGCAACAGGCGGGTCCGAGGCATGGCGCCGAACAGCGGGTGGAACGGTTCGCGCGGCTGAAAATCGATCGGGCCGTTCTTGATCTGCAGGATCAAGTTGGGGGCGAATTGCCCGTCGAGCGGAGCGAATTCCTCGAACGCCTGTTTGGCGCGATCGGTCTCGTTGGTGGCGGAATAGACGAAGGCGCGCCAGATGACGGTGCCGCGATCGCCAATCGCCGCCGCCAGCATGTTCGCGCCGTCGGCGTGGGTCCGGCCGTAATCCTGCGGCCCCGGTTGCCCTTCGGAGTTGGCCTTGACCAGGAAACCGCCGAAATCGGGGATCGCGGCATAGAGGGCCTCGGCGCGCGCGCTCCACCAGGCACGGACCGCCGGATCGAGCGGATCGGCCGTCGCCAGCCCTCCTACGTCCATGGGCGCGCTGAACCGCGCGGAGAGATAGAGCCGGATGCCATAGGGCCGCCACGCATCGGCCAGCCTCGCAAGCTTGGGCAGATAGCGCGGCGTGAGGAATAGGGGGCTGGCGTTCACATTGTTCACCACCACGCCGTTGATCCCGATCGAGGCGTTGGCGCGGGCGTAGTCGATCATGCGCCGATCGAGCACCTGGGGCAGGTGCCACCAGTCGAAGATCGACCGTCCGGCATAGCCACGTTCCACGCTGCCGTCAGGATTGTCCCAGTGATCGAGCATCCGCAGCGGCATCGCGGGCGCCTGCGCAAGATCGACCGTGCTCGGATCGCCGCCCAGCGATAGGTAGCGCAGCAGCGCGAAGCTGCCGTAAAGGCACCCCGCATCGTCGTCTGCGCGAACAGCGATGCGCCGCACGCCGCCCTGGACGTGGAAAGCGCCGGGCGCGGCGCCGCTTTTTCCGTTGCAGTCCAGCACGATGCGTCCCGCCGCGGGATCGCGCAACGGACGGCCCAGCAGCGACGGCAGGCCCCTTCGCAACTCGCGGACCGCGGCGGCGATCGTCGGGGTTCGGGGCTCTCGCGGCTCGACGACCGGATCGAACCGGTCGAGCGCAATCCGCGTGCTTCCCTCCAGCGGAGCGTAGCGCAACCACAGGTCGTAGCCGTCTTCGCCCCTCGCCGGCGGCGCCGCGCACACAGCCCCGATCATCGCCGCGCAGGCGAGCGCAATCCGGTTGACAAGCTGTCCCGCCCTCATCATGGTAGCGCTACCACAATGAGCGGCGCAGTCAACAGGCCGTCTGGGGGAGAGGGATATTTCGATGCTGAAGATGAAGCGCGCCGCGCTGGCCGCCGGTGCCGGATTGCTGGCTCTTGCAGGACCACTCGCGGTCCCCGCCCATGCGCAGGATACCGCCGCGATCGCATCGGCTAAGCCGATGGCCGACGCGCCGTACTGGAACCCCGAATTACCGGTCGAACAGCGCGTCGACGACCTGCTGCAGCGCATGACGCTGGAGGAAAAGGTCGCCCAGATGCTCAGCATTTGGCTGGAAAAGCAGGAAATCCAGAACGCCGATTTCACCTTCGCTCCCGACAAGGCATCCGCCCGCTATCCCGACGGGCTGGGTTTCTACACCCGGCCGAGCGACAAGCAGGGCGCGGGCAGCCCCCGCGTCACGCCGCCGCGTTCGATCGAGGAAAGCATCGCCTATGTAAACGCGATGCAGACATGGGCACGCGAGCAGACGCGGCTCGGCATTCCGGTGCTCTTTCACGAGGAATCGCTCCACGGCTTGGCGGCGCGCGATGCGACCAGCTTTCCGATCCCGATCGGGCTCGCTTCCACCTGGAATCCGGATCTCGTTCGCGATGCCAATGCGTTGATCGCGGGCGAAGTCCGGGCGCGCGGCGTCCACCAGGTTCTCTCTCCCGTGGTCGACGTCGCGCGCGATCCGCGCTGGGGCCGGATCGAGGAAACCTTCGGCGAGGACCCGTTTCTGGTCGGCGAGCTCGGTGTCGCAGCGGTAGAGGGCCTGCAAGGACCGGGTAAGGACCCGACGCTGCAGCCCGGGCGCGTGCTCGCGACGCTCAAGCACATGACCGGGCACGGCCAGCCGGAAAGCGGCACCAATACCGGTCCCGCCAACATGGGCGAGCGCGAATTGCGCGATACGTTCTTCCCGCCGTTCAAGCAGGTGATTGATCGCACCGCCATCGATGCGGTCATGGCGAGCTACAACGAGATCGACGGAATCCCGAGCCATTCCAACAAATGGCTGCTCGACGACATCCTGCGCAAGGAGTGGGGCTATGACGGCGCGATCGTCAGCGACTATTTCGCGATCGAGGAAATGGTCACCCGCCACCACATCGCCGCCGATGTGCCGGAGGCGGCGCGCTATGCGCTGGATGCGGGCATTGACGTCGATTTTCCCGACGGCGTCTCCTTCTCCACGCTGCTGCAGCAGGCGAGAGACGGCACGGTCTCGCCTGCGCAGATCGACAATGCGGTGCGCAAGATCCTGACCATGAAGTTCAACGCCGGGCTGTTCGAACAGCCTTTCGTCACCGATACCGCGCCGGCGCTCGCTTCCAACGGGCCGCGAGCGGTCGCGCTGGCCCGCAAGGCGGCGGAACAATCGCTGGTGCTGCTGAAGAACGAGGGCGCGCTGCCGCTCGCCCTTCCTGCCATGGCGACGGCTGCGAAGCCGACCATCGCGGTGATCGGCCCCAACGCCGACGTCGCGCGGCTCGGCGGCTATTACGGCATCCCGCGCGATACGGTGACGCCGCTGGAGGGTATCCGAAACCTGGTCGGCGACCGGGCGACCATCGTCACCAGCCCAGGCGTCGTCATCACCAAGAACGACGACTGGTGGGCCGACGAAGTCGAGCTCGGCGATCCCGACCAGAACCAGCGCATGATCGCGCAGGCGGTCGAGACGGCGAAGGGCGCCGACACCATCGTGCTGTTCATCGGCGACACCGAACAGACCAGCCGCGAAGGTTGGGGCGACGAGCATCTCGGCGACCGCTCCGACCTCGACCTGGTCGGGCAGCAGAACGATCTGTTCGATGCGCTGAAGGCGCTCGGCAAGCCGGTCGTGGTGGTGCTCGTCAACGGGCGCCCGCCGAGCTACCCGAACGTGGCCGCGAATGCCGACGCCATCCTCGAGACGTGGTATGCGGGCGAGCAGCAGGGCAACGCCATCGCTGACGCGCTGTTCGGGCGCGTCAATCCGGGCGGGAAGCTGCCGGTCACGGTCGCGCGCGATGTCGGCCAGGTGCCGGTGTTCTACGATGCGAAGCCCAGCGCGCGGCGCGGCTACCTCTTCAGCGAGGTCACCCCGCTCTACCCGTTCGGCTACGGCCTCAGCTACACCGATTTCACCTTCGGCGCGCCGACCCTGTCGGCATCCACCATCCGGCCCGGAGAGGGCGTGACGGTGCGCGTCCCCGTAACCAATAGCGGCAAGATGGCGGGCGACGAGGTCGTGCAGGTCTATCTACGCGACGAGGTCAGCAGCATCACCCGGCCGCTCAAGCAACTGGCCGGTTTCAAGCGGATCAGCCTGAGGCCGGGCGAGACGCGGCGGGTCGACATTGCGATCCGCCCGGAATCGCTCGCGCTGTGGAACCGCGAGATGAAGCAGGTGATCGAGCCGGGCGCCTTCACCATCATGGTGGGGCCGGACTCGATGCATGTGCAGGAGGTCAAGCTGACGGTGGCCGAATAATGGACCGCCGCCATGCCCTGAAACTGCTGGCGGGCGGCAGCGCGTCGGCGCTCGCCTTCGCGCAGGCACCCGCCGCGTTCGCCGCGGCGGGGCCGCTCTACAGGGACGCGCGCGCGCCGATACCGTCGCGCGTCGCCGACCTGCTGGCGCGCATGACGCTGCCCGAAAAGATCGCGCAATTGCGGGCGGCGTGGGCGCAGAAGGCTGACATGATCGCCGGGCTGGCATTCGATCCGGCAAAGGCGAGTGCGGCCTTCCCAGATGGGATCGGCCACGTCACCCGCCCCTCCGACAAGCGCGGGGTGCCGGGCATATCGGGCGCGGCGGGCGGCACCGCGGCGCGCTGGCGCACGCCCGGGCAGACGGTCGATTTCATCAACGCACTGCAGCGTTGGGCGCTCGAGGACACCCGCCTCGGCATTCCGGTGCTACTGCACGAGGAATCGCTGCACGGCTACATGGCGACCGAGGCGACCATGTTCCCGCAGGCGATCGCGCTGGCGGGCAGTTTCGACCCCGACCTGATGCGCCGCGTCCAGTCCGTGATCGCGCGCGAAGTCCGCGCCCGCGGCGTTCCGCTTGTGCTCAGCCCGGTGGTCGACATCGTGCGCGATCCGCGCTGGGGCCGGATCGAGGAAACCTGGGGCGAGGACCCTTATCTGTGCGGCGAGATGGGTGTCGCCGCGGTCGAGGGGCTGCAGGGCCCGGGCAAGTTCGACACGCTCGCGCCGGGCAAGGTGTTCGCCACGCTCAAACACATGACCGGACACGGACAGCCCGCGAGCGGCAACAATGTCGCCCCCGCGCAGACCGCGCGGCGCGACCTGCGCGAGAATTTCTTCAAGCCGTTCCGCGAGGTCGTGCGCCGGACCTCGATCGGCGCGGTCATGCCGAGCTACAACGAGATCGACGGTATTCCCAGCCATGCCAACACCTGGCTGCTGGGCGAGGTGCTGCGCGGTGAATGGGGCTTCGACGGGCTGATCGTCAGCGATTACGGGGCGGTCGACGAACTGGCGACCTTGCACCACGTGGCGCGCGACGACGGCGAGGCGGCGCTTCAGGCGCTGGCGGCCGGTGTGGACAGCGAACTGCCCGATGGACGGTCCTACGCCGCACTGGCGCAAGAGGTGGCGGCAGGCCGCGTCCCGGTCGCTGCGATCGACCGTGCCTGCGCCCGGATGCTGACTTTCAAGATGCGCGCCGGGTTGTTCGAGAACCCCTATGGCGACGCGGCGCTCGCCCAGCGCATCACCGGAAATGCCGAGGCACGGGCACTGGCGCTGGAGGCGGCACGCAAGGGGCTATGCCTGCTGAAGAACGACAACGGTACGCTGCCGCTCGATCCCGCGCGCATGGGCCGCGTCGCCGTGATCGGCCCCAATCACGCCATCGCGCGGCTGGGCGGCTACTCCTCCGTACCCAAACAGACCGTCAGCCTGATCGAGGGGCTGCGGGCCGTTGCGCCGAGCGGCGACTTCGTGACGGCACAGGGCGTCTTCATCACCACCAGCGAGGACCGTTCGGCGGACGCGGTCGAACTCGCCGATCCCGCGCGCAACCGCGACCTCATCGCCGAGGCGGTCGCGGTCGCGAAAACCGCCGATACCATTGTGCTCGCCATCGGGGACACCGGCCAGACCAGCCGCGAAGGCTTTGCAAAGACCCATCTCGGCGATCGGACCGACCTCGACCTCGTCGGACAGCAGAACGCGCTCGTCGACGCGCTCGCCGCGCTCGGCAAACCGCTGGTGATCGTTGCCATCAACGGTCGCCCGCCGAGTTGGCCCAACGCCGTCGCGAAGGCCGATGCCATGCTCGAATGCTGGTATCCGGGACAGGAAGGCGGCATCGCCATGGCGGAGGCGCTGCTGGGCCGGATCAATCCCGGTGCCAAGCTGCCGGTGACGGTGGTGCGCGATGCAGGCCAGGTTCCGTTCTACTACAATCACAAGCCGAGCGCCCGGCGCGGCTATCTGTTCGACGATGCGGAACCGCTGTTCCCCTTCGGCCACGGGCTCAGCTATTCGGAATTTTCCGTCGGCGCGCCGCGGCCCGACCGCAAACGCTGCGCGGCGACGCAGGATATCGAAGTCGCGGTGGACGTCGCGAATATCGGCGCACGGGCCGGGGACGAGGTGGTGCAGCTCTACGTGACCCGCAGCGAATTGCCGGTCACGCAGCCGGTCCTCGAACTGAAGGGTTTCCAGCGCGTCACCTTGCAGCCCGGAGAACGGCGCACGCTGCATTTCACCATCGCGCCGCGCCAGCTCGCGATCTGGGATCGCGCCATGAACGAAGTCAACCCGCCCGGCCCCGTCGTCCTGTCCGCCGGCAACAGCAGCGTGCAGCTCAAGTCTGCACAAGTGGAGATCATATGACCGACCGCAATTTCTCGCTCAGCCGCCGGGCCGCCCTGACCGGCATGGCCGCCCTTCCCCTCGCCGCCTGTGCCGCACGTTCCACGCTGTTCGGCGGCGGCGCGCCGGCCGCGCGCTTCCCCATTCCGGAAGGGAGCAGCCTCGACGCGATCGCGATGCGCGGCGGGCGCCATTTCGGCAGCGCGATCGCCTCCACCCCGGGCCGCACGGATGCAGGCTCGATCCAGAACCCGCGCTATGCCGCGCTGGTGGCGACCGAATGCGGCATGGTCGTTCCCGAAAACGCCATGAAGTGGCAGGCGACGCGGCCGGGCCCGGACAGCTACGACTTCACCCGGATGGACCAGATCGCAGCCTGGGCGAAGGCGAACGATCTCGCGCTGCGCGGCCACACCCTGCTGTGGCACCGCCCGCAATGGTTCCCCGAATGGCTCAACACCTACGATTACGGTGCCAATCCCCGTGTTGAGGCGGAGCGGTTGCTAATCGATCATATCCGCACGGTGACGGATCGTTATCGCGGGCTGATCCACAGCTACGACGTGGTGAACGAGGCGATCGACCACGACAGCAACACCCTGATGCAGACCAGCCTGAGCCGCGCGATGGGCAGCGCCGAGGCGGTCATCGACCTCGCGTTCCACACCGCGCGCGAGCAGCTTCCCGACGCGCAACTGGTCTACAACGATTACATGAGCTGGGAGCCGGCGCACATCGTCGGCAACAAGCACGTGCCGGACGTGCTGCGCCTGCTGGAGGGTTTGCGCAAGCGGGGCACGCCGGTCGATGCGCTGGGCATCCAGTCGCATATCGAGATCTTCGACGTCGATCCCGCGACCGGCGTCGCGCCGTACATGGAGCGCGAGTGGCGCGCTTTCCTGGATGAGGTGACGGGCATGGGCTATCGCCTGCTCATCACCGAATTCGACGTGAAGGACCGGGCGCTCCCCGCCGACCTCGCGCTGCGCGACAGGCGCGTGGCCGACTACGCCCGGCGGTATTTCGACGTCATGCTCGATTACGACGAGCACCTCGACGATATCCTCGCCTGGGGCATGGTCGACGGTTTCAACTGGCTGCAGGGTTTCGAACCCGCCGCCCGCCCCGATGGGCTGGAGGTGCGCGGCGCGCCCTACGATTCCGACTATCGGGCGAAGCCTATGCGGGCCGCGATCGCGGGGGCGCTCGCCGCCGGCTGATCGCCGCGCGGGCGGTGGTTCGGTTCGCCGGCCCCGTGCCCGGGCAGGCACGCGAAAAAGGGGGCCGCTGTCGTTGGACAGCGGCCCCTTTTCCTTTGGTGAGCCTGTCGAAGGCTAGAAATTCGCCCGTAAGATGAACGAGAAGCGACGATCGTTCATGAAATAGGACCGCGGGGCCAGCTGGTCCGGGTCGCCGGTATAGGCCTGCGTGGTCTTGGTGATCTCGTTGGTGAGGTTCACCCCCTGCACGCCGATCTTCAGCTGGTCGGTCAGGTTGAGGAAGATCGATGCATCGAGCTGCCCCGTGGGTTCGTTGAAGATAGAATAGTACGGGAAGATCACGTCCGCCGCCGTCAGCAGGAACCGCGAGCGCCAGTTATAGGCGGCGCGCAGCGAGATCGGCCCCTTCTCGTAGAACCCGGCGATGTTGTAATTGTGCTTCGACAATTGTTCGAGCGGCAGGTTGCCGGGCACATTCGTCGCCGCATTGGTCGCGATGACCGCGCCGGAATTGAGGAAGCTGTTCGGCAGGCCCGAGCTCTCGATATAGGTGTAGTTGGCCTGCACGCCGAACCCGTCGAGGGGCGAGGGCAGGAAATCGAACGTCTGCTGATAGGCGACCTCGAACCCCTTCACCTTGCCGTGCCCGTCGTAATTGGCGGGGCCCCGGATCAGGATATCCCTCTGCTCGCCCGCCGCATTGGCGACCTGCTCGGTCCGGATCGACTGGTAGAAGAAGTTCTTGATGTCCTTCGCGAAGGCGTTGAACGTCAGCGAGCCGACCCGTGCGAAATACCATTCCAGGCTGGCATCGAACTGCCATGCGGTCGCCGGCAGCAAGGTGGGATCGCCCGCCGCACCGGTAAAATTGCCCGTCACGTCCAACGCGGGCGTGAAGTAGTTGCGGATGTAGCCGTTCTCCGGGCGCGTCAGCACCTTCGAAACCGCGAGGCGGAAGATGAGATCGCTGCTCAACCCGAACTTCAGGTTCATGCTCGGCAGCAGGTAGTCGTAACTGTTGTCGACCTGTTCGTAGACATAGGAACCGTCGACGAACTGCCTGAGCGATTCGTACGCCGCCTCGCCGATCTGGCACAGTCCGCCCGGGCGGGCCTGCCCGCCGCCGGCCGCAGCCGGACGATCCCGCAAGGCGCAGCGGACGTCGTAAGGCTGCGCGATATTGAGATCGCTCTGCGTTCCGGGTCCGGTGAACCCGGCGGACGACAGATCGGTGCGCACATAGCGCACGCCGATATTGCCGGTCGCGCGGATGCCGCCGAAAATGTCGTCCGATCCGAAGTTGACCATCCCGTACAGGGCATAGTCGTCCTGGTCGATCTGCTGAATGTCGGCGGGGGTGTAGTACGACCCCGCGATCGCATTGGGCCGCTGCGCCAGCGGATTCCAGGTCGGCGCGCCGCCACGTGCGGTGGTTTCCGCCTGCACGCCGCGCAGGAAGTCGACAGCGCCGTCGTAATCGCCGATCAGATCGCCTGAATAGTAGAACCCGCCCGGCGGCTGCGCGGTCTGCCCGCGGAAGAAGTCCGGGAATTCGTACCGCTCGCTGGCGGCAGGGTCGGTATCGTCGAAATTGACCGGCCGGCTGCCCGACCACACCTCGCTGAGCATGCCCCAGTTATAGGTGGTATAGCGTATCGCTTGGTCGCGGCCCTGGAAGCGACCGCCGATCTTCGCCCGGCGCAGGAAGGAATCCTCCTCGAACTCGTATTCGAGATCGGCGGCCAGCGCGAACTGGTCGCCGCGGCTGTCCTCCGCATGGTCCATCGCCGCGCGCCAGAACTGGAAGCGCGGGTCGGAGAAATACTGCTCGTCCGTCGCATTGGCCAGCGCTTCGCCCGGCGTCGACCAGGTGTAGCCCAGATATTGCGGCTTGTGCGGCGTAGCCGAGGGCACATCGCCCGAGATATCGAGTTCGGTATCGGCAAACAGCGAGCCGAACACGCTGAGGTCGAGGTTCTGGCTGCGCGAGGTCGCGTATTGCGCATCCACTTCGAGATGCAGCCGGTCGGTGAAATCGTGCTTCAGGTTGAGGCTGTAATCGCTGTTGGTCCGCTCTTCCGCAACCTGCCGGCGGGCGAGCGAATATTGCGAGCCCCCGATCGGCACGAAGGGGGACAGCGCCGGATCGCCGCGCCAGCCATTGCTGGCGTCGACGATATAGCCCGATTGGAACAGATTGTTCTCGTCATAGGCGAAATCGGTATATCCGCCGACCGGACATTGCGCGCGAGGCGGGGTCTCGTCGTCCGGATTGACGGTGCCGTTGCTGTCGACCTGGTTCGGGCCGTCGCTGTTCTGCAAGCAACCGATCGGGTAGGTCGAGTATTCCGACAGGTCGGGCGCCGCCTCGTAGGTATATTCGCCCCAGTCGTTCGTCGTGTGCGACCGGATGAATTCCGCGGTAATCGTGGTACGCTGGTCGATGCTTTCGAACTGTGCGGAAACGGCAATCCCGTCGCGCTTTCGGTCGAATTCCTGCGTCCGGAACTGGCCGCCCACGGGCGACACGCGATAGTCGGCGTAATCGGCGAAGCCGTCCGCACCCGCGCTGCCGAAATCGCCGCACCGCGCATTGACGGGTGGCAGCGTCATCGTGTCGGTCGGAGCCGGCAGGGGATTGCGGCAGATGAAGGTGTTGGCGGTGGTCGCCGCCTGCACGAGCTGCCCGTCGCGCGTCTGGTAATTGGCGACCTGGATACCGTCGGCCCGGCTCTTGATGCGCGAATAGGATCCGCTCGCGAGGATGCCGAAGGTGCCGATTTCCGTGTCCCAGGTATTGCTGAGCAAGCCCGAGAAGGTCGGGGTCCATTCCTTGCGGAAGTCGCCGTAATTCGCCTCTGCGCTGGCGCCGATATGAAATCCGCGGCGATCGAACGGCTTGCGCGTATTGAGATTGACCGTACCGGCGAGCCCGCCCTCGATCATGTCGGCGGTGGCGTTCTTGCTGATGATGACCGAGCCGAGCAGTTCCGCCGGCACATCGGCGAAGTTCAGCGCCTGGCCGTTCACCCCGGCGGCGAACGCCGTGCGTCCGTTGAATTCCGACCGCACGAAATTGAGGCCGCGTACGGTGACGCCCGATCCCTCGACGGAGAAGTGGTCGGGATCGTTCGATCCGGCAAACCGGTTGATGGCGATGCCGGGCACGCGCTGCAGCGCCTCCGTCACGGAACGGTCGGGGAGCGCCCCGATGTCTTCGGCCGTGATCGCGTCGACCACGGTGTCTGCATCGCGCTTGATATCCTGCGAATTGGCAAGCGATTGGCGGATGCCGGTGACGACGATGATGTTGTCTTCGCCGGGCGGTGTAGTCTCCACCGTCTGCGGTTCGGCTGCGGGGTTTTCTTCCTGCGCCTGCGCCGCCTGAGCGAATAGCAGCATCCCTACGGCGAAGGCGGATGCGCCCGCTTTCAGCGAAGCGCGCAGCACCTGCGCGTCGCGTCCTGCGGATACGAAAGTGGTGTGGTTTGCCTCAGGCACCAGATGTTCCTCCCCATGTTAGCGCTACCATTATGTGGCAGTCGGCTTTACGCTCGTTCCGTTCTGGCTAGACCGGGGCGGATTCGTTTGCAAGACCGTTCCGCGATGGTTAGCAAATCCCTGTTGCAAGAATGATGCACCATCAGGGGTGGGAGCGAAAGATTCGGGTGACTGATACCGGTACCAATTCGGTTGTCATTATCGGCGGGGGGACCGCCGGATGGATGGCGGCGGCGGCCCTGTCGCGGTATTTCGACGACGGGGCCAGGACGATCTCGCTGGTCGAATCGGATGCGATCGGAACGGTCGGCGTCGGCGAGGCGACCATCCCGCCGATTCGCGCGTTCAACGGCCTGCTCGATATTCCGGAGAACGAATTCCTGCGCGAGACGCGCGGCACGTTCAAGCTGGGGATCGAGTTCGTGAACTGGGGGCGCAAGGGCGACCGCTACATCCATCCCTTCGGCGGGTTCGGGCAGGATCTGCACGGTATCGCCTTCCACCAGCTTTACCTGCGCGAGCGGGCGCGCGGCGGCGACGCCTCGTCCATCTCGGCCTATTCGATGAGCGCGGCCGCCGCCGCCGCTGGCCGGTTCGCCCGGCCCGCCCCCGGCGCCCGCCCTCCCCTCGGCGAAATGCTCTACGCCTTCCATTTCGACGCCGCCCTCTATGCGCGCTATCTGCGGCGCCTGGCCGAGCGGCAGGGCACGGTCCGGCACGAGGGGCGGATCGTCGCGGTCCATCGCGACGGTGAGAGCGGCGACGTGGCATCCGTCGAACTGGACGATGGCCGGCGCATCGCGGGCGATCTGTTCATCGATTGCTCCGGCTTTCGCGGCCTGCTGATCGAGGAAACGCTGGAAACCGGGTACGAGGACTGGTCGCACTGGCTGCCGATGGATCGGGCGATCGCGATGCCGACGCACGAGCATGCGTCCCCTGCGCCCTTCACCCGTGCCACCGCTCACGACGCCGGTTGGCAGTGGCGCATCCCTTTGCAGCACCGCACCGGGAACGGACATGTCTTTTCCAGCCGCTTCACCGATGCCGATACGGCCGAAGCGACGCTGCGCGCAACCGCTCAGGGCGACCCGCTTGCCGAGCCACGCCTCCTGCGCTTCACCACCGGAATGCGGCGGCGCGCCTGGGTCAACAACGTGGTCGCGCTCGGGCTGTCGGCGGGCTTCGTCGAACCGCTCGAATCGACCGCGATCCATCTCGTCCAGAACGGGATCCAGCGCCTGTTCGCGCTGTTCCCCGGCGATCGGATCGATCCGGTCGAGCGCGACGAGTACAATCGCGGGATGCGCGCCCTGTACGAGGACGTGCGCGATTTCGTGATCCTGCATTACAAGGCGACGCAGCGCGACGACACGCCGTTCTGGCGCTACGTTCGTGCCATGGACGTCCCCGAATCGCTCGCCCGCAAGATGCACCTGTGGCAATTGCACGGCCGCGTGTTCCGCGAGAATGCGGAACTGTTCGCGCTGCCCAGCTGGGTGGCCGTCATGTTGGGCCAGAACGTCTGGCCGCACAGGCACGATCCCATTGCCGATGCGCTGGACGCGGACAAGGTGGGGCGCGCGATGGAACAGATGCGGGGTACCTACCGCACCGCGGCCGATCGCCTGCCCACGCAGGAAGCGTTCCTGCGTCAGGCGGGGGCCTGGCACGATGAGGGGATGGCGATGGCCGCGCCGCAGGTGGCCACCCGATGACCGGCGAACCCCTGCGCGAGATCGTCATCGTGGGCGGCGGCACCGCCGGATGGATGGCCGCGGCCGCGATGTCCCGCATCCTGGGCAAGCTTCCGGGGCTCTCCATCACGCTGGTGGAAAGCGAGGCGATCGGCACGGTCGGTGTCGGGGAGGCGACGATCCCGCAGATCGTCGGTTTCAATCGCTTGCTCGAGATCGACGAGGCTGAGTTCGTCCGCGAAACGCGCGCGACCTACAAGCTGGGGATCGAATTCGTCGACTGGCTGCGGGTGGGCCATTCCTACGTCCACCCCTTCGGTACCTACGGCCTCGACATGCTGGGGATCGAGTTCCAGCATTTCTGGCTGCGCGGGCAGGCGCTGGGTCAGACTGCGCCGCTGGACGAATATTCCATCGCCGCGATGACCGGCAAGGCGGGCAAGATGGCCTGGCCCCGCCCCGACCAGCGCAATTCGCCGCTGTCGAAACTCGCCTATGCATTTCAGTTCGATGCGTCGCGCTACGCCCGGTTCCTGCGCCAGCGGGCGGAGCGGCAGGGCGTCGTGCGGGTCGAGGGCCGCGTCGTCGAAGTCGAGCAGGACGGTGCGACCGGCCATGTCGGCGCGGTCAAGCTCGAGGATGGCCAGCGCATCCCGGGCGAACTGTTCGTCGATTGTTCGGGGTTCCGCTCCCTGCTGCTGGGCCAGACGCTGGGCGTTCCCTTCACCGACTGGTCGAAATGGCTGCCGTGCGACCGCGCGGTCGCGCTGCCGTGCACGCTGGGCGGCGACCACGAACCGCTCACCCGGTCCACCGCGCGGCCCGCCGGCTGGCAATGGCGCATCCCGCTGCAGCACCGCCTGGGTAACGGCCACGTCTATTCGTCCGCGCACATGGACGACGAGACCGCGCTCGACCTGCTGCTCTCCTCGCTCGACGGCGAACCGATCGCGGAACCCAACCGGATCCGGTTCACGGCCGGTCGCCGCGAACGGTTGTGGGAGAAGAACGTGGTCGCGCTGGGGCTGGCGGGCGGCTTCCTCGAACCGCTGGAATCGACCGCCATCCATCTCGTCCAGTCGGGAATCGCGAGACTGATGGCCCTGTTGCCGACGACCGCCTTCGGGGACGCGGAACGCGACCGCTTCAACCGCGAGAGCGTACGCGACTATGTCGACATCCGCGACTTCCTGGTGCTTCATTACAAGGCGACGGAGCGCGACGATTCCGAGTTCTGGCGCTATTGCCGCGCGCTCGACCCGCCACCCGCGCTAGCCGAGAAGCTGGCGATGTTCGAAAGCTCGGGCCGGGTGATCCGCGAGCACAACGAGCTGTTCACCGAAACCAGCTGGCTGTCCGTCATGACCGGTCAGGGGGTCGAGCCGCGCGGGTTCCACCCCATCGCCCACCTGCTGGACGACGACGAGACCGTGCGGCGGCTCGAACACATCCGTGAGGTGGTGGCAACCACGGTCGCGCAATTGCCCAGTCAGGACGAGTTCCTGCGCGCGAACGGCAGCGAGATGGACCGGTCGGCGCGCGCCGCCGCATGACCCGACTGGCGCCCGCCGCGCCGCTGGACGAGGTGGCGGAGCCCGTCGATGCGCAGCGGCTCGCGCAAATCCGCGCAGCCGGCAGACCGGTGGTAATCCGGGGTCTGGTCGCAGACTGGCCGCTGGTCGCGGAGGCGCGCCGGGGCGACGAAGCGGTGGTCGCCTACCTTACGCGGGATAAGGCGGCGCGGCCGGTCCGCGCGATCGCCGCACCGGCGGGCGAGAACGGGCGCTTCTTCTACACGCCCGCCCTCACCGGCCTCAATTTCCATAGCGCAGAGGGAAACCTCGCCGTCTTCCTCGCCGATTTGCTGAAGGCGCGCTCGGTCGAAGACGTGCCCGCGCTTGCCGTGCAGTCGGAAGACCTCGCTTCGCTGCTACCGGCAGTCGCGGCAAAAAATCGGCTCGCGCTGCTGCCGCGGGTGCGCCCGCGCATCTGGATCGGCAATCGCATCCGTGTCGCGCCGCACTACGATATCAAGGAAAACATCGCCGCCTGCGTCGCGGGGCAGCGTCGCTTCACGCTGTTCCCGCCCGACCAGATCGGCAATCTCTACCCCGGTCCGCTGGAGCTGACACCGGCGGGGACCCCGGTCAGCATGGTCGATCCCGACGCGCCGGATCTCAGGCGGTATCCCCGCTTCGTCGCGGCATGGGAAAGCGCGCGCGAAGCCATGCTGGAGCCGGGCGACGCAATCTACATTCCCTATGGCTGGTGGCATGGCGTCACATCGCTTTCGCCGGTCAGCATCCTGGTCAATTACTGGTGGGTCGAGGGCCGGCAGGAAGCGCTCGGCAGCCCTTACGACGCGCTGCTTCACGCGATGCTGTCGCTTCGCCACCTGCCGCCGGCCCAGCGCGACGTGTGGCGCACCATGCTGGATTACTACGTGTTCGAGAGCGCGGGCGACCCGGCGGCGCATCTGCCGGCCCAGGCGAAGGGCATGCTGGGTCCGCCCGAACCGGACCTGTTTGCGCGGATGCGCCGGACCATCCGGCAGGCGCTGGCCTAGCCGCGGGCGACTTGGGCGAGCCACCGGGTGTAGGGTGGGCTCGCGGCCAAAGCGGCCTTTGCCTGCGCCGCGAAGGCCCGGCGCGCCGCCTCGATCGCCCCTTCCGAAACGGCCCGCTCCTGCGGGGGAATGCCGCGCGGATGGCCAAGCGCGGCGAACAGCCGCTGACGCTCTTCCGGAAGGAAGGACGCCTCGTCCTGGAACGGCAGGCGGCCGCGCCGGGAAAACTGGTCCAGAGTTTGCTCGACCGAACCGGGCTGTGCGCGGGCCCCGAAAATCGCCTGCGCGCGCGGGGCCGCGAAATGCGCGGCCAGCGTGTTGCGCACGCCGTGCGCCATCAGGTCGGCGCGCCGGTTGAATTCGGCCCGTTCGCCGCCCACGATCTCGCGCCCGGGCAGCAGTTCGAGCAGCAGGTCGAGCTGGCGGTGCGCAAGGTCGAGATTGAGGCCGGAGAGTGGGTCGAACGTCGCCGCCGCATCGCCCAGCGCGACGACGTTGCCGATCCATGCCCGCTGCGCGCAGCCGGGCGCCACCGGCAGAACGATCTGCGGCTCGCAGCCCAGGGCCTCGGCGCCTGCGGCATCGCTCACACCGGACGCGAGGCCCAGCATCCGGCGCAGGCCGTCGCGTCCGGCCAGCTCGCCCAGCCACCCCTGGTCCAGCAGCGTGTAGCGATCTTCCAGCGCCGCCATGGGAGAACCAGGCGACGCGACCATCACCCGTGCTACCGGCAGGTGGGGCGACCAGTCGCTCCGCCCATGATCGGGCAGCGCGCTCAGCACGCGTGCGGCAGGGCCGCTGCAATCGAGGATCAGGTCGGCCTCCAGCTCGGACCCATCCTCCAGAACCAGCGCGGCGAACCCGCCCTGCCCGTCGGGCCGCGCCCCTGCGATGTCCGCCGAAACGTAGTCGATACCCAGCGCGCGCGCGCCGGCGATCAACAGATCGCGATAGGCCGGCGGGTTCCAGCGCATACCGTATTCCAGGCCCGCCAGCGGATCGGTATTCCCATCCGTGCCACTCGCGAACCGGCCAGCATCGGTAAGCACCTCCGCGATCGACCCGGTGGCCGGGCTCGCCCCGCCACGCTGGGCCGTGCCCCCGCCCCATTCGCGTGCGAAGGCCGTTCGCTGCGCGGGATCGAGCGGTGCGCCATAAGGTACCGCACCGTGGCTTCCCCCGCCGCCCCAGCCGAAATAGCGGGTCAGCAACCGGTGGCTTCCCCCGGCGCGGGCGACGAGGGCGGCTTCCGAAACACCCAGCCGTTCGTGCAGGCGGACGGTGAACGGCAGCGCGCCGCTGGCGTGGTCAGCAAAGGCGGTGGGATCGGGCGGAATGCCGATTACGGCGACCTGCGCATCCGGGACCGCGCGCTTCACCGCGATGGCCGCCAGTACGCCGACCTGCCCCGCCCCCGCGACGACAATCCGTTGCAGCGGGGCGCGGGCCTTGCTCATGCCGCCTCGGCCAGGCGTCCGGCCTCGCGGTTCAGGTAGGCACGGTGATCCGGCAGCGCCGCGACGTCTTCCCCGATCGTGTGGCGCAACCGCTCGAGCGCGCGCGCCACCCGCGCTGGATCGGCGATCGCCGCGCGCGGATCGTGCCGTTCCGGCAGCATGCCCTGCCCCAGATAAACCGCGATCCAGCTCGCATCGTAGAACAGGCCGTCCTCGTAGCGCTCGATCCGGCCCGCCTCGCGCCATAGCGCCATCTTGGCGGCCAGGCTGTCGGGCACGGTCATGGTCCGCACATGGTCCCAGAACGGGGAATCGTCGCGCGTGGTCGCGTGATAATGCAGGATCAGGAAGTCGCGCACCCGGTCGTATTCCATATCGACCAGCCGGTTGAACTCGTCCCGGTCGCGCGGATCGACCGCGCCTTCGGCGGGGAACAGCTCGACCAGATAGGTGATCGCCATCTGCGCGAGATAGATCGAGGTCGATTCGAGCGGCTCCAGGAAGCCGCTGGCCAGCCCCACGCCGACGACGTTGTGCGCCCATGATCGGGCGCGGCGGCCGGGGCGGAAACGGAGCACGCGCGGATCGGCCAGCGGCTCCCCCTCGGCCGCCTGCCGGATCGCCTCGCAGGCGTGATCTTCGTCGGTGAAGGCGCTGGCGAAGACGTAGCCATTGCCCATCCGGTGCTGCAGAGGGATCTGCCAGCGCCAGCCCGTGGGCATGGCCGTGGCGGTGGTATAGGGCCTGAGCGGCGCGCCGGGCACATGGTGGCATGGCATGGCGGCGGCGCGGTCGCACGGCAGCCAGTGCGTCCAGTCCTCCCATTCGGCGCCCAGTTCACCCCCTAGCAGGATGGATCGGAAGCCCGAGCAATCGATGAACAGATCGCCTTCGATCCGGCGCCCATCCTTCAGCACCAGCGCGGCGACGTCCCCGCTCGCGCCATCGCGTTCCACCCCGGTCACCAGCCCTTCGTGCCGCGTCACACCCAGGCTCAGCGCATGGTCGCGCATGAACGGGCCGAACAGGGTCGCATCGAACTGATAGGCATAGCCATAGGTGGAGCGCAGGCCCTCGCCCGTGTCGGGCGGCGCGAAGCGGTTCGCCCGCGCCGCCGCGACGGCGAAGGAATACGCGCCGATGGCGCTCGCCTCCCCGCGGCGCTGCATCTCCAGCCAGTAGTGGTGGAAACCGACATCGGCGACCTTTTCGCCGAACGTGCCGAAAGGATGGATGTAGCTTTCGCCGATGCGGCCGAAATCGCGGAAATCGATGCCCAACTTGTAGGTCGCGTGCGTCGCCTTCATGAAGGCCGCCTCGTCGATGCCGAGCCGTTCGACGAAACCGCGAATGTGGGGCAGCGTCGCCTCGCCCACGCCAACAATGCCGATATCTTCGCTCTCGACCAGATCGACGCTGGCAAGGTCGGGCAGCAGCGCAGCGATGGCGGCCGCGCTCATCCAGCCCGCCGTGCCGCCGCCCAGGACGACGACACGGACCGGGCGGCGGCGCATGGTGGGTTCTGCCGACACGCGCCGCCTCCGGTCAGTCCAGCCGCGTCGCGGGGGCGATCGCGTCCCCGGCGGCGGCGGGCGCTTCCCACCCTTCCATCTCCTCCAGCTCCTTTCCCTTGGTCTCGTTGATGAAGCGCCTGACGAGGAAGAAGCTGATGACCGCACTGGCGGTGTAGAAGGCGTAGGTCGTAGCGAGCCCCAGATTGTCCGCCATCCACGGGAAGCTCTGCACGACCAGATAGTTCGCGCCCCATTGCGCCAGCCCCGCGACGGCCAGCGCCGATCCGCGGATCTGGTTGGGGAACATCTCGCCCAGCATGACCCACATGACCGGGCCCCAGCTGGCATTGAAGAAGATCACGTAGAGGTTGGCCGCGACCAGCGCGACGTAGCCCGGCGTATCGCCCAGCGTCAGGTTGCCCGCCGCATCGGTGCCCGCGCCGCTGAAGGCCCAGGTCATCGCGCCCAGCGTCGCCGCCATGCCGAGCGAACCGATCATGAGGAGCGGCTTGCGACCGATCTTGTCGACGAAGAGGATGGTCACGAACACGGCCCCGATCGACACGATTCCGGAGATGATGTTGCGTTCGAGCGCGACCGATTCCGATACGCCCGCCAGCTTCCAAAGCGTCTCCCCGTAATAGAAGATGATGTTGATGCCGACGAACTGCTGGAACGTCGCCAGCACCAGCCCCGCCCACACGATCGGGCGGAAGATGGTGCCGGGCGCGGTTACGTCGCGCAGGCTGGGCCGGTGGTCGTCGGCGAAACTGGCGCGGATCTCGCCGATCTTGCGCTCCGCCGTTTCCGCACCGAACAGCCGGGTCAGCACCGTGCGCGCCTCGTCCTCACGCCGCCGGCTGACGAGATAGCGCGGGCTTTCGGGAATGAAGAACAGCGCGATCAGGAACACCAGCGCCGGCGCCGCCTGCGCCAGATACATCCACCGCCACGCAGGCGCACCGCCAAGCTCGTTCAGAGAGCCGCCCGCGGCCCCGGCGACGAAATAATTGACCAGGAACGCGCCGGTCAGGCCCGAGATGATCATTACCTGCTGCACCGTCGTCAACCGCCCGCGAATGTTCGCCGGTGCAACTTCCGAGATGTAGAGCGGGGAGAGGACCGAGGCGGCACCGACCGCCATGCCCCCGGCGAAGCGCGCGATCACGAACAGGGTGTGGTCGCCCGTCAGCCCCTGCACCAGCGCCCCGAACACGAAGATCAACGCAGCCAGGATCATGACCTTGCGCCGCCCGATCACGTCCGCCAGCCGCCCGGCAAAGAACGCACCAAAGGCGCAGCCGATCAGCAGCGACCCGACGGTGAAGCCCAGCGATGCGGGGCTGAGTTCGAAGGCGTTGGTCAGCCCCTCCTGCGTGCCGTTGACCGCGCCGCTATCGTATCCGAACAGCAATCCGCCGATGGTGGCGACTGCCACGATTGCGGAAATGAGCGCCATGTTGACGCTGCCCCGGCTCGTTTCCATGAATTTCCCTCTCCCTACCGCGGTTGGGCCGCTGGTTTTTGTTAGCGCTACCTTATTCCCCTTTCCGAGGGTTGCGCAAGTCATCTCTCGCACGCGCGCACCTTGGGTCGCGACCCCGGTCGCTCCTTTGACCGCTGCCGCGGGATCGTCCGCGGTCCGGCAGGGTCGAATGCAACTTCGCGCCGGTCGAAGCGTTACCCTTGCATACACCATCTCGCGGCAGCGTCAGAGTGCCGCGCATATTCGGACAGGTAGAAATCCCATGAACGTACTTATCGCCGGCGCCACCGGACATACCGGCCTTCGCCTCGCACGCCAGTTGCTCGATGCCGGGCACAAACCCATCGCGCTGCATCGCGCCTCTTCCGACACCTCGGCGCTTCCCGAGGGGGTGGATCTGCGCCAGGCCGATCTCACCGACCTGCCGGAAGACGTGTGCGCGGGCGCCGACGTGGTCGTCTTCGCGGCCGGGTCGGGCGGGGATAATACCAGCGCCGAGATGACGGACAAGGTCGACCGCGACGGGGCCAAGTCTCTGATCGATCGCGCGGCCGCGGCGAATGTCCGGCGCTTCGTCATGCTGAGTTCGGTCGGGGCGGGCGATCCCGACGAAAGCTCCGACCTCTATCATTACCTCAAGGCGAAGCACGAGGCGGACGAACACCTTATCGCCTCCGGCCTCGACTACACCATCGTTCGCCCCGTCACGCTGACGCAGGACGATGGCGAGCGGAACGTCCGGCTGGGCGACGAGGTCGATCCGAAGGGCAAGGCGGCGCGTGGCGACGTTGCCGCGGTGCTCGCCCGCGCGGTTGACGAAGACGCGCTGTCCGGCAAGGTTTTCCTGATGGAAAGTATCGCCTGACCGACCTGCCACCACCCTTCCGCATCCGTATGCGGAAGGGGTGCAGGCATTTTTTGCGAGCCAAATCGACAAATCGGGCGTAAGGGGGCCGCGGCGGCGTCGAACGGCGATCGTTCGACCCACACCCCCTTACCCTTCCGAAGGCCGCGCAAGGCCTTTCAACGCGCCCGCTCGGTCGGGCGAGCCCGAGGCTTTTCCCATGACTTTCGCCGCCCTTCCCCAGACCCTGCAGACCGCCCTTGCCGAGCAAGGCTATACCGAGCCGACGGATGTTCAGGCCGCGGTTCTCGAACCCGAAGCGGCCGGCCGCGACCTCGTCGTGTCCGCGCGAACGGGCTCGGGCAAGACGGTCGCATTCGGCCTTGCCATGGCGAACGACCTGTTGAGCGAGGCCGGCACCGTGCCGGCGCCGCGCGCACCGCTCGCACTAGTCATCGCCCCGACGCGCGAACTCGCACTGCAGGTCAGCCGTGAGCTGGCCTGGCTCTACCGGAAGGCGGGTGGGCGCATCGCGACCTGCGTGGGCGGCATGAACCCCTCGCAGGAACGCCAGGCCCTGCGCTCCGGCGCGACGATCGTGGTCGGCACGCCTGGCCGCCTGCGCGATCACGTGGAACGGGGCGCGCTGGACCTGGGCGAGCTTCGCACCATCGTTCTCGACGAAGCGGACGAGATGCTCGACATGGGATTCCGCGAGGAAATCGAGGCGATTCTCGACGCGACGCCCGAGGGGCGCCGCACGCTGCTGTTCTCGGCCACCATGCCCAAGCCGATCGAGGCGCTGGCCCGGCGGTACCAGAAGGGCGCACTGCGCATCGCCACCGTCAGCGCGGATCGCAGCCATGCCGATATCGCCTACCAGGCGATCACCGTCTCGCCGTCCGAGGTGGAGAACGCGGTCGTCAACCTGCTGCGTTTCCACGAGGCGGAGACGGCGATCCTGTTCTGCGCCACGCGCGAGAAGGTCCGCCATCTGCACGAAACCCTGCAGCAGCGCGGCTTCGCCATCGTCGCGCTGTCGGGGGAGAACACGCAATCGGAACGCAATCGCGCGCTGCAGACGCTGCGCGACGGCCGCGCTCGCGTCTGCGTTGCCACCGATGTCGCCGCGCGCGGTATCGACCTGCCGTCCCTCAGCCTCGTCGTCCATGTCGAGATTCCGCGCGACGCGGAAACGCTGCAGCACCGTTCGGGCCGCACCGGCCGCGCTGGCCGGAAGGGCACGGCGGTGCTCATCGTCCCGTTCTCGCGCCGACGCCGGGTCGAGAGCATGTTGCGCAATGCGAAGATCGATGCCGAATGGATCGGCGCGCCCGATCGCGCCGCCATCCGCACGAAGGATCGCGAGCGCCTGCTCGAGGTGCTGCTTGCTCCGGTCGAGCCTGTCGAGGGCGACGAGGAACTGATCGAAAGCCTGCTTTCGCAGCGCAGCCCGCAGCAGCTGGCGCAGATGCTGGTCGATGCGCACCGGGCGAAGCTGCCCAAGGCCGAAGAGCTCGCCGCCGGATCGCGCGACGCGGGCGCGGCGCGGACCGAGCGGCACCGCCCCGGTTTCGAGGACACGGTCTGGTTCCGCATGGACATCGGCCGGCGCGAGAACGCCGAACCGCGCTGGCTGCTGCCGACGCTCTGCCGCCGCGGCGACATCACCCGCAACGAGATCGGCGCGATCCGCATCGGCCAGACCGAGAGCTTCGTGCAGATCCCCCGCGGGGTCGCGGACAGCTTCGCCAGCGCGGTCTCACGCACCGCGGGGGGCGACGAGGAAGGCGACGCCATCCGGATCGAGCCGTCCAAGACGGGCCCGAAGGACACCGGGCGCCCGCCGCGCAAGGGCTTCGCCAGCAACCGCCGCGACGCGAAGCCGCATCGCAAGACCGCCTTCGCGAAGCCGCGCGGCGCGTCCCAACAGGACCGCCCGGGCAAGCGTTTCAAGAAGAAGGACCGCTAGGGGCAAGACGGCACGGGCGGCAGGGTCGGCGCGGAAAGCCCGCGCGTCCTGCCCACCCCGCCCGTCAGCCGCGGATCAACGCCCGGTCACCCGGACCCAGTCGACATACATCGCCACGTCCTGGCGCCGTATCTTCTCGACCGTGGCCGCGGGCAGCCCCGGATAGGGCTCCTCCACCCCGTTCGTCTTGGCGGGATAGGCTCCGCCGAGCGCGAAGTTCAGGATGAGGTACTGCGGATCGTCGTAGACCCACTTGCCATAGTGTTCGACCATCGGGCGGGTCACACGATAGATCGCGCGGCCGTCCACCCGGAACACGAAGCTGTCGGGCGTCCAGTCGACCGAATAGACGTGCCAGTCGGTCACGTCGGTTCCGCTAGGGAAGAACTGCTTGTTCACCAGCGGCGTTTCGCCCGAATAGCCCGGACCGTGCATGGCGACGCCGGTCCAGTCGGCCTCCCCTACATACTCCATGATGTCGGTCTCACCCGCACCCGGCCATTTGCCGTATCCGAGCATCCAGAAGGCGGGCCACACGCCCTGCGCATCGGGCATCTTGATCCGCGCCGCCGCGGTCCCGTAAGTGAAATCGAACTTGTCGCGGGTGTTGATACGCCCCGACACGAAATCGGTCGTGCGTCCCGAAGGGGTTTCGAAACCCTGGCGATAGACCGGGCGCAGCGCCAGCACCCCGTCCTGGGCGCCGGGCACCGATCCTGCCGGCAGCAATTCGATCGTATCGCTCGAATCGATATAGGCCTGCTGTTCGTTGTTGACCCAGAAATCCGGCCCCTCGACGTTCCACTTCGTCCGGTCGAGCTGGGCCCCGTCGAATTCGTCCGCGAACTTCACCTGTTGCGATGGATCGCCGCGCACCGCGAGCGGCGCCGCGGGCTGGCACCCGGTCGCCAGCAGCGCGACACAAGCGAGGGCGAAAGCCTGCCTAACGTCGATCATCATGCCGTTCCTCCTCACGATCCGCTCACGGGTGCGGGGCATGACAGATCCTCGCCCACCGCTTCGGCGCGGGCCGCGGCCAGCGTCATTCCGAACCCGCGATCGGCGGTGATCCGCAGCGCGTTGCCCATCTGGGAAAGGTCGGCGCCCGCATCGGCGAAACACCGCAGCGGGATTTTCATCGTGACCGGTTCGCCAAGCGGGAAGCGAGCGACCCGATCGGTGATGTCGAACGTCCTATCGCCCAGCGCGAGCAACACGCGCCCGGGCCCGCGGCTGTCGATCCGGCCGTCGATGCGCAGCGCGAACGCGTTGTTCAATTGCCGCGAAAGATCGGCGGCAGGCCCGTCGATGCTGACGCTGCCCGGCCCGGTCCACACAATCGCCTTGGCATCCTCCTGCGCGGAGAAATCGACCGGTCGCGCTTCCAGGGCACGGGCGGCGCTAGCCGTCGGGCCGGGGCCAACCGAACGCTTCCCCCCGCTGTCGGTGAGGCTCATCGTCCACGGCGCCTGCGCCCGGCCCGCCTCGTAGAAATTCGCGACGTTGAGAGCCGCCGCCACATCGATTCCGGGATCTTCAGACAATTGGGCGACGGGCCGGTTCGTCGAATAATCCAGTCCGTAACCCAGCGGGAACAGCGGGTTCGTCACCGGAGAGCGGGCGTCGGCGGGCCAAGGGAACGACAGACGGCCGGTGAACCCGTGCGGCGTGGTGCCGTCCTTGCGCGCCACCAGAACATCGGCGACCCCGGCGCCTTGCGATCCAGGGAGCCACGCCGCCACGAACGCGTCCGACGCATTGATTTCGGGGCTGGTGAACATCGGCCGTCCGGAAAGGAACACCGCCACCACGGGAATGCCGGCTGCCTTCAGCTTCTTCAGCGTGGCGAGGTCGGTCGCGCCCGTGGGCTGATAGTCCAGCGTCGGCACGTCGCCCTGGAATTCGGCATAGGGCTTCTCGCCGAAGACGACGATCGCGACGTCGGGCTTCGCGGTGAAGCCGCCGCCCTGCGACAGGCGCGCCGTCCCGCCGGCCTGGGTCACCGCGGCCTCGATCCCTTCCCAGATGGTCTGGCCGTTGGTGAAGTCGCGGTGGGTGACGTCGGTGCCCTGCCAGCTGATCGTCCAGCCGCCGGACTGGCTGGCCATGTCGTCGGCCCCGTCGCCCGTGACGAGCACCTTCGCGCCGGGACGGATCGGGAGAACCGAGCCGTTGTTCTTCAGCAGGACGAGCGATTTCGCGACGGCTTCGCGCGCCAGTGCCAGATGGGACGGCGCGCCGATGGCCGCGTAGTCGCGGCGCACCGGCGGCGTCTCGTCCAGCAGGCCGAGCTTCGCCTTGACGCGCAGGATGCGACGGACCGCATCGTCGAGCCGGCTCATCGGGATCTCGCCCGCCTCGACTTCGCGAAGTGTGCTGTCGAACAGGCCCTTCCAGCTGTCGGGCGCCATGAACAGGTCGAGCCCGGCCTCCAGCGCGCGGGGGCAGTCCGTCACGGTGCAGCCTTCGACCTGACCGTGGCCGTTCCAGTCGCCGACGACGAAACCCTCGAAGCCCATGCGCTCCTTGAGCACATCGGTGAGAAGCGACCGGTTGCCGTGGTTCTTCGTACCGTTCCAGCTCGAAAAGCTCGCCATGACCGTCAGCGCGCCCGCATCGATGGCGGCGGGATACCCCTGCGCGTGAACATCGATCAGCTCTCGTTCGGAGATCTGGGCGTCGCCCTGGTCCTGCCCGCCTTCGGTGCCGCCGTCGGCGAGGAAATGCTTGGCCGTCGCGGCGACGCGATCGCTAGCCAGTTCCTGCCCGCTGCGCAGTTCGCCCTGCAGACCCAGAACCATCTCGCGTGCATAGGATGCGACGAGGGCGGGATCGGACGAATACCCTTCGTAGGTGCGACCCCAGCGCAAATCGCGGGGCACGGCGAGCGTGGGGGCGAAGGTCCACTCGATCCCGCTTCCCGCGATTTCAGCCGCGGTCGCGGCGCCGATGCGCCGGATCATCTCCGGATCGTGCGCGGCGCCAAGGCCGATATTGTGCGGGAAAATCGTCGCATTGGGCAGGTTGTTGTGGCCGTGGACCGCATCGACCCCGAAGATGATCGGGACGGCCAGGCCCTCGGCGCGCGGCGCGACGGAGGCGTCGCGGAACCCGGCGACCAACCGGTCCCAGTCGGCCGCGCTCGATCGTTCGTCTCCGTTGGGTCCGCTGTTGCCGCCCGCCAGGATGGAACCGAGCGGATACTGGCGCAAATCGGCCGGGGTGACGGTGCTGATATCGGCCTGGATGGTCTGACCCACCTTCTGGCGGACGGTCATGGCCGCAATCATCCGGTCGATGCGCGCCTCGGTCGCCGCATCGGTAATCGCCTGCGGGCTTCGCGCCTGCGGCCACAGATCCGGATGCGCGGTCGAAGACGCCTGCCGGTCCCCGACCGCGGGCGTGCTCGATACCGGCGCGATCTGCGCACAGGCCGCCGTACTCACCAGCAGCACTGCCGCCTGCAAACTCCGCTTGATCATGATCGCGATTTCCCTCCCAAAAACATGGCGGTCCACTTTTGCGTGAACGTTATCATCGGCAGGACTTGCATGGGCCTGCCGTAAATTCAAGCCGATTTGGGTAATGCCCGGATGGTAGCGAGGAGGAACGCCGCCGCACCCGCCAGCAGGGCCAGCGCCCACAGAAGCGAGGAAAAGCCGTAGTTCGGCACGATAGCAATGGTCAGCCACGGCATGATCAGCGAGGGAACGGTATTGGCGAGATTGAACAGACCGATGTCGCGACCGCGGCGGCTGGGCCTTGGCAGGACGCGCAACGTCTGCGCGGTGTGAAGGGCAAAGAATACGCCGCCGGATATCCCGAAGACGATGTAGCCTGCGAGGGCCGGCACGAACCCCGGAGCGACCGCCATGACCAGCAGGCTTCCGGCGGCGATCGCCGCGCTCGTTCGCAGCGGCCGAATCGCTTTCCCGCTTCGATCCGCCCATCGCCCGGCCAGCAGTGCGAGCGGAATGGACACGGTCAGGACCACGCTGTTGATGCGCGCGATGTCCACGGGCGCGATAGCGGGATCGAGCGACCGGAAGTAATACAGGAGATATGCGAACAACGCCGCTTCGGCGATCTGTACGAACAGCCGTGCGATCCACATGCGCGCTATCGCCCGGTCGGCCGGGGTTTCCTTGCCCGCAACCTCCGGCAGCGCGCGCATCAAGGCGGGATCGGGCTGCGCCTTGCCGAACAGCAGCAGCGGCAGAACACAGGCGAGCACGACGAGCGCGACGATCGCGAACCGGCCCGTCTCCGCGCCTGATCGAAGCAGGGCACCCGTCGCGCTGCCGATTCCCGGGTGGGTCGCGAGCGCACCGACCGCGGCCCCCGCTGCAGGCGCGCAGGCTAGCAGCCCGCCCAGAAACCCCTTCTGACGGTCGGGGACCGTGTCGCCCGCAAGGGCGGCAAGCGGCCCCAGCATCATGTTGAGGGCGAATTGCCACGCCACGAGCGCGGCCGTCATCGCCCACAGCCCCTCGATCCGCTCCATTGCGAGAAGCAGCACCAGGCTCGTCGCCAGACCGGCCCAGATCCAGCGTCGGCGGTCCCGCGTGAGATCGCTGAGCAGCCCGAAGACGATCCCGCCCAGACTTGCCGCGATCGCGCCGACGAAGGTGAGATAGCCGAGCCCCTCGACCTCCTGCCCGCCGGAGATCTCCGCGACCCGGACGGGAAGGAACAGCGTCAGGAAGGGGATATAGGCGATCGCGCCCCCCGCCCACGCGAGGGCATAGAGAAGCAGGAAGCGCAGGGGCTGGCCCGCGGCCTTCGCCTCGTGCGCGTCACCCTGCATCGCGTCCCGGATCGAGCGGCGCGGCGGTGGAGGCGCGCTGGACCAGCGAGCCGGGCACGACGACCGGCGTTTCCGGCGGCGCTCCGCCCGCCTGCGCCTTGATAAGGAGTTCGACGGCGCGCGCGACGGTTGCCGCGATCGGTTGGTCGACGGCGGTCAGCGGCGGGTGGGTGAAGCGCGCGATCGGCGTGTTGTCGAAACTGATCAGCGACAGGTCGCGCGGCACCTCCAGCCCCAGGGATCGGGCGGTTTCTAGCGTCGCCAGCGTCATCTTGTCGCTGCTGGCCACGATCGCGCTGGGCCGATGCGCGCGTTCAAGCAGGCTGCGCGCCGCGACGGCCCCGCTGTCGTAGCCGAAATCGCCCGCTTCCAGCAGCCCCTCGGTCGGCAGGCCGGCTGCGTTCATCGCCTCCTGCCAGCCGCGCACGCGCCACGCGCTCAGCCCGTATTCGGGCGGACCGGCAATCAGCCCGATGCGGCAATGGCCGAGGTCGATGAGATGCTGCGTCGCGAGACGGGCCGAGCCCGCATCGTCCATCGTGAGGGAAAAGCCTCCGTCGCTTCCCAACGATCCGATCCGGGCGAAGGGGATGTTGGCCCCGGCCAGCAAACCGACGATCTGAGCATTGTCGGAATGCGGCGGGGTCAGGATCACGCCGTCGGGCTGCAATGCGGCGAGGGCCGCGTCCAGTTCGCGCTCCACATGGTCGCTGTGCGTATCGACCAGCTCGAACATCAGGCGATAGCCGTGTTCGGCGCATTTCAGCATCCCGCCCAGCAACATCTGGTCGACCCAGTCGGCGCCCTGCCGTTCCTGCCAATCGGATATCGTGCGATCCCGGTCGTTGAGCGCAAGGATGATGTAGGACCTGTGGCCGCGCATCCGCTGCGCCGCGATGGACGGCACATAGCCCAGCCGATCGATGGATTCCTGCACCCGGCGCGAGGTTGCGGGGCGCACGGTAGGCTCCTTGTTGATCACGCGGCTGACCGTCTGCAGCGAAACGCCCGCATCCGCCGCGACATGCTTTATCGTGACCGCTTGTCGCCGCCTTGCCATTTACGAATGCCCCTTCACCAGATTGTCGCAGCCCTAGCCCCGCCCGCGCTGGATCGCCAAGCCGGTACGCGATCGCCGACCGGCTTCAGACGGTTTCGGGCTCGCGCGCACCGCAATATCGCGCGACATAGGCCTGGTGCGAGGGCAGCGACGCAACGGTCTTTTCGACATTGTCCCGCAATGTCCCCAGCAACCGGTCGAGCTCGTCGTCGCTCAGCTTGGCGCAGATCGGGTGGTGGCTGTCCGGGGTGATTCCCTGCCCCATCATCACCTGGACCCAGCTGTTCTCCCCGAACAATTCCTCGTTCTTGCGGAACACGCGCCCCGTCTCGCGGAACAGGCCGATCCGCTGCTCCAGACTTTCGGGAATGTCCATGGCCGCGCAATACCGCCAGAACGGGCTGTCGCGGCGGTCGGTCGCCTTGTAATGCAGAATCAGAAAATCCCTGATCTGTTCCATGTCGGTAAACTGCTGCTCGTTGAATTCGGCCACGTCGTGGTCGCTGACGGGGCCGGCGGGCAGCATCCGGATGAGCCGCAGCACGGCGCGCTGGATCAGGTGGATGCTGGTCGATTCCAGCGGCTCCATGAACCCTGCCGACAACCCGATGGCGATGCAGTTGCGGTACCACTGGCGACGGCGCGCGCCGGTCACGAAGCGCAGCATGTTGGGTTCGCTGATCGGCTCACCCTCGATGGTGCTCATCAGCCGGTCGAGCGCGGCGTCCCTCTCGAGATAGCGGCTGCAATAGACGATGCCGTTGCCGCGGCGGTGCTGCAGCGGGATGCGCCATTGCCAGCCGGCATCGTGCGCGATCGCCCGGGTGAACGGCGGCGGCGATCCGACGGAGCGCGTCTGGACCGCGATGGCCGCATCGCACGGCAGGTAATGGCTCCAGTCGTCGTAGCCCGCGTGCAGCGCCCCCTCGATCAGCAACGCCCGAAAGCCGGTGCAATCGAGGAACAGGTCGCCTTCGATGCGCTGGCCCGATTCCAGCACCAGCGCGGCGATGTCGCCGCTTTCGGCGTTCAGTTGCACCTGCGCGATCTTTCCCTCGATCCGCGTTGCCCCATCGCCTTCCGCCATGGTCCGCAGGAACCGCGCATAGCACGCGCTGTCGAGCTGGTAGGCGTAGTTCATCCGGTCGTCGGGCAAGTGCGCGAAGCGGCCTGCGTGCGCCGCCTTCAGTTCCAGGCAGTATGCGTCGTAGGGGGCGTCATGCCCGCGGCGGCGGCCTTCGACCCAGAAATGCTGGAAGCCCGCCGCCCAGTGATCGCGCCCGGTCACGCCGAAGGAATGGAAATACCCCTCGCCCCGCTCGCGCCAATTGTCGAACTGGATGCCCAGCTTGAAGGTAGCGCGGGTCTCGCGCATGAAATCGGCTTCGTTGATGCCCAGCAACCGGTTGAAGGTCACCAGCGGCGGGATCGTGCTTTCGCCCACGCCCACCGTTCCGATCACGTCGGATTCGACCAGCGTGACCGATGCCGCGCGGCCCATCGTGCGCGCGATCGCGGCGGCCGCCATCCAGCCTGCGGTACCCCCGCCTGCGATCACGATGCGGCGCGGCGTCGCGCCCCGTTCGGCCACACTCATCGGCTCAGCGACCGCAACAGAAACGCGCGCAGTCGCCCGGCGCTTTCCGCAGTGAGAGGATCAAGCACGCCTCTTCCTCCTTCGGGGATGTGATCGGTGACGTCGGGGCCATTGTCGAAGACGTAGTGGTCGAACAGACGGCGCCACAGCGCCTTCTGCTCGGCCGGCAAGTCGCGGACGGCTAGGATCGCGTGGTTGAGGGCATTCTGCGGCTGGCCGAGATAGTTCGGGGTTTCGCGCCACCAGAAATTCACCAGCGCGTTGAATGCATCCAGCCCTTCGACATGGTGCCACCACATCGACGGGATGAACAAGGCATCCCCGGGCTCCAGCTCGGCGACCAGCGCATGGCGCAGCGCCTCGGCAAAGCGCGGATGGCGTTCGAAATCCGGCGCGTGGAGGTCGACCATGCTGACCGCGCGCCCGGCGGGCGTATTGTCGATCGGACCGAGGTAGAGATTGTCGAACTGGTCCGGCGGAAACAGCGTGAACCGCCGCCGGCCGACCGTGCACACCGCCAGATTGTCGGGAAAATCGTTGTGCGCGGCGATGCGCGTGCGCGTGCCGATCCAGATGCTGGAAATGACGGAGCGGTCGCCCAGATCGACGTGGTTGTCCTGGTACAGACCGTCGAAGAACTGGTGCATGTCGATGGAGGAGAGATAGACCGTAGCCGCGTCGGGCCTCCCTTCCGCCTCATCGATGCCGCCGAAGATTTCCGGCAGGCGCGCCCGCCCGCTACGGAAATTCATCTGCATGCGATCGTCGTAGAACAGGCGCCCGCCTGCGTCGGCGGAGCCGACGGACACCACGAAGGGCACGTCCTTTGCCCGTTCCAGGAGGTATGCGCGTGCGGCCCGGTTGGAGACGCGACCGGCCTGCACGAGCGGCCATTGCGCCGCCAAACCGCGCACGACGAACGGTTCGCGGGCGGCGCGAAGAGCGGCATCGAGCGCCGGCCCCGGATCGAGCGTCCGCTCGGCCACCGGGGCGATGGGAGAAGAGGGCCGTGGATCGGCCTCAGCCATCGGTCAGCCTGCGGTTCTTGCGATCGACCAGTTCGCCGATCTGCGCCAGCGATCCTATTGCCATGAAGATCGGCAGCAGATGGTCCTGCGCGTGAAGCTCCCCCAGCGCGTCGGGATCGAGCAGCCGCAGCCGGTCCTCGTCGATGATGTGGAAACCGACCAGCCGGTTGCGCGAACCGTCCGCCAGCGGCACCTCCAGCGAGAACGGTTCGAGCAGCTCATACCGCTCCAGCGCCTCGAAGAACGCACCGCTCGCCCGGTAGCCTTCGTCCAGAAGGCCGAGCATCTCGGAAACGCCATCCAGATAGGGGGTCGGTCGCCCGTCGTCGCCGAAGACGCGCTCCCCGTCGGCGTGCCCGATCCGCGGACTAGCCATGTCGACGTGAACCTGCGCGCGCGCCCCCCCTTCCGACCGACCGATGAGGAACGGCTGCACCGCCATCGCCAGCGGGCGGTACCTCGCATCCCATCGCCCATCGCTCAGGAACAGGTTCTCGCCCGTTTCGAAGCCGAACAGGGCCTGGGCGGTGAAGGTTCGCTGTTCCGTATCGAGCCGGAACAGGATGGGGAAATGCGCCTGCGCCTGGCGGAACTCGTTCGGCATGACCGGGCAGGCCATGATGGCGTCGCCGAACTCCGCGGACGCACCGGATGCGACCCGCAGGTCGGCATGGCTCTGGGTGTCGAGGATCGCGTGGGCTGTCGTGCGACCGTTCATAATTCGCCTTCCGTCGCGCAAGATGCTGCGTCCCTGCCCGCCCCTTCGTTACAGGGCGGAGGGCTGCTGGCGGTGCCGCCGAAGTTCATGATCCGTCGATCCGATCTGTCCAAGCGTGCTTCCAGGGTGGCGGGCGCGCCCCATCCGGTCCGTTCGACCGTCGCGGCGCGCCATGCCTGTTTTGCCCATCGCCAGGCGCGGTTCAACCCCGCTCGATCAGAACGTGAAGCGAACGCCCGCCGCATATCGGGCATATCCCGGTTGGGCGAAGGTCACGAAATTGTCCGACCGGCGATGGCCGCGCCGACCGGCGTTGGTCAGATTGATCGCCTCGGCAAAGACCGACACGCCATTGTCGAACTCGTAGCTCGCCGACGCATCGACTTGCCCGTAAGCCTCGACATAGACCGGGTCGAACGATCCCCCGGCGAAGAACTCGTCCCGCCAGTTGTAGGCGACGCGCGCCTGGAAGCCGTTCTTGTCGTAGAATACGACCGCGTTGGCGCTGTCGCTGAGGCCGGTCAGCGCGAACTGGTCCTGATACGGGCTCTGCGTGTTGTCGTACGTGGCGTCGCCGCGCACGATCGTATAGTTCAGGATCACGCCGAAGCCGGTTTCCCAGAAGCTGTGCTGAACGGCGAACTCCCAGCCGTGGATGTTGGCGGTCCGGTCGCTGTTGAACGGCTGGTTGACCTGGAAGTTGAACAGCGGGTCCTCCGCCGTTCCGAAGATGTCGCCGGTCAGATAGGTGGTGTTGCCGACGTCGACCGTGCCCGTCACGTTCGAGGAGTCGGGATAGTTGCGCAGGATGTAGTCGCGCACCTGGATCGCATCGTCCGTGCCCAGCGCCGCGACCGCCGCGTCGTAGCGCGGCCCCGCAGCGGGATTGGTCAGTCCGAAGGCAGAGGTGTTGAACTGCGTCGAGCTGATGAAATTCTTCACGTTCTTGTTGAAAAAGCCGACCGACACATAGCTGAGCGGGCCGTAATACCACTCCGCCGACAGATCGAGGTTCTTGGACTTGTACGGGAGCAGGCCGGGATTGCCCTGGCTGCCCGTTCCGCCGCCGATCCGCGGGTTGGAGGCGATGGTAAATCCGCCCTGCAAGCTCGCGTAATCCGCCCGGGTGATCGTGTGGCTGTACGAAGCGCGCAGCTTCACGTCGTCAAACGGTTCGAAATCGAAGTCGATCGCGGGCAGCCAGTTGTCGTACTTCCCGGAGAAGCTCGTGAAGTCGCTGTCCGCCGAATAGATGACCGAGAATTCGTTGGCCGACACCCAGCGGGTCCCGGTCGGGATCGGCACCAGGGCGGAAGAATCCACCTTGGTCCGGTCGTAACGGACGCCCGCGATGACGTGCGCGGGGCGATCGTCGACGTAGAATTCGAAGTTCGCCTGGATGAAAGGTGAAATCGTCTTTTCGCGGATGCGACGATCCACGGTGTAATCGGCAAGGCAGGTGCCCGGCTGCGCCGATCCCGTCTGCGGATCGCTGCAGATGTTGTAGAGCCCCTCCAGCCGGTCGGCCATGCTCTCGAAATCGAAGTAGTAGAGCGCCGGAATGATGCCCGCGCCCGCGCCATCGACGCCGTCGAACTTGTCCGGCACCGACACCTGCGTGAACAGGTCGTCCGGAATGTCGGAAGCCGGCCCGATCCCGCCCCAGGTGTCGTTCTGGATGAAGCCGTAGGCCGAACGCACCTTGTTATCGACGAAGGAGAAGCCCGCATCGATGCTGTCGAGGAAATCGCTCTCGGCTTCCCAGTGACCCGTCAGCTGGACTTGGTTGATCTCGTCGCGGAAATAGGCGTTGCGGAACGAGTTGCCCGTGGGCGTGATCAGCGACCGATCGAGCGGATCGATGCCCGGGTACATGGTGTAGGACAGGATCGGCAGATCCTGCGTGAAATCGATCGTCTGCGACTGAACACCGAAGATCGAATTGCCGATCGACGTACTCGTCCCGTACTTGTTGGTCGGGCGCGATTCCGCGGTCGAGTGATGCGCGTCGAGCACCAGCGTGATGTTGCCCGGCGCTTCCCAGGTCAGGTTGCCGCCCAGCGACTTGTTCTCGCTCACATTGGCGGTGAGCGCGCCGCTATAGGCAAGATCCTTGCCGGGGGCGAAATTCTCCGAATAGAACACCGGCCCCGCGTTCGGACCGTCGGTCCACTCGCTGGAGGTGTCGCCGAAGTTGAACCAGATGCCGACACTGGAATCGCGCACCTCCACCTGGTTGCGCGAATAGGTGTAGTCGACCGTCGCCGTCAGCGTGTCGGTGGGCCGGTACTGCAAGACCGCCTGGCCGTTGATCCGCTCGCGATCGATATCGATCAGGTCGTAGGCGGCATTTTGCGGAATTTCGTAGACGTCGGTACCCGTCGGGCGATTGATGATGTTCGTTCCCGCCGGATTGAGCTCGCCCCAGGTGTTCTGGTTGGCCGCGTTCACGGCCGGGTCGCCTACGAAGCCGTCGCGAAAACCGACGCTGGCGGAATTCACGCTCGCCTTCCGGCGCTGGTACGAACCCGCCAGCAGGACGCCGAAACGCTCGTCCGCGAAGGTATCGGAAATGATGCCGGAAAACTCGGGCGTGATGACCGTATCGCCGTTGCGCGACGTGTCGAGCACCGCCTTGCCCGCAATGCTGCCGCGCAGGCCGAACCGGTCGAGCGGACGGGGCGTCTTGATGTTGATGGTCGAACCGATGCCGCCCGACGGCACCGCGGCGCGCCCGGTCTTGTAGACCTCAACCCCGGCGACACCTTCGGAAGCGAGGTTGGCGAAATCGAACGAGCGCGAGGCGGGCGCGCTGGCCCCGTCGCCCAGCGTCGACGTCGGCATCTGCCGACCGTTGAGCAGCACCAGATTGTATTCGGGGCCGAAGCCGCGCACGGTCACGGTCGAACCTTCGCCGTTTGCCCGGTCGATCGAGACGCCGGTGATGCGCTGGAGCGATTCGGCGAGGTTGGTGTCGGGAAACTTGCCGATGTCCTCCGCCGAGATCGCATCGACGACACCTTGCGCATTTCGCTTGATCCGCTGCGCTTCGGCCAGGCTGGCGCGAATGCCGGTGACGACGATGATGTTGTCTTCCTCGGTCCCGACCGTGGTGGGATCGGCGGCCTCCGCCCCGTCGGACGGAACGTCCTGGGCGAGCGCTATCTGGGCAGTGCCGAGTAGGGCCATCGCCGACACGCCGCACAGAAAGCGGACAGCCGGACGGTTCGTCTTGCCAATCATGTATTCCTCCCCGATCTTCGCCGCCGGTGTTCCGACGCGCCCTCAATGTGAACGTTCGCTTCAAACTCTTGCGGTCGTTTGTCAACCCCATTCGAACGTGGGAAGGTGGGTAAGCGCGCGGCCAACCAGGGGCGGTGGACGGGGCGTTCGCAGGACGGGAAGGGAGCGCAAGAAGATGGGCGAGAAGACACGCGGCTGTCGGTCCGACCGCGCGAACGAAGACCGATCATCCGCCCTTAAGGGCAGCATGCATCGCCTGATGGCCGGGCGGGAGAAGAGCATCGTCCTATGCATCGACGACTTCGAGCCGGACGCTGCGGCGATCGCTCTTGCCGCCGCGGACCGGGCACGTTTCGATGCGCCGCAATCGGGCACCTATCCCGGCGTTCGCGCCGCCTTGCCGCAGGCCTATTGCGACATGGTCATAGCAGCATTCGCCCCGGTGATGCGAGAGGCATTCGACCTCGGCGGCGTCGCGTTCAGCCTGCTCGACGCGGCGCTCTCGCTCGTCACGACACCGCCCGAAGAACTGACGCCCTATCAATGCGTGCCTCATATCGACACGCCCGATCCGGCCCGGTTCGCGCTCCTTCATTTCCTGTGCGACGAACGGTTCGGCGGAACCGCGTTCTTTCGCCAGACGGCCACGGGTTTCGAAACGGTCACGCCCCGGCGGTCGGCCACGTACGCCCTGGCCCGCGACCGCGCGATCCAGCGCACGTGCCCCGTCGGCTATGTCGATGCGAACGACCGGGCCTACGAACGCACGCTGGCCATCCCGGCGCGGTTCGGGCGACTGTTGATCTATCCGTCGAACCTGCTGCACAGCGGCGCCATCGCACGGCCCGATCTCCTGACCGCGGAACCGCGCCGCGGCCGGCTGACCGCGAACCTGTTCGTCGAAGCGCGCGCGCCGCACGCGCGAGGCCGGTAACCGTGCCCACCGAAGGTTCGTCGATTTTGCGAGGAATTGGTAGCGGAGGAGGGACTCGAACCCCCGACACGCGGATTATGATTCCGCTGCTCTAACCACCTGAGCTACTCCGCCCCAAGGGGCTGCGACCGGCGTTTGCGCCGGGGCAAGGCGGCGCGTTTATCGGCGCGCTGCCCGCCGGTCAACCGCGAAACGACCGCCGCTGGACGAACTCCCACGGGCCGCCGCGATAGATGTGCAGTTCCAGCCCGGTAAAGCGGAAGCGGACCCGCTCGTAGCTGTCCTCCAGCGCGCGCTGCAGCGCCTTCGCGGCAGCCGGTTCGACCTTGTTCTGGACCGTTATGTGGAGCCGCGGCTTGTGCTGATCCTGTCTGGTCAGCGCCCCGTGGAACCGCTCGGCGATGCGTTCGCGCACTGCAAGCATCGCCGGGCTACGAATGTCGATCGCCGTCCCTCGCCCCAGATTCATCAGGCCGCCAAGCTCCGCTTGCGGCGGCGTAGTGTCGGCGGCGATCGCGGGTAGGACGAGCTTCAATTCGTCGAACAGCGATGGCGCGAAGGCGTGGAACAGCGTGACATGCGCCTTCAGGAAGTTGCGCTCGGGCGGGAAATGCGCCTGGCGTAGCCGATCGGCCCAGGCGAAGATTTCGCCCGGCAGCGTGGCGGTGACGATGAACGGGTCGCTCACATCTCGCCGCGCTGGCGGCGGATATTGTACCACTTCTCGACATTCGCGTTATGCTGCTCGAGCGTCTTCGCGAACACATGCCCGCCCGTTCCGTCCGCCACCATGTACAGCGCATCGGTCTGCGCGGGATTCAGCACCGCCTCGATCGAGGCGCGCCCGGGATTGGTGATCGGCCCCGTCGGCAGGCCCGTCATGGTGTAGGTGTTGTACCCGTTCACCGCCGCGATTTCGGAGCGCGCGATGCGGCGGCCGAGCGGCTTGCCCTTCGTTATGGGATAGATCAACGTCGGGTCGGCCTGCAGCAGCATCCCGTCCTTCAACCGGTTGGAATAGAGCCCTGCGACCATGCGCCGTTCCTTGGGCAGGCCGGTTTCCTTCTCCACGATGGAAGCGAGCGTGACCGCTTCTTCCACCGTGTCGACGGCGATGCCGGGTTTGCGCCTGGGCCATGCCTCGGCCAGAAACTGGCGCATGCCCGCCTGCATCCGCGCCAGCACGGCCGTGCGGGCCTCCCCCCGCTCGAAATCGTAGGTCGCGGGCAGGACCGAGCCTTCCTGCGGCACCGGGATCGGTCCAGTCAGCAGCGGTTCCGCCATCAGCCGCTCGTACACCATGATCGAGGGCATGCCTTCGGGAATGGTCACGAAGCGCCGGATCACCTCGCCGTGCTGGAAGGTGTCGAGGATCTGCGCCGGGCTCGCCCCGGCAGGCAGGGCGAATTCGCCCGCCTTCACCGGATCGCCGCTGCCCAGAACCTTGGCGCGCACCAGGAACCGGTCCGCCGAGGCGATCAGCTTGCGATCCTCCAGCTCCTGCGCGACCGAGGTCAGCGTCGCGCCGGAGGGCACGATGAAATACGTCTCATCCTCGACCTCGCTCGCCCCGTACCAGCCCCAGGCGAACCAGAGCAGGGCCGCGCCGAACACCGCGACCACGAGCGCAACCGCCAGCGGGACGATGCGGCGCATGTCAGTCGACCTTGCGCATCACCAGGCTGGCATTGGTCCCGCCAAAGCCGAAGCTGTTGTTGAGCACCGCGTTCACTTCGCGCTTCTTGGCGGTGTGCGGCACCAGATCGACGCCCTCGGTCCCCTCGTCCGGATTGTCGAGATTGAGCGTCGGTGGCACCACGCCGTCGCGCATGGCGAGCAGGCAGAAGATCGCCTCCACGGCACCCGCGCCGCCCAGCAGGTGCCCGATCGCCGACTTGGTGCTCGACATGCTGGCCCCGCCCAGATCGTCGCCCAGCACGCGCTTCACCGCGGCCAGTTCGATCGTGTCGGCCATGGTGCTGGTGCCGTGGGCGTTGACGTAATCGATATCGCCCGGCTCCAGTCCTGCCTTCTTCAGCGCCATGCGCATGGCGAGTTCGGCGCCCCGGCCCTCGGGGTGGGGCGCGGTGACGTGATAGGCATCGCCCGACAGGCCGTAGCCGACGACTTCGCCGTAGATCTTCGCGCCGCGCGCCTTGGCGTGCTCGTATTCTTCCAGCACGACGACGCCCGCGCCCTCGCCCATGACGAAGCCCTCGCGGTCCTTGTCGTAGGGGCGGCTCGCCTCCGTCGGGCGGTCGTTATAGCCGGTGTTGAGCGCGCGCGCCTGTGCGAAGCCCGCCACGCCGAGCGGGTTGATGGTGCTTTCCGCCCCGCCCGCCAGCATCACGTCGGCATCGCCATCCTTGATCATGCGCGCCGCGTCGCCGATGGAATGCGCGCCGGTGGAACAGGCGGTAACAACCGCGTGGTTCGGCCCCATCAGGCCATACTTGATCGACACCTGGCCCGAGACGAGGTTGATGAGACGCCCGTGGACGAAATGCGGGCTGACCCGCCCCGGCCCGCGCTCGTGCAGCACGATCGATTCGCTCTCTATGCCCGGCAGCCCGCCGATGCCGGAGCCGATCGAGCAACCGGTCCGCTCCTTCTCCGCATCGCTCATGTCCGTCAGGCCGGCGTCTTCCAGCGCCTGGCCCGCGGCGTCGATGCCATAGACGATGAAGGGATCGACCTGGCGCTGCACCTTGTGATCGACGCGCTTGGACGGATCGAAGCCCCATTCGTGATCGGCGGGCTTCACCTCGCAGGCGATCTGGCACTTCTGGTCGCTGGCATCGAACCGCGTGATCGGGCCCGCGCCGCTCTTCCCGGCGATCAGATTGGCCCAGGCGGTTTCCACATCCGCACCCAGGGGGGTGACGAGGCCGAGCCCGGTGACGACTACGCGGCGCATCTTACTCTCCATTCGGACATTTGTCTCAAACACAACAGGCCCAGCCCGCCGGGGCTGAGCCTGCATGGCCCTAGGCGGGCATCGAAAGCGTCAGGCGCTTAGCCCTTGTGCTCGTCGATATACTTGGTGGCGTCGCCGACGGTCGTGATCTTCTCGGCGGCGTCGTCGGGGATCTCGATCCCGAATTCGTTTTCGAACGTCATGACCAGCTCGACGATGTCGAGGCTGTCGGCGCCCAGATCGTCGATGAAGCTGGCGTCCTGGGTCACCTTGTCGGCTTCCACACCGAGATGTTCGACGACAATCTTCTGCACGCGGTCGGCGGTATCGCTCATTTGTATCCCTCTCGTCTGGGAGTTATCGAATTGCTTTCGCCCTAGTGAACGGGCGGGCGCAGTGCAAGTGCCCACGGCGCAAGTGCCGGGGGCGACGGCGGTTTCAGTCCCCGGCGCGATCGACGCGCGTGGTTTCGCCCGGCTCAACGGCCTTCGTTCCCTGCGGCGGCTCGACCGTGCGAATGTGGACATCGCGCAGCTGACGCGGGCTGACCGCGCTGGGCGCGCCCATCATCAGGTCCTGCGCGCGCTGGTTGAGCGGGAAGGCGATGACCTCGCGGATATTGGGCTCGTCCGCCAGCAGCATCACGATCCGGTCGATACCGGGCGCGGAGCCGCCATGCGGCGGGGCGCCCAGCTTGAACGCCTCGATCATCCCGCTGAAATTCGCGTCGACATCTTCCTTCGAATAGCCCGCGATCTCGAAAGCCTTGTACATGATGTCCGGCCGGTGGTTCCGGATCGCGCCGGAACTCAGCTCGTAGCCGTTGCAGACGATGTCGTACTGCCACGCCTTGATCTCCAGCGGGTCCTGGTTTTCCAGCGCGTCCATCTCGCCCTGCGGCATGGAGAAGGGGTTGTGGCTGAAATCGATCCTTTTCTGCTCCTCGTCGTATTCGAACATCGGGAAGTCGACGATCCAGCAGAACTTGAAGCAGCCCTGCTCGATCAGGCCCAGCTCCTCGCCCACGCGAGTGCGGGCGGCACCGGCCAGCTTGGCTGCGTCCTTTTCCTTGCCCGCAGCGAAGAATACACTGTCGTCTGGCCCCAGTCCGAGAGCCTTCACCAAAGCTTCCGTTTCGGCTTGTCCATGGTTAGAAGCGATTGGACCGCCATTACCACCATTCTTACGACGAATGTAACCGAGCCCTGCGAACCCTTCTCGGCGCGCCCAGTCGTTCATATCGTCGAAAAACTTACGGCTACGCTCGCCCGCGCCAGGTGCAGGAATGGCTCGAACAACACCCCCGCCACCCACGATCTTCTCGAACAGGCCAAAGCCGGAACTGGTGAAGTGCTCGGTAACGTCGCTGATTTCCAGCGGGTTGCGCAGGTCCGGCTTGTCGCTGCCGTATTTCAGCATCGCCTCGGCATAGGGGATGCGGGGGAAGCTGCCAGCGGGCGTCACGCTCTTGCCGCCCGCGAATTCCTCGAACACGCCCGCCAGCACCGGCTCGATCGCCTGGAACACGTCTTCCTGGGTGACGAAGCTCATCTCGAAATCGAGCTGGTAGAATTCCGGGCTGCGGTCGGCGCGCAGGTCCTCGTCGCGGAAACAGGGCGCGATCTGGAAATAGCGGTCGAAACCCGCCACCATCAGCAGCTGCTTGAACATCTGCGGCGCCTGCGGCAGCGCGTAGAAGCGGCCCGGGTGGAGCCGGCTCGGCACCAGGTAGTCGCGCGCGCCCTCGGGGCTCGACGCACCCAGGATCGGGGTCTGGAACTCGGTGAAGCCCTGGTCGGTCATGCGGCGGCGGATGCTGGTGATGACCTTGCTGCGCAGCATGATGTTGGCATGCACGCGCTCGCGCCGCAGATCGACGAAGCGATATTTGAGGCGGATGTCCTCGGGATATTCCTGTTCCCCCGCAACCGGTAGCGGCAGTTCGTCCGCCTTCGACTGCACAGTGCAGCCCTTCGCGAAGACCTCGATCGCGCCGGTCGGCAGGTTGGGATTGACCGTCCCTTCCGACCGCGCCTTCACCTCGCCGTCGATGGTGACGACGCTTTCCAGCTTAAGCGAATCGAGCAGCTCCAGCGCGGGGCTGTCTTCGTCCGCGACGATCTGCGTCATGCCGTAATGGTCGCGCAGGTCGACGAACAGCACGCCGCCATGGTCGCGCTTCCGGTGGATCCAGCCGGACAGGCGCACGCTCTGGCCGACGTCTTCCTTCGTCAGCTGGGCGCAGGTGTGAGTGCGATAGGCATGCATGATAATGTTCGCTTTCCAATTCGGCAGGGAACGCGCTAAGGGCGCGCGTGGCCCGCGACCGCCCCTTCGGCTTTGCGCGCGCTAACAGGCCATGCGCCCCGCTTTGTCAAGCGAGGCCCGCTGGCCGGGGGCGGTACTCCGCCCGAACAGCCAAAGAAAGACACGATGAAAATCCACGACCTCATTACCGACACGCAGACCCTCGCCGATCTGTGCGATCGGCTCGCGCAATCCGACTTCGTGTGCGTCGATACCGAATTCATGCGCGAGAACACCTACTGGCCCGAACTGTGCCTGGTGCAGCTCGGCAATAGCGAGGAAGCCGCCGCGGTCGACCCGCTGGCCGACGGGATCGACCTGACCCCGATGCTGGACCTCCTCACCGACAACGAGGACGTACTGAAGATCTTCCACGCCGGCGGGCAGGATGTGGAAATCATCTACAACCTCACCGGCAAGACCCCGCACCCGATCTTCGACACGCAGATCGCGATGATGGCGATCAGCCAGTCCGAACAGATCGGCTATGCCAACCTCGTCGAAAGCTGGCTCAACAAGACGATCGACAAGGGCGCGCGCTTCACCGACTGGAGCCGACGCCCCCTAACCGACCGGCAGATCGAATACGCCATCGGCGACGTCACCTATCTCGCGCAGATCTTCCCCAAGATCCTGAAGAAGCTGATCAAGACCGGGCGCGGCGCGTGGCTCGACGCGGAGATGGAGAAGCTGGCCGATCCCGCGAACTACGAAAACGACCCCGGCCTCGCGTGGAAGCGGATTCGCTCGCCGGGCCGCAACGCGCAGGTGCTGGGCCGTCTGAAGGCGCTGGCCGCCTGGCGCGAGGGCGAGGCGAAGCACAAGAACATCCCGCGCGGCCGCATCATGCGCGACGAGACGCTGGCCGACATCGCCAGCCATCCGCCGAAGAAGCAGGCCGATCTCGCCAAGGTCCGCGGCCTGTCCAACGCGTGGAAGGACAATGACATCGGCAAGCGGTTGCTGAAGGTGGTCGAGGAGGCGGAGCCGCTGCCCAAGTCCGAAATGCCCGAGAAGCCGAAGCGCGGCGCGCCGCTGGGCAAGGAAGGCGCGCTGGTCGCCGACCTCCTGAAGCTGCTGCTGAAGATCCGCAGCCGCGAGATCGACATCGCCTCGCGCCTGCTCACCCGCAGCGACGAGATGGAGGCGCTGGCCGCCGGGGTCCGCGACCTGCCGATCCTGAAGGGCTGGCGCTACGAGACTTTCGGCAAGGACGCGCTCGACCTGGTCGAGGGCAAGCTCGCCTTCGCGGTGGAGGACGGCCGGCTCAAGATGACCCACATGGACGACCGCGTGCCCGAGACGGGCACACAGGAGCCTGCGGCGGAGTGAGCACCTATCTGCCCACGATCAAGCAGCTGCAATACCTCGTCGCGCTGCACGAACACGGGCATTTCGGCCGCGCGGCGGAGGCGAGCTTCGTTTCGCAGTCGACGCTGTCGGCGGGCATCCGCGAACTGGAATCGCTACTCGGCGTGACGCTGGTGGAACGCAGCCGCCGCGTCGTGCGCTTCACCCCGCTCGGCAACCAGGTGGTGGAGAAGACCCATCGCCTGCTGCGTGAGGCGGAGGAACTGACCGACATCGTCCAGGCCGCGGGCAAGCCGCTGACCGGCACCCTGCGCATGAGCGTCATTCCCACTATTGCCCCATTCATGCTGCCGCGCATCCTGCCCCGGCTGCGCAAGGAACGGCCCGAACTGCAACTGTTCCTGCGCGAGGAAACCAGCGCCGACGCGATCGAATCGCTGCATCACGGACGGGTGGATTGCGTCCTGCTCGCCCTGCCCTTCGCCACCGGCGACGTGGAACGGGAACACATCGCCGACGACCGACTGTTCGTCGCCTTCCCGAAAGACGATCCGCGCGATCCGCCCGCAGAAATCAATCCGGCGATGATCGATGCCCATATCGAGGGGGGGCGCCTGCTGCTGCTGGAAGACGGGCACTGCCTGAAAGACCACGCGCTCGCCGCCTGCAACCGCCCCGAACTGCGCGCCAGCGCGGCGATGATCGGCACCAGCCTGCACACGCTGGTGCAAATGGTGAACAACGATCTGGGCCTCACCATGCTACCCGAGATGGCGCTGGAGGCGGGCATCCTCAACGGCACTAGCGTGGTGGCGCGCCCGATGAAGTCCGACGCGCCCTCGCGCGAGATCGCGCTGGTGTGGCGCAAGAATTCCCCGCGCGGCGACGAATTCCGCCTGTTCGCGGAGGAATTGCGCAAGGGCTAGCGCCCGGGCTGCGCCTCCTGCGCGGCCAGCCGGTCGATGGCCACCCGCGCCGCCGCCGCCGCCGCATCTCGCTGGCCCGAACAATGCAGCAGGAACAGCCCGTCCAGCGTGGCGAGCAGTAGCATGGCTTCCGCTTCCTCCACCTCGCCTGAAAGCCGCTCGCGCGTCCAGGCGCCGAAACCGGCCAGGATGTCGCTCGCCGCGGTGCGGTGCGGCTCCTCCCCCCGGCCCGCAGCCGCGGCCAGTTCCATGAATAGGCTCATATAGGGTTCGAAAGCCGGCGCCCGCGCCGCGTCCCAGAGCTGCGCCAGCATCTGCGCGGCGGTCAGCGGACCCGAAAAACCGGCCAGCATGTCGGTCATGCGCTGCGCAACGTGCCGCAGCAGCGCGGCGAGCAAGTCGTCCCGGTCGCTGAAATAATAGAGCAGCATGCGGTCGCTCGTCCCCGCGGCGGCCGCAAGCGCGCGCAACGGCGATCCGGCGAGACCATGCGCGAGCAAATGGTCCGCCATCGCGTCGAGCCATTGGGCGCGGCGCTGAGCCCGCTTCGCGGCGGTGCCGTCGGGCAGCTTGCTGCCTGTGGGCTCCGGCGGGTCGGTTGAAGCGGTCCCACTCATATGAATTTTCTGTAGCGCATATTACATTCCATCGTTATGTAGCGCGTACTACAAAAATGGAGCCAAGGAAATGACCGGATCGAATCGCATGTCCATGATCGTGTGGTGCTGGTTCGTGATCGCGTTCGGCGTCCTGCTGATGGGCGGCGCCTTCGCCGCGACCGACGGAGGTGTGCGCTTCCTCATCGAAAGCTTCGGCGCCCGGCCCATCGCCATGACCCCGCCCCTGCGGTTCGGGTACGGTCTGATGGGGGCGGTTACCTTCGGCTGGGGCCTGACGGTGCTGGCCGTGGCGAGCGCATCGCACCTCCTGCCGGTCGCTGCCGCCCGCGTCGTGTGGCGGCGGATCGCGCTGGCACTGGTGGCGTGGTTCGTGGTCGATACGACCATCTCGGTGGCGACGGGGTTTGCGCTCAACGGCGTGTCCAATACGGTCTTCCTGCTTGCCTTCCTCGCCATCCTCGCGCGTGCCGGGGTCTTCGCGCGGGCGTGACGACCGGGAGCGTCGATACCGGGGCCGCGAAGGCCGGCAGGACCGCTCAATCCATGTGTTTCAGGCCCACGCGCAGATAGTCCCACCCGGTGATCAGCGTCAGCACTGCCGCCGCCCACAGGCTGCCCAGCCCGATAAGGTGGATCCACTGGTCGGCAAGGTTGCCGCACTGTTCGTAGACCGACTGGCACGGCACACCTTCGACCGCGCCCCCCAGGATCAGCGCACCGAGCGAGACGAGCTGGAACGTGGTCTTCCACTTCGCCAGCCGCGACACCGGCACCGACACCTGCAACCCGCCCAGGAACTCGCGCAGGCCCGACACCGCGATCTCGCGGATCAGGATCACCAGCCCGGCGATAACATGCGCGTCGCCCACATACGGCCCGCGCAGATAGCCTTGCGCGGTCAGCACCAGGATGACCGCCGCGACCATGATCTTGTCCGCGATGGGATCCAGGAAGATGCCCAGCTTCGACACCGCGCCCTGTGCCCGGGCGAGATAGCCGTCGAGATAGTCGGTCAGCCCGATCACGCAGTACAAGATGAAGCCCACGCCGTAGCCGATCCGCCAGTCCGGCCACCACAGGAAGAAGGCGAGCAGCGGCACCGCCAGAATGCGCGACAGGCTGAGGATGTTGGGCAGGGTCAGCATCTTGCCATGGGCCCTAGCGGCAAAGCCGACGCGGAAAAAGCGCCTTCGCCCTTTGTTTCCGCATTCGGCGCTGTCATAGACGGGCCTCGCGCCGGCGAATGCCGCGATCCGGAGAGTACATGACCACAACGACGCATATCCTGCGCCGCCGGCGGTTCCTGCCGCTGTTCGTGACCCAGCTGTTCAACGCTTTCAACGACAATCTCTACAAGACCGCGATGGTCCTGTTCGTCGTGTATTCGATCTACAATTCCGAAGCGAAGGAGGCGATGTTCAGCGCCGTCGCCTCGGGCGTGTTCATCCTGCCCTTCTTCCTCCTTTCCGCGCTCGCCGGGCAGCTGGCCGACATGCGCGACAAGGCCCGGATCATCCGCATCATCAAGGCGTGCGAGATCGGAATCATGGCCGTCGGCGGGCTCGGCCTCCTGATCGCGTGGCAGGATGTCGAATGCGCTGGCGCGATCGGCACCTGCGTGATCGTGCCCCATTCGCTGCTGGCCGACGCCGCAATCCCGCTGCTGCTGGCCGCGCTGTTCGCGATGGGGGTCCATTCCACCTTCTTCGGGCCGATCAAGTACGCGATCCTGCCCCAGCACCTCGAACGCGACGAGGTCCTGGCCGGGACCGGCTGGGTCGAGGCCGGGACCTACATGGCGATCCTGGTCGGCACCATCCTGGCGGGCTGGATCCCGGTGGAGGTGGCGGCCGGCGTGGTGTTCGCGACCGCGGTGGTCGGCTATCTGGTGTCGCGGCAGGTCCCGCCCGCGCCCGCGCAGGGCGAGGTGGAGCCGATCGATCTCAACATCCTGCGTTCCTCGGTCGCGGTGGTGCGCAACACGATGCACGACAACCGCGTATTCTACGCCATCCTCGCCATCAGCTTCTTCTGGACCATCGGGGCGGTGCTGATCATCCAGTTCCCGCCGCTCGCGAAGAACGTACTCACCGCCAGCAAGGAGGTCGCGAGCCTGTTTCTCGTCATCTTCTCGGTCGGGGTGGCGATCGGTTCGGTCGCGGTCAACGCGCTGCTGAAAGGGACCGTGTCGGCGCGCTATTCGCCCGTCTCGGTGATCGTGATGGGCGTGTTCGTCGTCGCGTTCTACTTCGTCTGCCGCGCGTGGACGCCGGTGCCGGAAGGCGAACTGATGGACGTCGCGCATTTCGTGGGCGTACCGCTCGCCATCCCGCTGCTGCTGTGCCTGCTCGGCATCGCGATCGCGGGCGGGATGTTCGTGGTGCCGCTCTACGCCTTTCTTACCACCTTCGTGCCCAAGACGCAGACCGCGCGTACCATCGCGGCGAACAACATCGTCAATTCGGGAGCGATGGTCGCGGGCGCGCTGCTCGCCACCGGGCTCAGCGCGGCGCGGGTCGCGATCGTCGACCAGTTGCTGCTGAGCGCGGCGATGTGCCTCGTCTCGTCGTGGCTCGCCCGGCGTCTGCTGACGACGGAGCGGGCCGCGACGCTCTAGAACAGCAGCGCCACCATCGCCGCCAGCGTCGCGACGTAGGTCGTCGCGAAGCCGCGTACGTCGTCGGCGTTCAGCGCCCAGCGGCTGCGCGGGGGTTCCGCCTCCAAGCCGCGGCGGATGTGGGGCGGCAAGGTGGCCCGGAAGGGATGCCGGGCGGCTTCGTCGGTCAGAACAAGGGCGCGTCTCATGGGCGGCGATATTAAGGTTTCGTTTACCTTTCGCCAGCGCCCAGGCCGCCCCTGTCCGGCTTCGGGACGTCGCTGCACGGGATTGCGCAGAGGCGGGAACCCCTGTCCGCCTGCGCCAGCGTAAGCCGCATCGCGCCATTGTCTGAACGGCGGGGAGGCGGTAGCGGCAGGGCATGACAGACAGCCCCACACCGCAGGCCGCGCGCCTGCTCGTCGATTGCCTGCAAAAGCAGGATTGCGACCGCATCTTCACCGTGCCGGGGGAAAGCTTCCTCCCGGTGCTCGACGCGCTGCACGATACGCCCGCGATCGACCTCGTCACCTGCCGGCAGGAGGGCGGCGTCGCCTTCATGGCGTGTGCCGACGGGGCCATGACGGGGCGCCCGGGCGTCGCCTTCGTCACCCGTGGGCCGGGCGCGACCAATGCCAGCATCGGGGTGCATGTCGCGCAGCAGGATTCGCAGCCGATGATCCTGTTCGTGGGCGACGTCGCACGCGGCATGCGCGAGCGCGAGGGCTTCCAGGAAATCGACTTCCCCGCCTTCTTCGCACCCATCGCGAAATGGGCCGCGCGGATCGAGGACGCCGACCGGATTCCCGAATTCATCGCCCGAGCCTACGCCACCGCGGTGTCGGGACGGCCCGGCCCGGTGGTGCTTGCCCTGCCCGAGGACATGCTGTTCGACGCGACGCAGGCGCAGCCGCGCCCCAGGGTCGAGCGGCCTGCGCAGGCGCCCTGCCCCGACGCAATGCAGGCGATGATGGCCATGATAGGCGACGCCGCGGCCCCCATCGCGATCGTCGGCGGCGCGGGCTGGAATGCGAAGGCGCGCGACCATTTCCAGGTTTTCGCGGAGCGGCTGGGCCTGCCCGTCGCGACCGCTTTCCGGCGCCAGGACGCGATCAGCCCGTCCAGCCGGGTCTATGCCGGCAACCTCGGCTACGGTCCCAACCCCGCGCTGGTGCAGCGGGTGCGCGAGGCCGATCTGGTTCTGGCGGTGGGCGCGCGCCTGGGCGAGGCGACGACCGACGGCTATTCGATCTTGACGCCAGACCACCCGGGCCAGCAGCTGATCCACGTCCATCCCGAGCCGACCGAACTCGGCATGGTCTATCGCACCGACCTCGCGATCTGCGCCGACATGGCCGAATTCGCGGAAAGCGCGGCGCTGTGGGACGATGGCGACGTGATCGACTTTTCCGCCGGTGCGAATGCCAATCGCGAATGGCTCGACTGGTCGGAGCCGCCGGGCGAGAGCCGGTGGCCGCTCGATCTCGCCACCTGCGTCACCCACATGCGGGACAGCTGGCCCGCCGACACCATCATCTGCAACGGCGCCGGCAATTTCGCGGGCTGGTGGCACCGGTACTGGCGCTATCACGGCTTCCCGAGCCAGCTGGCCCCGACCTGCGGGGCGATGGGCTACGGCGTACCGGCGGCCGTGGCGGCAGCGCGGCGTTTCCCTGATCGGGCCGTGGTCGCGATCGCGGGCGACGGCGATTTCCTGATGAACGGACAGGAACTGGCGACGGCGGCGCAATACGGGCTCGACCTGCTGGCGATTGTGGTCGACAACTCCACTTACGGGACCATCCGGATGCACCAGGAACGCGAATTCCCCGGTCGCGTCGCAGGGACGGGCCTCGCCAATCCCGACTTCGCGGCGCTCGCGGGCGCGTTCGGCGGCTGGAGCCGGACGGTCGACACCGATGCGGGGTTTTTCGAGGCCCTGTCCGAGGCGCAGGGCCGGTCAGGTCTGCGCCTGATCCATTGCCGGATCGACGCCGAACAGTTGAGCGCCGGCGGCGCAACGATCGCCGGCCTGCGCGCGCGCAAGGCATAACGCGCGACAATACCTAATACGAAAGGGGGCCGCTCTCGCGATGAGAGCGGCCCCCGATTACGAACGGTTGGGTTCGACGATCAGATATCGTCGCCGAGCTTGCCCTTGACCTCGCCCTTCAGCTGCTGGCCCTTGCCCTTGGCTTCCTGGCTTTCGCCCTCGGCCCGCGTCTCGGGATCGTTGGACTGCTGCTTCAACTTGCCGGCGGCTTCGTTGAGGTTGCCTTTCACCTTGTCGGTCAGTTCGCCCATGATCTTGGTCCTTTCGATTACGACATCGGCCATTCCGCGATGTCTTGTACCGAACCAACCCATGGAAAAGCGCTTGGGTTCCGGGATCTTGCGCCAGAACGGCGCGGGTCAGCGCCAAAGCGCACGGAGTGGTCGCTAGACGCCCGCCATCGACAGGATCACGGACCATTCGTCCTCGCGGATTTCGGCCACGGACAGGCGCGACAGCTTCACCAGTTCGCATTCGGCCAGCAGCGGTTCGGCCTTGATCTGCTTCAACGTGACAGGATGGGGCAGTTTGGCGCGCGGCTTCACCTTGACCGCCGCCCATTTGCCATCGGGATCGGTGGGATCGGTGAGGCCGGCCTCGCTGATTTCGACGATCCCCACGATCTCGCGGCCGATATTGGAGTGGTAGAAGAACGCCTGATCGCCCACCGCCATCGCGGCAAGGTTGTTCTTCGCCCGGTGGTTGCGCACGCCGTCCCACGTGCCCTCGCCCTCGCGCTCCATATCGTCCCAGCCATAGGCATCGGGTTCGGATTTCATCAGCCAGTAGCGCGCCATCGCTGCGGTCCTTCTCTCGTGCGGTGGGTGGGATGGTGGCCGCCTGTTCGCCAATGGCCGGGCGAGGGTCAAAGGAAATTCGCCGTTTTTACCCGATATTCACGTTGATCGCCCATAGGCATCGAGGGCGCGACGAAGGGGAGGACGCGCGAATCCGCGCGTACGCGATGCGAATGAGGACACTCCAGCACACCTATCGCAGACCCGCCGCAGAGGACCGGCGCGTGGATCTGGTCGCGTTCGGGATCGCCACCGCGGCGATCATCCTGTTCGTGGGCATCGCCGGATCGCTCATCCCGCCCATCGTCCACAGCTGGGTCTCGGGCGGCCATACCGCAGCCGAATCGGGGCTTACCTCGGCGCTGCTCCTCAACATCGCGCTGATCATCTTCGGCTGGCGCCGGCACAGGGAACTCAGCGCCGAGATCGTCGAACGCCGCGCCGCGGAAGAGCGGGCGCGCGAACTGGCGCGCATCGATCCGCTGACGGGCTGCATCAATCGCGGCAGCGTGACAGACGCGATCCGGCTCCTCGCGGCGGAGGCCGAAGGCGATAACCACGGCCTCGCGCTGCTGATGATCGATCTCGACGATTTCAAGCGGATCAACGACCTGCACGGGCACATGGTCGGGGACGAGGTCCTGATCCGCGTCGCGGACCGCATTCGCGAACACCTGCCCGACGGCGCCTCCATCGCCCGGCTGGGCGGCGACGAATTCGCCATCGTCCTTAAATTCGACCGTGGCCTGCCCGACCGGGTGGAGCGCCTGGCCGACCGGATCATCGACGCGGTGTGCCGCCCCGGCATGCACGACGGGATAGAGATCGCGGTCACGATGTCTCTGGGGATCGCCACCTATCTGCCGGAGCGCCGGGCACCCGATCGCGCCTGCCAGCCCGAAGAGCTGATGAAGCAGGCCGATATCGCGATGTACGCCGCGAAGGAGGCGGGCAAGAACCGCCGCGCGTGGTTCGCGCAGGACATGGAACGCGCGTTCCGCCTCCGCAGCCAGATGGAGGACGGCATCCGGCGCGGGCTGGAGCGCGGCGAATTCCGCCCGCATTACGAACAGCAGATCGATCTGGAGACGGGCGAACTCGCCGGGTTCGAGATGCTCGCCCGCTGGACCTCCCCCACGCTCGGCGCGATCAGCCCGGAAGTGTTCATTCCCGTCGCCGAGGAAATCGGCGCGATCAGCGATCTTTCGGAACGCCTGATGCGCGAGGCCTTCGTCGATGCGCTCGACTGGGCCCCGTCGCTGACGCTGTCGGTCAATATCTCGCCCGTCCAGCTGCGCGATCCCTGGTTCGCGCACCGGATTCTGAAGCTGCTGCTGGAAACGGGATTCCCGCCCGAACGGCTCGAGATCGAGATCACCGAGAACTGCCTGCACGAGAATATCGGGGTGGTCCGCTCGATGATTACCAGCCTCAAGAACCAGGGGATCCAGATCAGCCTCGACGATTTCGGGACGGGCTATTCCAGCCTTGCGCAATTGCGCTCGCTCCCCTTCGACCGGCTCAAGATCGACCGCAGCTTCGTGATGGAGCTTGCCGGCATGAATGCGAGCGCGGAGATCGTGCAGGCCATCGTCGCGCTGGGCAAGGGGTTGAAGATGCCGGTGACCGCCGAGGGGATCGAGGACACGCGCATTCTCGACCTGCTGAAGGACATGGGCAGGATGAAGGGCCAGGGCTATCTCTACGGTCGCCCCGAACCGGCCGACGCGGTGCGCGAACGTCTGGCGAAGGCAGGCTTGCTCGCGGAAGGTGAGAATCGCAGACGTGCGTCGCCCGCCGTAGCGTCCGTGCCGGGGGTTCGCCCCGCGACCCGCCAGCAGGCCTGACCGCCTACGGGCGCCGGGCGAAGTCGCGGCAGGCTTTACGCAGGGTGCGGCGCCCCATACATGCGCCGGACCATGCGCGTTCCCTTCATCAAGATGCACGGCCTCGGCAACGATTTCGTCGTGCTCGACGCGCGTGACGATGCCATCCCGCTGCCCGGCGCGCAGACCGCCCGCGCGATCGCCGATCGCCATCGCGGGATCGGGTGCGACCAGCTGATCTTCCTCGAACGATCCGCGACCGCCGATTTCGCGATGCGCATTTTCAACGCCGATGGCAGCGAGGTGGAGGCGTGCGGCAATGCCAGCCGGGCGGTGGCGCTGCTGCACGGTGAACCCGCCGCGATCGAGACCGGAGGCGGCATCATCCGCGTCTCTCCCGGCGCGGGCGGTGCCAGCGTCGACATGGGCGTGCCCCGGTTCGACTGGGAATCGATTCCGCTCGCCTATGCGATGGATACTCTCGCAATGCCGGTGGCGTGGGATGCGCTCGAAAACCCGGTCGCGGTCAATGTCGGCAATCCGCACGTCGTGTTCTTCGTACCCGATGCCGACGCGGTGGACCTGGCCTCGCTGGGCCCACGCATCGAAACCGATCCGCTGTTCCCGCGCCGGATCAACGTCAACGTCGCGCAGCTGGACGGGACCGACATCATCCGCCTCAGGGTATGGGAGCGCGGCGCCGGCCTGACCCGCGCCTGCGGCACCGGGGCCTGCGCCACCGCGGTCGCGGCGATGCGGCGCGGGCTGACGGGGCGCAACGTCGCCGTCCACCTCCCCGGCGGCCCCTTGCAGATCGCCTGGGGCGCGGACGACCGCATCACCATGACCGGCCCCGCCGCCGAGAGCTTCCGCGGCGAGTTCGCGTGGGAAGACTACGCATGAGCGCGCCCGAAATCGTCTCGCTGGGGTGCCGGCTCAACATCGCGGAAAGCGAGCGGATCGCCGCGATGCTCGGTCAGGAGGGCGACGTGGTGGTCGTCAACAGCTGCGCTGTCACGCACGAGGCGGTGCGGGCGACGCGGCAGGCGATCCGCAGGGCGCGCCGGGCCCGGCCCGATGCGCGGCTGCTCGTGACCGGATGCGCCGCCGATATCGAGCGCGCGCAGCTTGCCGCCATGCCCGAGGTCGACGGCCTCGTCCCCAATGCGGAGAAGCTGGACGCGCGCCGCTACAACATCACGCCGGCCACGCCGCGCGCCCGCCCGGACATGGGGCATACCCGTGCGTTCCTCGCCGTGCAGAACGGGTGCGATCACGCCTGCACCTTCTGCGTCATCCCGCAAGGACGCGGCACCAGCCGGTCGCTGGCCATCCCTGCGGCCCTGCGCGAGGCCGAGGCTTTGATCGCGAGCGGTGCGCCCGAACTGGTCCTGACCGGCGTCGATCTGACCAGCTGGGGCCACGATCTGCCGGGCTCCCCTTCGCTCGGCGCGCTGGTGGAAGCGATCCTCACCGCCTTTCCGCAATTGCCGCGCCTGCGTCTTTCCTCGCTCGACGGGATCGAGATCGACGCGCACCTGTTCGCCCTGCTCGCCGACGAGCCGCGGGTGATGCCGCACGTCCACCTGTCGCTCCAGCACGGACACGATCTGATGCTGAAGCGGATGAAGCGCCGCCACTTGCGCGCCGATGCCATCACACTGGTCGCCAGGCTGAAAGCCCGGCGCCCCGAGATCGCGATCGGGGCCGATCTCATCGCCGGCTTCCCGACCGAGAGCGAGGAGCATCACGCCGCCAATCTTTCCATCGTGACCGAACTCGACATCGTGCACGGCCATGTCTTCCCCTATTCCGCACGCGCCCGCACCCCTGCCGCACGCATGCCGCAAGTCGCCCCTGCCATCGTAAAGGCTCGCGCGGCCGAATTGCGCGCCGCCGTGGCGCAGGCCCGCTCCGCCTGGCTCGACCGGCAGGTCGGCCGGCCGCATCGCGTCCTCGCCGAACGCGACGGATGCGGCTATACCGAAACCTTCGCCCGCGCCGCCCTCCCCACCGGAACCGAGCCGGGCCGCATCGTCACCCTTACCCCTACCTCCCACGCGAAAGGCCTCCTGCAGTGAGCGAGCCGAGCTGGAGCGACCGCCTGTTCGGCGGTTTCCGCAAGACATCCGACCGCCTGTCCGACAACCTGACCGGGATCGGCGGCGGCTCCGCCCGGCTGGACGAGGCGACGCTGGACGAGATCGAGGATGCGCTGATCGTGTCCGATCTCGGCCCGGCCGCCGCCGCCCGCATCCGCGAGAAACTGCGCGAGAAACGCTTCGGCCTCGAGATTACCGAGCGCGAGTTGAAGGAGGCGGTGGCCGAGGAGATCGCCGCAATCCTGCGCCCCGTGGCCAAGCCGCTGGAGGTGACCGCCTTCCCCCGCCCGCAGGTCATCCTGGTGATCGGCGTCAACGGCAGCGGCAAGACGACGACCATCGCGAAGCTCGCCCACTGGCTGCAGGAGGACGATTACGGCGTCATGCTGGCGGCGGGCGACACCTTCCGCGCCGCCGCCATCGGTCAGCTCGCCACCTGGGCGGAGCGGATCGGTGCGCCGATCATTCGCGGGGCGGAAGGCGGCGATCCGGCCAGCATCGTGTTCGACGGGGTGAAGGCCGCGACCGAGCAGGGCATCGACGCGCTGATCGTCGATACCGCGGGCCGGCTGCAGAACAAGCGCGAGCTGATGGACGAACTGGCGAAGATCCGCCGCGTGCTCGGCCGCCTCAACCCTGAGGCGCCGCACGACGTCGTCCTGGTCCTTGATGCCACCAACGGCCAAAATGCCCTGTCGCAAATCGACGTCTTCAAGGAAGTCGCGGGCGTCACCGGGCTCGTCATGACCAAGCTCGACGGCACCGCGCGCGGCGGCGTGCTGGTGGCCGCGGCGGAGCAATACGGACTGCCCATCCACGCGATCGGGGTCGGCGAGAAGATCGACGATCTGCGCCCCTTCGACCCCGACCTGGTCGCGCGCGTCATCGCCGGAGTTGCCTAATGAAAGACACTGGTAACCAAAAGAAACCAGGGTCCGGCTGGCTCGGCATCGTCACAGATTACGGGCCACTGCTGGTCTTCTTCGTCACCTATCGCTGGTTCGCGCCCGACAATCATTCATCGGTGCTGGAAATCGCCGCGATCGTGAAGGGTACGCTAGCCTTCATGGCGGCGTCGCTGGTCGCGCTGGCGGTTTCCAAATGGCGGTTGGGCCGCATCTCGCCGATGCTGTGGTTTTCCACCGCGCTGATCCTCGGCTTCGGCACGCTGACGGTCTTCTTCGGCGATCCGGTGTTCGTCCAGGTGAAGCCGACCATCATCTACCTCGTCTTCGGCATCGCGCTGTTGGCAGGCTGGTGGCGCGGCCGCGCGCTGCTGAAAATCCTGCTGGAGGCGGCGTTCGAGGGGCTGTCGGACGAAGGCTGGCTGAAGCTTAGCCGCAATTGGGGCGTATTCTTCCTCGTGCTCGCCGCACTCAACGAAGGGCTGCGCTGGAACCTCGATTTCGGCAGCTGGCTGGCGGCGAAGCTGTGGGTGTTCCTCCCGCTCAGCTTCCTCTTCACCTTCACCCAGATCCCCATGCTGATGCGGCACGGAATGGGTAGCGATGCCACCGACGAGGCGCTGAGCGAGGAACCGCCCACCGGCGGCTGAGCGACCTTGCCCGCCCGCGCGGCAAAGGAATGGGGGGCCGGTAGACGGGCCGGCGCCCGATCAGATCCGGACCTGGCTTCCCAGCTCCACCACGCGATTGCTGGGCAGGCGGAAGAATTCCATCGCGGTCGCGGCATTGCGCAGCATCCACGCGAAAATCTTCTCGCGCCAGATCGGCATGCCCGGCTGGTCGCTGGGCAGCAACGTCTGTCGGCTAAGGAAGAAGCTGGTCTGCATCATGTCGAACGAGCCCCCGCACCGGTCCATCTGCGACAGCGCGAGCGGCACGTCGGTTTCCTCCATGAAGCCGTAATTCAGGACGAGGCGATAGAAGCCCTCGCCCAGTTCCGAATAGTCGCAGCGCTTTTCGGGATCGACATAGGGGATGTCCGCGATCTCCACCGTCAGGATCACGACGCGTTCGTGCAGCACCTTGTTGTGCTTGATGTTGTGGAGAAGTGCGCTGGGCACGCCGCTGGTGTTCGCGGCCATGAAGATCGCCGTGCCGGGAACGCGGGTCGCGCTGTTGTGGGCCGACTTGGCGAAAATCTCGATCGGCAGCGCGACCTCGCTCATCCGGTTGCGCATCAGCGTTCGCCCGCGCGACCACGTGGTCAGCAGGGTGAAGGTGATGAAGCCAATCAGCAGCGGGAACCAGCCGCCATCGGGCACCTTGGTCAGGTTCGCCGCGAAATAGGCGCCGTCGACGATCAGGAAGACGAGCACGACGGGCATTGCGACCCACCATTTCCATTTCCACACGCCGGTCAGCAGCACCGCCATGAGGAAGGTGTCGATCGTCACCGCGCCCGTCACCGCGATGCCGTAGGCCGAGGCGAGATTGGACGAATTGCGGAAATAGAGGACCAGCGCGATCACCGCGATCATCAGCGCCCAGTTGATCGCGGGGATATAGATCTGCCCCGCCTCGGTCTCGCTGGTATGGCGGATCGACAGGCGCGGAATGAAGCCGAGCTGCATCGCCTGCTGCGTGATCGAGAATGCGCCCGAGATCACCGCCTGGCTGGCGATGAAGGTCGCGGCAGTGGCGAGGAACACCAGCGGCAGGCGCAGCATGTCGGGCGCCAGGGTGAAGAACGGCGCCTTGATCGCCTCGGCCGCGTCGGGGGCGCTCAACGATACGATCATCGCGCCCTGCCCGAAATAGTTGAGCAGCAGGCACGGCATCACGAAGCCGAACCACGACAGGCGCATCGGCCCGCGACCGAAATGGCCCATGTCGGAATACAGCGCTTCCGACCCCGTGACGGCCAGCACGACCGACCCCAGCGCCAGGAAGGCGAGCGTACCGTCGGAATAGAAGAACTGGAACGCGTAATAGGGATTGAGCGCCAGCAGGATTTCCGGATGCTGGACGAGCGAGATCACCCCCAGCACCGCAATGACTGTGAAATAGACGATCATCACCGGCGCGAACAGCGCACCGACCGCCGCCGTGCCGCGCTTCTGCAGCATGAACAGGCCGATCAGCAGCACCAGCGAAATGGGAATGACCAGGTTTTCGAGATCGGGATTGACCACGGTCAGCCCTTCGACCGCCGACAGGACCGAAATCGCGGGCGTGATCATGCTGTCGCCGTAGAACAGCGACGTCGCGAACACGCCCAGCAGCACCACCAGCCAGCCATAGCGGTTGCGCCCCATCGTCCGGCTGATCAGCGCGACCAGGGCGAGGCTGCCGCCCTGCCCCTTGTTGTCGGCGCGCATCAGGATGGAAACGTACTGGATCGCCACGACCAGCGTCATCGACCAGAAGATCAGGCTGACGACGCCGAATACGTGCAACCGATCGATCGCCAGCGGATGCGGCCCGACGAAGGTCTCGCGAAAGGCGTAGAGCGGGCTGGTGCCGATATCGCCGAACACGATGCCGATCGCGCCGACCGCCAGCTTCCACTTGGGATCGCTGCTGTGGCTGCCCCCGCCGGCTGCGGGCACACGATGGTTGTCGATGGCGACTTCGCTCATAATCTGGTGAGCCCCGATTGTTGGGTGCGCGGCCGGCCGGGTGCGACTCTGTTCACGCGCTGGTCAAGAGGCGCGCGATTACCAGCCCCTGTCAGACTGCGCAACGCCCCGCCGCTAACGCGCCGTTACGCCCGCTCCGCCGCCCGACATGGTGGCCACGATGTCGTCCAACTGCGCGATGCGCTGCGCCAGCAGGTCGCGCCCGGGCGCGTTCGGTCGGGCACGGGCGAGGCCTTGCGTCCAGATCTCCTGCGTCTCCTCCAGCCGCCCCTCGCGCAGGGCCGCTATGCCGAGGAAATAGGCGGGTCCGGGGTTGCCGGGCAGCAGCGCCTGCGCGCGCTGGAACGCGGTGATCGCGGGCGGAGCCAGCCTGCCGCCCGCATGTTCCGTCAGCACGATGGCGAGCGCCAGCCACGCCTCGCCGTCCTTCGGGTTCTCGACGATCGCATTGCGCAGCAGGCCCGCCGCATCGTCCAGCCGGCCGCGGCGGGCGAACGCATCCGCGGTCAAGACGTAGCGGCTGCGCGGGTCGGTATCGGCGAAGAAAGAGCGGCGCGCCTCCATCACCGCCGCATCGGCGCGCGCGCCCTCCTTCATCGAGCGGCCCGGCGCCGCCGCGATATCGGGACTGGCCTGCCATGCGAAACCGGCGAGGCCGAACACCAGCGCTGCGGCGAACAGCGTCCACAGGCCGCGCTCGCGCCGCAGCAGAAGCGCACCCGCGACGAAAGCCAGCGCGGCGAGCACGATGACCCACAGCCACGTCATGCGTCGGGCGCCTCGCCACGCCCGAGCCGCCGCCACAGCAGCAACGCTACCGCCAGCAGCAGGACGAGGGGGAGAACGAACAGCGGCCACGTCGCCCCGTCCATGCGCGGCGCGTAACTGATATAGTCGCCATAGCGCGAAATCATGGAGCGCCGGATCGCCTCCGGCGTCTCGCCTGCCGCGATCCGCGTACGGACCTGGTGCCGCATATCCCCCGCCATGTCCGCGTCGCTATCGGCGATGGACTGCGACTGGCAGGTGACGCAGCGCAGCGTCTCCATCAGCGCCTTCGCCTCCGCCTCCTGCGCCGGGTCGGCCAGTTGCGTATTGGCATAGGGTGCGGGCGGCACTGCGCTCTGCCCCAGAACCACGCCGGGAACCGCGAGCCACGCCAGCGCCAGGACGGCCGGCAGCGCCCTCACCGTGCATCCTCCAGCTGCTGCAGCAGTTCGGGCACGTCGTCGGGACGGATGTCGCCGATATGCTGGTGGCGGATTACCCCCTTGCCATCGATGACGAAAGTCTCGGGCACCCCGCTCGATCCGATCGCCTGCTGCACGGCGGAAATGTCGTCGCGCGCGATGCGCACATAGGGGTTGCCATAGCGCTGGGTGAAGCGGGCGATATCCTCGGGCGTGTCGCGGATCGCGATGCCGACGATGGGCGCGCCGGCGCGGCGCAGCGCCTCGAGCTGCGGCGCCTCCGCCACGCACGGGACGCACCAGCTTGCCCAGATGTTGAGCAGGCGCGGCGTTCCGTCGACGAAATAGGCGCTTGCCAGCCGGGGCGCGTCGTCGGTCGCGCCGGGCAGGTCGAAGGCCGGCAGCGGTCGCCCGATCATCGCGCTCTCGACCGTTTCCTGCTTGGGCTGGGTCAGCATGTAGCCGGCGACCGCAGCGAACAGCAGGAAGATCACCAGCGGGATGAAGAAGGAGAGCCGGTTCATACCGTCGCGCCCGCCAGTTCGGCCCGCCGCTGCACCAGCTGCGAACGGATCGCGCCCTGGCGACGGCGCACCAGCAGGTGCCCCGCGATCGAGAGCACCCCGCCGAATGCCACCAGCAGCCCGCCCAGCCAGATCAGCGTGACGAACGGCTTCCACCACAACCTGACCTGCCAGCGCCCCTCGCCCGCGGCATTGCCGAGCACGGCATAAAGCTGGCCGTTCCACGTCGTCAGCAGCGCGCTTTCGGTGGTGGACTGCACCGGGTCGGTGAAGCTGCGCGCCTGCGGGCGCAGCTCATACGGCGCGCCCTCGCCGCGGCGGGCCGTCATGCGCGCTTCCAGAGCGGTCCAGTTCGGCCCGGCCACGGGATCGACACCCTCCAGATGCACGGTCCAGCCCGCGATCTGCGTCTGCCCGCCCGGTTCCAGCGCGACGAGGCGCTCGCTCGAGAAACCGCTCTCGCTCGCCATGCCGAGCACCGCGACCGCAATGCCCAGATGGGCCGCGACCATGCCCCATACGGTCAGTGGCGTGCGCGTCAGCCTGCGCCGCAGCAGCGGCAGGATGCTCGCCACCACCAGCCCCAGTCCCAGCGCGATCCCCAGCAGCGGCAGCAGCGCGACGCCCATCGCCACCGCCACGAGGCCGGCGACAACGGTCACGGCCGCGGCGGCCGCCAGCGGCCGGGCGATCCGGGCGAGGCGGTCGCGCCGCCAGCGCAGCAATGGCCCGGCCATCATCACCACCAGCATCGGCACGGCGAATATGGCGCTGACCGGATTGAAATAGGGCGGCCCCACCGACACGCGGGTATCGAACGCCTCGGTCAGCAGCGGATAGAGAGTTCCGACCAGCACGACCGCCAGAATCGCGCTGAGCATCACGTTGTTCACCACCAGCGCGCTCTCGCGACTGGCCAGCGCGAACCGCTCTCCTTCCGCAATGCTTCCGCCGCGCAGCGCGAACAGGGCAAGGGCGCCGCCGATATAGATGGTCAGCAGTGCGAGGATGAACGCGCCGCGCTCGGGATCGACGGCGAAGGCATGAACGCTGGTCAGGACGCCGGACCGCACGAGGAACGTACCGACCATGCTCATGGAAAAGGCGATTACGCCCAGCAGCACCGTCCACGTGCGCAGCGCATCGCGCGCGGCCAGCACGCCGACCGAATGGAGCAGCGCTGTCGCCGCCAGCCACGGCATCAGGCTGGCGTTCTCCACCGGGTCCCAGAACCACCAGCCGCCCCAGCCCAGCTCGTAATAGGCCCAGTAGCTGCCGGCGGTGATCCCGACGGTCAGAAAGACCCAAGCGCCCAGGATCCAGGGGCGGACCGCACGGGCGAAATCGGGAGTCACCTGCCGCGTCAGCAGGGCGCCCACGACGAAGCTGAAAGCGACCGACAGCCCGACATAACCGAAGTAGAGCGTGGGCGGGTGGAAGGCGAGGCCGATGTCCTGCAACAGCGGGTTGAGGCCCGCGCCGGTCGCCGCAGGGGGTGCCAGTCGCGCGAACGGGTTGGAACTGAACAGCAGGAAGGCATAGAACCCCAGGCCCACGAATGCCTGCGCCGCCAGCGTCGCGCGCATCGTGCGCTCGGGCAGGCGATATTCGAACGCGGCGATCGCCGCGCCTGCCACCGCCATGACGGTGACCCACAGCAGCATGGAGCCTTCGTGGTTGCCCCATGCGCCCGCCAGCTTGAAGATCAGCGGCTTGTCCGCGTGGCTGTTCGCCGCGACCAGCGCGACCGACAGGTCGGTGATCGCGAACACCCAGATCAGGCTGGCGAAGGCGATCGCAACCAGCCCGCCCTGGACGATGGCGGCGGGGCGCACCAGCCGGGCGACCTCCTCCCCCTGATCACGCATGCCCAGCGCGCCCACCGCCAATTGCAGGACGCACAGAGCGGTGGCGAGCCACAGCGCGGCAAGGCCGATATTGGCCATCATCGCGGCCCCACCCTAAAGGCCCACCGTGGTGTCGCGCGCCATCTGCGCCGCATCGCCGTCTTCCAGACCCTGCATCTCGCGCGGGGTGTAGTTCTCGTCGTGCTTGGCGAGCAGGTTGTCGGCCAGGAATGTTCCGTCGGGCTGCAGGTGCCCTTCCGCGACCACGCCCGAGCCTTCGGTGAAGAGATCCGGCACGATCCCGCTGTAACGCACCGGGACGCTCGCCCCGCGCCCGCCCACGGCAAAGGTGATGGAGACGCCGTCGGACAATTGCCTGACCGAGCCGCGCTGGACCATTCCGCCCAGCCGCACCGCCTGATCGGGCGCTGGCGGGTTCTGCGCGATCTGGTCCGGCAGGTAGAAATAGCTCGCCTGATTGCGCAGCGCCCACGCGGCGAGCAGCCCCGCCCCGATCAGGGCGACCACGGCTATCACGATCAGCACGAGGCGCTGGTGCTTGGCCTTCATCGCGCTCATTTGCGCTTTGCCGCCGCGCGCCGCGCCTCGGCCCGCTTCATCGCCCACCAGCTCCACGCGACGGTCGCGACGGTGCCGAGAACGCCGATCGCGTAGGCTGCGATCACGAAATCCCACTGGTCGAGCGCTTCCTTCATCACGCGGCCTCCATCGCGCGCCGGCGCAGGCGCGCCTCGGCCTGCATGTCGGCCAGCAGCGCGCGCATGCGGGCCAGCACGATCCCGCCGAACAGCAAGGAGAAACCCAGCGTCGCTGCAAGGAGCGGCCACAGGAAAACGGGATCGATCGCGCTTTTGCCCATGGTGATACTGGGCGGCTGGTGGAGCGAATTCCACCATACGACGGAGCGATTGATAATTGGGATGTTCACCGCCCCGACCAGCCCGAAAATGGCCGGGATGCGCGCCGAAGCGCCCTCGCGCTCCACCGCTTGCGCCAGCGCGATGTACCCGGCGTAGAGGAACAGCAGCACCAGCATGCTGGTCAGCCGCCCGTCCCATACCCACCAGGTGCCCCAGGCGGGCCGGCCCCAGATCGAACCGGTGACGAGGCAGATCGCGGTGAATACCATGCCCGGAACCGCCGCACCGCGCGCCGCGATCGCCGCCAGCGGATGACGCCAGACGAGGAACACGAGGCTGGACACCGCGATCGTGGTCCACCCCCCCATCCCCAGCCATGCTGCGGGAACGTGCAGGAACAGGATGCGCACGGTCTCGCCCATCAGCCGGTCGGGGGGCACACGGGTCAGCCCCCACCACAGCGCCGCCCCGGCCACGACCAGTCCGGACAGCAGCAATGCCGGCGTCAGCCAGCGCGCGAGGCTCAAGAAACGGCGGGGATTGGCGAAACCATGCATGCTCTAATCGATCCGCCCCAGCCTTGGCAGGGGAGCGGGCGGCGGGCAAGCGGCCAATGGCACTATTGGGGCCCTCGCAGGCCCTGCGGACCCGATCAGCGTCGACCGATCCGCTCCTGCGCCATGCGATCGGCAACCACGTCGGGCGATTCGCCGCTCCGCTCGCTTTCCTGCCAGACCTCGACCAGCCGATCGGGAATCTGCGCGATGCGCGCGTTGACCTGCTCCAGGTCGGCGGGCCGTCCTTCGTTGCGCGCGAGGTATTCCAGCGTCACGGAAATGATGCCGCCCGCATTGATGACATAGTCGGGCGCATAGAGGATGCCGCGCTCCGCCAGCACCTTGCCGTGATGCGCGCGTGCGAGCTGGTTGTTGGCGCCGCCCGCGACGATCGCGCAGTCGAGCCGGGCAATGCCCTCGTCGTCCAGGATCGCGCCCAGCGCGTTGGGGCTGAACACATCGCACGAAACGGCCATTATTTCGTCCGAGGCGACGGTCCCGGCGCCCAGTTCGGCAGCGAGGCGCGCGGCGCGATCCGCGTCGATATCGGCCAGCGTCAGCTTCGCGCCGTCCTCCGCCAGCAGCCGCGCAACGCCGCCACCGACGCTGCCGGTGCCCTGGATCGCGACGTGGACGCCGTCCATGCTGTGCTTGCCCAGGCGGTGGGCCACGGCGGCCTTGATGCCCAGATAGATGCCCATGGCGGTGAAGGGGCCGGGATCGCCGCCGGCTTCGCCGTCCTCGACCGGCAGGCCGGAGACGAACGCGGTGCGCTCCGCGACCTTGCTCATGTCCGCTTCGCCGATGCCGACATCCTCGGCCGTGACGTATTTGCCGCCCAGCGCATCGACCGCGTCGCCGAATGCGGCGAGCAGTTCGGGCGTCTTGGTGCGGCCTTCGTCGGCGAGAATCACAGCCTTGCCCCCGCCCATCGGCAGGCCGGCCATCGCGTTCTTGTAGCTCATGCCGCGGCTCAGCCGCAGCGCGTCGCGCATCGCGTCCTTGGGGTCGGCATAATGCCAGAAGCGGGTACCGCCCGCGCCCGGACCGAGATGGGTCGAATGCAGCGCGATGATCGCGGTCAGCCCGCTCGCGGGATCGCGAACCAGTTCTACCAGTTCGTGATCGTCGTAATCGGGTTCGGTCCAGAAAGCCGTCATGTCTCGCGCGCCCACCTGTTGAAGGGGAAAGAACGGCGCGAGCCTACTGGAAAATGGGGCGATCGAGGGGTCTCGAACCCCCGACCTCCGGTACCACAAACCGGCGCTCTAACCAACTGAGCTACGATCGCCACATGCCCCGTTCCCGGTGAGGGGAAGCCGCGCACCGGCGGGGCTGATACGCCCATGAACGGCCCCGTCAAGGCCGCCTGTGGGCAGGCGCGGCCTGTTGCACAGGGTGGCGACTTTGAAAAGGAAAAACTGTCCGCGGCGCCATCTCACGCAAGATTGTTGCCATGCTTGTGACTGGCCCTTCCGCGCTCTATCCGGGTCGACACGATGACGAAGCCCGGCGAATCCAGCGCGGCGATTTTGAGCCAGGCTCCGGCAGCCCAGCGCCTGCCCTTTGCGGGTATCGAACTTTTTCAGCGCCGCGGATTCCTCGCCCCCGCCCTGTGCGAACGGCTGATCGCCATGATCGATGCCGACCGGCGTCCGTCGACGTTGGCCGATCCGAGCGGCGACACCCGGTTCCGAACCAGCGAAACATGCGATCTTGCGGCGGAAGCGGCAGAAACGCAGGCGGTGGAGCACCTGCTGCATGATTGGACGGGGATCGACCCGGATTTTGGCGAGCCGTTGCAGGGTCAACGCTACGCCGCGGGGCAGGAATTCAAGGCGCATACCGACTATTTCGAACCGGGCGGGCGGGATTTCGACAAATTCTGTTCGGTCGCGGGGCAGCGCACCTGGACCGTGATGATCTACCTCAACCCGGTCGAAGCAGGCGGCGGGACGCGGTTTAAGGCGCTGCGCAAGACCTTCCATCCCGAAACCGGCAAGGCGCTGGCCTGGAACAACAGGCACGCCGACGGATCGCCTAATCCCGACACCATCCACCACGGAATGAAGGTGCGGCAGGGGACGAAGTACGTTATCACCAAATGGTATCGCGAGCGGCCCTGGGGATGGGAATGAACCCGCCCCGCGTACGGTAGCCGCCCGGCTTCGCAACCCTTTCCGGCACGACCATGAAAAAGGGCGGCCCCGCAGGACCGCCCTTCCGAAATTATCAAGATGCGAAGCGCTTACTTCTTCTTGAGCGACAGCCCACCGAAGCGCTTGTTGAACGCGGCCACGCGACCACCTTCCTGAAGCTGCTGCTTGCCGCCGGTCCAAGCCGGGTGGCTGGTCGGGTCGATTTCGAGCGCGAGCGTGTCGCCTTCCGAACCCCACGTGGAGCGGGTCTGGAACTCGGTCCCGTCGGTCATCTTGACGGTGATGGTGTGGTAATCGGGATGCGCTTCGGATTTCATGACTTTGTCCTTCGTAGCCGTCGTCCGGTTCCGACCGGGCTCGCTGTTGTCTGGAAAGCGGCGCGCTTAGCGCCGCGAGGCCGATTTGGCAAGGCGTACGCCGCCCCCGCCTCAGGCAGGCGGATCGGCGATCATGGCGGTGAATTCCGCCTCGCAGGTCGCCTTGCCCTCGACGCTGGCCGTTCCCTTGAACTTGTAGACCCGGCTGCGCTTCTGGAGGAACTGCACGTTTAGGTCGAGCAGGCAGCCGGGCTCCACGGGCTTGCGGAACTTGGCGTTCTCGATCCCCATGAAGATCACCAGCTTGCCCGAGCCCGCCAGTTCCAGCGTCTCGATCCCCAGGATCGCCGCTGCCTGCGCTAGCGCCTCGATCTGGAGGACGCCGGGCATGATCGGCGCCCCTGGGAAGTGGCCCTGGAAGAAGTCCTCGTTGAAGCTCACCGCCTTCACCGCGTGGATCTCCTCGCCGAGCGTGATCGATTTCACCCGATCGACGAGGAGCAGCGGATAGCGATGCGGCAGCGCCTTCAGGACCTGCCGGATATCGTAGTTGTCGAGGTCAGCCATGGCCGGTGATCAGCGACCCTGGATCTGCTGCTGGGGCTGCGCCGCCGGAGCCGCCTCACCCTGCTGCTGCATCGCCGCCTGCGCTTCGCGCTGCTGGCGAACTTCACGCGGGACCCAGCCTTCGGGCGGAACGACCTGCGCGGTGGGAAGCAGACGGTTGAGTTCGTTCACGACGTCCTGCGACAGGTTGTAGGCAGGATCGGCATAGACGAGCTGACCTTGCGAGGAATCGAACACCAGGGTGATGTTCTTCTTCTTCGCAGCGGCCTGAATGGCGGCGTCGAGCTGATCGGTGATCTGTTCGTTCACATAGGCGCGGCTGGCCGCGACGGGCGCGAGGATGCGCTGGATTTCCTGCTGACCGGCCTGATCGATCTGCTGGATCTGGGCCGCCTGCTGCTGCAGCGCCTCGGCCGCGACATTCCCTGCCTGGCGGTCGGCGTTGAACTTGTCGACCATCGGCTTGAGCTGCGTCTCGATCTGCTGCGTGCGCGTGTTCGCCTGCTGGATTTGCGCGGCGTACGTGGTCGGCCGCTGCTGCTGGGCGGTCTGGAAAGCCTGCGAATTGGCCACCACCGCGGGCAGATTCACGACGCCGACGCCCTTGGCCACCTGAGCGGCGGCAGGCACGGGAAGGGTTCCGACCGCGGCCGTCGCGAGGCCGAGAGCGAGGAGCGGTTTGAAGATCGTTTTCATCAGAATTGCGTCCCTACATTGAAGGTGAAGGTCTTGGTGTCGTCGCCCGGCTGGCTGCGCAGTGCCTTGGCGAAGTCGATCCGGAAGGGGCCGAAGGGCGAGTTCCAGTTGACCCCGATGCCCACAGAGACACGCGGGCTGGCAGTATCGCCGAGGAACAGCTCGCGGAAGGCCGGAATGGTACGGATTGCGATGTTCTCGGTACCGTCCGGCGCCGTGGGGTTGGTGGTCTGCGTTGTCACGCCGTCGACGGTCTGCTGGTAGATGATCAAATCCTCCGTCAGCGTCGTAGTCTGCGGCCGCTCGACATTGAACAGAGCGCCGACATCCAGGAAGATAGACGGACGAAGGCCGAGCTCCTTGACGCTCGATCCCAGCGGGATTTCGAGCTCCGCCCGGCCAAGGTAATAGGCCTTGCCCCCCAGCGCATCGTCGCCGAGCAACCGGTTGCGATCGGTGATGTACGTCATCGTTTCGGGATCGTAGGCCTGGCGCAGCACGCGCGGGCCGACGCCGCGGATGTCGAAGCCGCGGAAATCGGGCTCGCCGAGGAAGTAGCGATCGGTCAGCCGCACGTCGCTGACGCCGTTCGTATCGCCGAAGCCCTTGATGTAGCCGCCCTCGGCCCGCAGCGAGAAGACGAAATTGCCGAACGGCTGCCAGTATTTGGCCGCATTGGCGCGAATTCGCGCAAACTTCACCGAGCCGCCCAGCCCTGCATATTCGCCGGTCACCGTCAGCTGGTTGCCGCGGGTCGGGCGATAGGCACTGTTGAGCGTGCTGTAATTGAGGGTGAGACCCAGGATCGAACTGGTCCGTTTACCCAGCGCGTCGCACAGATAGCGACCCGCCAGCAGCGGTTCGCAGGTCGGCACACCGTCTCCGTCGAGGTCGAGGAAATAGGTATTCTCATCCACACTGATATCGTCGTAATTCAGCGTGTAGCTGCCGATCGCGTAGAGATATTCGGTCAGCGGGAAGCCGAGCCGGATCGACCCGCCGGTGGTTGACTGCTCGTAGGTGGTCTGCCGGTTATTGCCGATGAAATTGAAGCTGTTGAGGTCGCGGCGATAAATGTCGACGCCCAACGATAGATTGCGGTCGAACACGTAGGGTTCGGCGAAGCTGAGGTTGAACTGGCGCGAATAGCGCGACCACTGGACGGAGGCGCCCACGGTCTGCCCGCGCCCGCGGAAATTGCGCTGACGGATCGACGCGGCGAGCAGGAAGCGCTCGAGCGAGGAGAAACCGGCCGAAAGCTGCAATTCGCCCGTCGGCTGCTCCTCGACATTGGCTTCCAGGATGATCCGGTCGGGTTGCGAACCTTCCTTCTGCTCGATCTCGAAGTTTTCCTGGAAATAGCCCAGCGAGTTGATGCGGTTGGTCGACCGCTTGACCTGGAAGGTGTTGAACGCGTCGCCTTCGGCGAGCCGCATCTCGCGCCGGACGACCTTGTCCTGTGTCAGCGTATTGCCGTTCACGTCGACCCGTTCGACATAGACGCGCGGAGCCTCCGCGATGACGAGCTTGACGTCCATCGTGCGGGTTTCGGGATTGCGCGTGAACTCGGGCCGGACATTCGCGAACGCATAGCCGAAGCTTCCGGCAAGCTCGGTCAGGCTTTCGACCGCATCGTCGATCCGCTTGGCGTTGTACCAGTCGCCTTCCTTGATCGCGAGGCTCTTGGTCAGGCCGGAGCTGTCGAAATCGCGGATCTGGCTGTCCACCGTCACGTCGCCGAACTTGTAGCGCTCGCCCTCCTCGACGACGTAGGTGATGATGAAATCTTCCTTGTCGGGGGTCAGTTCGGCGACCGCCGAGACGACGCGGAAGTCGACATAGCCCTCGGTAAGATAGAATTCGCGCAGCTTCTGCTGATCGAACGCCAGCTTGTCGGGATCGTAGCTGGTATTGCCGCGCAGGAAGCTGAGGAAGCCGGTCTGCTTGGTGACCATCTCGTCGCGCAGATCGCCGTCGGAGAACTCCTCGTTCCCGATGATGTTGATCTGGCGGACCTTCGATTTGGGCCCTTCGCTGATCTCGAACACCAGGTCGACGCGGTTCTGGCTCAGCTGAACCGTCTGCGGCTCGACCGTGGCGGCGAAACGCCCTTGCCGCTTGTAGAGTTCGATGATGCGGGCGACGTCGGCGCGCACCTTGGACCGGGTGAAGATTTGCCGCGGGGCCAGCTTGATCTCGGGCAGGATCTTGTCGTCCTTGATCCGCTTGTTGCCCTCGAGGATGATGCGGTTGATGACCGGATTCTCGACCAGGTCGATCACGACATCGCCGTTGTCGTTGCGAATCGAGAAGCTGGAGAACAGCTCGGTCGCGCCCAGGTCCTTCAGCGCCTGGTCGGCGGCCGCGGCGGTGTAGACCTGGCCGGGACGCAGATTGATGTAGCTCAGGATGGTCTGCGGCTCGAGCCGCTGAACGCCCTTTACCGAGATCGTGCGGATGACGTTCTGCTGCTGGTCAGGGGCCGCCGCCTCCGGCTGCGCCTGGTCGGCGCCCGGCTGCGCCGGCGTTGCCTGCGGCTCCTGCGCCATGGCCGAAACCGGCAGACCCGCCAGAATGGAGCCGCCGAGCAGGGTCAGGAGAAAGCGACCGTGCCTGTGCGAAAAGGTTTCGCGCCCGAAAGTGCTGCCAGTCATATTCGGAAAAAGTCCCGTCCAGTTCGTCCACCCGCCCCCGGATTTTCGTGTCGTCGCGCATCGGACCAGCGGGGGCGCGCCAAAGCGGCGCCCTCTTGCCCGATGCGTGCCCCCCGATCAAGCGACCGCATGGGGATAATCCCATTCGCCCGCCGTAATGCCGCGGCTGCCCTATCGGAACAGCGGCAACGAAACCAAATCGTTGAAGGTGACGAACAGCATCAGCATCAGCACGAGTGCGAAGCCGGTGCGATACGCCATCTCCATCCCCTGCGGCCCGACCGGCCGACGGCGAACCGCCTCGGCGGCGTAGAAAGCGAGATGCCCTCCATCGAGCGCCGGAATTGGCAACAGGTTAATGAATGCCAAGTTAATCGAGATCAAAGCCGCTAGGTTGGCGAAGGCAATTGGCCCCAGGCTTAATTGTTCGCCCGAATACTTGGCGATCTTTATCGGTCCACCCAGTTCCTGCACCGAACGGTCGCCGGTGACGATCTGCCCGATCCCCGTCACCATCAGGCGAACGATGTCCGCGGACTGGGTGACGGCTAGCGGAACCGCTTCCAGCGGGCCGACCGGCGCAATGCGGATCTGGCTGGAATAGACGCCGATCCGCCCGACATGCGATCTATTGCCGAAGGAGTCGGTTTCCACCACGTCGCTGGTCGTGACCGGCACGTTCAATCGCTCGCCATCGCGCTCGATCGTGAAATCGAGCGTCTGGCCGGGATACATCAGCACCTTCTGCTGGAGGGCGGCGAAATCGCCCACTTTCTCGCCGTCGATCGAGAGAATGCGATCGCCCGCGCGTAGCCCTGCCTCGCGCGCCGCCGACTGTTCGGCAAAGCGCTCGATCACGTTGGTCTGCGACGGATCGGCCGCCACCGGCCGTCCGAACGCCATGAAAAAGGCGGCAAAGATTGCCACGGTAACGATGATGTTCGTCGCCGGTCCGGCAAAGACGATCAGCGCCCGCTTCCACAGCGCAGCGAACTGGAACGCTCCCTCGCGCTCTTCTTGCGACAGCGCCGCCGCGCTGGCCGCGTCCGGTACGCTGGCGGGGTTCATGTCACCCTTGAACTGTACGTATCCGCCCAATGGCAGCATACTGACCTTCCACCGCGTACCGCGCCGGTCGGTCCAGCCGAACAGTTCCTTGCCGAAACCGATGGAGAAGGCGGTGGCCTTCACCCCGAACCAGCGCCCGACGAGGTAGTGGCCGAGCTCGTGCACGGTCACAAGCGGCCCCAGCAACAGCAGGAAGCCCGCGATATACATCCAGAAAGGCGGATGATCGATCATTCAAACGGTCTCCAGCAGCGCCTCTGCGCGCCGGCGCGCCGCGGCGTCGATGGCGAGCACGTCTTCGAGCGTGTGGGGAGCGGAAGGCAAGGCACTGTCATTGAGGATGGCTTCGACCGTTAGGGCAATGCGGGTGAACGGCAGGTGACCTGCCAGAAACGCCGCCACCGCCACCTCGTTCGCCGCGTTGAGGACGGCAGGCGCGGCCCCGCCCGCTTCCGCCGCCTCGCGCGCCAGCCGGGTCGCGGGAAACGCGATCTCGTCCGGCGCGTAGAAGCTCAGTTCACCGATGGCCGGCAGGTCGAGGGGCGCGCACGGCGTCTCCATCCGCCGCGGCCAGGCGAGGCACGAGGCGATCGGCACCCGCATGTCCGGCGGACCCAGTTGCGCTAGCGTCGACCCGTCGCGGTATTCCACCATAGAGTGGATCACGCTTTGCGGGTGGACCACGATGCGCAACCGGTCGAGCCCGACCGGAAACAGATGGTGCGCCTCGATCAGTTCGAGCCCCTTGTTCATCATGGTCGCGGAATCGACGCTGATCTTGGCGCCCATGCTCCAGTTCGGGTGCGCGACCGCTTGCGCCGGGGTGACGCGCGCCAGTTCCTCCGCCGTGCAGGTCCGCAAGGGTCCGCCGCTGGCGGTGAGCGTGATCCAGCGCACCTCGCTTACATCGTTGCCGTTGAGACACTGGAAGATCGCGTTGTGCTCGGAATCGACCGGCAGCAGGGTCGCGCCGTGCTGCGCAACCGCCGCGGTCATCACGTCGCCAGCGGAAACCAGCGCCTCCTTGTTCGCGAGAGCGACGGTTCCGCCCTGCTCTATCGCAGCCATCACCGGGCCCAGCCCGGCACAACCGACGATCGCAGCCATGGTAACGTCGACCGGACGCGCCGCGGCCTCGCACAGCGCGCGGCGTCCGCCCGCCGCCTCGATACCGCTGCCTGCCAGCGCCTCGCGCAGGTCGGGCAGGCATGCCTCGTCGCCGACCACCGCGATTCTGGCGTCGAATTCGCGCGCCAGAGCGGCGAGTTCGACCGCGCTGCAATTCGCGGTCAGCGCCTCGACCCGCCAGTTCTCGCGCTCGCGCCGGATCAGATCGAGAGTGGAAGCGCCGACCGAGCCGGTGGCCCCGAGGATGGTGATGGATCGCATCGCCGTCACGAATACTGCGCCAGCAGGCCGACGATCAAGGCCACCGGCAGAAGGCCGTCGATCCGGTCGAACACACCACCATGGCCGGGGATCACATGCGAGGCGTCCTTCACCCCCGCCTTGCGCTTGAGCCAGCTTTCAAGAAGGTCGCCCAGCTGGGCGAACAGCGCCAGCACCGCGCCGAGAATGGCGGCTGCCGCCACATTGCCCAGCAACGGCGCCTGAGCGGTCTGTCCGACGAACAGCGCCAGGATCACCAGCCACGCCGCACCGCCGACCAGCGCCCCGAACAGGCCCGCCCAGGTCTTGGCCGGGCTGATCCGCGGCGCGAGCTTGGGCCCGCCAATCGCACGGCCGAAGAAATAGGCGCAGCTGTCGGCGAACACGACGACACCCACCGCTCCGCCGAAATAGAGCAGCGACACACTCGCGAGCCCCGCGCCGGCCAACCCGATATAGACGATCCCGGCCAGCACCGCGGCGGCGCGAAAGGCGATGTTGTCGGTCGCCTTCACCACCAGCAGCGTGAATTCGATGAAGCAGGCGAACGCCACCAGCGCGATTAGGCTGTCCAGCACCATCGGGCCGGCCAAAATCGCCGCGACCAGCGCCGCCAGCATGACGATCGCCGAGATGAGCCGCACCTTGAGGTCGGCCGTCGCGGGCTTGGGCACCTGCCTCGGTGCCTCAGCGTCCGCCATAGCGCCTCTCCCTGGCTGCGAAGCGGTCCAGCGCGTCCTGGAGATGCGCTGGGGTGAAATCGGGCCACAGCGTATCGACGAAAACCATTTCCGCATAGGCCGATTGCCACAGCAGGAAATTGGATAGGCGGACCTCGCCGCTGGTCCGGATCAGAAGATCGAGCGGCGGCAGGTCCGCGGTGTCGAGATGCGCCGCGATGGTGTCGGGCGTGATCTCGCCCTCGGTCGCCGCCCGCGCGGCGGCGCGCGCGATTTCCTGCTGCGACCCGTAATTGAGCGCCACCGCCAGCGTCTGCGATCCGCCCTCGGTGCGCTCCAGCGCATCTTCCAGCATTGCGACGATATCGGGATCGAGCGCCCGCCAGTCGCCGATGATCTTCAGCCGCACGTCGTTGGCGATGAATTCGGGGAGGTCGGATTTGATGAACTTGCGCATCAGGTTCATCAGATCACCAACCTCGTCCTCGGGCCGCTTCCAGTTTTCGGACGAGAAGGCGTAAAGCGTCAAGCACTCGACCCCCATCCGGCCGACATTGCGCACGATCTCGCGCACCGCCTCCACGCCGCGCTGGTGCCCCAGCGCACGCGGGAGATGCCGACGCTTCGCCCAGCGTCCGTTGCCGTCCATGATGATGGCGACGTGCCGGGGACCGGTGCCTTCCGGCCTCATCGTCGCTCTTCCGGAAACCGAGCGACCGTCACTGGGTCAGGATTTCCTTTTCCTTGTTCTCGGCCGCCTTGTCCGCTTCCGCGACGTATTTGTCGGTCAGCTTCTGGACCTCGTCCTCGGCGCGCTTGCGCTCGTCCTCGGAGATTTCCTTCTTCTTCTCGTCTTCCTTCAGCGCTTCCATCCCGTCGCGCCGCACGTTGCGGATCGCGATCTTGGCCTGTTCGGCATACTGACCGGCGAGCTTCGCCAGTTCCTTGCGCCGTTCCTGCGTCAGGTCGGGCATCGGCAGGCGGATGGTCTGGCCGTCGGTCATCGGGTTGAGGCCGAGATTGGCCTTCGCGATGCCCTTCTCGACCGCGCTGACATTCGACTTGTCCCACACCTGCACGCTCAGCATGCGCGGCTCGGGGGCCGAGACGGTCGCCACCTGCGACAGCGGCATCATCGCGCCGTAGACCTCGGCCACCACCGGATCGAGCAGGCTGGTATTCGCCCGGCCCGTGCGCAGACCCGACAGGTCGCCCTTCAGGCTTTCCACCGCGCCCTGCATCCGGCGCTCGATATCGCTCTTATCGTATTTTGCCATGATCAGGCTTCCTCTTTCACTATCGTCTGTACGCCTTTGCCCGCCAGTACCCGCGCCAGATTGCCCTTCTCACGGATGGAGAAGACGACGATCGGGATCGCGTTGTCGCGGCACAGCGCCACGGCGGAGGCATCCATTACCTTGAGATTGCTTGCCAGCACCCTGTCGTAGGTCACCGTATCGAAACGCTGGGCGGCATGATTCTTCTTGGGATCACTGTCGTAGATCCCGTCGACGCTGGTCCCCTTGAACAGGGCGTCGCACTTCATTTCCGCAGCACGCAGGGCGGCGCCGCTGTCGGTCGTGAAATAGGGTGCGCCGACGCCGGCGGCGAAAATCACCACGCGCCCTTTTTCGAGGTGCCGTTCCGCCCGGCGACGAATCACCGGCTCGCACACCTGATCCATCTGCACCGCGCTCTGCACCCGCGTCTGCACGCCCAGTTGCTCCAGCGCGTTCTGCATCGCCAGCGCGTTCATGACAGTGGCCAGCATGCCCATGTAATCGGCCTGCGCGCGGTCCATGCCCTGCGCTGCGCCCGCCATACCGCGGAAGATATTGCCGCCCCCGATGACGAGGCAGATCTGCAGCCCCGTATCCTTCGCCGCCTTCACTTCCTGCGCCAGTTCCGCGACGAAGGCCGGGTCGATCCCGAAGCTCTGGTCGCCCATCAGCACCTCGCCCGACAGCTTGAGCAGGATGCGTTTGTAGGCGGGCGCGGTCATGGGCAAAGCTGGTCCGGGTTCTATGCTGGGTCGCGCCGGTCCTTAGCGACAAGGGCCTGAACGCGCAAAGGGAAAGCCGGGGATACAGCCTGTGGGCCCCGGATACGACAAGGCCGCCGAACCGAAGTCCGGCGGCCTCGTTCAACATTGGCGGGCGATCAGCCCTTGACCGCGGCGGCGACCTCGGCGGCGAAATCGCTCTCTTCCTTCTCGATGCCTTCGCCGAGCTGGAAGCGGACATAGTCCTTCAGCACGATCGGCTTGCCGGCGTCCTTGCCGGCCTTGGCCACGACATCTGAAATGGCGGTCTTGTTGTCCATCACGAAGACCTGGCTGAGCAGGGCGTTTTCCTTCGCGAACTTCTTGATCGCGCCGTCGACCATCTTTTCCTGCACCTCGGCCGGCTTGCCGCTCTCGGCCGCCTTTTCCGACGCGATCGCACGCTCGCGCGCGATCAGTTCGGGATCGAGGCCGTCGGCGTCGAGCGCCTGCGGGAAAGCGGCGGCGATGTGCATGGCAAGCTGCTTGCCCAGCGTGTCGAGCGTCTCGCTGTCCGCTTCGCTTTCCAGCGCGACGAGCACGCCGATCTTGCCGAGGTTGGGCGCGACGGCGTTGTGCACGTAAGGAACGACGACGCCGTTGGCGACGCTGACAGTCTTCATGCGGCGCACCTGCTGGTTCTCGCCGATCGTCGCGACGTTGTCGGTCAGCTTGTCGCCAACGGTCCCGCCATCGGGGTAGGAGGCACCCTTCAGCGCCTCGACATCGTCCGCATCGGCGCTCAGCGCGACTTCGGTCGTCTTGCGCACGAAATCCTGGAACTTGTCGTTCTTCGCGACGAAGTCGGTTTCGGAGTTCACTTCGACCGCAACGCCCCGGGTGCCTTCGACGGCGACGCCAACGAGGCCCTCGGCCGCGGTACGGCTGGACTTCTTCTGCGCGGTGGCAAGACCCTTGGCACGCAGCGCGTCGACCGCGGCCTCGATGTCTCCGTTCGCGTCTTCCAGCGCCTTCTTGGCATCCATCATGCCCGCGCCGGTCTTCTCGCGGAGCTTCTTCACGTCAGCGGCGGTAAAAGCAGCCATGTCTCGTTTCCTCGAATTGATATTGCAGTCCGCCCGGGTCGAGCGTGCGACCCGGGCGGCTAATGTCCGATTGTGTAGCGCCGGTGACGGCGGTTCGGAGCCCGGTTCAGGCGTCGGCGGTCTCGGCCGGCGGATTTTCCATCTCGCCGACATCGTTGCCGCCACCCGAATTCTTCGCCGCGGCCTCGCCGAACGCCTCACAGTAAAGGCGGACCGCGCGGCTCGCGTCGTCATTGCCCGGAACCGGGAAAGCGATGCCGGACGGATCGACGTTGGAATCGAGCACCGCGACCACGGGAATGCCGAGGACGTTGGCCTCCTTGATCGCGAGATCTTCCTTGTTGGCGTCGATCACGATCATGACGTCGGGAATGCCGCCCATGTCGCGGATACCGCCGAGCGAAAGCTCCAGCTTGTCGCGCTCGCGCGTGAGCTGGAGGATTTCCTTCTTGGTCAGACCATGGGTGTCGCCCGAAAGCTGCTCTTCCAGGGTCTTCAGGCGCTTGATCGACTGGCTGATGGTCTTCCAGTTGGTGAGCATGCCGCCCAGCCAGCGGTGATTGACGAAATGCTGCCCGCTCGAACGGGCAGCTTCCGCGATCGGCTCCTGCGCCTGACGCTTGGTCCCGACGAACAGCACCTTACCACCCGAACGCGCGGTCGAGTGGATGAAGTCGAGCGCACGCGCCATCAGCGGCACGGTCTGCGATAGGTCGATGATGTGAACGCCGTTGCGGTTGCCGAAGATGTACGGCTTCATCCGCGGGTTCCAGCGGTGGGTCTGGTGGCCGAAATGCGCACCGGCCTCGATCAATTGCTGCATGGTGACGGTAGGGGCCGCCATAATTCATTTCCTTTCCGGTTTGACCTCTGGAAGGCTCAGGACCGTGTGGCGGATCGCCCGCGCACGGCACCGGTATGAAGCGCCTTCCATGTGGATTTGCCCGGCGAATGAGGCTCCGAAAAGGGAACCACCAACGCAAGACAGCGCGCACTTAGCGCCTGCGACAGGGAAAATCCACCCCCCTTTCGTCGCACGACCACACCAGCCCGCCGCAGATATTGCTTGACGAGTTAGAACAAATAGAGAACATTGGCAGTCATACCGGAACGGTTCCGGTCGAAGCGGGTTTTTCCATCAGTTTTCCCCAGGCTGTCAACAGGATTGCCAGCCAACGGGAACGGAACAGAAGGTTGTCGCCATGTTTGCTTTCACCCTCGTCGCATTGTTTGCCATCGTCGCTGCGGTCGCGGCCGCCTGCCTGATCGACACAGCCCTGCGGGCGCGCGGCATCGTTGCCGCGTTGCGCGAGGAAATCGTTCGCGAGAAAATGGCCGTTCGCTATCCGCTGCCGTCGCGGATGCGTGCACCGCGCGCCGTTACAGCGGATCTTCGCCGATCGTGGGGCGTGGCTCTCGATCCGCACCGCGCTGCCGCCTGATCCGCGCATAACGCACGATCCCCAGCGGCATCAGTGCCAGATACCCGAAGCCAAGCACCGCGAGCGACCACCACGGCTCGATAAGCAAGGCCGCAAACACCAGTCCGACGAAGAAAATAAGTTCGAGCCGTACATTCCGGCGCGGTCGGATGGACGCCCAGCTCAGCGTCGCCAAGTTGGAAATCATGAGGAAGGCGATCAGCGCCATCCACGGTCCGACCAGCCAGGCGTTGCGCGCTTCCTCCCACCCGGTGGCCAGCCAGATATAGACCGGCAGGAACGCAAGCCCCGCCCCTACCGGCGCGGGAACGCCGGTGAGGAAGCCGGCGCTTTTGTGCGGTTGCTCGTCCATGTCGATCTGCGCATTGAACCGCGCCAGCCGCAGCGCGCAGGCGATGGCGAAAGCCAGCGCGGCGATCCAGCCGAGCCGCGGCAGTGCCTGCAGCGACCACAGATAGAGCACGATCGCAGGGGCCATCCCGAAAGACAGCGAATCGGCGAGGCTGTCGAGTTCGGCACCGAACCGGCTCTGCGCCTTCAACAGGCGGGCGATCCGCCCGTCGATCCCGTCCAGCAGCCCGGCGAGGATGATCGCGAGCACGCTTTCGCGCCAGTCGCCCGAGATCGCGAAGCGGATACCGGTAAGGCCTGAACACAGTGCCGCGGTCGTGATCGCGTTGGGCAACACGGCGCGCAGCGACAACCCCTGGCCAGCCCCGCGAACCGCCTGGTGGGGAACCTCGTCTTCGGCTGCCTTGGGTCCGAGCCGCGAACCGGGCGGCCTCACTGAAGCAGGCCTTCGATCTCGGGTGCCTTGCCGATTTCGGCAAGGACGGTCTCACCCGCCACGACCTTCTGACCAAGTATTACCCTCGGCTCGGTCCCGGCGGGAAGGTAGACGTCGACCCGGCTGCCGAAACGGATCAGCCCGATCCGCTGTCCGGCCGCCACCATGTCGCCTGTCTGCACGAACGGCACGATGCGTCGCGCGACGAGCCCGGCGATCTGCGTGAACCCGATCTGCAACCCGTCGGGCCGGGTCACCAGGATATGCTGGCGCTCGTTCTCCTCGCTCGCCTTGTCCAGGTCGGCATTGAGAAACTTGCCCGGAATGTAGGCGAGCCGGCTGACCGTGCCACCGATGGGGGAGCGATTGATATGGACGTCGAACACGCTCATGAAAATCGAGATGCGCGTCACCTCGCCCGGCGGCAGCCCTTCCTGGCCGTTCTGATCGGCGCCCAGCAACTGCGCGGGCGGCTCGACCTTGCTCATCAGCGAGACCAGCCCGTCCGCCGGTGCCACGATCGCATTCTCGCTCTGCGGCACGACGCGTTCGGGATCGCGAAAGAATGCCAGCACACCCAGCGACAGGAAGGCGAGCGGCCACGCGATCGTCTCCCACGCCAGAAACGCCGCGATCAACGCAGCGCCCGCCACCGCAAGTCCGAACTTGCGCCCTTCGGGATGGATCGCGGGCCAGCTCCAGCCCGCCTCGCCCCGTCCCCGGTTATCCAACAATTCTCCGGCCATATCGGTCAATCTAGGGGCAGGCCGGGCCGCTCACAAGCGAAACCGGCGAACCGTCTCCCAATCATGCCCCGACCTTGCGCACGAAGACGGCGCCGATCGAGTAGCCGGCGCCGAAGCTGCACACGAGCCCCGTGTCACCCACGGCCAGGTCCGCACGGTGCTTGTGGAAGGCGATGATCGATCCCGCACTCGAGGTGTTGCCATAGGTGTCCAGCACCGTGGGGCTCTCGTCCTCGTTCGCCTCGTGCCCCAGCACGCGATGCGCGATCAGGCGGTTCATGCCGGCATTGGCCTGGTGCAGCCACAGCCGGCGCAGGTCCTGCGGATCGAGGCCGAGCGCCTCCGCCTCCGCCACGATCAGGTCCGCCACCATCGGCACCACTTCCTTGAAAACCTTGCGCCCTTCCTGGACGAACAGCTTGTCGGGCGCGCCCACGCCGTCCGGGCTGGCGCGGTTGAGAAAGCCGAAATTGTTGCGAATATTGTTGGAAAAGACGGTCTTGAGCCGCGTGCCGAGTATCTCCCAATGGGTGTCCGGTGCGATCTCCGCGCTTTCGACCAGCACGGCAGTGGCGACATCGCCGAAGATGAAATGGCTGTCCCGGTCGCGCCAGTTGAGGTGCCCGCTGGTGATTTCGGGGCTCACCACCAGCACG
>CAYNZQ010000011.1:0-109176 GCA_964401795.1 uncultured Citromicrobium sp.
CCACGCCCGAGAAATATCCGAAGAAGGAGCGGGAGGCGCAGTCGCTGGTCCGCAAGGACAAGAAACGCACGTAATGTGCATTTCAGCGGGTTGAGCCCGCTGGCGCTCGCTGCCGAAATGGGTTGGCGATGGTGGCGGACAGGGTGGGATTCGAACCCACGAAGGGCTTGCACCCTTGCCGGTTTTCAAGACCGGTGCATTCAACCGCTCTGCCACCTGTCCGCGCTGGCGCGTTCGCTAGTCGCAACTTTGCCGGATGTCACCCGCCAAAGATGGTGGCACCAAATGCGCCATTGGCGGTTCAGGGATGATGTGAGAGGAGGGGCCATGACCCTGTCGCGCCTGATTTTTTCGATACTCGCCTGTGCCCTGTCCACCCCCGCGCCCGCCGCGGCGCAGGACATGCCGTTCGATTCCTACCTCCAGTTGCTGATCGCGCGGGCGCGCGGGGAAGGGGTAAGCGAGCCGACCATCCGGCGCATGACCCAGGACCTGACGCCCAATCCGCGCGTCATCGCGCTGGATCAGGATCAGCCCGGCGGTTCGCGCGGATCCGGCTTCCCGGCGCTGGCACCCTACATCGCGAGCCATGTCGACAATGCGCGCATCGAGCGCGGTCGCGAGGTTTCGCGCGCCACGCGTGGATTGCAGGCGCAGGTCGAAGACAGATATGGCGTGCCGGGCGAAATCCTGCTCGCCATCTGGGGGCACGAAACCAATTACGGCGGCTACAAGGGCGATTTCGATCTCGCCCGCTCGCTGGCCACTCTCGCGTGGGAGGGGCGTCGGCGCGAATTGTTCGCGACCGAATTCGTCGATTTGCTGAAGATCGCGGATAAAGGCTTCCCCCGGTCCGAACTGGTGGGCAGCTGGGCCGGCGCGTTCGGAAATCCGCAATTCCTGCCCAGCGTCTATCTGCGCCTCGCGACCGACGGCGACGGCGACGGGCGGGCTGACATCTTCAACAACCGCGCGGACACGCTCGCCTCGATCGCGAAATATTTCGTCGATGCGGGCTGGCGTTCGGGGCAGCCCTGGGGCGTACGCGCCTCCGTGCCGTCGGGCTTCGATACGGCGCGCTATGCGACCGAGCTTGCTGCGCCGGTGTGCGACCGCGTGCACGGGCGGCACAGCCAGTGGAAGACTGTGCGCGAGTGGCGCGACCTGGGCGTACAGCCGCAGCGCGCGCTGGGCGACGACGTGCTGACTTCGCTGTTTCAGCCCGACGGGCCGGGAGCACCGGCGTGGCTCTTAACCTCAAATTATCGGGTTATCCTCGAATATAACTGCTCGAACTACTACGCGATGAGTGTGGGGTTGCTTGCAGATGAGATTGCCCGATAAATTTCTCCGCGCCGGGGTGGCGCTGTCCCTTGCCGCATTGGTCGGGGCCTGCGCCGGTGGACGCGCCTATGGCGAGCTTGACGGCGGCGGTACGCTCTCGTCCACCGCTGGCGCGGACCGGTTCGGCCCCGCGGCGGACTACCCCATGGTGGTGGGAGAGCCCTTCACCGTCGACGGGGTGACCTACACGCCGACTGACCAGCTCGATTACGACGAGGTCGGCTATGCCGGGGTCGATCCCGATGCGGTCGGGGTGAGCGCGTCGAGCAAGGTCCTGCCCTTGCCGAGCTATGTCGAGGTGACCTCGCTCGAAAGCGGGAAGACCGTCCTGGTGCGCGTCGAGCGGCGCGGGCCGATGACCTCGCGGCGGCTCGTCGCGCTGTCTCCGGCGGCGCAGGCGCAGCTTGGCCTTGCGGATGGTGCCGCCGTGCGCGTGCGCCGAGTCAATCCGCCCGAATACGAACGCGCGCCCCTGCGCCGCGGCGAAGCCGGCGCGACCCGGCTCGACACGCCCGATTCGCTGCTGGCGGTGCTGCGAAAACGGCTTCCCGAAAGCGGCGCGGCCAGCTTGCTCGCCGTGCAACCCTCACCGGCCACGCAGCCGTCCGAAGGCGAACGCTTCGCCGCAGCCTTCGGTCAGCCCGAGACGCGCGGAGCGCCAGCCGTCACGCCATCGACACCCGCGAAAGCCGAAGAAAAGGGCGGTGCCAGCTATCCCCTGCCGCCGCTGAGCGCGCGACCGCTCGATGCGGCGATGCGGGAGGCGACCGGTCCATCGCGCGAGACCGCTCGACCGCAAGCGGAAGGCCGGTTCACCATCCAGGCGGGCGCATTCTCGACCGCGGGCGCGGCGAAGCGCGTCGCCGACAATATCGACGGCTTCGTGGTGCCCGGAAGCGGTCTTTACCGCGTCCGAACCGGCCCTTACCTCACCCGTGGACAGGCCGAGGCGGCGCTCGCCAAGGTTCGGGCGGCAGGCTATAGCGACGCCCGCGTTTACACAGAAGGTTGAACCGCCGGCCCCGTCGGCGGACGGGAGCGAAGGTGAATTCGATTGTGAGAAAAGCGATCGCGTGGGGTCTTGCCGCCCTGTGCGTCACGAACGGGTCCGCGATCGCGCGCGAGCAGACCGATTTTCCCCTGCCGGACAAGAACGACGCGCCGATCGCACTGCTGGTCGATGCAGGCAGCGGTCAGGTGCTGTTCTCGCGCAATCCCGACCTTCGGTTCATGCCCGCCTCGATCACGAAGGTGATGACGGTCTACACCGCCTTTCGCCTGGTCCGGCAGGGCAAAATCGCGCTGAACCAGCATTTTCCCTATTCCGAAGCCGCGTTCAAGGAATGGCATCGCAAGGGTTCGACCCTGTTCATTCCGCACGGCGCGCGGCCCAGCGTCGACCTGCTGCTGCGCGGGATCACAACCGTGTCCGCCAATGACGGCGCGGTCGTGATGGCGGAAGGCGCCGCCGGCTCCGTGGCCGGGTGGACTCAATTGATGAATGCCAACGCGCGGCGCCTAGGGATGCGCGACAGCCATTTCGGAACGCCCAATGGCTGGCCCGATAAGGGGGCGACCTTCGTGACGGCGCACGACCTGGTCGTTCTGGGGCGCGCGCTGGTGAACGACTACCCGATCCTGTTCGAGCGGTACGTCGGCAAGCCGGGGATGCGCGCCTATGGCATCGCGCAGGAAAATCACGATCCGATCACGGGCAAGGTCGAGGGGGCCGACGGGATCAAGACGGGCTTCACCAACCAGGCGGGCTACGGCTTCCTCGGCACGGCGGAACGCGACGGGCGGCGGCTGATGATGGTGATCGCGACGAGCGATACCTGGCAGCAACGCAACCGGTCCGCCCGCGACCTGATGGAATGGGGCTTCGCGCGCTTCGAGAACCGGGCCCTGTTTCCCGCAGGCGCCACCATCGCCACTGCCCGGGTCCAGAACGGCAGCGCCGACACGGTCGCGCTGGTGGCGCCGCGCGCCATTCGCGCGTCGATCCCGAAGGGGGCGAAGGGCAATGTCAGCATGGTCCTGCGGTACGACGGTCCGCTGGAAGCCCCGATCGCAAAGGGTGAAGAGGTCGCGCGCCTGCAGATCAAGGCCCCCGGGCTCGCGCCGTCCACCATCCCGCTGATCGCCGGCGAGGCGGTGGAGAAGGCCGGCCCGTTCCAGCGGATCGCCAACGGTATCGTGGCGCTGTGGCCATGAGCCGCGGTCGCTTCGTTGCGCTCGAAGGGGGCGAAGGTTCGGGCAAGTCGACGCAGGCCCGTCTGCTGGCCGACCGGCTGCAATCGGAAGGCGAACCGGTCGTGCTGACGCGGGAACCGGGCGGCACCCCGGGGGCGGAGGCCATTCGCGACCTGCTGCTGCATCCCCCCGGGGACGGGTGGGGCGCCCGGTCCGAGGCACTCTTGTTCGCCGCGGCGCGCTCCGACCATGTTGAGCGGTTGATCCGCCCGGCGCTGGACGCAGGCAAATGGGTCGTCTGCGACCGGTTCGTCGATTCGAGCCGCGCCTACCAGGGCGGGGCGGGCCGGTTGGGCGACGCATCGATCGTGGCGCTTCACGATTTCGGGAGCGCGGGCCTGCGGCCAGACCTTACCCTGCTGCTCGAGGTCACTCCGCAGACCGCCGAGGCCCGCCTGCGCGACCGGGACGGCGGGCAAGCCGACGCGATCGGCGGGCGCGATGCCGCCTATCACGCGGCGGTCGCATCCGCCTTCTCCGACATTGCGACCATGGCCGGGCGCGGGATCGTTCGGATCGATGCCAATGCGGAGCGCGATATTGTGGCCGACCGCATCTGGGACGCGATAAGCGCCTTGGGGACGCCGCTCGCGTGACGCAACCCGCTCACGAAGCGCAATGGCGCGAATGGCGCGCGGCAAGCGCGGGTACGCGAATGCATCACGGTTGGATCCTTGCGGGCAAGAGCGGACTGGGCAAACGGGCGTTCGCGGACCGCGCGGCTCACGAGTTGGTGGGCGCGGGCGAGGGCGCTTCCCATCCCGATATTCTGGTGCTGACCCACCCGCCCAAGGATGACAAGGAAGATCGCAAACGCGCCGAGGGCAAGCCCTACGAACGCGCGCGCAGTATCCGCATCGCGCAGGTTCGCGAAATGCAGCGGCGGCTGTCGACCAGGCCCACCATGGGGACGCGCCGTGTGATCGTGATCGATCCGGCCGACGATCTGGAGCGTAATGCCGCCAATGCCCTCCTCAAGAGCCTGGAGGAACCGCCGGCGGGGACGTTCTTCCTGCTCGTTGCGCATCGGCCCGCGCGATTGCTGCCGACGATCCGTTCGCGTTGCCGCATGCTTCGCTTCGCCCCGCTCACCGAGGAGGAAATCACGCGCTTTCTCGCGCATGCTGCCCCCGATAGTGACGCGGCAAGCCGCCAGGCGGCCGCGGCAGCCGCAGGGGGATCGCCCGGCGCGGCGTTGACTTTCCTGGAGCAGGACCTCTCCCCGGTCGAAGGCTTGATGCGCCAGCTGGCCCGATCGGGCGACCGCGACTTCGTCTTGCGCGGCAAGCTGGTGGACGCGATCGGCGGCCGACCGGACCGCGCACGCATGGCTGCGATTTTCGAGCTGGCGCGTGGCGTTCTGGGCGACGAAGCCGCGCAGGCGCAAGGGCCCTCGCTGGGGCCGCTCGCCGATGCCCACGCGGCGATGGTCACTCTGGCCGCGCAGGCGCCGACCTACAATTTCGATCCCGGCTTCCTCGCAACAGAACTGGGCGGCTTGCTCGCATCGGCTGCGGGGCATAGGAGCAGCCCCGATGTCTGACCCTTATTATATCACCACCGCCATCAGCTATCCCAACGGGCCGCCGCATATCGGCCATGCGTACGAAGCGATCGCCGCCGATGTCGTCGCACGGTTCCAGCGGCTGCGCGGCCGCGAGGTGCGGTTCCAGACCGGCACCGACGAACACGGTCTCAAGATGGCGCGCAAGGCGGCGGAGCAGGGCAGGACCCCGCGCGAGCTGGCGGATGAGATGTCCGACAGGTTCCGGCGCATGTGCGATGCGCTCAACGTGTCCTACGATCGCTTCATCCGCACGGTCGATGCCGATCACCACCGCGCCAGCCAGGCAATCTGGCGCGCGATGGAGGCCAAGGGCGATCTTTATCTCGATCGCTACGAAGGATGGTATTCGGTCCGCGACGAAGCGTTCTACGACGAGAAGGAACTGGTTGCCGGGGAAGGGGAAGAGCGCCTCTCGCCGCAGGGGACGCCGGTCGAATGGACGGTGGAGGAAAGCTGGTTCTTCCGCCTGTCGAAGTATCAGGAACCACTGCTGGCGCTGCTCCGGACGCCGGGTTTTCTGGAGCCCGAAAGCCGCCGGAACGAGATGATCGCCTTCGTGGAGGGCGGGCTGCGCGATCTCTCCATCAGCCGCACCAGCTTCGACTGGGGGGTGAAGGTTCCCGGCAGCGACAGCCACGTGATGTATGTCTGGGTCGATGCGCTCACAAACTACATCACGGGCCTTGGCTATCCGGACGATACCGAGATGTGGCGCAAGTTCTGGCCTGCCGATCTGCATCTGATCGGCAAGGACATCGTGCGCTTCCACACGGTCTACTGGCCGGCGTTCCTCATGAGCGCCGACCTGCCGACGCCGTCCAAGGTGTTCGGGCACGGCTTCCTGCTCAATCGCGGGCAGAAAGAGTCCAAGTCGCTGGGCAACGTGACCGATCCGCTGGCCCTGGCCGAGGGTTTCGGCGTCGATACGCTGCGCTATTTCCTCATGCGGGAAGTCGCGTTCGGACAGGACGGCAGCTACTCGCCCGAAGCGATCGTGACGCGTGCCAATGCGGAACTCGCCAACAGCTTCGGCAATCTGGTTCAGCGGACGTTATCCATGATTCACAAGAACATGGATGGCGTTCTTGAGCATTTTTCTCTGGAAGGCGCCGACCGTGCCCTGCTGACCACGGTCCAGGACGCGTGCCGCGTTGCCTTGCCCAAGGCGTTCGAGAAGCTGGCTTTCTCTACCGGTCTGGAAGAGTGGATGCGGGCGGTGTTCGCCTGCAACCAGTATGTCGACGATCAGGCTCCGTGGACGCTGAGGAAGACCGATCCCGAACGGATGAAGGCGGTGTTGCAGACCCTGCTGATCGCCATTCGCGACCTCGCGATCGCGGTACAGCCGGTCATTCCCGAAAAGGCTGCCGCGGTGCTCGATCAGGTCGGTTGCGCCGCGGATCATCGCTCCTACGCCGACATGCAGAGCGAAGGGTGGTTCGGCGCGCTCGTTGCCAGTGGTCATCGCATCGCGAAGCCCGAGCCTGTCTTTCCGCGCCTCGAATTGCCGGAAACAGAGGTCGGCGCCTGATGCTGATCGATAGCCATTGCCATCTGGAGTACGAAGGCCTGGCGGAACAGCAGGCGGACGTTCTGGACCGCGCGCGCGCCGCGGGGGTGCACGGCTTCCTCAACATCTCGACCCGCCGATCCGAGTGGGAGCGCGTCGTCGGAACCGCGCAACGCGAACCCGATGTTTGGGCCAGCGTCGGGATCCATCCGCACGAGGCCGATGCGCATGCCGATCTCGGCCGCGAGGCGCTCCTCGCGGCGACCCGTGACGATCGCGTCATCGGCATCGGCGAGAGCGGGCTCGATTATTACTACGACAAGTCGGACCGCGAGGTGCAACAGGCGCTGTTCCGCATGCACATATCCGTGGCGCGCGAAACCGGCCTTCCGATCATCATTCATACGCGCGATGCCGAGGACGACACCGCCGCCATCCTGCGCGATGAAATGGAGCAGGGTGCGTTTCCCGCGCTGATCCATTGCTTCACCGCCTCGGCATCGTTCGGCCGCACGGTCCTCGACCTGGGCCTGACGATTTCGCTCTCGGGTATCGTGACGTTCAAGAACGCCAAGGATCTGCAGGATTTCGCCCGCACGGTCCCGTCCGACCGGCTGCTCGTGGAGACTGACAGTCCGTTCCTCGCGCCCGTTCCCAATCGCGGCAAAACCTGCGAACCGGCCTTCGTTCGGGATACGGCCACGTTCCTGGCAGAATTGCGGGGGGAACCGCTGGAGACGCTGGCCGAGGCGACCACCGCCAATTTCCACCGCCTGTTCGCGAAGGCGGCAGCGTGAAGGTAACACTGCTCGGCTCCGGAACGTCGACGGGCGTTCCGCGCAGCAATGGCGATTGGGGTGCCTGCGATCCGGACGAACCGCGCAATCACCGCCTGCGTGTCTCGATCCTGGTGGAAAGCGACGAGGGGAAGCGGATACTCGTCGATACCTCGCCCGATCTGCGGCGACAGCTGCTCGACAACGATATTTCCACGATCGACGGCGTTTTCTGGACCCACGACCACGCGGATCATTGCCACGGCATCGACGATCTGCGCTCGCTGCGATACGGACGCTCGGGCCCGATACCCGGCTACGGTTGCACCGAAACCGTCCGGCGCCTGCGGGCCCGGTTCGGTTACGTCTTTGCCGGCGAGTTCGGTTATCCGACCATCGTCGAGCTCGATACGATGGAGCGGCTGCGCATTTTCGCGGGCTTTTCCGTCGAATGGTGCCGGATGCCGCACGGACCGGCGAAAAGCACCGGCTTTCGCTTCGGAAATGACGGCGTGTCACTGGGTTACGCGACGGACTTCAGCGAGATTACCGACGAAATGGTGGCGCTGTTCGATGGCGTTGACGTCCTCGTCTGTGATTGTCTGCGCCGTGATCCGCATCCGACCCATGCGCATCTGGCAATGGCGCTCGAACTGGCAAAGACCTGCCGCGTCGGTCGCATGGTCCTGACGCATCTCGACAAGTCGATGGATTACCGCACCTTGTGCAGCGAAGTGCCGAAAGGCGTCGAGGTCGGATATGACGGCCTGACGGTGACCGTGTGAACGAAAATTCGATCATACAGATCGTGGCGCTGGTCGGCTGGCTGGTTTTGGCCATCGGCGCGTTCGCATCGTTTCGGCTGAGCTGGCGCGAGGGTTTGCGAATGGCGTTGGTCTGGGCTGCGATCTTCACCGGCGCGGCGCTGCTGATTTCGCTTATCCTCTGACCGCGGGGCGGATCACACGGTCCCGTATTTTACATAATATATATTATCGGTTTCGCGTTGCACCGGTGAGCCTTGCTAGCCTCTGTCCCCCGTCGCGGTTAAAGGCGACGCATGACTAATGAACTCGACCGTCTCCTGACTATCACGGCGCAATTGCGCGATCCCGAAACCGGTTGCGAATGGGATCGAGCCCAGACGTTCGCAACCATCGCGCCGTACACGATCGAGGAAGCCTACGAAGTTGCGGACGCAATCGAGCGCGGCGCGCTGGACGAACTACGCGAGGAACTCGGCGATCTGTTGTTCCAGGTCGTGTTCCATTCACGCATGGCCGAGGAACAGGGAGCGTTCTCCTTCGCCGATGTGGCACGCGCCATTTCGGACAAGATGGAGGCGCGCCATCCACATATCTTCGGTGAAGACACATCGGGAACGATGACCGAAACCCGCTGGGAAAGCCTGAAGGCCGCCGAACGCGAAGCGAACGGCGCCAAGAGCGCGATGGACGGGGTGGCGCATGCCCTGCCCGCGATCCTGCGCGCGGAAAAATTGCAGAAACGCGCGGCGCGGGACGGGTTCGACTGGCCCGACACTGCTGGCCCGGCAGAAAAACTGCGCGAAGAGATGGTCGAACTGGCGCAAGCCGAAACCCCGGAGCATCGGGTCGAGGAAGCCGGCGACCTGCTGTTCGCCGCCGTCAATCTCGTCCGCGCGCACGGCGTAAAGGCCGAAGAAGCGCTGCGCGCCGCAAACGCCAAGTTCGAAGGCAGGTACCGGGCCATGGAAGCCCTCGCGGAAGGCACTTTCGCCTCCCTCGATCTCGAGCAGAAAGAAGCTCTCTGGCAGCGGGTCAAGCGATCCGGGCAAAGCGAGACCTGATACTTCGAGAACCGGCTCGCTTGCGCGCGCGGTACGGTGGTCAGTTCCCGTTCTGCGCGGGCGCTTCGAGCGAGCGAAAGCGCCCATATTCGCGCGGCGTCAGCCGAACCTCCATCCGCGCCGAGTGCCCGTCGTCCGCGTCCTCCTGCGACAGCACGTGGCCATGCTGATGCAGCCAGGCAATCCGGCGCCCGTCGGCGACCGGCAGAGTCAATTCATAGGAACGCGCATCGGCGGTCAGGATAGCGTCGATCTTCTTCTCCAGTGCCTCGATCCCGAACCCGGTCGCGGCGGAAACCGTCACCACCCTGTCGTCGTGGCGCGCGGCCTCGCTTAGCTCCTCCTGTCGCTCCGCGTCGAGGAGGTCCCACTTGTTCCACGCTTCTATGATCGGGGTGGCATCCTCCCCCTGCTCCTCTATCCCCACGCCGAGGTCGGCAAGCACGGCCAGCACCTGCTCCTTTTGCGCGGCATTGGCGGGGTTGGCCATGTCGCGGACGTGGACGATGACGTCCGCTGCCGTGACCTCCTCCAGCGTTGCCCGGAAGGCGGCGACGAGCTGGGTCGGCAGGTCGGAGATGAAGCCCACCGTATCGGACAGGATTGCCTTTTCCACGCCCGGCAGGCTGATCGCCCGCATCGTCGGGTCGAGAGTGGCGAACAGCAGATCCTCGGCCATGACTTCGGCTCCGGTGAGCCTGTTGAACAGCGTGGACTTACCGGCATTGGTATACCCGACGATCGCGATCAGCGGCCACGGCGCCCGCTCGCGCCTATCGCGGTGCAGCGTCCGGGTCTTGCGCACCTGTTCGATATCGCGGCGGAGGCGACCCATTCGCGTGCGGATCATCCGCCGGTCGGCCTCGATCTGCGTCTCGCCCGGCCCGCCCAGAAAGCCGTAACCACCACGCTGCCGCTCCAGGTGGGTCCAGCTGCGAACCAAGCGGCTCGCCTGGTAGTCGAGATGGGCCAGTTCCACCTGCAGCCGCCCCTCGGCGGTAGCCGCGCGTTCGCCGAAAATCTCCAGGATCAGCCCGGTGCGGTCGATCACCTTGCGCTTCAGCGTCTGTTCCAGATTGCGCTGCTGGATCGGGCTGAGCGCGCCATCGACGATGACGAGCTCGATCTCGTTCAGCGTACAATCGGTCTCGATCCGCTCCACCTGTCCGGACCCGAACAGCGTGTTGGGCCGCACCTCGCGCACGGGCAGCACATAGCTTTCGGCGATCTCGATCCCGATCGCCAGCGCGAGGCCGCACGCCTCCTCTAGGCGCTCCTGCGCGCCCAGTTCATAGGCCATGCCGCGAATGTCGGGGCAGACGACCAGCGCGCGGGCACCGCGGCTGACCTCCCCTTGCAGATCGTCGTCGAAGCTCAGCGGATCAGCTTTCGTCTTCGTCCGGCTCATCGTCGGACGCGTCGTCATCTTCGCCTTCCCAGTCGGTCAGATCGACCGGGCTGGCAGGCTGGATCGTGGAAACAGCGTGCTTGTAGGCGAGCTGCACGTATCCGTCGCGTTCCAGCAGCGTGCAGAACAGGTCGTACGCCGCGATCCGGCCCTGCAGCATCACGCCGTTGACGAGGAACATGGTCACCTGGACCTCCGCATCGCGCACGCGCCCCAGGAAAACGTCCTGCAGCAAGCGCTGGCGGTTGCTGCCGTCCTTGCTGCCGAACTGTTCGGCGTCCATCGCCTGGCCCGGCATGATGGTGCTGATCGCATGCTTGTAGACCAGCTGCGACTGGCCATCGCGGCGCAGGAGCAGGGAAAAATTGTCGAACCAGGTGACGATGCCCTGCAACTTCACGCCCTTGACCAGGAATACCGTCACCGGTGTCTTGTTGCGGCGCAGCAGGTTCAGGAACGCATCCTGAAGGTTGCCGGGCTGCGGCGCGGGCTTGGGCTCCGGCTTCTTTTCCGGCCGGGGCTTCACGGACAGGGTCTTTCCTCCGGGCACTGTTCGGCTCCTATTATGGGCGTTTCGCGTCGGCGAACCGCAATCTGGCAACGTGCTTGTACCGCGCGCCGCCGAATAAAGGCATACGGGCAGGTCCGCGTCTCCCGCGTGACAAATGCCTCGCTCCAGTCATCAGTTCCGCAGGCTTCGTGTCAATCCCCCTTGCGGTCCGCCATGCCGAGAATCTTGAGCTTACGGTGCAGCGCGGACCGTTCCATCCCGATGAAGGTCGCGGTCTTGGAGATATTGCCGGAGAAGCGCCGGATCTGGATGGTGAGATACTCCCGCTCGAACGTCTCGCGCGCTTCGCGCAGCGGCACGCCCATCAGCGAGGCGAGGCCGGGAGTGCCGCCGATCTTGCCGCTGGTCACTTCTGCCGGGAGCATGTCCGGCTCCACCTTTTCCAGCCTGTCGCGGGGAGACAGTATCACCGTTCGTTCCACCACGTTGCGCAGCTGGCGCACATTGCCCGGCCAGTCATAGGCCTGCATGGCCGCCATCGCCTCCTCGCTTACCGCGGGCGAAGCGATGCCCTGCTCCGCGGCATAGCGGGTGAAGAAATGCTCCGCGAGGGCCGGAATATCGTCGCGCCGCTCGGTCAGCGACGGCACGCTGACGGGCACCACGTTGAGGCGATAGAACAGGTCTTCGCGAAAGCGTTTTTCGTCGATTTCCGCCTGCAGGTCGCGCGAGGTGGAGGACACGACCCGCACGTCGACTCCGATCTGGCGCGAGCCGCCGACGCGGACGAAGCTCTGCTCCGTCAGGACGCGAAGGATGCGTGCTTGGGTCGAAATCGGCATGTCCGCGACCTCGTCGAGGAACAGCGTGCCGCCATCGGCGAGTTCCAGCAGGCCGGGGCGCACCAGCTTCCCGTCCGCTTCCTCCCCGAACAGTTCCTGCTCGAAGCGTTCCGGTGTGATGCGCGCCGAATTCACGATGACGAAAGCACTGTCGGCGCGCGGGCTCCAGCTGTGCAGCAGGCGCGCGGCGACTTCCTTGCCCGCCCCCGCCGGGCCGGTGATAAGCACGCGGCTGCCCGTTCCGGCGACCCGCTTCAACGTGGCGCGTAGCTGGTTCACGACCGCCGAATTGCCGGTGAATTCGTCGCCGGACGGAATGTCCTGCCGCAGACGCTGGTTCTCGCGCCGCAGGCGCTCCGTCTCGGTCGCGCGGGCGACCAGCAGCAGCAGCCGCTCCGCCTCGAACGGCTTCTCGATGAAATCCATCGCGCCGCGCGAAACGGCGGATACCGCGGTGTCGATATTGCCGTGGCCCGAAAAGACGATGACCGGCAGGTTCGGCTCGCGCGCCTTGATTGCGTCCAGCACTTCGAGCCCGTCCAGCTTGCTGCCGTGCAGCCACACGTCGAGCAGCACCAGGCTGGGGCGCTTCTCGTCCACCATGGACAGCGCGGTCACCCCGTCGCCGGCCGTCCGGCATTCGTACCCCTCGTCGCTCAAAACCCCGGAGACGAGGTCTCGAATATCGCGTTCGTCGTCGACTACCAAGATATCGAGCGCCATCAGAGCGTGTCCACTTCCCAAATCCGTTCAATCATTCGGCCGCTTCCGCGACCCGTGCCATCGGATCGCGCGCAAAATGCAGCACGACCCGCGTTCCGCCGCCTTCGACCCGGCGGAAGGCGACATCGCCGCCATGTTCCTCCACGATCTTGTTCACGATCGCGAGGCCCAGCCCGGTGCCTTTCTCCCGCGTGGTCATGTACGGTTCGACGATCCGCTCGTGCTCGCTCGGCAGACCGATGCCGTTGTCTTCGACCGTGACGATGACCTGCTGCGCGTCGCTTTCCACACCGACCACGATCCGCCCGCGATAGTCCGGTTCCGCATCGCGCGCCCGGCTTTCCACCGCCTCCACCGCATTCTTGAGGACATTGGTCATCGCCTGCCCGAACTGGTGGCGATCGCAGGCGATGCGCAGATTTTCCTCCGCCTCGACCCCGAGCGCGAAATCGATGGCGGGATGCGCCACCTCCTGCAGGAACAGCGACTGGCGCACAAGGTCGATCGGGTCCTCCGGACGAAAGACCGGCTTGGGCAGGCGCGCGAAGGAAGAGAACTCGTCCACCATCGTGCGTAGCGTACCGACCTGCCGTACGATGGTGCTGGTCAGCTCGTCGAACAATTCGCCGTCCGTCTCGATCTGCTTGCGATACCGCCGCTTGAGTCGCTCGGTCGCGAGCTGGATGGGGGTCAGCGGGTTCTTGATCTCGTGCGCGATGCGCCGCGCGACATCGGACCACGCGGCTTGCCGCTGATCGAGCAATTGCCGGGTAATATCCTCGAAGGTAACGACATGCCCGGTGCTGGCGCTGGTGCTGCGCACGGCCAGCGTCATGACTTCCTTGTCCCGTTCGTGCGTGACCACCCCGCCCTTGATCCCGGCCTGGACCAGCGACGCTATGGCCGGGCTGATCTCTTCCAGCGGCCGGTTGGTGACGGCCGCGTCCCGGTCGGCCGCCCCCAGCAGCACACCGCGAGCCGAAGGGTTCATCAGCAGGATCCGCCCTTCCCCGTCGGTCGAGATGATACCCGACGTGATCGATTCCAGCACCGCCTCGATGAAGCCGCGCCGCTCGTCGAGCTGGCGGTTGGCCGAAACCAGCGCATCGGTCTGCTTTTCGAGCTGGGCGGTCATCCGGTTGAACGCGCGGTTCAGCAGGCCGACCTCGTCACCGCCGCGCCGTTCTTCCACCCGCAGGGCGAAGTTGCCCGCCCCCACCTTTCGCGCGGCGGCGACCAGATCGGTGAGGGGCTCGACCTGCCGATCGGCAAAGCGTAGCGCGAACCAGACCGCCAGCCCGACCAGCAGCAGGCTGACCACGAACAGCGCGAGATTGAACTTCAGCTGGAGCTCGCGCGCGCGCAAACGCAACGCGTCGTAGGACGCGACGACCGAACTCGCCTGCTTCCACTGGCTGAAGGACAGCGCTTCCGTATTGCGGGCGTTGTAGAGATAGATGCCCGCATCCCGGTCGATCGGAGTGATCGCCTCGATCCGCGTCGCGTCCGCGAACACTGCTTCGTTCTCGCCGCGCTTCAGCATCGGCAACGCGCGCTCGCCCGCGACCGAAGGCTGGTTGCCCTGGGTGAGACCGATCGCCAGCGCGGTCGTCACGCGCCCGTCGGGAAAGGCCTGCAGGATCGCGGACTCGTTGATCTCGCGCGCCTGCATCTGGTAGTTATAGTCTTCGAGGAAGGCTCGATCTGCGAGGTCCGGGCCTTCCTTACCCTGCAACAGGTACAGCATGTCGCCGGCCATGGTGCGCGTTTCGTTCGCCACCTCCAGCTGGTTCTGCTCGTAATATCCGCGCGCGAGGCGGTTCGCGTTCTCCATGACGCCGCGCGAGTCGCCCGACATCCAGAAATCGACCCCCGACTGGAACAGGAAGGCAGCGAACGCCGATACGAGGAGCGTCGGAACCGCGGCGATCAGCGAGAACAGAAACACGAGGCGAATGTGGAGCCGTGCGGTGCTGCCTGCCGCGCGCCGCCGGGCGAGCCTTCGCCCGCCGAGCACCAGCAGCGCCATTGCGGGCAACAGCGTCCCCACCAGCAGGGCCGCGACCTGCCGCGCGGGCAGGATCTGCCCGTCGGTGGGCGACGCGCTGAACGCGATCCATGTGGTGGCCGCCATGATGACGAAGGCAACCAGCGCCCCGATCTCTAGCACGGTGAAGATGTTGCTGCGCCGCAGCCGGGCCATCGCCCTTTTCACGAGGGACGGAGTACCTTCCGGATCGCTGGTGCTTTCGCCGCTCATCGTTGCTCACTAACAACGTGCGTGTTGCACGAATGCAAGTGCTTTCTCCCGTACCCGATGGCGTCAGCCGCTCACCGAAAACGTCTCGGCTGAAATGCTCAGATCCGCGAGCCGTTTGCGCAGGGTATTGCGATTGATGCCGAGCAATTCGGCCGCCCGCAACTGATTGCCCCCGGTCTCGCGCAGCGCATGCTCGAACAGCGGGCGTTCGAATGCGGCCAGCGCGGCCCGGTACAGGCTGCCGGGAGGCGGGCTCGTCTCGCGCAACCATCGATCCACCGCGGCATCCACTGGCCGCGATTGGGCCCCGGGCCTGTCTTCGGGTTCCGGGCGGAGCACCTCCTCCACCGCGGCCACGTCGATCACGTCGTCCCTCGTCATCAGGGCAAGGCGGTAGATCGCATTGCGTAACTCGCGCACGTTGCCGCGCCAGCGTCGTTGCGCCAGCGCCTCCAGCGCATCGGGTGCGAGCCGGCGATGCGGCAGCCCCTCTTGTGCCGCGAGGCCGAGGAAATGCCGGGCAAGCAACGGAACGTCGTCACGCCGCGCTCGTAACGGCGGCAGTTCGATGGGAACCACGTTGAGGCGGTAGAACAGGTCTTCGCGGAACGATCCGTCGGCGATCATCGGCGCAAGGTCGCGATTGGTCGCGGCAACGATCCGCACATCGACGGGGATGTCCTGCCGGCCACCCACGCGCCGGATCCGGCCCGATTGCAGCGCCCGCAGCAGCCGTGTCTGTGCCTCCGCCGGCATGTCCCCGATCTCGTCGAGGAAGAGCGTACCGCCATTGGCCTGTTCGAACTTGCCGATCGAGCGGGCGGTCGCGCCGGTAAAGGCACCCTTCTCGTGACCGAACAGCTCGCTTTCGATCAGATCGCGCGGGATCGCCGCGGCGTTGATCGCCACGAACGGCCCCGACTTCCTGTGGCCGAGTTGGTGGATGGCGTCCGCGACCAGTTCCTTGCCCGTACCGCTTTCCCCCAGAACCAGCACGGTCAGATCGTTGCGCAGGACCCGCGTGATCATGCGAAAGACGCCCTGCATCGCCTGGCTCCGCCCCACCAGCGGCAGGGCGGTTTCGCTCTCGCCCCCTTCCCCCTTCAAATGCCCGGACCCGGTCGTCGCCTGCGCGACCGCGCGGACCAGATCGTCGAGGTCGAAGGGCTTGGGGAAATATTCGAACACGTCCATTTCGCTGGCGCGGACGGCGGTATCGAGCGTGTTCTGGGCCGAGATGACGATCACCGGCATATCCGGAAAACGGCGCCGAACCTCCCCCAGCGCGGCAAGCCCGTCGCCATCGGCCAGGATCACGTCTGTCAGCATCGCGGCATAGCGATGGCTTGAAAGGAGCGCTTCCCGGCCGGTGAGATCGATGCAGTGATCGACGCGATAGCCCTCCGCCTCCAGCGCGGAGACGATCACGGTGGCGATCGCACGGTCGTCCTCGACCAGCAGGATGCGCGTGCTCATGGCACCTTCTCCCGATGCGGTGCGGCGGCCAGGTGGATGCGAAACTGCGTCGTCCCCGCGCGGTTGTCGCGGCTGTGCGTTATGCGACCGTGCATGTCGCGCACCAGCTTGCGCACCAAAGCGAGACCCAGGCCCTGCCCACCCTTCTTCGTCGTCACAAAGGGTTCGAACACGGTGTCGCGCAGGGCCGGATCGATCCCGGGACCGTTGTCGCCGACCGTGATCTCGATCGGGAGCTTCACCGAACGACCGGGATGCAGCGCGTTGAGGACCAGCCCGCTGGAAAAGCGGGTGCGGATGTCGACCCGCCCCCCCTCGCCCGTGGATGCAGCGGCATCGCGCGCATTGCCGATCAGATTGACGAACACCTGTTGCAGCGCATCGCGACTGGCGAGCACATGCGGCAGGGAGGGGTCGAATTCCTCGCGATATTCGATCTCGGCTCCACCGTCCGGCAGATCGCCCGACTGAACCACCGCCAGCGCATTGCGGATCGCTTCGTGCAGGTTCACCGGCTCCAGCGGATCGACGGTGCGACTTCCCAAGCGCTGCATCCGGTCGATCAGGCGCGCGATCCGGTCGACCTCGTCGCGGATCAGGGTGGTCAGCGGGCGATCGCTCTCCGGCAGCTTGCGTGCCAGCAGCTGGCTCGCCCCGCGGATGGCGGAAAGGGGGTTCTTAATCTCGTGCGCGAGAATGGAGGGCGCGCCGATGCGGGCATCGCCGGCGGATTCCCCCATGTCGCGCTGACCGATGTCGGACAGGGTGACGACCCGCCAGCCCAATTGCCCGGCGACCGGCGAGACCGTGAGATTGACGTGTCGCGCTTCGCCGGCGACCTCCACGGCGAGGCTGCGGGCCGTGAGGCCGACATCGGGATTGTCGAACCGCGCCAGTACCCTGGCGTCGGCAATGCGCACGCTTTCGAGGAACGGCCTACCGCCTAGGCGCGACGCGCTTTCGCCCAGCATTTCCTCCGCCGCGGGATTGGCCTGCGCCACCCGGCCTACAGGATCGATCAGCAAGGCGGCAAAGATCAGGCTGGCAAGCTGGGTGCGCGCATCGGGCAACCCGGCAGGCGGCGCGGTCATGCTGCGCGGCGGTGCAGGAACGGTTCGTAGAACCGCTCGATCTCGTCCAGCACCTCTACCGGATCATCGATGAAGTTGGCCCGGTTCCGGAATTCGGCCGAACCGTGCATGCCCTTCGTATACCAGCCCAGGTGCTTGCGCGCGATCTTGACGCCGACGTCGCGGCCATAATGGTCCAGCATGCGGCGATAGTGCTCGACCAGCGTATCGTACTGCTCGTCGAAGCTAGGGGTCTCGCGCAGCTCGCCGGTGCGCCACCAGTGCATGACTTGGTCCAGCAACCATGGCTTCCCATAGGCGCCGCGCCCGATCATCAGCCCGTCCGCCCCGGATTGCTCCAGCGCCTGCGCCGCATCCGCTATCGTGCAGATGTCGCCGTTGACGACCACGGGGATCGACACCGCATCCTTCACCTTGCGGATGAAGGACCAGTCGGCCGATCCCTTGTACATCTGGTTGCGGGTACGACCATGAACCGTCACCATCTTCACGCCGAGATCTTCCGCGATGCGCGCAAGTTCAGGCGCATTCAGGCTGGCATGATCCCAGCCCATCCGCATCTTCACGGTTACCGGCACGTCGACCGCCTTGACCGTCGCCTCCATCAGCCGGGTGGCGAGCGGCACTTCGCGCATCAGCGCGCTACCGGCGAGTTGCCCCACCACCTTGCGGACCGGGCAGCCGAAATTGATGTCGATGATCGCCGCGCCATTGCCCTCCTGCAATTTGGCGGCCTCCGCCATTGAGGTCGGATCGCAGCCGACAAGTTGCATGGAAACAGGTTCTTCGGTCCGGTCCCATTCCGCCTTTTGCACGCTCTGCCGGGTTTCGCGGATGGCGGCCTCGCTCGCGATCATCTCCGTCACGTTCAGGCCCGACCCGTAACGCCGCACCAGCGTGCGGAACGGCAGGTCGGTAACGCCCGTCATCGGGGCCAGCACGACAGGGGTGTCGATGGTGACCTTGCCGACGGAAAGCGGTGCGGGGGGACGCGGGGGTGGAGGGATCATAAATCGAGCTTCGAAAACGTGCTTAAAATTTGGGCAGCGCCTACTCCATTGCGGCCCTCCGCGCAAGCGCGTAGCGGGCTTTCGCGATGGAACCCGCCTCTTCTGGAGCCCGCTTCGCGGCCGTGATCGTAGCCGCTGGAAAGGGCCTGCGCGCCGGCCAGCCAGTGCCCAAGCAGTTCGCCCACTGGCGTGGTAAGCCCGTGCTGCGCCATTCGGCCGAGGCGCTGATTGCCGCGGGCGCCGATCCGCTAATCGTCGCGATCCCCGAAAATGCCGAAGATGTGGCGCGCGCCGCGCTCGGGCCCAAAATCCCTGCCCTGCTCGTTCGCGGCGGCGCGACGCGCCAGCAATCGGTCGCCGCCGCACTGGAGGCATTGGGCAAGGATGCGCCCGAACTGGTCCTCGTCCACGACGCGGCCCGACCGATCGTGCCGCCTCCCGTCATCGCCCGCATCCTCCACGCCTTGCGCGATAGCACAGGGGCCATCCCGGTGCTTCCGGTGGTGGACAGTCTGGTGGAAACGGACGGAAGCATAATGCGCACGCCCGCCGACCGGGACGCGCTGCGCCGGGTGCAGACCCCGCAGGGTTTTCACCTCGGCGCGATCAGGTCCGCTCATCGATCCTGGCAAGGCGACCCCATTGCCGGCGACGACGCGCAGGTTCTGGCCCGGGCTGGGGGAGACATCGCTCTCGTCGAAGGGGACGAACGCCTGGCCAAGCTGACATTCGCAGGAGATTTCGCCATGGAAATGCCACAGGTCCGCACCGGACTCGGCTTCGATGTCCACCGCCTCGAAGAAGGGGAAACCTTGTGGCTCGGCGGCGTGGAGATCGCCCACACGCACGGCCTGGCCGGACACAGCGATGCCGACGTTGCCCTGCACGCGCTTGTCGACGCGCTGCTCGGCGCCATCGGCGAAGGCGACATCGGCAGCCATTTTCCGCCGTCCGATCCACGGTGGAAAGGCGCGGCCTCGGCCCGTTTCGTGGAACATGCCGCGAAGCTGGTCGCGCAGGCCGGCTACCGGCTCGCCAATGCCGATGTGACGATCATCTGCGAGGCGCCCAAGATCGGCCCCCATCGCGACGTAATGCGCCGCCGGATCGCCGATCTGCTGGGCGTTGACAGCGCGGCCATTAGCGTGAAGGCAACGACGACCGAGCGATTGGGGCTGACCGGCCGCGGCGAGGGAATCGCGGCACAGGCCATCGCCACGCTCGTGCGGGCTTAGGAGGGTTCACGCCATGAAACTGACAGGTTTTCTGCTTGCCGGCCTCGCCGCTGTCGCTGTCCCCGCGACCGCGCAGGCCCCGGCCAAGCCTGTACCGCAGCTCGACCCGCGGGAGGTGAGCAGCGCGGTCCGCTATGCCATGCCGCTTGCCTTGCAGGGCGTCTATTCCACCTGCGGGGCCGCTCTTCCTGCGCAGGGATATCTGCGCAGCAACCGGGCCGATCTGACCACCCGCTTTGCGCAGGCCTCCGAAGGCCAGTGGAGCGGCGCGCGCAGTGTGATCATGCAGTTCATGGACCGCGAGGGGGGCAACGACGTGTCCTTCATGCGCGACATGCCGGACGACGCGCTGAAACCGTTCGTCGATGCGATGGTGACGCAGCTGGTGGCCAAGGAAATCAAGCCCGCGCAATGCACCGACATCGAACGGATCATGGAACAGCTCGACCCCCTCCCCGCCGAAAACCTCGCCAACCTGATGGGCGTCGTCATCGATCTGGCGCTGAAGGACGATCGCGCCAAGCTGGCCGCGAAGCCCTGAGCATGCCTGCGCAACACCTCCTCCCCGACGACATCTGCCTGCTTGCAAAGCAGGTGGTCGAGAGCAACCGCGAAGAAGGGCTGAAGATCACCGTCGCTGAAAGCTGCACCGGCGGTCTGGTATCGGCGGCGCTGACCGAAGTGCCGGGCGCGTCGGCCGTGTTCGAGCGCGGGTATGTGACCTACGCCAACGATGCGAAGGTCGAGATGCTCAACGTGTCGTCCGACATTATAGAAACCTTCGGCGCGGTATCGGTCGCATGTGTCTGGGCCATGGCGCACGGCGCGCTGGAGCATAGCGGCGCCGATGTTGCGGTGGCGGTCAGCGGGATCGCCGGTCCGGGCGGGGGATCGGACTCAAAGCCGGTTGGCACGGTGGTCTTCGCGCGCGCGCGGCGCGGTGGTAAGGATGAGGAGCCGAACGGCGAGATGCGCAAGTTCGACGGGTCGACGCGCGCCGAAATACGCCGTCAGGCGACGCTTTGCGCGCTGGAACTGTTACTGCCGTAAAGGGCGTGCGCGCGTTTTTCGAACGCTTCCACCATCTTGCGGAAAGCGCGGTCGAAATACTGACCCGCAATCGCCTCGAAGACCCTGTTCTTGAACGTGAACTGCACGCAGAAGTGGATCCGGCAGGCATCCTCGCCGACCGGTTCGAACCGCCATTCGTTTTCGAGGTCGCGCAGCGGCCCGTCGACGTAATTCACCTTCAGGAACTCGGGCCGGTCCTTTTCGACCCGCGACGTGAACCGTTCGCGGATCGCCTTGAAGCCGACGACCATGTCGGCGACCATTTCCGTCTCGCTGTCGGACCGTACGCGGGTCGCGATGACCCAGGGCAGGAATTCTTCGTAGCTGCCGACATCGGCCACCAGGTCGAACATCTGTTCGCTGGAAAAGGGAAGTTCCCGCGTTTCGCGAATACCCGGCATCAGCGACGCGCTCCGCCCCGGGCCTCCGCCTGCGCCAGCTTCGCCTCGCGCGCCGCCTTCATCTGGGCAAAATCGTCGCCCGCGTGATAGCTCGACCGCGTCAGCGGGCTGGCCGCGACCTGCAGGAAACCCTTTGCCCGGGCGATCGCGCCGAAGGCATCGAACGCCTTGGGCGTTACGAAACCTTCCACCTTCGCGTGGCGCGGTGTGGGCTGCAAATACTGGCCCAGCGTGATGAAATCGATCCCGGCACTGCGCATGTCGTCCATCACCTGGTGCACCTCGAGCCGCTGCTCGCCCAGCCCCAGCATCATGCCCGACTTGGTGAAGATCAGCGGGTCGTGGGCCTTCACCTCTTCCAGCAGGCGCAGCGAGGCGTAATAGCGCGCGCCCGGGCGGATCGTGGGATACAGCCGGGGGACCGTTTCCAGATTGTGATTGAACACGTCGGGCCCGGCAGCGCAGATCGCCTCGATCGCCGGGCGCATCTTGCCGCGAAAATCGGGCGTAAGGATCTCGATGGTCGTGTTCGGCGTCTCGCGCCGCAGCGCCTCGATGACCTTCACGAACTGGCCCGCGCCGCCATCGGGCAGGTCGTCGCGATCGACACTGGTGATGACGATGTGTTCGAGGCCCATCTTGCCCGCCGCCACTGCGACGTTTTCCGGCTCCATCGGATCGACCAGACGCGGCATTCCCGTCTTCACGTTGCAGAACGCGCAAGCGCGCGTGCACACGTCGCCCAGGATCATGACCGTGGCGTGTTTCTTCTCCCAGCACTCGCCGATATTCGGGCAGGCCGCTTCCTCGCACACCGTGTTGAGGCTGAGGTCGCGCATCAGCTTGCGCGTTTCGTGATACCCCTTGCTGGTCGGCGCCTTGACGCGGATCCAGTCGGGCTTGCGCGCACGCTGGGGACGGTCGGCTTCGGGGACGGGTACGGTGGAAAGGTCGTTCATGCGCGCCCACATAGGGTCGCTGCCCGGCAGAGGCAACGCCCGCCCGCCGTGCGATGTGTGCCCGGTCCTAATAGCGAAGGTCAACCCCGGCATGGCGAGCGGCCCCCTCTTGCCACGGTCCGTCGGCGCGGGCATTGCAGCCGGCATGAACAGGACCGACTCCCCCGACCTCGACGCCCTGATCAAGGGCTACCGCGACTTTCGTGAAAAGGGCTGGGCCCCGTATCGCAAGCGCTGGGCCGAATTGCGCCAAGGCCAGAACCCGCAAGTCATGGTCATCGCTTGCTCCGACAGCCGGGTCGACCCGGCACAGATTTTCGATGTCGACCCGGGCCAGATCTTCGTCGTGCGCAACGTCGCCGCGCTCGTCCCTCCGTTCGAGACCACGCCCGGGCAGCACGGCGTTTCGGCCGCGCTCGAATTCGCGGTGCAGGTGCTGGAGGTGAAGGAAATCGTGGTCATGGGCCATGGCATGTGCGGCGGCTGCGAAGCGGCCCTCACGCGCTCCATGGAAGGCAACGAGCCCGGCCAAGGCGGCTTCATCGCGCAGTGGATCAAAATGCTCGACGGCGCGCGCGACAAGGTGACCGCCGAACAGGGCACCGAAGGGCGCGATGCACGTCGCGCGATGGAAATGGAGGCGGTGAAGGTCAGCCTCGAAAACCTGCGCACCTTCCCGTGCGTGCGCAGCAAGGAAGAGAAGGGCGACCTCACCCTGCGCGGCGCCTATTTCGCGATCTCCGACGGCATCCTCCACCTGCTGGATGCTGACACGGACAAGTTCCGCGCCATCCCCTGACCACCGACCGAGAAGAGTGATCACGATGTCCGAGATGGACGCGAAGAACATTGCCCTGCTGATCGACGCCGATAACGTGAACCCGTCGGGGATCAACGCGGTGCTGACCGTGCTTGCCGAGCTGGGTCAGGTGAACATCCGCCGCGCCTATGGCAACTGGGCGAAGGATGCGCTGAAGAAGTGGGCGGAAATCACCAACCGCTACGGCATTCAGCCGCACCAGCAGTTCGACCTGACGCGCGGCAAGAACGCCACCGACATGGCGATGACGATCGATGCGGTGGACCTTCTCTATCAGGGCAAGGTCGACGGCTTCGGCATCATGAGCTCGGACAGCGATTTCACCCCGCTGGTGTCGCGCCTGCGGCAGGACGGCCTGCCCGTCTACTGCTTCGGCGACAAGAAGACGCCCACCGCGCTGCAGACAGCCTGCACCCGTTTCATCGACATCGACAAGCTGATGAAGGGTGAACGCGCCAGCGTGACTGCGACGCCCAGCGAGGAAGACAGCGTCGACGAGGACGTCATCGCTTTACTCGGCGATGCATGGAAGGCGTCGAGTCGGGACGACAATGGGTTCGCCCGCCTGCACGAAGTCGGCCAGATCGCGGGCAACCGTTCCAGCTTCGACGTGCGCAATTACGGGTTCAAGCGCCTGTCCGAACTGGTGCGCTCGCTCGACCGGTTCGAGATGAAGCGCGGCGAGGACAACCAGATTTACGTCAAACGACTGCGCTGACCCCGGCCGGGATCGGACAAGAAAAACGCCGCGGCTCCGACAGGAACCGCGGCGTTTTCATTGGGCGGGAAGGCGTGCGAAACGCCTTCCCGGAAATTGAACCGTCGCCTCAGCCGGCCGTCGCCGCGGCGGCGTCGGCACTGGCGGCAGCACCGCCGGTCGAACCGGAGGCCTTCTGCTTGGCGTAGATGGCCCACAGGTTTGCGATGTTCTGGCGCGCTTCGTCGCCCTGGACCTTCGCGAACGTGGCCTGCGCCTCGTCGTACTTGCCCTGATCGACCTGCGCGATGCCCATGCGGGTCAGCACCTCGGCCTGGTTCACGCCCGGCTTGCCCAGCGCCAGCGCGTAAAGCTCTTCCGCGGTCGCGGCCTGGCCGGTGCTGAGATGCGAGTTGGCGGCCGACGTGATCAGCCCCGCATCCGCACTCGACTTGCGTGCGTCCTTGGCCAGTTCGGCCAGATCGGACTTTTCGCCCGCCGCGCGCGAATCCGCCTCGCTCTTCGCTTCCTTGATGAACTGGTCGGACGCCTTCAGCGTACCACCGCCGATCCCTTCGGCAATCACCCGGCCAACCTCGCTCGGCAGGCGACGTGCATCGGCCGCATTGATGTAATCCGAATAGTCACGCTCGGTGCGCAGCGCATCGTTCCGCTCCAGCAGGCGCAGCGCGTCCAGCAGGGCCGGCTCGGTCGGCGAGAAATACATCCGCTGGGTGGCCATCACGTCGCCCCAGGCGGTGGGGCTGGGATAATTCGCGACCCACATCTCGCCCAGCTTGGCAGCCTGCGGGCCGAGTTCGTTCTGGAACGCCGCGACATAGCCGCCACGCAGCAGCGTCTCGCTCGGCTTGCCTTTGGCGGCCGCCTGTTCGGCCTGCTGGATGATGTAGTCGACACCCTGCTGCGGCTGGTCCGCGTCCAGATAGGTGCGCATCACCGACAGACGCATCTCGTCGGGACCGATGGTGCCCTTCGAACCGTCGGAGAAGGTCGCGGCGAAAGAGTAGTTTGCGTCGATCGCACGCTGCAACGCGGCGCGCGCCACATCCATGTCGCCCTGTGCCTGTGCGGATTCGTACAGGGCATAGTTGATCTGCCCCTGGGTATCGGCCCCGCCCTTGCCGCTTTGCGCCATCATCTTGAGCGCGTCGTACTTGAGCGCCTTATCATTGGTCTTATTGGCGACCTGGTAAGCCAGGCTGCCGGCCTGGAACAGCTCGTCGGGCGACTTCGCGACGGCCTTGACCGCCGGGATCTGAGCAGTGGCGGCGGCGTAGTCGGCGTTCGCCTCGTCCTTGATCGGTGCGCTGGCGGCGTTGTAGGCCTTCACGAATTCGGGGGAGAATTCCGGCTTGGCTTCGCCCTCGGCCTTCTTATCGGCCTTCTTGTCCTGCGCCATGGCGGGCGCTTCCACCGCTACGGTAGCGGCAGTGCCGGCGACGAGAGCCAGCGCCAGTGCAAGACCGGTGGACGTGGATTTTCGAGCGAACAATCGCATAATTCGTATCTCCTCATGGGTTTTTCCGGGTGGCCGAGAGGGACCGGGAATGGCCCGTAGCCGGTGGCACGCGCCACCTGTTACCCGGATTGGATAGGTTTTCCACGCTGAATGTCCATTGAATGTCCGGCCAACCGCCCCATCCATGCTGTCAATTGCCTTCAAAATGTGGAAAAGCGGGTTCGATCCGGACGTTCGCGCGATACCGTCATGGTGTCGCTGCGCTTCATCCCCTACCCTCATCCGATCACCTAACAGCTACGGACGCGACCGGCCTTGACCGACGAAACCGAGACCATGACACCGCCCTCGCCGATGGGCGAATACGAACGCATCGACATCGTCGAGGAAATGAAGACGAGCTATCTCGATTACGCGATGAGCGTGATCGTGAGCCGCGCATTGCCCGACGTGCGCGACGGACTGAAGCCGGTCCACCGCCGCATCCTCTTCGCCAGCAACGAAGGCGGCTTCGTCGCCGGGCGCCCCTATCGCAAGAGCGCCAAGATCGTCGGCGACGTGATGGGCAACTATCACCCGCACGGCGACAGCGCGATCTACGACGCGCTGGCGCGCATGACGCAGGACTGGTCGATGCGCGTGCCGCTGGTCAACGGTCAGGGCAATTTCGGCAGCATGGACCCCGATCCGCCGGCCTCGATGCGCTATACCGAGGCGCGGCTGGCGCGGGTGGCGAACAGCCTGCTCGACGATCTCGACAAGGATACCGTCGATTTCGCCGACAACTACGACGGGTCGCGGCGCGAGCCGACCGTCCTCCCCGCGCGCTTCCCCAACCTGCTGGTTAACGGTGCGGGCGGCATCGCGGTCGGCATGGCGACGAACATCCCGCCACACAATCTGGGCGAGGTGATCGACGGCTGTCTCGCGTTGATCGAGGATCCGGGCCTCTCCAGCGAAGAGCTGATGGAGTACATCCCGGGCCCCGATTTCCCCACTGCACCACTGATCCTGGGTCAGGCCGGAGCACGCGCCGCCTACACCACCGGTCGCGGTTCGGTCCTGATGCGCGCACGGCACGAGATCGAGGAGAAGCGCGGCGATCGCCGGTCGATCGTCTTCACCTCTATCCCCTTCCAAGTCGGAAAGTCGGGCCTGGTCGAGAAGATCGCCGAAGCCGCCAAGGAAAAGCGGATCGAGGGCGTGTCCGACATCCGCGACGAAAGCTCGCGCGAGGGCGTGCGCGTCGTCGTGGACCTGAAGCGCGACGCCAGTCCCGAAGTCGTGCTCAACCAGATCTGGCGCTACAGCCCCGCACAGGCGAGCTTCCCCGCCAACATGCTGGCGATCCGCGGCGGCAAGCCCGAGACGCTGGACCTGCGTAGCATCCTCCAATCCTTCGTGCAGTTCCGCGAACAGGTCATCACGCGGCGCACCAAGTACGAGCTGAACAAGGCGCGCGACCGGGCGCACATCTTGCTGGGCCTCGTGGTGGCCGTCTCCAATCTCGACGAGGTGGTGAAGATCATCCGCGGGGCGCCCAATCCGGCCACCGCGCGCGAGCGGTTGCTGGCCAAGGAATGGCCGATCGGCGACATCGCACAATATATCCGCCTGGTCGAAGCGATCGAGCCGACCGCCGACCAGGAAGGAGGGACCTACTCGCTGTCCGAACGGCAGGTGAAGGCGATCCTCGACCTCCGGCTCCATCGTCTGACCGCGCTGGGCCGCGACGAGATCGGCGACGAGTTGAAGGAACTGGCCGACGCGATCGAGGAATATCTCTCCATCCTTGCCGACCGCGCAAAGCTCTATCGCGTGATGCGCGAGGAGCTGGAGGAGATCCGGAACACCTACGCCACCCCGCGTGTCAGCGAGATCGCGCCCGCGTGGGACGGGCTGGAGGACGAGGACCTGATCGAGCGCGACGAGATGGTCGTGACGGTCACCCATGGCGGCTACATCAAGCGCACGCCGCTCGCCGCCTTTCGTGCGCAAGCCCGCGGCGGCAAGGGCCGCAGTTCCATGGCGACGAAGGACGAGGATGCGGTCGTCGAGATGTTCGTCACCAGCACCCACAATCCGGTGCTGTTCTTCACCAACACCGGCCGCGTCTATCGCCTGAAGGTATGGAAGCTGCCCGAAGGCAGTCCGACCACCAAGGGTCGGCCGATGGTCAACCTGCTACCGCTCGGCGAGGACGAGCGCGTCACCAACGTGCTCGCTTTGCCGGAGGACGAGGACGAGTGGCAGGCGCTCAACATCGTGTTCGCCACCGAACAGGGCATGGTCCGGCGCAATTCGATGGACGCGTTCACCAATGTTCCGTCGAACGGCAAATACGCCATGGGCTTCGTCGAAGGCAGCGGCGACCGGCTGATCGGCGTGCGCCTGCTGACGACCGACCAGGAGGTGTTCCTCGCCGCCGACGGGGGCAAGGCGATCCGCTTCGCCGCAACCGACGCGCGCGAGACGAAAAGCCGCACCGGTATCGGCGTGCGCGGCATGACGTTGAAGGGCGACGCGAAAGTCGTTTCCCTTGCCGTGCTCGACCCGCTGGAAGAGGACATGGAAACGCGCGAGGCCTATCTGCGTGCGGCCCCGTGGAAGAACAACGATGTCGAGCCGACGCTGTCGCCCGACAAAATGACGGAAATGGCGGAGAAGGAGGAGTTCATCCTCACCCTCACTGCCAATGGCTACGGCAAGATCAGTTCGGCCTACGAATACCGCACCATCGGTCGCGGTGGCCAGGGCCTGACCAATATCGGCACGCCCGACAGTAATCCCGATCGCAACGGTCCGGTCGTCGCGAGCTTCCCGGTGCGCCACGGCATGCAGCTGATGCTAGTGACCGATCAGGCCAAGCTGATCCGCCTGCCGGTGGAATTCCGCCACCTGCTCGATGACGGGTTTGCCGAGCACAAGGGCTTCGCGGTCTACGGACGTGGATCTTCGGGCCTGCGCATCTTCGACGTGGCGAAGGGAGAGCACATCGTCGGCGCCGCGCGTATCGACGAGGAGGAAGCGCCCGAGAACGAGGCGGAGCGGCTCGTCGCGCAGGAACTGCTCGAGAAGCGCGGCGGCGGGGACGAAACGCAGCCCGCAACCACGATGGACCGCGACGACCCGCCGGGCGAGGAGGACTAAGACGATCTCTTCCATCTCGTCGCCCCGGCCACCGAGCCGGGGCTGACGGGGACGTTCACTCAGTCGGCGGCGGCGCGCTCACGGGCCCGCCGCCGCAGGCTCTGCACCACGCCGGTCGCGATCAGCAACTGGCCGGCGGCATAGAGCGGCCAGACCAGCCATGCTGCGACGAAACCCGGCACAATTCCGCCGCCGCGCCCGAATATCAGCAGGTCGGAAATTACGAACAGCGCCGCGCCCAGCCCGACGCGGCTTCGCGGAAAAACGCTCAGCCACGCGCTCGCCGCCATCGCGCCCAGCCCCAACGCATACAGCCCCACTTCGCCCGCGCCGGACAGCATCCAGGCAAGCACCGGGGTACCCATGAGGAAGCCTGCGGCGATCGCCTTCCGTTCGGGTGCCGGCCGGGCTCGACGATTGCGGAGATACAGCGCGATCGCGATCAGGTGACCGGCGAGAAACGCCGCACCGCCATATATGAGGTCGATTTCCAGCAGCATGTCGCCAAGCGCCCCCATCGCGAGAGCCAGCGTGAGCAGTCTTCCATCCGTGCCCAGCCCGCGCTCGGCCGCGTACACCGCGAGCGCGCCGACCGTGGCCCCCTTCAGCAGGATGATCGACGTGCCCTCGATCGAACCGCGCAAGACGAAATAGGCGATGGCCGCCAAGATCGCGGCAAACAGCCACGGTCGACGATCGATCAGGGCTCTTTTCGGCACATCTTCCTCCCCCACGGCACGCACGCCGCTTGAAGCTCGCCTAGGGCAGGCGATATGGGGCGGCAATGGCACATGATATTCACATCATCGGCGGCGGTCTCGCCGGAAGCGAAGCGGCATGGCAACTGGCGCGGCGCGGCTTCCGCGTCCGCCTGTCCGAAATGCGCGGTAGCGGCGAGACGACCCCGGCGCATCAGACGGATGGCCTCGCCGAACTGGTCTGTTCGAATTCGTTCCGTTCCGACGATAGCGACAGGAACGCGGTCGGCCTCCTGCACGACGAGATGCGGCGCCTCGATTCGCTGGTGATGCGCGCGGGCGAGAAGGCGCGCGTTCCCGCGGGCAGCGCCATGGCGGTCGATCGCGACGTGTTCTCGGCCGAGGTCGAGCGCACGCTGGCCGAACATCCCAACGTCACCGTCGTGCGCGAGCGCGTCGATACCCTGCCCGCCGATGGCCCGACCATCGTCGCGACCGGACCGCTGACCGCGCAGACCCTTGCCGAAAGCATCGTCGCGGCAACCGGACAGGAACGGCTCGCGTTCTTCGATGCGATCGCACCCATCGTCCATCGCGACAGCATCGACATGGACATTTGCTGGATTCAGTCGCGCTGGAACAAGCGCAACGAGGCGTCCAACGAAGACGGCGATTACATCAATTGTCCGATGACGAAGGAGCAGTACCTTGCCTTCCACCAGGGGCTGATGGACGGCGAGAAGACCGAGTTCCGCGAATGGGAGGCGGATACGCCCTATTTCGACGGTTGCATGCCGATCGAGGTGATGGCCGCTCGCGGGGTCGATACCCTGCGCTATGGCCCGATGAAACCGGTCGGCCTAGACAACCCGCGCGACACCACGCCTGAATTTCCGCAGGGGCGCTGGCCCTATGCCGTCGTCCAGCTGCGCCAGGACAACAAGCTGGGCACGCTGTGGAACATGGTCGGGTTCCAGACCAAGCTCAAATACGGCGCGCAGGTGGAGCTGTTCCGAACCATTCCGGGCTTGGAAAACGCGGAGTTCGCGCGGCTGGGCGGCCTTCACCGCAACACCTTCCTCAACTCACCGCTGGTGCTCGACCGTCAGTTACGGCTGCGCGGGGCGGAGCATATCCGCTTCGCCGGACAGATCACCGGGTGCGAGGGCTATGTCGAAAGTTCCGCCATCGGCCTCGCGACGGGAATGATGGCAGCCTGCGAACTGGCGGGAGAGGTATGGCAGGAGCCGCCGCGGACCACGGCACTGGGCGCACTGCTGTCGCACATCACCGGCGATGCCGAGGCCGAGACCTATCAGCCGATGAACGTCAATTTCGGGCTGTTCCCGCCGCTGCACGACGTGAAGAAGAAGCAGCGAAAGGAAGCCTATACCGGGCGGGCCAAGGCCGATTTCGGCGCTTGGCTGGCGCAGTTGGAGCGCATTCCGGCCTAGCAGCTACAGGATGGCTTCTTCGGCTTGCGCTTCGGTGCGGTGGTCGCGAACTCGGCTTGCGTCAGCGAGCGATCACCGTTCGCATCGGCCCCGTCGAAGCGCTCGGCGGTGGTCACCGCCCACTCCTCGAAGGTCAGCAGATTGTTACCGTCCTTGTCCAGATCACGAAAGCCGTCGGCCCGGGACGACAGCATCTCGTTGCGGGTGATCTTGAGGTCGCGGTTGCGGTCGTAGCGGAAGAAGCGCCGCTGCTCGCGGGTGAGCTCGGTCGAGGACGGCGGCTCGGGTCCCTGCATGGTTCCGGGATCGACCTCGGGCAGTTCGTCGTCGGCCGATTCGCTTTTCAGCGCGGCAGGCTGGGGCGGCGGCGCGCCTTTCTCGACCTCCGCGCGCCCCTGCCACCAGAACAGCCCTACGCCGATCAGCACCAGCGCGCCGAAAAAACCCAGAATCGCCTTGTTCATCGATGCCCCCCTGGGGCGGGACCCTACGCTAGCGTCCGAAAATGCCAACCCGCATCGCCGCCGCCATGTCGCCCGGTCGGCTCAGCATCGGTCGCTCGAAGCCGATCGCGCGCCTGGCGATGGTTCCGAGTACCGCGAACATCCGCAGCGATCGCGGCAGGGGCGGTGCATCGGTCAGCGGTCGGGCCGCGGCAAAGATCGTCGTGCGATCCTCGTCCGAACCGCAATGTTGCGCGAGATCGGCCAGCGCCCAACCCATTCCGGATATCGTCGAGGCTTCGGCACCTTCGGCGTGACCTGAGGCAAGTGCCACCGCGGCCCAGCCCCGCCCTCGCCCCGCAGCAAAGGTGCGTGCGACGTCCGCCGTCAGCTTTTCCGCGACCAGCAAGGCTTCCCAGCCATCGACCAAGCCGCCGAGATCGCGCTGTCCGCTGTCCCATTGCGCCAGCCTCGCCAGGAGCGGCTCACCATCGGGCCACTTCGCCGGCGCTTCGGCGAACCGGTCGCGCCACCACGCCAGACGTAACTGGCCGGTGATCGGCTCGCTCGCCTGACGCACCGCGTCGGCGAGGCGGCGGTCGAGCTCGAAGAAATCCAGCGCGACCGCCCGCGAGGCCTTAGAGGCGTAGGAGAGCGCGAGCCGCTGCTCGGGGGGGAGGTCCTCAATCCTCGACGTAGCAGACCTTTTTCGCAGCCTTCACGATCGAGGCGGTGTCGACCAATGCCAGCTGTTCGAGGTTCGCCGCATAAGGCAGCGGAACGTCGGCATTGGTCACCCGCAGCACCGGCGCATCGAGATGGTCGAAGCCCTGCTCCATGCACACGGTGGTGATTTCCGACGCGATCGAACAGGTCGGCCAGCCTTCTTCCGCCACGATCAGGCGGTTGGTCTTGGCGAGGCTTTCCAGCACCGTCTCGGTATCGAGCGGGCGCAGCGTGCGCAGGTCGATGACCTCAGCCTCGATGCCCGCTTCGGCGAGTTCGTCCGCCGCCTCGAGCGCCAGCCCGACCGCGATCGAGTAGGATACGATCGTCACGTCCGAACCCTCGCGCACGATGCGCGCCTTGCCGATCGGCAGCACGTGATCGTCGAGTTCGGGCAGTTCGAAGGTACGACCGTAGACCAGCTCGTTCTCGAGGAAGACCACCGGGTCCTCGCTGCGGATCGCGGCCTTGAGCAGCCCCTTGGCATCCGACGCGTCGTAGGGCGCGATCACGATCAGGCCCGGGACGCTGGCGTACCACGGCCCGTAGTTCTGGCTGTGCTGCGCGCCCACCCGGCTCGCCGCGCCGTTGGGTCCGCGGAAGACGACCGGGCACCGCATCTGGCCGCCCGACATGTAATTGGTCTTCGCCGCGGAGTTCACGATGTGGTCGATCGCCTGCATCGCGAAATTGAAGGTCATGAATTCGACCACCGGGCGCAGGCCGCCCATCGCGGCGCCTGTCCCGATCCCGGCAAAACCGTATTCGGTGATCGGCGTGTCGATCACGCGCTTGTCGCCGAATTCCTCCAGCAACCCCTGGGTGACCTTGTACGCGCCCTGATATTCGGCGACTTCCTCGCCCATCACGAAGACGCGTTCGTCGCGGCGCATTTCCTCGGCCATCGCATCGCGCAGCGCCTCGCGAACGGTGATCTTGGCCATGTTGGTGCCATCGGGAATTTCGGGATCCGAGGCGGGCTTGCTCTTCGATTTGAGGCTTTCGGCGCCGCCGGCCGAGGCTTCTTCCTTGCCGCTATCGTCCTTTGTTTCGGACTTGGGTTCCTCGGTCGCAGCCGGCGCGGGCGCGGCCTGCGCATCGGCATCTTCGCCTTCGCCGATCAGCGTCGCGATGGCGGTGCCGACGGCGACGCCCTCGGTCCCTTCCTCGATCAGGATCTTACCGAGCGTGCCTTCGTCGACCGCTTCGAATTCCATCGTCGCCTTGTCGGTCTCGATTTCGGCGATGATGTCACCGGCTTCGATCGTGTCGCCTTCCTGCTTGAGCCACTTGGCAAGCGTACCCTCCTCCATGGTGGGCGAAAGCGCGGGCATCTTGAGTTCGATCGCCATGGCTCAGTACTCCTCCACCAGAACATCGGTGTAGAGTTCGCCCGGCTCGGGCTCGGGGGAGTTCTCCGCGAAATCGGCCGCTTCGGAGACCTGCGCACGGATGCGCTTGTCGATGGATTTCAACTCGTCTTCGCTCTTGCCCTTGTCGATCAGCATCTTCTTCAACCGCTCGATCGGATCGTGATGATCCTTCTGGTCCTGCACTTCCTCGCGCGTGCGGTACTTCGCAGGGTCCGACATGGAATGTCCGCGATAGCGATAGGTGTTGCACTCGATCAGCACCGGCCCATTGCCCCCGCGCACATAGTCGAGCGCAATCTCGGCGGCCTTGCGGACCTGCAGCACGTCCATCCCGTCCACTTCCATGCCGGGAATGCGGAAGGCCGTGCCGCGGCGGTGGAAGCGGATTTCGGCGCTGGAGCGCTTGCTCGCCGTCCCCATCGCGTACTGGTTGTCCTCAACCACGAAAACGATCGGCAGCTTCCACAGGCTGGCCATGTTGAAAGCCTCGTAGACCTGGCCCTGGTTCGCCGCGCCATCGCCGAAATAGGCGAGCGTGACGCCGCCGTCTTCGTTGTACTTGTGCGCGAAGGCGAGACCGGCGCCGAGGGGGACCTGCGCCCCGACGATGCCGTGTCCGCCGTAGAACTTATGCTCGGTGCTGAACATGTGCATCGAGCCGCCCTTGCCCTTGGAAATGCCCGCCTCGCGACCGGTAAGCTCGGCCATGATCACCTTGGGATCGAGGCCGTAGGCAAGCATGTGCCCGTGGTCGCGATAGCCGGTGATCACGCTGTCCTTGTCGCCGTCCAGCGCCGTCTGCATTCCGATCGCGACTGCTTCCTGGCCGATGTAGAGGTGGCAGAAGCCGCCGATCAGGCCGAGCCCGTAAAGCTGGCCCGCGCGCTCTTCGAACCGGCGGATCAGCAGCATCTGTTCGTAGAACTCCAGCAGCTGTTCCTCGCTCGCGTCGAAGGACGGGTCCTTCTCCAGCGCTTCCTGCAAGGAATGGAGGACGAAATCCTCGTCCTGCGCGCTATCGGCTGCGGACTTCGCAGCGGCTTTCGTCGATGGTTTCTTCGCGGCGGGGGATTTAGCCAAGGGGACCTCTCTTCATGCGATTGCGCCCACGGACGCAGCGTCGGGGCTCGCTATAGTCATCCCGCACGCGCGGGTGCAACGCCCGAAAGGCGCCACCGGGTCCGCATAGCTATGCGTCAGGGATTTTCGATGGGGAGAATGACCTCGTCCGGCCGCACGACATTGAGATTGCGGCGCAGCAGTTCGCTGACCATGTCGGGGTCCGCATGTTCGGGATTCAGGGCCGCGACCTTGCTCTCCAACTCGTCCCGGCGCGCCTCCAGCTGCGCCACCCGCGCCTTTCGCTGATCGAGCAGGTGCGCGTTCTCGCCCCAGGCGAGCAGCCCGTCCGGCCCCATCAACGTCAGGCCCGCGACGATCAGCAGCGCCACCAGAGCGCCGCCCTGGGCGATCTGTTCGCGCGCGATCGCGATCTTGTAACGGTCCCGTTTCATTGCGTGCAATAGAATCACAATACCCGCTGCGCAGCAAGCGCAAATCACCGCCCCCGCTCGTTTTTCGGAACGCCGGCGGAAAGGTGTGACCGCGCCGTCGCGGGCATGCCACGGCCGAACCCCTGCAGGGGTCCCGTTCGTTGACATTCCGCACGTGATTCCGTAGATAGTTACTGTTGAAACCAATAAAGCGAGAGGCGCCCATGACTGATCTTTTCGAAAATCCCGCAGGCCTCGACGGCTTCGAGTTCGTGGAATTCTGCGCGCCCGAAAAGGGCGTCCTCGAGCCGGTTTTCCAGGCGATGGGCTTTACTCATGTGGCGAACCATCGGTCCAAGGACGTGCAGCTCTGGCGCCAGGGCGAGATCAACCTCGTCACCAATTACGAGCCGCGAAGCGCCGCCTGGTACTTCGCGCGCGAACATGGGCCGAGCGCCTGCGGCATGGCGTTCCGCGTTCATGACGCGGCGGAGGCGTGGGACCACCTGATGGAACAGGGCGCGGAACCGGTGCAGGTCGAAACCGGCCCGATGGAACTGGCCCTCCCCGCTATTCGCGGCATCGGCGGCGCGATCCTCTATCTGGTCGACCGGTACGAGGGGAAGACGGGTGAAAACGACCTGTCGATCTACGATATCGATTTCGAATATCTGCCGGGCGTCGAAACCCATCCGGCAGGCGCGGGCTTCAAGAAGATCGATCACCTGACGCATAATGTCTACGGCGGCCGGATGGCCTTCTGGGCCGACTATTACGAGAAGCTCTTCAATTTCCGCGAAATCCGTTATTTCGACATCAAGGGCGAGTATACCGGCCTGACGTCGAAGGCGCTGACCGCGCCCGACGGCAAGATCCGCATCCCGCTGAACGAGGAGGCCAAGGGGGGCGGTGGCCAGATCGAGGAGTTCCTGCGCGAATTCAACGGCGAGGGAATTCAGCACATCGCGCTGATCACAGACGACCTTGTCGCGGCCTGGGACAAGCTCAAGGAATTCGGCGTGCCGTTCATGACCGCTCCGCCCGAAACCTATTACGAGATGTTGCCCGAACGCCTGCCGAACCACGGCGAGCCGGTCGACGAATTGAAGCCGCGCGGCATTCTGCTCGACGGGACGACGGAAGGGGGCCAGCCGCGCCTGCTGCTCCAGATCTTTGCCGAGGCGCAGGTCGGGCCGGTGTTCTTCGAATTCATCCAGCGCAAGGGTGACGAGGGCTTCGGCGAGGGCAATTTCAAGGCCCTGTTCGAAAGCATGGAGCGTGATCAGATCCGGCGCGGCGTCCTCAACGCCGAGGATGCGAAGTCGGTGGAGAAGGAGCCTGCGGAATGAGCGACCAGACCACCCATCCGATCAAGCTCGGCGGGGTCCATCACGCCGCCTACCGCTGCAAGGACGCGAAAGAGACCGTGCAATGGTACGAGAAGGTGCTGGGCATGGATTATGTCAGCGCCTTTTCGGAGGACCATGTGCCCTCCACCGGCGAATATGACCCCTACATGCATGTCTTCCTCGACGCGGGGAACGGCAACATCCTCGCTTTCTTCGAGCTGCCCAACCAGAAGGACATGGGCCGCGACGAGAACACGCCGAAATGGGTCCAGCACCTCGCCTTCCGCGTTCATTCGGAAGACGAACTGGTCGCCGCGAAGGATCATGTCGAAAGCCTCGGCATAGAGGTTCTCGGCCCCACGCATCACGGCATCTTCAAGTCGATCTATTTCTTCGACCCGAACGGCCACCGCGTCGAACTGGCAGCCGATATCGGCACCGATGAACAATACGCCGAACTGAAGCGGGTCGCGATGCCTATGCTGGACGAATGGAGCGAGACCAAGAAGGCACCGCGCCATGCCGACTGGCTGCACGAAATCGCGCGGTCCGAACACAAGACGAAGGCGCCCAGCTGATACAGGTGGGGCGAGTCCAACGGGAACCCGCCTCACCCCCCGTGCATACCTACCCTTAACTCAGGGGAACGTATGTTAAGCACGACAGCGCCGAATTCCGCGCCCGAAGCGGTCGATCCGATCGGGACGCTCAATCAGCAACTCGTCGACATGGGGCAGCAGTTCATAAAGGCCCTGCCCGGTCTCGGAATCGCGATCGTCATTCTGGTCGTGACGTGGATCGTCGCCCGACTGGCGATCAGGCTGGTCGATCGGGTGACCGGCCGCACGGACATGCGGCCAAGCCTGAAAACGCTGGTCGATACCCTGGTTCGCCTGGCCGTATGGCTCGCCGGGATCATGATCGCCGCCATTGTGGTGATGCCCGGTCTGACGCCGGCCAGCCTCATCGCCGGGCTCGGTATCGGGGCGGTGGCGATCGGCTTCGCCTTCCAGGACATTTTCGAGAACTTCCTCGCCGGCGTGCTCATCATGGTGCGCGAGAAGATGCGCATCGGCGACGTGATCGAGTGCGAGGGCATCGTCGGCAAGGTCGAGCATATCACTCTGCGCGAAACGCACGTGCGCAAGCTTTCGGGCGAAGTGACCCTGGTACCCAATTCGATGCTGTTCAAGAACCCGGTCGAGATCCTGACCGACGACGTGAAGCGCCGGCACGAGGTGGTCGCGGGCGTGTCCTACGATACCGATCTCGACCACGCGGCGGAGGTCATCCGCAAGGCGGTGGAAAGCGTCGAGGAGGTGGACAAGGACAAGGGAATTGACGTCTTCGCGCAGGAATTCAATGCCAGCAGCGTCGATTTCAATGTGCGCTGGTGGGCGGGATCGACCCCGCGCAGCATGTGGGAAAGCAAGGACAAGGTCGTTCGCGCCATCAAGCGCGCGCTGGACGAGGCGGGCATCGAAATCCCGTTCCCCTACGTCACCCACACTTTCAAGGAACGGGTCCCGCTGGGCGATACGGTGGGCGCGACGAATTCGGCGGCCTAACTGCTGTCGACCCCGCGACGCACCATTGGCCCGGGTTGTGGGCCCGGCTTTGCTTCCTTAGGACGGCGCCCGAAACCACGAGCTGACAGAGGATCGTTATCCAAGTGAACTACGTGAACGTATTGCAGAACGAATTGCAGGGCATGGCCAAGGGCGCCGTGGAACTGCTGCCCAACCTCGTCATCGGGCTTATCGTCCTGATCCTGACCTCGCTGGTGGCCCGCCTCGTCGTGGGCATCGTCCGCAAGCTGACCAATCGCGCGCATATCCGCGAGGACCTGCGCCAGTTGGCGCAGACGCTGACCCGGGTTTTCGTCTGGATACTCGGCATCCTGCTGATTTTCACGATCGTCGTGCCCGGCTTCACCTTCGGCGGCGCGATGGCCGGGCTCGGGGTCGGCGCAGTGGCGATCGGCTTCGCGTTCCAGGACATCTTCGAAAACTTCCTCGCCGGCGTCCTTATCATGCTGCGCGACAAGATGCAGCTGGGCGACTATATCGAGGCCGAGGGCATCGACGGCACGGTGGAGAAGATTACCCTGCGCGAGACGCATATCCGCCAGTTCTCCGGCGAGCTGACGATCCTGCCCAATTCCACGATCTTCAAGAACCCGGTGAAGATCTACAGCGACCGCCCCTTCCGCCGCTTCCAGCTGACGGTGGGCGTCTCGTACGATACCGACCTCAGAAAAGCGCGCGAGTTGATTCAGCAGGCCGTCGGCACCGTGGCAGGGATCGACGAGGAGCGCGGCTACGACGTCTACATCCGCGAGTTCGGCGGCAGCTCCATCGACTTGCTCGTACGCTGGTGGATCGACACCAAGGAAAACAGCCTGTTCGAGGTCCAGAACGAAGTGGTGGTCAAGATCAAGGACACGCTTGACCAAGCCGGCATTGAGATTCCGTTCCCCTACATCACCCACACCTTCAAGGAAGTCGTGCCGCTGGGCCAGGAACCGGGCACCGCCGTCAACGACGGTTAGCCACCGTGGTCTACCGGGCGCCGGGAATGGGGAAACATGCTGTGATTCTTAGCCCCCGCTAGACGATCGGCCGATCACGCTGTGCTCCGCGACATGCGGAGCACCTTGAACAGCAGTTGCAGGCATAATATCTGTTAGCACGCTAATGGATATTCGCAGACACCAACTCGAGTCGGATTACGTCCGGCGTCTTTTGCCGTCGGGGCGTATCTGGCGGCGGGAGGCCGATCGGGCGCTTGCGGCTTGCGGGCTGTCGGCGGCGGCGGGATGGCCGGTGCTTTATCTCGGCCGACTTGGTGACGGGATCCGGCAATCGACCCTGGCCCAGGCGCTGGAGGTGGAGGACGCTTCGCTGGTCCGGCAACTCAACCTGCTGACCGAGGCCGGATTGATCGAGCGAACGCCCGATCCTGCCGACCGGCGTGCGAACGTCCTCGCGCTGACCGAGCAGGGGCAGGCGATGGCAACGCGGATCGAGGAGATCGTGGGCGAGGTGCGCGCCCGTGTGCTTGCTGGCGTGAGCGACGACGAGCTCGCAACCGCGCTCGCGGTCCTCGACCGGGTGAGCGAGGCGCTCGACACCGGAGCGGGTCGGTGAACGACAGGTTCGGAGTCGAAGGGGCGCTCTATGCGCTCAAGTGCTGGGCGGCGGCGATGTTGGCCGCCTATGTGGCGCTGCGCATCGGATTGCCGCGCCCCTATTGGGCTATGATCACGGCGTATATCGTCAGCCAGCCGCAGGCAGGCGCGGTGCGGTCGAAAGCGCTGTTTCGCGTGCTGGGCACCGCGCTTGGTGGGGCGGCGACCATCGTGCTGGTCCCCAATCTCGCCAATGCTCCCGAATTGCTGTCGCTCGCGCTGGCGCTGTGGGTCGGTCTGTGCCTCTATGTCTCGCTGCTCGACCGCACGCCGCGGTCCTACGTCCTGTTGCTGGCAGGCTACACCGCGGCCATCATCGGCTTTCCCAGCGTGTCGCAGCCGGGCGCGATCTTTACCGTGGCGAGCCTGCGGGTGCAGGAGATCACGCTGGGCATCCTGAGTGCGACGCTGGTCCACGGACTCATTCTTCCCCGGTCGGTCACCGCGGGCCTGCTGACGCGGATCGACGGCTTTCTGGCCGATGCCGAGCGGTGGTCGGCCGACGCGTTGGAAGGCGATGCGAACGAGGGGCTGGATCGGGAACGGCGCCGGCTCGCATCCGACATCACCGATCTGCACCTCATGTCCACCCACCTCCCCTTCGATACCGCGCGCCTGCTGCCGCGCGTGCGCACGGTCCGGGCGCTGCAGGATCGGCTGTCGATGCTGCTACCGGTCGCGAGCGCCGTGGAGGATCGGCTGCGCCTGTTGTTGCGCGACCATCGCCTGCCCGGCGATGTCGACGCGCTGCTGGGCGACGTGCGCCGCGGGTTGCGCGACGGGGCCGAGCCGGATGGAGCCGGGGCGCTGATGGCGCGCGCTGCGGCGCTGGAACCGCCGGGTAGCGCCGAGCCAGGTGAGCTGCTGCGCCTCAGCCTGCTTGCGCGGCTGGGTGAAATGATCGCCCTGCACCGCCAGATCCGCTTGCTGCGCGAGCAGTTGCGCTCTCCCGATCGCCGCGCGGTCAGCCCGGATGTGGCGACCCTGCTCTCCGGCCGCTCGCGCCGCCCCCTGCACCGCGATCACGGATTCGCGCTGCGTTCGGCGGGAGCGGCCGTCGGCGGCATCCTGCTTTGCTGCGCGCTCTGGATCGGCACCGCCTGGCCCGAGGGAAGCGTGGCGGCGATGATGGTGGCGGTTTTCTGCAGCCTGTTCGCCGCCCTCGACGATCCGACCCCCGCCATTCGCGCATTCTTCCTCTACACGCTGATGTCGCTGCCGGTTTCGGCATTCTATCTGTTCTGGGTGATGCCGCATATCGACGGGTTCGTGCTGCTGGCGGTGGCGCTGGCGCCCGCACTGCTTATTTTCGCACGGATGATGGCCGATCCGGCGACGACCCTGCCCGGCCTCGCCATGGCTCTGGGCCTGCTCGGCTCGATCGGTCTGGGGGAGCGCTACTCGGCGAGTTTCCCCGGTTTCCTCAACGGTGCGCTGGCGCAGCTGGGCGGTGTCGTCATCGCCTTCGTGGCCACGCGCCTGCTACGCACCATGGGCGCGGAATGGAGCGCCCGGCGCCTGATCCGCGCCGGCTGGCGCGACGTCGTTGCGATGGCCGAACGGCGAACCGACGACGTTTCGGCCTGGACCGGACGCATGCTGGACCGGCTCGGCCTGCTTACCCCGCGGCTGGGCGCTTTGGCGGACGACGATCGGCACTCCGCGACCGATATGCTGAACGATCTGCGCGTCGGCCTCTCGGTTGCGGAGCTCGGCGCGTTGCAGCGCGAACTGGCGAGCGCAAGCGGCCGGGCGCTCGGGGAAGCGTTGGAGCATGTTGGCACGCACTATAAAGCGCTTCTCGAAAGCGCCTCGCCCGACGAAGCCTCCGGCCTTGCACGTATCGACGCGGCGATCGCCGTGGCGGGTGCGATAGAGGATCCCGCCGCCCGCCGCGCCGGCCTCATCGCGCTCACCGGTATTCGCCGCAACCTGTTCCCGACGGCACCGACGCCCGCATGGGGGGTGGCGGCATGAGGGGGGAAATCGAAATCGGCGGCGTACTGATGCCCGGGCTGCTGGTGCTGGCAATTCTCGCCTTCGTCCTGCTCCTGCCGGTCCGCATGCTGCTCGACCGGGTGGGCTTCTACCGCTGGACGGCATCGCGCCCCCTCTCCGATCTTGCACTGTTCGTGCTGCTGCTCGGCGCTCTCGTTCTTTTCACGCTCCCCGGTTCGTCCGGACATCACGGAATCCTGCCATGAGCCGCTTCGGTCCGCTTCTCGCCCGCTGGGGCGCCACCATCGTCCTCGTTTTGGCCGCGATCGCCGTGGGGCTGTGGCTATGGCAGCATTACGAGGGGGAGCCGTGGACCCGCGACGGCCGCGTGCGGGCCGACGTCGTGCGGGTGACCCCCGATGTCGCCGGACTGGTCACCGATGTCGCGGTCAAGGACAATCAGGAGGTGAAGCCGGGCGACCTTCTGTTCGTCGTCGACCGGCCACGCTACCGCCTGGCCGTGGCGCAGGCGAACACCGCGATCGCCAGCGCCCGCACGGCCCTTGCCCAGGCACGGCGTGAAGCGGCGCGGGACGTGGCGCTCGGCGACCTCGTGGCGAAGGAGACGCACGAACAGAACCTCGCCCGCGTCGCCACCGCAGAGGCGGCGTTGAAACAGGCAAAGACGCAGCGCGAAGCGGCGGACCTCGACCTGCAACGGACTGAGGTGCGCGCACCGGTGCGCGGGACGGTCACCAACCTCAACCTGCACAAGGGCGACTATGTCGCGTCGGGCCAGCAGGCGCTGGCGCTGATCGATCGGGCATCGCTGCGGGTCGAGGGGTATTTCGAGGAAACAAAGATCCCGAAGATCCATGTCGGCGATCCGGTCCGGGTCGAGCTGATGGGCGACGACCACGTGATCCGCGGCCGCGTCGAAAGCATCGCCGCCGGCATCTCGGACGCGGATCGCGCGACCGGCGAAGGGGCCCTGCCCGCGGTCGATCCGACCTTCAGCTGGGTCCGGTTGGCGCAGCGCATTCCGGTGCGCGTGCGGCTCACCCACGTGCCCCGAGGCGTGCGTCTGATTACCGGCCGCACCGCGACCGTCACCGTGGTGCCGGGGGCGGGATCGTGAGACTGCGTCGCCTTGCCCCTCTCGCGGTTCTTCTCGTCTCGGCCTGCACCACCGCCGGGCCCGATTTCCACGTTCCCGAGACTGCCGTCGTGCGCGCGCCGTCGGCGTCGGCACCGTTCCTCTCGGCCGAGGATCCGGCCTTCGAGCAGGCGTCCCTGCCCAATCGCTGGTGGCGGCTGTACGACGATCCCCGGCTCGCCTCGCTGGTATCGGAGGCGCTCGATACCAATGCGGACCTGCGCGTGGCCGAAGCCAATCTGGACCGGGCCGGCGCGCTGGTGCGCGAGGCGGAGGCGGGCCGCGTCATCACCACCGGCGTCGGCGGCGGGGCCTCTCTGGTACGCCCGAACGGCACGGGCGCCGCGCTGCCCGGCGAGCTGGGATACGACATCGGCGTCAGCGCGTCCTATCCCCTCGACCTGTCGGGCCGGATCACGCGCGGTATCGAGGCGGCACGGGCCAACGCGGAGGCGGTCGAGGCGGCTCGCGATTATGCCCGCGTCGCCGTCGCGGCGGCGACCACGCGCGCCTATCTGGGCGTGTGCAGCGCCAACGCGCGGCTCGCCGCCCTGGACCGGATCCTGCAACTTCAGCGCGACACGCTCGATGTGACGCGCCGGCTCCAGCGGGGCGGGCGCGGCACGGCCTTCGATGTGACCCGCGCCCGGAGCGCGGTCGATACCACGCTGGCGCAGCGCCCTTCGATCGAAGGTGATCGCAACGCCTCTCTGTTCGCGCTGGCTGCGTTGCTCGGTCGGCCTGCACGCGACTATCCTGAAGGCATCGCCGATTGCGCGCAAGCGCCGCAACCGTCGCAGGCGCTGCCGGTCGGCGATGGTGCCGCGCTATTGCGCCGACGCCCCGACATTCGCGAGGCGGAGCGCCGCGCCGCCGCGGCCAGCGCGACGATCGGGGTGGAGATGGCGCAACTCTATCCGCAAGTGAGCCTCGGTGGATCGGCCGGCCTTACCGGCCCGCTTTCCGGGGTGGGCTCGGGCGACGCCTTCCGCATGAGCCTCGGCCCGCTCATCAGCTGGTCCTTCCCCAACCGTCCGGTGGTGCGGGCGCGGATCGAAGCGGCGCAGGCGACGGAGCGCGCCGCGCTGGCCAATTTCGATTCTACCGTGATCGGCGCGCTGCGCGAGACCGAGACGGCCCTGACCCGCTACGCACGGGAGCGGGAACGGCTGGTAGACCTCACCCGCGCGCGCGACACCGCCGCGAAGGCGGCGGCGCAGGCGGGGAAACTCTACCGGTTCGGCCGCGCCGACTTCCTCCAGCTTCTCGACGCCCAGCGCAACCTGGCGCAGGCGGAGGCAGCCGTCGCCGCCTCGCGCGCGCAGATGATCGACCGGCAGGTCGACGTATTCCTCTCGCTGGGCGGTGGGTGGGAATAGCTGGGGCGCGTGCCGGCTAAGCTACCTCGCGCCCCAGGGTCATCAGCCACCGCGACAGCTCGGTCTCACCCTCCAGCGGTGCCTCCGCCGGGTCCGGCGACCGGCCCGAACGCACGGCGCGAAAAGCCGATGGGGACATTCCGTAGCGGTTGCGAAAGGCGCGCGCGCATGACGCCTCGCTGGCAAAGCCATGGCGCCGCGCGATGGCGTGAAGCGGCTCCGCGCTGCGACCTTCCAGTTCGCTGAAGACGTTCGACAGGCGCCAGTTCCGGATCACCGACGCCACGCCCCCGAGCGGCTCGAAATGACGATAAAGGGTGGCCCGCGAAATGGCGAAAGCGCGGCAGATCATCGGACCGTCCAGTGCCGGATCGTGCAAATTGTCGGCGATGAACGCCCGCACCTTATCCACCAACGAGCCGGGTGGCGCGTGTGGCGCCAGGCGCTGCCGCCGCGGCATTCGCAGACACATCCGCACCAGTTCGATCGTCACGGCACTGACGGCATCTGTCTCGTCTTCGCCCAGACGCGGGCAGATGCGCAGGATTTCGCGCATATGGGCCCCCAGAAGCTGGTTTGCCGTCTCGCCCGAACGCAGCACCAGGCCGTGAAACTCGTCGCTTTTCGTCAGCGGCTGCAGAACGGCCTTCGGAACGATCATCGTGATGTTGCTGAAATCGGTCGCCGTGGTCTCGAAGCCGAAGGCGAGATCGAAACAGCAGATATCGCCGGCCTCGACTGCGATCGGTCGTGCCTCCGCCCGCCCGTCGAAACGCCCTTGCGTGTACAGTTGCACCATCATGTGGTCGATCTGGCTGCGCTTGATCACCTGCTCGTCGCGCCTGAAGATCTGCGCCGAGGCAGCGGCCCGCCCGATCAGCACAGTGCGCAGGGAATAGGACGAGATGCGAGCCTCGAAATCGGCGCGCAGCGGTTCCACGTCGAACAAGGGGGCCACGGCCACACGCCATTCGTTCAGATTGGTACGGGGCAGCCCCTCGCCTTCCGCAACCTCGAACGTCGGAACACCAGCCATCGAAATCCCCCTGCTTACCGACCGTGAGATCGCGAAGACTCACGCAGCCCTAGCGTTATCGAAACCTAACCTTGGTTGGTTAACAGTTCGAAACGTCTCAATTTTGCAGCGAAGCGTCTCAAACGGCAATATCCATTTGGCCCGGCGCCATTCTTCCCCGAACCCGGTACGGCAGGGGGACCCGATCGGTAACCCGTGGTTGGGGCGCGCTTGCAAAAGGGGGCGTGTATCCGCCGGGCGGCATATTTGCCCGCCTCGCGCGGAAAACATGCACCGTGGCCGGTGAATGTGGGGCGGCGTGAGCGACGGGATCGCTCCGCATCGGGCATTCACCGGTCACACCCCCGGGCGACGCGCGAAATATGGGTACATACGGGGTTGGCTAAACCGCTGAGAGTTCCACCGGAAGAGTGCAGCGATATTCGCGCTGATCGTGCTTCGGACAGGCGCGAGCCGCGGGGTTCGCAGGACGTTTCCGACGACCATGCGGCCAATGGCGAGGCGAGCGACATCGCTCTCGACGCCGAACATCTTGCGCGCATCCTGTACGATGGCGATCCCGCCCCCATCGCGATCACCGACCCGCACGGCACACTGCTGTGGGCGGCGCCTGCGGCGCTCTCCGCCCTGCGCCGGCACGGGGTCGATGCCGAACCGGGCGCGCGCATCGCCATTCCCGACGAGGCAAGGCAGCCGCTGTTCGAACGGTTCGTGAAATCCGACGACGACGGCAAGCGCTTCCTGATCCGCAGCGATAGTGGCCGGGATTGGACCGTGATCCGGCTTCGCCCCTGTGAATTCGCAGGCAACCCGGCCCGGCTGCTGCATTTCGCGTTCTCGGGCGAAGAGATCGATTGCAGCCGGAACGGCCTGGCCGACTTTTTCGGGCTTACCCCAACGGAAGTCACGGTGCTCAACCGTTTCACCCGCCTCTATTCGCCGGAGGATGTCGCGCGGGAAATGGGAATCTCGCGCGAGACCGTTCGCAGCCATCTGAAGCGCATCCGCGCGAAAACCGGGGTCCATGGCGGGCACGAGCTCATCCGCCTCGTCGCCACCTTCGGCTCGAACTGACGCCGCGTTCACGGACACTTGCGGCACTGTTCCAATCTGGAACGCCGCCCCGAACCTCAAAGCGATTACCCCAATCGGGGGACGCGAATCGAAGAAAAGGTTTCTACCAAGTTAACCAGACGAAGGGGTCTAACGGATTTCGTCAGCGAAATCGCCAGGGAGGAAGACAATGACACTGTGGTTCGAAGCACCCAGACATTGATTTAGCGGGCGGCACTCGCTCGACATCTGACATTTTCGGGAAAGGGGGCCCATGCGGCTGCTTGTCGTCTTGTTTTTGGCGATGCTGTTCGGCACGCCGGCTATGGCCGGCGAAGTGCAGGATGCGCAATCGATTAACCTGGTCGTGACTGGGTCGATCGCGCAGCATTGTGCGCTGGGCGACGTGCCGGATATGGACTTCGGCGACTTGCGGCGGCCCGGCCTGCGAATCGAGACGCGCGTGGCATTCGACTGCAACCTTCCCTTCACGATGGTGATCAACGGCGCGCAAGGGGCGCTGACGCACCGCACCATGCCGTCCGGCCAGGGCCCTTACGGGGGCACCCTGCCCTACCAGATCGGGGTCACCATGCCGCTGCGCTACCCAACCTCGCGGATCCTGAGCCGATCCTTCGCCAGCCGCCAACTGCTGGGCGGCGGGACCATCGCCAGCGATGGCGGCATCGCGACGGACGGCATGACGCTCGATATCCAGCTTGGCCGGCCCACGGGCGAGGCCGGGCTGCTGGCGGGAGAGTATTCGGAGACAATCACGATCACCGTGTCTCCGCTTTGAATTTCGTTCGCGGGGGGTCCGTGGGCGGATGAAGGCCGGGTGGGCAGGCATCGCTACCTGCCCGGTCATGCGACCGAAACGATGCAAACCAAGCTGCTGCCAAGTCACACCGAGGCAGCGCATTACTATTAGGAAGAAATCATGAAGAAATTGCTTCTCCTCGCCGTCGCCGCGGCCGCCGTCACGGCGGTTCCCGCCGCTGCTCAGACGAACGAGCGTCATTACGCCAGCCCCGTTTTCGGCGGTACCACGATCACGAATGGCGGCCCGTTCGCCAACGCCCTGGGCCAAATCGCCGTCGCTACCCGCATCGGCACCCGCTACACCGCGCAAGCCGATGCCCCGTCCGACAGCCAGGCCGCAACGCCTACCGTCAACGTCGCTTTCACCCTGACCGGCTCGGTGAACAAGGATTGCTCGTTCTATTCGGGTAACAATGCAGGGGCCCGGAACATCGACTTCGGCGTCATCGGCGTGCGCACCGGCAACAACGAGAACGTGAGCAATGCGTTCGAGATGGTTGGCCCGGCGAACGCGGACATCCAGACGCTGACCGCGGGCTGCAACTTCAACAACGAAGTCGAGATCGTGAAGGACAACGTTCGCGGCATGGTGAATTCGGCCGCTGGCGGTTTCGACACCGACGAATTCCAGGACAACATTCCCTACCAGGTGACCGCGTCCTGGACCGGCGTCGCGCTCAACGCGACCACGGCGGGAACCAGCCAGACGCTGAACGTGAACACCAACCAGCTGAGCAATCTGCGCCAGCAGGGTGCATGGCGCTCGGCGATGGACATCAACATCACCGCGCCCGTGGCCGAAAAGGGCCTGGTCGCCGGCAATTACAGCGGCACCACCACGCTGACGCTGCGCGCGCTCTAAGCCTGCCGCACGCGACCATGGACGGGAGGGAGAGACATCTTCCTCCCGTCTTTTTCCGGTAATTTCACGACGCGGTCCCACACGTCACGCAAAGGTGCCTGGCACATGGTAATCCCCAAATTGGCACGGCGCCTCGCGCTCATCGTTGCCGCGGTCGCCTCGACTCTCGCCGTACTGGTCCCGCCTGCGACCGCCATGCGCGTCTCGCCCATGGTCGTCGAAATGGAGACCACCGGCAGCAATGCCGTTGCGCGGATCGAGGTTCAGAACATCAATCCCGGGAAGCTCGCGTTCCAGACGCGCGTCTACCGCATGGAACTGCAGGAGGACGGCTCCGTCGTGGAGACGCCGGCCGACGACCAGTTCCTGATATTCCCCCCGCAAGGCGCCCTGCCCCCGTCGGGTCGGCAGGTCGTGCGTCTGCAATGGGTGGGCGATCCGGCGCTGGCGACGTCGCAGGCGTTCTACATTTCCGTCGAACAATTGCCGATCGCATTCGACCCCGGTTCGGAGGAAGCGGTCGCCGCGCAGGTCCAGGTGCTCTACAATATGCGCGCGCTCGTCGTCGTCGCGCCACCCGGCGCGAAGCCCGACGTCTCTCCCGTCAGCGCGCGTCAGGTGATCTACCAGCCGCCCGCACCTGCCGGGACCGATGCGCTGCCGCCCAAGATCGAAGCGATCGAGGTCGTCCTGCGCAATAACGGGCGACGCCACGCGATGATGTCGAATTTCGGCTGGCAGCTGGAAGGTCACGACCCCGAAGGCGGCTGGCTGCGCGTCGACGTTTCGCCCGAGGAATTGACCACGGCGCTGGGCACCGGATACGTCCCGGCGCAGGGCCAGCGCACGTTCTATCTCCCGGTCTCCGGCTTCGACGCGCAGCCGATCAAGCTGACTTTCAAGCGTTGAAGCTCAGGACGGTACTTTTCTGCTCGACCGTAGCCCCCTTCTTTCTGGAGGGGGGTGTCCTCGCGCAGGTATCGGTGCCGCTCCCGCAATCCACGGAAACATCGCCGCCGGGGGAACGGCGCGATCCGCCGTCGACGCCGCCCGCGTCGTCACAACCCATCGTCGTTCCGCTGCCGGGCGAGGCGGCACAGCCGGAAACGCTGCCGCCGGTCGACGAAACGGAACCCGCCTATCCGGTCGGCTCCAACGGTCGCCCCGACATCAATCCCTACGATCGCGACATCGAGATGACGGTGCCGCTGACCTTCCAGGCGAACAGTCTGGGCGATGTCTCCATGCGCCTGACCGCGGACGACCGTTTCCTCATCGACACCGCCGGGTTCCTGAAACTCGTGAGGAACATCCTGAACCCGCAGGCGCATGCGGATCTGGCGCAGCACCTAGCCGGGTTCGAGCGGTTCGGCCCAGTCGAACTGGAGGGGACTGGCGTCGGCCTGACCTACGATCCCAGCACGCTTGCCGTCGTCGTCATTCAGGTGGACGCGGAAAAGCTCGCAGTGCGCGACATCTTCGCGCCGCCCCGCGACGACATCAACGACATATCGCTCACGCCCGCGGGGTTTTCGGCCTACCTCAATCTCGCTGTATCCCAGACCAGGGTATGGGAAAGGGATCGCACGGATCCGCCCGACATCAATCTCGACGGCGCGACGCGGCTCGGGCCGATCGTCTTCGAATTCGACGCGCAGTTCGGTCAGCGCTCGGGCCTGGAGAAAGAAAGCTACCGGTTCGACCGCAACTATGCCCGCCTGGTCTACGATCAGCCCCAGCTCTACCGTCGCTGGTTCGCGGGCGATCTCGATCCCGAGATACGCGGCCTGCAGTCCTTCGTATCCATGGGCGGCGTCGGCGTCCTGCGGCAGCAGCGGCGCTTCAACGCGTTCCGTTCGGCGGTATTGCAGGCGAACAGGCAATTGGTGCTGCAGCGCGAGTCGACGGTTCGCTTCCTGCGCAACGGGTCGCTTTATCGCGAATTGCGCCTGCAGCCTGGGCGCTACGATTTCAGTTCCCTGCCGCTCGTCGCCGGTAGCAACGACATCGACATCCAGATCATAGACAACGCGGGTGCGGTCCAGACCCTCGCCTATCAGCAATATCTCGATCCGATCGATCTCGACCCAGGCGACTACGAATATGGTGCGTTCCTCGGCCCGACCAGTCGCAGCTTCTTCGGCGGGCCGGATTACAGCGGGCCGGTCGCCTTCACGGGGTTCTTCAGGAAGGCCTTCTTCAACAAGCCAGCGATCGGCGTGGGCCTGCAGGCCAGTCGCGAGGTTCAGACCCTGACCGGGCAGACGCAGTTCGTCCTGCCCAATGGTGGGCGCCTGCTGCTGGACGGCGGGGTCAGCAAATCGCGCCTAGCGGGGCAGGGATTCGCCGCAGGCATCAGCTACGAACACTTCTTCGATCGCAACGGACTGTCGGACAGCCTGACGGTACGCGCCGATCACGTTTCGCCGAATTTCGCCAATCTCGGTAATCCCGAGGCGCTGAATTCGACCTCCTATGTTTTTTCGGGGCAGTATTCGCGCCAGTTCACGCGACGGCTGATCACCACCGCCTCCGCCTCCTACATCAAGGGACGGGGCAGGCTGCGGGACAGCTATCGGATAGGCACCAGCGCATTCTATCGTCTCGATCGACGGTGGACCCTGCGCGCGGGAGTGGAGTACGCAAAGCTGCCGACGGACCTGACCAATGGCTCGGGGATCAATTTTTCGATCGGACTCGTATTCCAGCCGGACTATCGACGGCGTGCCGAAGCACGGTTCGAAAGCCAGTTCAACCGGGCCGAGCTTTCCTACAACCAGAGCGGGCTCAACGAACTCGACAGCGTCGGCTTCGGCGCGATCGCTTCGCGCCAGGATGGTCAGACACTGGGTCAGGGATACCTGACCTACGCGGCCAATCGCTTCGATGCGACCGTCAGCCACGCGAGCTATGGACCCGATTTCTCGAACTTCGCGTCCATCAATGCGACCACCGTGCGCGTGGGCACAACGATCGCCTATGCGGATGGACTGGTGGGGACGGGCCGGCGCATCAACGACAGCTTCATGCTCCTCGCGCCGCACGAAAGCCTCGGCAATCGCAGCGTGGTGGCGGGCCAGTCGCTCGCGCAGAATAATTATACGAGCAAGAGCGGTGCACTCGGCGCCGCGCTCAACAATTTCCTCGGGTCCTATTCGCTCCAGTCGGTGCAGTATGATGTGGAGGATCCGCCGGCCGGGTACGATACCGGCGACGGGGTGTTCCGCGTCAATCCGCCTTACAAGAGCGGCTATGCCGCACGCATCGGTACCGATGCATTTGTGAGCGCGGTCGGGACGCTGCAATTGAGCCCGACGAGGCCGATCGCCCTGGCAGGCGGGCGGGTGACGCTGCTCGAGGTGCAGGAGGACGAGAACCCGACGCCCCTGCCCTTCTTTACCAACTCGGTCGGTCGCTTCGCGATTTCCGGCCTGTTGCCGGGTCGACGGTACATGGTCGAGACCTACGGCCCGAACGGAACCGTCGCCTACCGACTGGAACTGGCCGTTCCGAAGGAGACCGACGGGTTGGTGAACCTCGGCGAAGTGTCGCCGGGCGTGGATCCCACCCTCCCCGCGGCGCCGGACGACGAAGCGACCCCACCAGTCGCGCCGGGGGAGGGTTCGCGCACGACGACGGTACCGCTTCCTTCCACCACGACACCGGGGACCAGCGATGCTACCGACTGAAAACTTCGCCCATACCCTTCGCCCCGACCGGCAGCTCGATGGATCGGCACGGACTTCGCCCCCGACGACACCAAGAGCGACCAGGAACCGGAGTTTATCGATGAAACGGCTTATCGCCCTCACCTTTGCAGCGTTGACGGCAACGGCGGCGCACGCGCAGGGCCCGGCACCCCTGGCGACGTCGCAAGCGACCGAATGCCGCATTCGCGTAATAGCCGCACCGGCGAGTTGGCTGATCGAAGGGTTCGATCCGTTCAGCGGGCGCGTGGCGGAGGGTACCTACAGCGCGACTTTCACGAACGACAGCGCGGTCGAATGCACTTTCACGCCCAGTTTCGAACTGCGCCAGCCGCCTTTCGGCTTGTCGAACAGAACCGGCAGTCCGATCAATTACGTCCTTCTCGACCTCAGCGACGCGCAGGACGTCACCCCGCGTGCCGGGCGCACACTGCGCCGCGCCGCCGCGCGCGAAATCACGCTGGGACCCAACGAATCGAAGTCGGTTCTCTACAAGCTGGTGGCAGATTCCGGCAGCGCCCGGGAAGCCGGCACGTTCACGCAGGACCTGACCATAGAAGCGCAGGACCGGACCTTTCGCTCGCTCGGCGGAACGCCCGTGGTCGTGGGGCTGACCGTTCTGCCCTCGGCCCGGATCGGCCTCGCGGGGGCCTACACGGTCAGCGAAGGCCAGGCCGTGGTCAATCTCGGCACGCTGCGGGAGGGCGTCGCGCCGGTCCCCCTGCAGCTGCGCGTCAGCAGCACTGCAGGGTACGAAATCAGCGTATCGTCCGCCAATTCGGGTCGGCTGCGTCTCGGCATGAGCGACTGGACCGTTCCCTACACGATGGCGATCGGAAACGATCCCGTTAATCTCGCAGGGGCGCGGACGGTGGCGGGACAGCCGGCCACCGGATTCCGCCGCGACGTGTTGCCCATCCGGTTCATCATCGGTGATGTATCGGGCAAGCGCGCGGGCGCCTATACCGACACGATCTCCGTCTCGGTCACCGCCCGCTAGCCTGGGATCGGCTCCTTCCGCAGGGAATAAATCCCCTTTACCGAATTTTAGAAACAAACGGTCACACTGCGTCCGCACCCTGGGTTCGGCGCTGCAAAAGGTGATCGAATGTTCAAGAAATTCGTCTCGGGTACGGCCGCGATGGCCATCGCCACCGTCCCTTCGGCGGCTATTGCCGCCTCCTACGGATACAATCTGCATCTGGTCGTCCCTGTCTACTGTTCGGTCAATCAGACGACCGGCACCGGCGGCCAATTCAACGGCGACGCCTATTCGCTGGGTACCTTCCGCGAGTACTGCAACGCGGCGCAGGGCTATCGCCTGATCGTCCGCTACACTCCCGGAACGCTGCGCGGGGCGCAAATCAGGGCCGGAGAGGAGGTGGCAACGCTGGATGGTTCCGGCACCAACGTCGTCAGCCGTACCACGGGCCCGCGTGTCCGGCAGCGGTCCCTCTTCATCACCCCCGGCGAACAGGGCTTCGACACCGACAGGCTGGCCGTCGATATCCTGCCGGTTTGATAGACTTTTGCCGTATTAGAGTATCGGCATGTGGGTCTTCGAGCCCTTCAGATGTGATCGCTAGAACTTGATATCACACCACGATGTGATAATGGGCCGGCATGACCAAGACGATCGATCGTGTCCGCGCCTTTCTGGCGGACGGAACCTTCAGCAAAGCGGGCCTCGCGCGGGCTGCCGGGCTGCATGCCAACACCTTGCGCGGCTGCACCGAGGACGGCTGGAACCCCACCAGCGATACGCTGGCGAAACTCGACCGGTTTCTGGATGCGCAGGAGGACGCGCCGCTGATCGTTCCGATCGAGGAGATCATTGCCGAGGCGCGCAACGGGCGCATGTTCGTCCTCGTCGACGACGAGGACCGCGAGAACGAAGGCGATCTCGTGATCCCCGCCCAGATGGCGACGCCCGACGCAATCAATTTTATGGCCACCCATGGCCGCGGGCTCATCTGCCTGTCGCTGACCCGCGAGCGGACCGAGCAACTCGGCCTCGATCTCATGAGCCGCAACAACGGGTCGCGCCACGAAACCGCCTTTACCGTCTCGATCGAGGCTCGCGAGGGCGTGACCACCGGCATCAGCGCCGCGGATCGCGCACGAACCATCGCGGTGGCCACCGACCCTGCGCGGAGCAGCCAGGACATCGTTACGCCGGGCCACGTCTTTCCGCTGATCGCGCGGGACGGCGGTGTGCTGGTGCGCGCCGGGCATACCGAGGCGGCGGTGGACATCGCGCGTCTGGCCGGGCTGAACCCCTCGGGCGTGATCTGCGAGATCATGCGTGAGGACGGCGAGATGGCGCGCATGGACGATCTGGTCACGTTCGCGCGCACGCACGGGCTGAAGATCGGCACCATCCGCGACCTCATCGAATACCGGCACCGCTACGATCATCTGGTGGAGCGCCTGGCCGAGCAGCGCTTCACGTCCGACCATGGCGGCGATTGGGATTTCCTGACCTATCGCAATCGCGTGGACGACAGCGTCGCTTTCGCGCTGCGCAAGGGGAAGGTGCGCGAGGACGAACCCACCCTGGTGCGCGTCCACACTCTGTCGCTGCTCAGCGACATGCTCGGCCAGCCCGGCCCGGCCAAGAACCTGATCCAGCGCGCGATGGACGAGATCTCGCGCGAGGGCAGCGGCATCGTCGTCCTGCTCGTGCGCCCGCGCGAGGGTGACCCCGCGGCGAGCGCGGACACGCAATCGTCCGACGAACTGCGCACCTACGGTATCGGCGCGCAAATCCTCACCGATCTCGGCGTCCACCGCATGACGCTGCTCAGCAATTCCACCCGCCATATCGTCGGGCTAGAGGGTTTCGATCTCGAAATCGTCGGCCAGCGCGCAATCCCGGAGTAATTCCATGGCCCGTTTCCTGATCGTCGAAGCCCGGTTCTACGACCATTTCAACGACTGGCTCATCGCCGGCGCCCGCACCGTGCTGGAAGCGGCCGGGCACGATGTCGAGGTGCTGACCGTACCCGGCGCGCTGGAAATTCCCGGTGCGATCGCGCTGGCGGTGGAGGGCGGCGGCTATGCCGGCTTCGTCGCGATCGGGGTGGTGATCCGGGGCGAGACCTATCATTTCGAGATCGTCGCGGGTGAGAGCGCGCGCGGCATCATGGCGTTGACCATGGACGGTATCGCGATCGGCAACGGCATCCTGACGGTGGAGAACGAGGCCCAGGCCCAGGTCCGCGCCGACCCCGCGCAGAAGGATAAGGGTGGCGAGGCGGCGAAGGCCGCGCTGGCGCTGTTCGATCTGCAGCGAAAGTTCCTGCCCGCCTAGAACTGCGACGGCGCGGGGAACCGTCCCGCCCGTCCGCGCGTCGGAAGGGCATGACTGAACATCCTGCAATCGGGGGCCTCCCCCTATCGCTCGGCGGCAACGTCTTCGGCTGGACTGCGGACCGCGAGGACGGGTTCGCCGTTCTCGACAGATGGCACGCGGCGGGCGGTCGCATGATCGACACCGCCGACGTCTATTCCGCCTGGGTCGACGGCCACGAGGGCGGCGAGTCCGAGCGCTTCATCGGCGAGTGGATGGAGGATCGCGGCGTCCGCGACGACATGCTGATCGCCACCAAGACCGGCATGTTGGGGGAATCCGAACACTATCGCGCGGACGCGGTGTCGGACGCGCTGGACCGCTGTCTGGAGCGTCTACGCACCGACCGGGTCGAGCTGTTCTATTGCCACAAGGACAACGAGGACCTGCCGATCGAGACGATCGTGGAGAGCTTTGCCGGCGTGACCGAGGGGGGCCGAGCGAAGAGCATCGGCGCCTCCAATTTCGGTGTCGGCCGCCTGCGCGCCGCGCTGGACCATGCGGAGGCGAAGGGCATCACTGCGTTCACGGCGCTGCAGAACCAGTTCAACCTCGTCGAACGCGCCGATTACGATGCGGACATGCAGCGCCTGTGCCTAGAACGGGGTGTCGCGGTATTTCCCTATTTCAGCCTCGCCGCGGGTTACCTGACCGGGAAGTATCGCGACCCCGATGATTTCGATGGATCGCGCGCCGACATGGCCCGGAAATACCGCGAGGACGGGCCTACCGTCCTCGCGCAGATGGACCGTGTGGCACAGGAAACCGGGGCCGAGCTACCGGCGATCGCGCTGGCCTGGCTCGCGGCGCAGCCCGGTATCGCGGCGCCGCTCGCCAGTGCGCGCAATCTCGAGCAGCTGGATGGTCTCCTGGCCTATACCGAGCTGGAACTCAGCGACGACCAGATCGACCGGCTCACCCGCGCGGGGGCCTAGCCCGCCAGACGGCCGAAGCAGGCGGCGCCGGCATAATGCGCCGCGTCGCCCAGTTCTTCCTCGATCCGGATCAGCTGGTTGTACTTTGCGAGCCGGTCCGACCGGGCAAGGCTGCCGGTCTTGATCTGCCCGCAATTGGTGGCCACCGCGAGGTCGGCGATGGTCGCGTCCTCGGTTTCGCCCGAACGGTGGCTCATCACGCAGGTATAGCCCGCGCGATGGGCGATATCGACCGCCTCCAGCGTTTCGGTCAGCGTGCCGATCTGGTTGACCTTCACCAGCAGCGAGTTGGCGAGGCCGCGGTCGATGCCCATGCGCAGCCGTTCCGGATTGGTCACGAACAGATCGTCGCCCACCAGCTGGATGCGCTTGCCGAGCTTATCCGTCAACGCTTGCCAGCCTTCGAAATCGTCCTCGGCCATGCCGTCCTCGATCGAGCGGATCGGGTAGTCGTCGCACAGCTTCGCCAGATAGTCGGCCATTTCGACGCCATCGAGCGAAACGCCCTCGCCCGCCAGTTCGTACCTATCGCCTCGGTAATACTCGGTCGCTGCGCAGTCGAGCGCCAGGACCACGTCCTCGCCCGCAGTGAAGCCTGCTTTATCGATCGAGGCCATGATGAAGTCGAGCGCATCGCGCGTGCTGGAGAGATCGGGGGCGAAGCCACCCTCGTCTCCGACCGACGTCGACAGGCCTTTCTCCGCCAGCCCCTTTTTCAGCGTGTGAAAGATTTCCGAACCCCAGCGCACCGCCTCGGCCAGCGACGGCGCACCGATCGGCATGACCATGAATTCCTGAATGTCGATCGGGTTGTCGGCATGTTCGCCGCCATTGACGATGTTCATCATGGGCACCGGCAGGACGTGTGCGGACACCCCGCCGACATAGGAGAACAGCGGAAGGCCGCGCGCATTCGCCGCTGCCTTTGCGATGGCGAGGCTGCAGCCCAGAATCGCGTTGGCCCCCAGCTTCGCCTTGTTTTCCGTGCCGTCGAGATCGAGCAGCGCGGTGTCGATGGTGCGCTGGTCCTCCGCATCGAGGCCGAGCAGCGCCTCCGCGATGACGGTGTTCACGCCGTCGACCGCTTTCGTTACTCCCTTGCCGAGATAATAGTCCTTGTCGCCGTCGCGCAGTTCGACCGCCTCGTGCGCGCCGGTCGACGCGCCGGAGGGCACCGCGGCGCGGCCGAAGCTGCCGTCCTCCAACAGAATATCGACTTCCACGGTCGGGTTGCCGCGAGAATCGAGGATCTGGCGGGCATGGATGTCGAGAATGGCGGTCATGCTGGCTCCGTGACGGTAAGTAATGGAAAGGATGCGGGATTGCGGGGCGCGCCCCTGCTCTTCGGCAGGGATCCGGGGCGCGGTCTATGCGCCGGAACGAACGCAGGCAAGTCGCGTTGGAATTTCGAGGTGCATGCCGAGGCGTGCATGGGAAAAAACAGACTCGAAACGATTAGAGATACGGGGAATTAGATCATGGCCACCACTCCGAAGCCCAAGAACAAGACCACCCGCAAACCCGCCGCGACCACCGGTGCCGCCACGACGGCGGGCGATGCCGTCGGCGCTGCTGTCGGCTCCGCCGCCGCGGAAACGAAGGCCGCGGGCGGCAAGGTCGCTGCGTCCGCTCACCGCGAGGAGGCGAAGAGCCGCTTCAACGCCGCGCTCGACGAGGCGAAGGCGGGCGCCGCCGCCCTGCGTGCCGAGGCGAGCGACCGTGCCGGCGTGTATCGCGAGAAGGCGAAGGGTAAGCAGGGCGAGTATACCGGGCAGGCGAAGGTCAAGGCCAATGAGCTGGCAGTCGAGGGCAAGACCAAGGCAAGCGACGCGATTGCGGCGCTGAGCAAGCTGGTTGCCGACAATGCCGCGAAGCTCGACGAGAACTTCGGCCCGAAATACGGCGATTATGCCCGCAACGCTTCGCGCTCGCTCAACGACACCGCCGTTCGGCTGGACGGCAAGAGCGTGGACGAACTGGGTGACGATGCGCGCGAATGGGTTCGCCGCAGCCCCGGCCTCGCCGTCGGATTGGCCGCGGTCGGCGGTTACATGGTCGCTCGACTGTTCCGTCGCTGATCCGCGCGGACAGGGGGTCACCGAATGCCGGATAATCCTCACGACACGCCCGGTGCAGACGATGCGCCGGGCGTTTCCGATGACGCGCTGCACGCGCACGAGGAACACGACGGACCCTTCGGTTCGCTGCGCGACGATCTGGAGGCGCTGTACGACGACAGCCGCACCTATCTGGAGGCGGAAGTCGCTTTCCAGAAGGCGCGCGTCGCCTACGGGGCGCATCACATCCGATCGGCCGCGATCTACGGCCTGTCGGCAGTTGCTTTCCTCAATCTGGCGATGCTGGGCCTTGTCATCGGGCTGATCATCGCGCTTCGCCCCTATCTGGGGGCATTCGGCGCGATGGGCCTGATGGTCGCGATCATGTTTGCGCTTACCGCCGGTGCCGCCTGGCTGGCGCTGCGCCGCATTCGCCGTATCGGCGAAGCGTTCGAGAAGAAGCAGTCATGAGCAGTCGTGGCAGACAGATGCGGGAAAGCCGCGCGTTGCGCGATGCGGCACTGGCCCTGGTGAAAGCCGACATCGCCAATCTCAAGGGTGATCTGGTAAAACGCTCCCCGACGGAACGAGCGATGGATACGGCAAAAGAGGCTGCGATCGACGTGCTCGACGAAGCGGCCTACATCGCGGACCAGCACAAGGGGATCGCATCGGCCATCGTCGCCGCGATCATCCTGTGGTTCGCGCGGCGCCCGATCCTCGCGCTGATATTCGGCTCGGACGAAGAGGCCGGGGACGAAGACGAGTTGGACGACGGGAAATTCAGCGAAGAGCGTGACCAACGCTATCCGGGCCCCGAACATCGGAACATCTGAAGGTGCAGCGACGTTGGTTCGGTAACCGCCGAAACTCACTCACATCATTCGGAGAATTCGCATGAGCACCAAGGAACAACGCGACGCCCTTCGCGCCAAGATCGAAGCCGCCGAGCAGCGCAATGCCGACCGCTCGATCGGCGACTACGCGCGCGAGGCGTCGGACAAGGCAACCGCCTTCGTGAAGGAGCACCCGATCGCGACCGTCGCCGGGGTTGCCGTCCTCGGCCTGGCGATCGGCGCAATGACGCGCCCGGGTCGCCGTGCCGGGCGCCGCGCGGGCGCCCTCGCTACCTATTTCACCGACATGGGTCTCGCCTATGCCAGCGGCCTGTTCGACACGGCCGGCGATGCCGTGCGCCACGGCGGGGAAAAGCTGGGCGACTGGAGCGACGACATCGCGCACTCCTCGCGCAAGGCCGGTCGCCGCGCTTCGCGTGCAGCCTATGATGGGCGTGACGAAGCGCGCTACGCGACCCGCAAGTTCGCCCGCGGCGCGGAACGCAAGTTTCGCGACCTGCGCGCCCGCGTCGGCGCGTAACGACCCCGCGACATACGAATGAGCGGCGTGCCGGGCTTGCCTGGCGCGCCGCTTTCATTATGCGCAGGCGGCGTAGATCCATTCAGCAAGGACCCCCTCCCCCATGGAAGAAACCGAAACCCCGCAACGCCTGCATCTTGTGATGGGCGGCCGCGTGAAGGACCCCCGCTCGGTCGAATTCGCCGATCCGGAAAGCATTCACGTGGTCGGCGTGTTCAGCAATTACGAGCGGGCCGAGGAAGCCTGGCGCTCCAACGCGCAACGCACCGTCGACGATGCGGAAATGCGCTACGTGATCGTGCACATCCACCGGCTGCTGACGCCCGACGCATGATGCGTTCGGGGGTCCCCGCGACGGCAGGGACCCCCGTTGGGCCGGTTTCGGCGGCCGGCTTGTGGTCCCCGCTCTTGCAGGGGCCGTTCGAAGATCAGATGAATTCGATCTTGTCGAGGAGGTAGAACTTGTCGCCCGAGGGCACGGTCACCTCGATCTCCTCACCGACCTTCTTGCCGATCAGCGCACGCCCGATCGGCGAGCTGTAGGAGATGCGCCCCTTGGCGGCGTCCGCCTCGGTCTGGCCGACGATCTGATATATGATCGGCCTGTCGTCCTCGTCCAGCAGGGTGACGGTCGCACCGAACATCACCTTGTCGCCCGACAGGGTCGAGGGGTCGATAATCTGGGCCCGGCTGACGCGATCTTCCAGTTCGGCGATCTGCGCTTCTATCTGGCCCTGGCGCTCCTTGGCCGCGTGATATTCCGCGTTCTCGGACAGGTCGCCATGCGCGCGCGCTTCCTCGATCGCATCGACCACCTTCGGGCGCTCGGCGCGCAGGAGCTTGAGGTCGGCGGTGATCCGCTCGTACCCCTCGGCAAGCATCGGAACTTTTTCCATCTATACTGTCCAATCTCGTGTCAGAGCGAACCCCCTTCCGGGCCCCAAAAATTCGACCCACGCCGCTTGCGAACGAAGCGAGACGTGGGCCGGGTTGTCGTGGAAGGAGAAAAACGCGCGTATCAGTTACCGCTATAGTAATCCTGCAACGATCGGACTTCAAGTCGTGCCGAATCAACGGTGGTAATCGCCTCCGCCACCGCCAGGCTGGCCGCGGCAGTGGTGTAGTAAGGCAGCTTCGCCTCCAGCGCGGACGCGCGGATCGATTGCGAATCGCGCAGGCTCTGCCAGCCTTCGGTCGTATTGAAGATCAGGTCGACCTTCCCGTCGATGATCGCGTCGACGATGTGCGGCTGCCCTTCGGCGACCTTGCGCACGCGTTCAACCGCAAGGCCCTGTTCCTTGAGGAAATCCTGCGTGCCGCCAGTGGCGATAACGCGAAAGCCATGTTCGATCAGGCGGCGTACCGCGGGCAGGATCACCGCCTTGTCGCTGTCCTTCACCGACACGAACAGGGTGCCGCCATCGGGCAGGCCCATACCCACGCCGATCTGCGATTTCAGGAACGCTTCGGGGAAGGCCCGGTCGATCCCCATCACCTCGCCGGTGGATTTCATTTCCGGCGACAGGACGGGATCGGCGCCGGGGAAGCGGTTGAAGGGGAACACCGCCTCCTTCACCGCCATGTGCCCGGGGTCGAGCGTCCAGCTTTCGAAATTCGACAGCGGCTCGCCCGCCATGATCCGTGCCGCGATCTTCGCGACCGGGTGGCCGACCGCCTTGGCCACGAACGGCACGGTGCGGCTGGCGCGCGGATTGACCTCGATCAGGTAGACCTCGCCATCCTTGACCGCGAACTGCACGTTCATGAGGCCGCGGACCTTCAGCGCGACCGCTAGTTCCACCGTCTGCCGCTCCATCTCGGCCACGATCTCGGGCGCGAGACTGTAGGGCGGCAGGGTGCAGGCGCTGTCGCCCGAATGGACGCCCGCCTCCTCGATATGCTGCATCACGCCCGCGATGCGGACCTCGCTGCCGTCGCACAGCGCATCGACATCGCATTCGACGGCATCGCGCAGGTACTGGTCGACCAGCACCGGGCTGTCGCCCGACACGTTGACCGCAGTGGCGATGTAATCGTCGAGCTGGGCTTCGGAATCGACGATCTCCATCGCCCGTCCGCCCAGCACGAAGCTGGGACGCAGCAGCACCGGATAGCCGATCATGCTGGCGACCGCGGCCGCCTCGTCCCGGCTCTTGGCGATCCCGTTGTCGGGCTGCTTCAGGCCGAGCTTGTTGACCAGCCGCGCGAACTGCTCGCGATCCTCGGCCAGGTCGATCGCGTCGGGACTGGTGCCCAGGATCGGAATGCCGGCCTCCTCCAGCGCGCGCGCCAGCTTCAGCGGGGTCTGCCCGCCGAACTGCACGATTACGCCGACGAGTTCGCCTGCCTGCTGCTCGACCCGCAGGATCTCAAGGACGTCCTCGGTCGTCAGCGGTTCGAAATAGAGTCGGTCGGAGGTGTCGTAATCCGTGCTGACCGTTTCGGGATTGCAATTGACCATGATCGTCTCGAACCCGGCCTCGCTCAGCGCGAAGCAGGCATGGACGCAGCAATAGTCGAACTCGATGCCCTGCCCGATGCGGTTGGGCCCGCCGCCCAGGATCACGATCTTTTTGCGATCGCTGGGCGCCGCCTCGTCCTCCGGTTCGCCGAAGGTCGGCGCCTCGTAGGTCGAGTACATGTAGGGCGTGACCGCCTCGAACTCGGCCGCGCAGCTGTCGATCCGCTTGAAGACGGGCTCCACGCCCAGCTTGCGGCGCAGCTTGCGGACCTCTTCCTCGCTGGTCGCGCCGGCCATCGCGCGCAGCGTGTCATGCAGCAGGCCGCTGCGGCGCGCCTGCGTTTCCCCAAGGCCACCCGCGACCCCGACCGAGCGGACCGCGAGCGTGGCGAGCCGGCGGTCGGAGAACCCCATCGCCTTGATCCGCCGCATCTCCTGCGCGTCGCGCGGCAGGCCGTTGTGACTGATCATCTGCTCTTCGTAGACGATCGCCTCGATCTGGCGCAGGAACCATGGATCGTAGTGGGTGACGGCCTGGATTTCCTCCACCGACAGCCCTTCGCGGAACGCCTGTGCGACCTTCAGCAGCCGGTCCGGGGTCCGGCGCGACAGGGCAGCGGTGATGACGTCCTTCGCGCAGCCTTCCAGCTCGGGCACGCGGTTGAACCCGTCGAGCCCGGTCTCGAGGCCGCGCAGCGCCTTCTGCATGCTTTCCTGGAAATTGCGGCCGATTGCCATGACCTCGCCGACCGACTTCATCGCGGTGGCCAGTTCCTGTTTCGCGCCCTTGAATTTCTCGAATGCGAAGCGCGGGATTTTGGTCACGACGTAATCGATCGTCGGTTCGAAGCTGGCGGGCGTCGCGCCCGTAATCTCGTTCGTGATCTCGTCCAGCGTGTAGCCCACGGCGAGCTTCGCCGCGACGCGCGCGATGGGGAAGCCGGTCGCCTTGGATGCGAGCGCGGAACTGCGCGAGACGCGCGGGTTCATCTCGATCACGATCAGGCGGCCGTCGTCCGGATTGACCGCGAACTGCACGTTCGATCCGCCGGTCTCGACCCCGATCTCGCGCAGCACCGCGATGCTGGCGCTACGCATGATCTGGTATTCCTTGTCGGTCAGCGTCAGCGCGGGGGCGACGGTGATGGAATCGCCGGTATGCACGCCCATCGGATCGACGTTCTCGATCGCGCAGATGATGATGGCGTTGTCCGCGCGGTCGCGCACGACCTCCATCTCGAACTCTTTCCAGCCGAGCAGCGATTCCTCGATCAGCACCTCGGTCGTGGGGCTGGCGTCGAGGCCTTCGCGCACGATGCGGTCGAATTCGGCGGTGTTGTAGGCGATGCCCCCGCCGGTTCCGCCCAGGGTGAAGCTGGGGCGAATGATCGCGGGCAGGCCGGTCCGCTCCAGCACGGTGCGCGCCTGCTCGATCGTGTTGGCAACGCCGCTGCGCGCGCTTTCAAGGCCGATCTTGTCCATCGCCTCGCGGAAACGCTGGCGGTTCTCCGCCTTGTCGATGGCGTCGGCGCGCGCGCCGATCATCTCCACCCCGTGCTCCGCCAGCACGCCCATCTGGTCGAGCTTCAGCGCGCAATTGAGCGCGGTCTGCCCGCCCATCGTCGGCAGCAGCGCGTCGGGCTTCTCCTTGGCGATGATCTTGGCGACGATCTCGGGCGTGATCGGCTCGACATAGGTCGCATCCGCCATGTCCGGATCGGTCATGATCGTGGCGGGGTTGGAGTTGACCAGGATGACCCGGTACCCTTCCTCGCGCAGCGCCTTGATCGCCTGCGTACCCGAATAGTCGAACTCGCAGGCCTGGCCGATGATGATCGGCCCGGCGCCGATGACGAGGATGGAGGAGATGTCGGTGCGTTTGGGCATTATTTGGGACTCGAGAGGTAAGCCGCTAAGAGAACTGCTGCGATCGCGGCGACAAGGACTACAAGGACGGAGGGCTTCGTCCACTCAACCAGCCAATTTCTTAAGCGGAAAACCCACGAAGGCCGTGAAGGTTTAATATTCGTGGAAGCTCTAATTGATGAAACGCTCCCCGGCTCTTGACTTGTCTCAGCTTGCATCGCTTCGACAGCGACTAAGCCAGGCCTAGCAATCTGGAAGCCCGCTGACTTCCAGTTGTCAAAATTCGATACGACAAAGCCAACCTTTTGAAGGTGTTGCAAGCAAATCGTCGCCTCGCGCGAGTTCGTTTTTGGGTCCATATTTTTGGCGACTGTGGACGCGGTCACAGGTTGGCCGTGCCGCCGCAGTTCGGCTGCTAAAAACAGAAGAACCTGTCGTTCTCTACTATTAATCGACGCCATTACCCCAACATCCCCACGAACTTCTCGAACAGGTAGAAGCTGTCCTGCGGTCCCGGGCTCGCCTCGGGGTGGTACTGGACGCCGAACGCTTTCTTGCCCGTGATCGCGATCCCGCAATTGGAGCCGTCGAACAGCGAGCGGTGGGTCTCCACCACGCCCTCGGGCAGGGTCGTGCCGTCGACCGCGAAGCCGTGGTTCATGCTGGTGATCTCGACCAGTCCCTCGGTCGCGTCCCAGCCGCTGCCGACCCGCTGGACGGGGTGGTTCGCGCCGCGGTGGCCCTGGTGCATCTTCGCCGTCTTCGCCCCGGCGGCCAGCGCCAGCATCTGGTGGCCGAGGCAGATGCCGAAGATCGGGATGTCGCGGTCGAGCAGCGCGCGGATCGTCGGCACCGCGTATTCGCCCGTCGCCGCCGGATCGCCCGGCCCGTTGGAAAGGAACACGCCATCGGGCTCCAGCGCCAAGATATCTTCCAGCGCGGTCTTCGCCGGGACCACCGTCACGCGCGCGCCCGCCTTCACCAGATTGCGGAAGATGTTGTCCTTCGACCCGTAATCGATCGCGACGACATGCGGCTTCTCGATCCATGGGGCGCGGCCGTAGCCCTTGCCCAGCGTCCAGGGGCCGCCGTCCCAGCCTTCATGCTTGTCGCGGCTGACGCGGTAGGCGAGGTCCATGCCCTCCAGCCCGGCCCAGCCTCGCACCCGCTCCAGCAGGGCAGGCAGGTCGAAATTGCCATCGGGCGCGTGGGCGATCACGCCGTTGGGCGCGCCGTTCAGGCGGATGAAGCGCGTCAGCGCGCGGGTGTCGATCCCCGACAGGCCAATCTTTCCGTTCTCGCGCATCCATTCGTCGAACTTCTGCTTGCTGCGGAAATTGCTGTCGGGCGTCACCTGCTCGCGCACGACGCAACCCAGCGCGCTTTCGACCTTCGCCTCGATATCCTCGTGGTTGGCGCCGACATTCCCGATATGCGGAAAGGTGAAGGTGACGATCTGCCCCGCGTAGCTGGGATCGGTCATCACCTCCTGATACCCCGTCATTGCGGTGTTGAAGCAGACCTCCCCCACGCTGGCGCCGATCGCGCCAAAACCCTTTCCCCACAATGAGGTACCGTCGGCGAGGAGAAGCAGCCCCGTCGCACCTTTGGGTTGCGCAGGCGTAATGTCGGCAAGGGCCATCTGGCGCTCCGTTACAAGGGGGTTTCCGGCGATGTGTGCTAAGTCTCAGCGGCTAGGCCGCAGCTTCGCATTCGTCAAGCGTGGCGCATCAGGAACATTGCGTGTAACGCCGCGTCGAACCGGTATGCCACTATAGAACGATCGACGGGAAAGCCATGCTCAGGGAAAATATCCAGAAGGAAACCATCGCCGCGATGAAGGGCGGTGACAAGCCGCGGACCGCCGCGCTGCGCCTGATCCAGGCGAAGATCAAGGACCGCGATATCGAGCAGCGCACGGCCAAGTCCGTGCCCGACGACGACGATCTGGTGACCGACGTGCTGCTGAAAATGGCCAAGCAGCGCCGCGAATCGATCGACATGTACCGCGACGGCGGGCGCGAGGAATTGGCCGCGAAGGAAGAGCACGAGCTGTCCGTGATCGAGGAGTTTCTGCCCCGCCAGATGGACGAAGGCGAGACGAAGGCCGCGATCGCGCAGGTGAAGACCGACATCGGGGCCGATGGCATGAAGGACATGGGTAAGGTCATGGCCGAGCTGAAGGCGCGCCACGGCGCCACGCTCGACATGAGCATTGCGAGCGGCCTCGTTAAGGGCGCGCTGTCGTGAACCGGGCGGCGCTGCTGGCGCTGACCCTTCCGATCCCGCTGCTGGCGGCGGGTTGCGACCGGGCCGAGGCACCCGAGCCGACGCCCACCCCCACCCCGACGGTGGCCGCGCCGCGCACGCTGGTCGCGGCGAACTTCGATCCCGAGGGTCTGGGCGCGCGAATCGAAGGGCCCGACGGGACCGAGGTCGTGAGCACGATCACTGCGAATGGTAATACCATTGCGACCGTGACCAGCTACGTCGCGTGTCCGGAGGAGATGGCCGAGACCTGCGATCCCGCCACGGCCCCGGACGGCACGACCTACACCTACGTCCACGTCGTCACCCCCACGAAGGCGGAGGACGACCCTGCGACCACGGCGACCCCCGCCACCGATACGACCGGCGGCGCGCAGATGCTGGAAACCGCGCCGACGCTGTTTCGCACGACGTTGCGCGCGACGGGGTTCACGGGGGCGGTCGGTTACGACAAGGATCAGGCCGAAACCGCCATCGGCGAGCGCGAAGGGGTGACCGTCACCAACGATGCCGGGCAGTTGATCTGGCGCGTCACGCGCGGGTCCGGCTGGACGCCGGGCAAGCCGATCACCTTCTGGTGGCAATCGACCGCGGCGCCGGAAGGGCCGCAGCCCGCCTACCGCCTGGAAATCGACAATGGCGGCGGCAAGGCGACCGGGCCCTTCCCGCCCGAAAAGCTGCCCGCGCCCGAAAGCCCGGGCGCAACCCCGGCGAAGGACTAGGCAGCCGGGCGCGCGGGGACTACCTTCGCACCCATGGCGCTCACCCCCCAATGGCTGGACGAACTGCGTGCGCGCGTGACGCTGTCGAGCGTGGTCATGCGCACGACCAAGCTCCAGCGAGCAGGGCGCGAATGGAAGGCGTGCTGCCCCTTCCATAACGAGAAGACGCCCAGCTTCTACGTCAACGACGAGAAGGGCTTCTACCACTGCTTCGGCTGCGAGGCGCATGGCGATGTCATCCGCTGGATGACCGACCAGCGCGGTCTGCCATTCATGGATGCGGTGAAGGAACTGGCGGCGCAGGCCGGGATGGAGGTCCCCGCTCCCGATCCGCGCGCGGCTCGCGTGGCGGAAAAGCGGGCCAGCCTGCACGACGTCACCGCAGCGGCGCAGGCGCATTACGTCGCCAATCTGGACGGCGAACAAGGGGCGGCGGCGCGCGCCTATCTGGCGAAGCGCGGCTTCTCGCGCGGCACGGTTCGCGAATTCGGGTTCGGCTATGCCCTCCCCGACCGGCAGGCGCTGAAATCGGCGCTGGCGCAGTTCGAGGAGGGCATGCGGATCGAGGCGGGCATGCGGATCGATGTCGAGGACAAGGATCCCTACGACCGCTTCCGCGACCGCCTGATGCTGCCGATCCAGGACACGCGCGGGCGTGTGATCGCCTTTGGCGGGCGCATCCTGGCGGCCGATACCAAGGCGCCCAAATATCTCAATTCGCCCGACACTCCGCTTTTCGACAAGGGGCGCACGCTCTACAACCTCCACCGCGCCCTGCCCGCCTCGCGCCGGACAGGGCGGATCGTCGTGGTCGAAGGCTACATGGACGTGATCGCGCTGGCCGATGCGGGGATCGGGGAGGCGGTCGCGCCGCTCGGCACCGCATTGACCGAACAGCAGCTGGAAATCCTCTGGCGCAGCGTGGAGCGGCCGGTCCTGTGTTTCGACGGCGATGCAGCGGGCCAGCGCGCCGCGATGCGCGCGATCGGCCGGGCGCTTCCGCTGCTGCGCCCGGCGCACTCGCTGGGCATCGTGCGCCTCCCGTCCGGGCTCGATCCCGACGATCTGATCCGGCAGCGCGGCAAGGAGGCGATGGAGGCGCTGCTGGCCGAGCCTGCGAGCCTGCTCGACACCCTGTGGGAGGCGGAGCGCGACGCGCAGCGGCTCGATTCGCCGGAAGCCAAGGCCGGGCTCAAGGCGCGTCTGGTGGATCATGTTGAGCGGATCGAGCATCCCGACATCAAGTCGCTCTATCGCCGCGAGCTGCTCGATCGCTACTCAGCCTTCGCCTTCCCCCCGCGCCCGCCCCGGCAGCAGGGCCAGGCGCGTCCTCGTGGGGAGTGGCAGGGGCGCGGCGGCTCGCGCTTTCCGGCCAGCCCGGCGCCCTCGCCCGCTGCACTCGCCGCGCTACGCCGGAACGCGACGGGCGGCGCGCGCGACCGGCTGACCGCCGCCGTCGCCGCCGGGTTCCTGCGATTTCCCGACCAGCTTGCCCGCCACGAAAACGCGCTGATTGAACTCGCCGCGCGTGACCCGAAAGCCGCAGCGACCATCAATCCTCTACTCGATGCAATAGAAGCGCTTGAAGCGGGGGCCGAAACTCCCATATCCGATTCGACCGGACCTGCGCCGCACGCGGATAGAAACCGCTTCGCCTTCCTCTCGGAAGGATACGATCCGGATGATGCGCGCGAGGATTTGGCCGAAGCCGTCGCCCTGCTGGTCGAAAGACCGGCGCTGGAGGCCGCGCTCGCGTCCGCCACCGCCCGTTTCGAGACCGATCCCGAAGGCGCTTTCGCCGAACAGCAGCGTCTGTTGAAGCGAAAGCTGGAATTCGAGACGCGACTGGGCCAGATGGCGGGTCGAAGGGCCGCACGTGCGGCGCGAGAACAGGAATTGGAGCCGGCGTCTTCGGACGACGGCGTAAAGGAAACGGACTGACACCCTTTATGGCTTCCGAAGCTAAGACCGCAGAGACCGACGACGCACCGCTGATCGATCTCAACGAGTCCTCCGTCAAGAAACTCATCGCGAAGGCGAAGAAGCGCGGCTACGTCACCATGGACGAGCTGAACGAGGCTCTGCCGCAGGACCAGATGAGCACCGACCAGATCGAGGACGTCATGTCCGCGATCAGCGAGATGGGCGTCAACATCGTCGAGAACGACGAGGAAGCGGAAAACGACGGCGACCAGGAATCCGAAGTGGAGGAAATCTCCTCCGACGACAGTTCGCCGCGCAAGGACGCGAAGAAAGCCACCCCCGCCGCGGCCAAGAAGACCGGCACCGGCGAGCGGACCGACGATCCGGTGCGCATGTACCTGCGCGAGATGGGCGCGGTCGAACTGCTCAGCCGCGAGGGCGAGATCGCCATCGCCAAGCGGATCGAGGCCGGGCGCGACATGATGATCATGGGCCTGTGCGAGAGTCCGATCACCTTCCACGCCATTATCCAGTGGTCCGAGGCGCTGAACGCCGAGGAAATGCAGCTACGTGAAATCCTCGATCTCGACGCCATGCTGTCCAAGGAACCGCCCGTCGACAAGATGGAGGAAGGCGCCGAGGACGATGACGGCGAAATCTCCGAGGAAACCGCCGGGCCCACAATCCGCGACGACGACGAGGAAGAGGATGCGGACGACAGCGAGGACGAGGACGGCGAAGAGGGTTCGTCCAAGCAGCGCGACGACGACGAGGAAGAGGACAACACCATGTCCCTCGCGCAGATGGAAGCGGCACTCAAGCCTGATGCCATCGAGCGTTTCGCCCGCATCACCGACCTGTTCAAGAAGTTCGAGAAGCTCCAGAACGAGCGCGTCGATGTGCTCGGTCGAGGCGATGCCTTCCCCGCCGCGAAGGAAAAGAAGTACGAAGCGCTGCGCGAGGAACTGACCGCCGAGGTCGAGAGCGTACAGTTCCACGCGACCAAGATCGAATTCCTGGTCGACAACCTCTATGCCTTCAACCGGCGCCTGACCGCGCTGGGTGGCCAGATGCTGCGCCTTGCCGAACGGCACAAGGTGAAGCGCAAGGACTTCCTCGATTCCTACATCGGCAACGAGCTGGACGAGAACTGGCTGGCCGACAATGCGAAGAAGGACAAGAAGTGGGCCGCCTTCGCCGAGAAGGAGGCCGACGCGGTCGAGCGCATCCGCGCCGAAATCGCCGACATCGCCAGCGCGACCGGCATGAGCCTCGACGAATTCCGCCGCATCGTGAACATGGTGCAGAAGGGCGAGCGCGAGGCCCGCATCGCCAAGAAGGAGATGGTGGAAGCGAACCTGCGCCTCGTGATCTCCATCGCGAAGAAGTACACCAATCGCGGCCTGCAGTTCCTGGACCTCATCCAGGAAGGCAATATCGGCCTGATGAAGGCGGTCGACAAGTTCGAGTACCGGCGCGGTTACAAGTTCAGCACCTATGCGACATGGTGGATCCGGCAGGCGATAACTCGCTCGATCGCCGACCAGGCGCGCACCATCCGCATCCCGGTCCACATGATCGAGACGATCAACAAGCTGGTCCGCACCAGCCGCCAGTTCCTCCACGAGCAGGGCCGCGAGCCCACGCCCGAGGAAATGGCCGAGCGTCTCTCCATGCCGCTCGAAAAGGTGCGCAAGGTGATGAAGATCGCCAAGGAGCCGATCAGCCTCGAAACGCCGATCGGCGACGAGGAGGATTCGCACCTGGGCGATTTCATCGAGGACAAGAACGCGATCATTCCGGTCGACGCCGCGATCCATGCGAACCTGAAGGAAACCGTGACCCGCGTGCTCGCCAGCCTGACGCCGCGCGAGGAACGCGTGCTGCGCATGCGCTTCGGCATCGGGATGAACACCGACCACACGCTGGAAGAGGTCGGGCAGCAGTTCTCCGTCACGCGCGAGCGTATCCGGCAGATCGAGGCTAAGGCGCTGAGGAAGCTCAAGCACCCGAGCCGCAGCCGCAAGATGCGCAGCTTCCTCGACCAGTAACCGCGTCACGGATCACCCGTACGCAAGGGCCGCTCCCCCGATGGGGAGCGGCCCTTTTCGTTGGTGAAAGGGAGTCGGAGCCGGCGGTTTGCGCGGGGGGAGCGATGCGTCCGCCGGCTCTCGTGGCAATGGCGCTTCCTAGAAGTGAAAACCCGCTGCCACGTTGTAGGTCGCGGTGCCGCCATTGAGGTCGAACGCCAGCCCGGCGCGTAGCACCGGCGTGTGCTTCCCCGAAAACGCCTTCCCGATCCCCAGCGCGATGGCGGTCTGCTCGCCCCGCCCGCCGAAGCTGGCGGCGACCATGCCCTTGCCCGGAATGAACGGCTGCGGCAGTCCGGACAGCGCGGCGGAGCCGGCCCCCGCGCGGTCGATCTCCTTGCGCAGCTGGCGATTGTTGGACCCCACGACCGCCCACATCCGGTCGAGTTCGTCCATCAACCCGCCCACCGAGCGGTCGGTATAGGCCATCGCGTTTTGCAGCGTGGCGGCATCGCCTGCCTGTACCTGCCCCAGCGTGGCGGCATCGTTCGCGAACACGCCGTCCGCGACCCCGGCGAGGCGCCGATCGCCATCGGTTCCGGCGAAGGAAACTACGCTACCGCCCCGGTCGGAAGCGACCAGCACGGCCTGTTCGGGCCCGATCCGGACCACCCCGACCCGGCCGGCCTCCACGTCGGAGCGCAGGGTGGCATTGGCGGCCAGCGCCTGATTGCCGGTCTGCAATGCCTGCGTCGCAGTGGCGGTGTTTTGGGCGATCACAACGTCCTGGCGGTCATCACGCGCGTCATTGGCCGCAATGGCGGTCGTGTTGTTGGTAATCGCCACATCCTGGTCGTCGTCGCGGGCATTGTTCGCGGCAATTGCGGTGGTGTTGTTGTCGATCCGCGTCGAGTTGTCGGCGATCGCCGTGGTGTTGTTGTCGATCCGGACCGAATTGTCGTTGATCTGGGTCGTATTATTGTTGATCGCGATATCCTGCGCGTCGTTGCGCTCACCTTGCGCCGCGATCATTACCGCGTTGAAGTCGATCCGGACCGAATTGTCGGCAATCTGAACGGTGTTCGTCGCGATCTGCGTCGCATTTGCGTTGATTGCGATGGTGTTATTGGCAATATTGGCGGTGTTGATCGCCACATCGCCCTCGACCAGTGTCAGGTCCGTCTGCAGCCCGTCGATCAAGGTGGAATTGTTGGCGATACCAATGGTGTTGCCGTCAACCGCCCCTTGTAAGGCGGTAACATCGACGTCGAGCCCGCCGATCAGCGCAGAGTTGTTTGCGATGTCGAGCGTGTTGCCGTCCACGACGCCCGAAAGAACGTCGAGGTCGATGCCGAGCCCGTCGATCAGGTTCGCGTTGTCGGCAATATTCACGGTGTTGTCCGCGACCGCGCCTTCCAGCGCCGCGACGTCGAGATCGAGGCCGTCGATCAGCGTCGTATTGGCGGCGACGTCGCCCTGCAACGCGGAAACATCGACATTTAGTCCGTCGATCAAGGTGGAGTTATTACCGATCGCGAGCGTGTTGTCGCTGACCGCGCCCGAGAGCAGGTCGAGGTCGGCGTCGAGCCCATCGATCAGCGTCGAGTTGTTGCCGATCGCTAGCGTGTTGTCGCTTACCGCCCCCGAAAGCACGTCGAGGTCTGCGTCGAGCCCGTCGATCAGCGTCGAGTTGTTGCCTATCGCCAGCGTGTTGTCGCTCACTGTGCCCGAAAGCACGTCGAGGTCTGCGTCGAGCCCGTCGATCAGCGTCGCATTATTGCCAATGGCGAGGGTATTTTCCCCAACGGTCCCGGACAGCACGTCGATATCCACCGCAAGCCCGTCGATCAGGGTGCTGTTATTGCCTATCGCCAGAGCGTTATTGCCGACAGTTCCGGAAAGGACGGAGATGTCCCCGGTCAGATTGCTTACCAGCGCGTCGGTTCCGGCAAGATCGGCGGCGAGCGAATCGACCGCGCCGTCGAGAACGCTGATATCGGCGTTCAGATCACCGATATCCGCCTCGACGGCCACGAGATCGCCTTCCAACGATATAACCCGGTCGGTCAGCAGGTCCAGTTCGATCCCGAGATCGAGATCGATGATCTGGGCATGGGCCCCCGGCGCTCCCGCGCCTGCCGCCAGTGCGGCCAGGGCGCAGACGAGCGCGCCTCGCGAAATCCGTTTCTTCATTTCGGCATCCTCCTGCCCCCTGCGGGGCATGTTGGCGTCTTTCGGGAGGAGCGCTGCCCGCCGGCCGGTTTGCCGATCCGCGCCTCGCCCTTCCGGACGCGACCAAGCTGCCGCCACCCAGGAAATTTCCTGTGCGCGCTGCGCTGCGGGCAAATGCTTAGGGCGGGGCTCCGGCCAAACGGGTGCCGCGCGGCTACCCTTGGCCCGCCCCTTCGCCACCATCCGCGCTCTTACGTAGGCGGGAGGCGGGCCTACCTGCCGCGAAGGGGCGAAAGAACTGCTCGTCCGGGTAGAAAAGCCGGGCGACTGGGCGTATGGCGCAGCCATGCGTATCGCCATTGCCTCCGACCATGCCGCCACCGACCTCAAGACCGCCCTGCGCGAGTGGTTGATCGAGGAAGGCCACGAAGTCGCCGACCTCGGCACCGACGGCAGCGAGAGCGTCGACTATCCCGATTTCGGGTACCGTCTCGCCGAGGTGGTGGCGGAAGGAACCGCGGAGCGCGGCGTTGCGCTGTGCGGTTCCGGCATCGGCATCTCCATGGCGGCGAACCGCAATCCCGCCGTGCGGTGCGCGCTTGTTTCCGATCCGCTATCCGCATCCCTCGCGCGCGAGCACAACGATGCGAACATCATCGCAATGGGCGCGCGCCTGATCGGAACCGACATGGCCATCGCCTGTCTGCGCAGCTTTCTCGCCGGCGAGTTTGCCGGTGGACGTCACCAGCGCCGGGTCGATAAGCTTGGCGCGCCCCCCTTCCCCAGCGACAGGATCGAACCTCACCAATGACCGCCAACGCACTGAAAGAACAGCCGGTTTCGGACGCACCCTGGGTCGAGCGGTTCTGGGGCGACAGACTAGCCGATGCCGATCCGGAGATCGACGCCGCGATCCGTAGCGAGCTCGACCGGCAACGCGACCGGATCGAACTGATCGCCAGCGAGAACATAGCCAGCACCGCCGTGCTGGAGGCGGCCGGCAGCGTCTTCACCAACAAGTACGCGGAAGGCTATCCGGGCAAACGCTATTACGGCGGCTGCGAATATGCCGACGTGGTCGAAACGCTGGCAATAGACCGGGCCAAGCAATTGTTCGGCTGCGATTTTGCCAACGTGCAGCCCAATAGCGGCAGCCAGATGAACCAGGCCGTCTTCCTTGCCCTGCTGCAGCCCGGCGACACCTTCATGGGTCTCGACCTCAATGCCGGCGGGCACCTGACCCACGGCTCGCCTGTCAATATCAGCGGCAAGTGGTTCAATCCGGTCAGCTACGGCGTCCGCAAGGATGACGAGCGGATCGACATGGACGAGGTCATGGCGATCGCGAAGGAGCATAAGCCCAAGCTCATCATCGCGGGCGGCACCGCCTATTCGCGCGAATGGGACTGGGCCGCGTTTCGCGCGGTCGCCGACGCGGTCGGCGCCTGTCTGCTGGTCGATATGAGCCACATTTCCGGTCTGGTCGCGGGCGGGGCCCATCCCTCCCCCTTCCCGCACGCGGATATCGTCACCTCCACCACGCACAAGAGCCTGCGCGGACCGCGCTCCGGCATCATCCTGTGGAACGATCCCGAACTGACCAAGCCGCTCAACATGGCGGTATTCCCCGGCCTGCAAGGCGGCCCGCTGATGCATATCGTCGCCGCGAAGGCGGTCGCCTTCCGCGAGGCGCTGCGGCCGGAGTTTCGCAGCTATGCCGCGCAAATCGTTGAAAACGCGCGCGCCCTTGCCGCAAGCCTCGAAGAAAACGGCCTGCGTGTCGTCTCGGGCGGCACCGACAACCACTCCATGCTGGTCGACCTGTCCGCGAAGAACGTGACGGGCAAGGACGCCGAGGCCGGCCTCGACCGTGCCTGGCTGACCTGCAACAAGAACGGCATTCCCTACGACACACGCAGCCCCTTCGTGACCAGCGGCATCCGCCTCGGCACGCCGGCGGGCACGACTCGGGGCTTCGGTCCGGAGGAATTCCGGACGATCGGCGCGCTGATCGCGCAGGTGGTCGATGGCCTGTCACGCAACGGCGCGGAAGGCGACGGCCAGGTGGAGCGCCGGGTTCAGGAAAGCGTGCGCGAGTTGTGCGCCCGTTTCCCCGTCTATCCCGGCCGGTAAAGGAGCAAGGCAATGGACGATCGTGAACCGGGACGCCGCGACTGGGTCGAGGATACGCGTGAGGAAATCGTCGGCATGGCGAAGGGCGGGATGGAACATCCTTCCACCAAGCCCGTGCTGACCGGCCTTGCCGCGGGGGCGCTGGCGGGCGCGTTGCTGCCGGGCCTCAGCATCGGGATCGGCGCGATCGCGGGTGCGGGCTTCATGCTTTATAATCGGATCAAGCGCTGAATGCGGTGTCCGTTCTGTGCGCATGACGACAGCCAGGTAAAGGACAGCCGCCCGGCGGAGGACAACGCCGCGATCCGTCGCCGGCGCCAATGCGCCTCGTGCGGCGGGCGGTTCACCACCTTCGAACGGGTGCAGTTGCGCGAAGTGATCGTGGTCAAGGCCGGCAGCGGCGGGCGCGAGGCGCGGCGCGAGGCGTTCGAGCGGACCAAGCTGGAACGGTCCGTCATGCTCGCCTGTCGCAAGCGCAACATCGCGCAGGAACAGGTCGACCAGCTGGTGTCCGGTATTCAGCGCCAGCTCGAGACCTCGGGCGAGAGCGAAGTGGCCTCCGCGCATATCGGGCAGTTGGTGATGGACGGGCTGAAGCAGATCGACAGTGTCGCCTACATCCGCTTCGCCAGCGTCTATCGCGATTTCAGCGAGGCGCGCGATTTCGAGGAATTCGCGAGCACCGTGCAGGATGCGGCGCGCGACGAACGGGCGCAGGGCTGAACCGATGGAAATGACAGCGCAGAAGCCCGCGATCGTGCTCGTGCGACCGCAGCTGGGCGAGAATATCGGCAAGGCGGCGCGCGCGATGCGCAATTTCGGCCTCACGGAGATGCGGCTGGTGGCGCCGCGCGACGGCTGGCCCAACCCCGCCGCCGGGCCCGCGGCGGCTGGCGCGGACGACGTGCTCGCCGAGGCGCGCGTGTTCGAAACCACGGCGGAGGCCGTGGCCGACGCGGCGCATGTCTACGCCACCACGGTGCGCAAGCGCGGAATGACGAAACCGGTCCTGACCCCGGAGGGCGCAGGCCGTGAGATTCATGGGCAGGCAGGCGGCTCCGCCATCCTGTTCGGGCCCGAACGCTCTGGCCTGGACACGGAGGACGTCACGCTCGCCCGCGCCATCGTCACCGTGCCGATCGATCCCGACTTCGGTTCGCTCAACCTTGCCCAGGCGGTCATCATCTGCGCCTATGAATGGTCGCGCGGCGCCCGCTTGGTGCAGCCGACGCAGGAAGAGACGCTGCCCCCCGCCCCACAGGCCGAACTGGAGGGCCTGATCGCCCATCTCGATCGCATGCTGGAGCCGAAGGGCTATTTCCTGCCCGAAACCCGCGCGGAGGCGACCCGCCGTACGCTGCGCTCCATCCTCACCCGCCCGGGCTGGAACCACCTCGAAATTCGCACCTTGCGTGGGGTACTGAGCACGCTGGAGCGCGGGGACCGGAAAGGCGATATCAAGTAGGCGCCCCCCTTAGGGCTAGGGGTCTTTTGGGAGGTGGGTCGACAAGAAAGTTGTTGCACTATAGCAATAGACCGTCGGGTAATTGGGGAGAAATTTAAATGATCGTGAGTTTCGACGGGAAGCACTCGGTGCCATTCGGTATCATTGCTGCTTTTGCTTTCGCAGTATCGACCCCATCGCTGGCCCAGGAACAGCTCAGTCCCCGGGATTCTGCGGCGCGTACGGACGGAGGCGAAGAGGCAGAGACTGACATCCCGGAAAGAGTCCGGGAGGACAACGAAAAGGTAAAACCCAAAAAGGTCTGCTCCTTGGAGAAGGTGGTCGGGAGCAATCTACCTCGCCGGATATGTAGAACGGTCTCGGAAAACGAGAAAGAAATCCAGGGCATGCGCGACCTGGATCGCATGCGACAGATGCGAGAAGCCCAGCAATATTCGCAAAATACACGCGGAAGCTGACGGCGAAACTCGTGCAAGGCGGTCGGGGCTTAGTCCCGCAGTCGGTCCCATTCGACCAGTTCGTAGGCGATGGAGCCTTCGACGAGGCGCTCCCAGATCTCGCCGATGAGCACGTCCGGCAGCGCGCGGGTTCTGGCATCCTCGACCGCGGCCTCTATTACGGTACGCTTGCGCGCTTCGTCGCGGACCGCGGTGCGCTCGGGCTTGATCCGCGCGGCGGCGCGCATGTAGCCGAACCGCCGATCGAGCAGGTCCATGAGCGCGCGGTCGGTGGCGTCCACGCCCTCGCGCACGTCGATCATCGTCTGGCAGTCTTGCGGCAGCTTGGTCGTAGCGGTCATGGGCGGCGCTCTGCCGGGCGAAGCCCGCTTTGTCGAGAGGCGCGGGACCGCCCGTCGACAGGCTTGACTTCGCGACCGCACCGGCTATTGCGCGCGCTCACTTCGGCACCGGACGGGGACATCCCCCTTCGTGTCCGATTGGCCCCGCATCCCGGTGAAGCGGTAGCCGCGTCGCGAATTCTCGTCGCGACGGTGCGGACCGGGTTGAACGGGACGACGCTGGGTCGTCCCTTGCAAATTGGAAGGAAATACCATGTCGAAGCGCACCCGCGCCAAGCATAAGCTCGATCGCCGCATGGGCGAGAACATCTGGGGTCGTCCAAATTCCCCGGTGAACAAGCGTTCTTACGGTCCCGGTCAGCACGGCCAACGCCGCAAGGGCAAGATGAGCGATTTCGGCCTTCAGCTGCGCGCCAAGCAGAAGCTGAAGGGCTATTACGGCGACGTCACCGAGAAGCAGTTCAAGGCGACCTATCAGCAGGCCTCGCGCATGAAGGGCGATACCGGCCAGAACCTGATCGGCCTGCTCGAGCGCCGCCTCGACATGATCGTCTATCGCGCCAAGTTCGCGCCGACCATCTTCGCAGCGCGCCAGATCGTCAGCCACGGCCATATCCGCGTCAACGGCGTGAAGTGCAACATCGCCAGCCGTCGCGTCGATGTCGGCGACGTCATCAGCCTGGGCGACAAGGCCAAGGACATGGCGCTGGTGATCGAGGCGCAGAGCCTGCCCGAGCGCGACATTCCCGACTACGTCGCGCCTGATGGCAACGACAAGGTCAGCTTCACCCGCGTTCCGCAGCTCGACGAGGTCCCCTACCCCGTCACGATGGAACCGAACCTGGTGGTCGAGTTCTACTCGCGCTGACCCATTCGGCGGGCGGCCCGGCGGCCTCCAAGACCGACATCGAAAAGGGCGGCCCACGGGTCGCCCTTTTTCGTTGATAATTGTTATTTAGCATGGGGTTGCGCGGAACCGGACGCTCCGCCGCGCGCTTCCGGCATGCCATGCCGGAATATCGCTACATCACCCCCCGCAGACGGGGCAAATGGTACCCCAATCTGCTCGACGCGCAGCGTCAGGCCAATGCCATCGGCGCCGGTTTCCTGGACGGTACCGGCACCTTTGTGCCCTATCGCGGGACGATCCTGGAACTGCGCTGAGCGCGGCGGCTACGCCCCGGCGTAGCGGGCCCGAAATCTCTTCGCGAAGCCGGCGAAATCTCCGCGCGCGATCGCGTCGCGCATGGTCCGCATCAGCTGCTGGTAGAAGGTGAGGTTGTGCTCCGTCACCAGCATGGCACCCAGGATTTCGCCGGCCTTTTGCAAGTGATGGAGATAGGCGCGCGAGAAGCGGGTGCAGGCGTCGCACGGGCAGCCATCTTCCAGCGGGGCGGTGTCCTCGGCGAAGCGCGCATTGCGCAGGTTGAGCGGGCCGTCCCAGGTGAAAGCCTGGCCGTTGCGGCCCGACCGGGTCGGCAGCACGCAGTCGAACATGTCGATCCCGCGCTCCACCGCGCCGACAAGGTCGGTCGGCTTGCCCACGCCCATGAGATAGCGGGGGGCATCTTCCGGCAACTGGCCGGGCGCGAAATCGAGCGTGGCGAACATCGCCTCCTGCCCCTCGCCCACGGCTAGCCCGCCGATGGCGTAGCCGTCGAACCCGATTTCGGTCAGCGCGGCGGCGGAGCGGGCACGCAGCCCTTCGTCCAGCGCGCCCTGCTGGATGCCGAACAGTGCCGCCCCCGCAGCGTGTTCGCCGCCGGCATCGAACGCGTCGCGGCTGCGCTTCGCCCACCGCATGGACAGTTCCATGCTGGCCTCGATCTCCGCCATCGGACGGTCGGCCCGCGGGCATTCGTCGAATGCCATCACGATGTCGGAGCCGAGCAGGCGCTGGATTTCCATCGAGCGTTCCGGGCTCAGCATGTGCTTCGACCCGTCGATATGGCTGCGAAACTCGACGCCGTCCTCGGTCAGCTTCCTGAGGTCGGACAGGCTCATCACCTGATAGCCGCCGCTATCCGTCAGGATCGGCCGGTCCCAGTCCATGAAACGGTGCAGCCCGCCCAGCCGCGCGACCCGTTCCGCGCCCGGACGCAGCATGAGATGATAGGTATTGCCAAGCAGAATGTCGGCCCCCGTCCGGCGCACCGCAGCGGGTTTCATCGCCTTGACCGTGGCCGCCGTTCCCACCGGCATGAAGGCGGGCGTGCGGATCTCGCCGCGCCGCATCCGGATAGAACCGGTGCGCGCCCGCCCGTCCGTCGCCGCGACGGTGAAGGAAAATCGCGTGGTCATGGGGTCAGAATCCGTAGACGAGAGTGAAGCGCGACAGCGTATCGGTCGTGACCGCGCCGGGCGCGGGGTTGCTGTCATATTGCAGCTGGTAGGTGAATTGCGTGCTGACCCGGTCGCTGACCTTGGCCTTCAGGCCCGACACCAGGTTCAGCGTGGTGTTTGACGAATCGAAGATCACCGTCGCGCTGCTGCCCGTCTCCGCCACGGCATTGCTCGACTGAGTGAAGGTCAGCCAGTCGCTGACGCGCCAGTTGAGGTCCGCACCCAGCAATCCGGCCAGCCGGTCTTCCGCACTGCCGTCGAGGAATTCGGTCCGGCGATAGGCAGGCCCGGCCTTCACCGACAGCTTCAGCCCGTCGCGCTTCACCACGTCGTAACCCACGCCCGCGGACAGCGCGTAGCGCGCGTCGAACCCCTGGAACTTGTCCCGCTCGTACTGCGCCAGGCCGTAAGTGAAGAACCCGTCCTTGATGTCGTATTGCGGCTCGTAGGCGGCGAAATACTTCTCGCGCGTGGTCAGCCCGTTGGAGCGCTGGAAATCGAACGTGCCGCGCAGCTGGTGCGTCCAGTCGATGCCCTTGCGGGTAAGCTTGAGCGAGGCGCTGACGCCGATATTGTCGTTATTGCCGGAGGACTGGAAGGCGCCGATCTGCCCTTCCCCCGACCAACGCTGGAACACGCCGGCGGTGCGGATCTCTTCCAGCCGCTTCGCCTCGGCGAGCCGTTTTTCCTCCGCCTTGTGATCTTGGAACCGCTTGTGCAGCGCCGCGATTTCGTCGGCGTGGTCGGGATTGGTTTCCTTCGCCAGCTCAGCCACCGTCGCCACCTTGGCCGGGTCGCCGGTCGCGATCGCCGCCTCCAGCATGGCGCGCACCGCGGGGGGGAGGATGGCCGGTTCCGCTGCGGGCAGGGGCGCGTCGTCGGCCTGGGGATCGCCCTGCGCCGGGTCGACGGAGCCCGGCACCTCGCCCTGCGGCGGCGTGTACGTACCGGCCGACGGGAGCGCTATCAGAAGCGGGGCGAGGAGCGAGGCGGTAATCATGACAGCGGGTTAGCGGGGATGGCGGACGCGATAAAGAGGGTGTTCGCCGATCGATGCGCCAGCTGCCATTTGCGTGTTTGTACCGTGAGTTCTCGTGCCTTCCCGCCCATCCTAAGCGCAGCTTGGGACCATGCAAGCCGCTTCGGCTTGCTTGCGGGGCGGCCAGCCCGCATGGCGCGCGACCATGATCGTCGCCTTCACGCCCGAACCCTGGCTCATCGCACTGATGGCGTGCGTCGCCATCCTGACCGGTTTCATCGACGCGATCGCGGGCGGCGGTGGGCTCATCATGATGCCCGCGCTGCTGGCGGCGGGCTTGCCGCCGCACCTGGCGCTGGGCACGAACAAGATCCAGTCGGTCTTCGGCACCACCACCGCGTGCATCAACTACGCCCGCGGCGGCCTCGTCGAATGGCGCAGCTACGCGCCGCTGGTGGCGGTCGTGTTCGTCGGCTCGCTCGCCGGGGCAGCCCTGATTCAGGCGATCTCCTCCGCCATGCTGAGTTTTATCGTGCCGATCTTCCTGCTGGTGATGGCGGCCTACGTTATTTTCAGCCCGCGCATGACGGACGAGGACGCAGCTGTCCGCCTGACCCGCCGCGGCTATACGCCCGTGGCCGGGGCGATCGGGTTCTACGACGGGTTTTTCGGGCCCGGTACCGGCCAGTTCTTCACCGCCAGCCTGGTCGCGCTGCGGGGCAAGGGGCTGACGCGCGCCGCCGCCAACGCGAAGCTGTTCAACGCCGCGACCAACTGGGCCGCGGTACTCGCCTTCGCGCTGGGCGGGAAGATCGTGTGGACGATGGGCCTCGTCATGGCGGGCGGCGCCATGCTGGGCGGCACGCTCGGCAGCCGGTTCGCGATGCGGCACGGTGCCCGCATCATCCGCCCGCTGATGATAATTGCCTCGCTCGGGCTGACCGCGAAGCTGCTGTGGGACGCGTTTACGACCTGAGGCGCCAGCCGGTGCGGAAAATCCATGCGATGATGGCGATGAAGACGACCAGCACCGCGACCGTCAGGCCCGCCGCCACGCCGATATTGACGTCCGCCTCGCCGTAGAAGGTCCAGCGAAGGCCGCTGACCAGATAGACGATTGGGTTGAAGTAGGCGACCGTGCGCCACGGCTCCGCCAGCATGTCGATTGAATAGAAGGTCCCGCCAAGGAAGGTCAGCGGCGTCAGGATCAGAAGAGGAACCATCTGCAGCTTCTCGAACCCCTCGGCCCACAGGCCCAGGATAAAGCCCAGCAGCGAGAACGCGGCCGCCACCAGCATGATGTAGCCCACGGCCAGGATCGGATGCACGATGGTGTAATCGACGAACAGCGTCGCGGTGGCGAGGATGATCGCGGCGAGGATCAGGCTTTTGGTGATGGCTGCCCCGACGAAACCCAGCAGTGTCTCGACCACGCCGATGGGCGCCGACAGCAATTCGTAGATCGCGCCCGTGAACTTGGGCATGTAGATCCCGAAGCTTGCATTGCTGGTGCTTTCCGAAAGCAGCGTCAGCATCAGCAGGCCGGGCACGATGAAGGCGCCGTAATTAAGGCCGCCCACCGCCTCCATCCGGCCGCCGATGGCGGCGCCGAAGACGATGAAATAGAGTGCGGTGGTGAGCACCGGGCCGACGATCGATCCGAACGTGGTGCGGCGAAACCGCGACAGCTCGTTCATGTAGATGGCGAAGGCGGAGCGCCAGGCGATCATGCCGCGTTCCTCCCCGCCGCGTGGTCCCGCTCGACGAGATCGACGAAGATGTCCTCCAGGCTCGATTCCTTCTGGTCGAGCGCGGTGTAGGCGATGCCGCGCCGGGCCAGCTCCTGCGCCAGTTCGGCGACCTCCGCCTTGCCCTTGCCGGTCCCGTCCCCGCCGCGATAGCACAGGGTGCCGCCATCGTCGTGCAGGGTGACGGCATCGGCATCGATCCACGCCGGCAGGTCGGCCATCGGTTCGGCCAGCGTGAAATAGGCCTCGGTCCGGCCGAGCCGCTTCATCATGGCGTCCTTCTCGTCGACCAGCAGGATGCGGCCCTTGTCGATCACGCCGACGCGGTCGGCCATCTCCTCGGCTTCCTCGATATAATGCGTGGTCAGAATGATGGTGACGCCCTGCGCGCGCAAGGCGTCGATCTGGCGCCACATGTCCCGCCGCAACTCGACATCGACGCCCGCCGTCGGCTCGTCGAGGAACAGGATGTCCGGATCGTGCGCCAGCGCCTTCGCGATCAGCACGCGGCGTTTCATCCCGCCCGACAGTTTGCGGACCTGCTCGCCCTTCTTGTCGCCCAGGCTGAGCGAGCGCAGCACCTCGTCCACCCGTGCGTCGTCGGGCGCGCGGCCGAACATGCCGCGCGAGTATTTTACCTGCCGCTCCACCGTGTCGAACATGTCGACGCCGATTTCCTGCGGAACGAGTCCGATCCGGCGCCGCGCGTCGCGCCAATTGTGCTGCAGGTCCTCGCCGAAGGCCCGGATCGTGCCCGAAGTGACCCTTACCATCCCGCAAATGGCCCCTATCAGCGTGGTCTTACCCGCGCCGTTGGGGCCGAGCAGCGCGAAGATTTCGCCCTTGCGGATGGTCAGATCGACATCGTCCAGAGCCTTCAGCCCGCCGGGATAGACCTTGGTCAGGCCGCGAAGTTCTAGGATCGGTTCGCTCATCGCCCGCTACATGGCAGCAGCAGCGAGGAATCGCCATAGGAATAGAAGCGATAGCGGTGCGCGATCGCATGGGCATAGGCGGTCATCATCCGGTCCCGCCCCATCAGCGCGCTGACCAGCATCATCAGCGTGGATTTGGGCAAATGGAAATTGGTCATCAGCCCATCGACCGCGCGGAAGGTGTAGCCCGGCGTGATGAAGATCGACGTGTCGCGGGCGAAGGGGCGGATCGTCCCGTCCTCCCCCGCCGCGCTTTCGAGGAGACGCAGGCTGGTGGTGCCGACCGCGATCAGCCGCCCGCCCGCCGCGCGCGCTGCATTCAGCCGTTCCGCCGTTTCGGGTTCGATCCGGCCCCATTCGGCATGCATCGCGTGATCGTCGGTATCCTCGGCCTTGACCGGCAGGAAAGTGCCCGCGCCGACATGCAGGGTCAGCGTCTCGCGCCCGATCCCGCGCGCATCGAGCGCCTCCAGCAGTTCGGGCGTGAAATGGAGCGCCGCGGTAGGCGCCGCGACCGCGCCGTCCTCGCGCGCGAACACCGTTTGGTAGTCGGACCGATCGCGCTCGTCGGCGGGGCGCTTGCCCGCGATATAGGGCGGCAGGGGAATGCGGCCGGCGCGCTCCAGCAGGACTTCCACCGGCTCGTCGCCGGCGAAGGCCAGCGTCCAGCTGCCATCCGGCGCGCGGCTTTCCGCGATCGCTTCCACGTCCGCGCCAAAAGTTACGGTGTCGCCCGACCGCAGCCGCTTCGCATTGCGCACGAAGGCCTGCCAGCGTCTGAGATCGAGCCGCTTGTGCAAGGTCGCGCCGATCCGCGCCTCGCCGCGACGCCCCTCCAGTTGCGCGGGGATGACGCGTGTATCGTTGAACACCAGCACATCGCCGGGCCGGAGAAGGCCGGGCAGGTCGCGCACCGTCCGATCGGCGAAAGGCGCCTCTGCTCCCTCCACCACGAGCATGCGCGCCGCGTCGCGCGGCACCGCCGGGCGCAGCGCGATCAGGTCTTGCGGAAGGTCGAAGTCGAAAAGGTCAACGCGCATGGTGGCGCGCCGCTACCCCTTTTCGCAGCGCGCGTCACGCCCCCCGCTGTAGAGGCGCTTACTGCCCCGGAGGCGTGCTCAGCATGTCGGCGGTAATCGCGCCCTGGCTCTCCACGCCCTTGGGCTGGACCATCGGCACCGTGGGCACCGGCTTGTCGTCGGATGCGATCGAGGCCTGGACGATATAGGTCGGGTCCTGCGGCGGCTCGCCCCGGTGGATCGCATCGACGGCGTCCATCCCCGCGATCACGCGACCGAAATTGGTGTAGTGGCGATCGAGCGCCAGCTTGGGATAGAAGACGATGAAGAACTGGCTGTTGGCGCTGTTCTCGTCCGACGCGCGAGCCATGGAAACCGTGCCGCGAACGTGCGGCATCGGATTGAACTCTTCTTCAAGGTCGGGAAGCTGGGAGCCGCCCTGCCCGGTGCCGGTGGGATCGCCCGTCTGCGCCATGAAACCGTCGATCACGCGGTGGAAGATGACCCCGTCGTAGAACCCCTGCCGGGCCAGCGTCTTGATCCGCTCGACATGATGGGGCGCCCAGTCGGGCATCAGGCGAATGGCGACCCGCATCCCGTTGGACAGGTCGAGCAGCAGGATGTTGTCGCGGTCCACCTGCTGGTCGAAATCGACCTTGGCGTAGGCGCTGGCGGGACGCGGCGCCTCCGCAGCCGGGGTTTCGGCGGTGGTCGGGGCCTGCTGTGCGGTACCGTCCGGCTCGGCCGGAGCCGTGTCCTGCGCGAAAGCGGGTGAGACGGCCATCGCTGCTAGCGCGCCGGCGGCAATAAGACGTTTGATCATGGGTTTCCCGAAACAGTCCTGATTATGGGCCGGGGCCTAGCGAGACGGCGCTGTCGCTGCAATGAATAGCTAACGCGCGATCAATAATCGCCGCGTCGCCCGATCTCTTCCACCCGGGCGAGAATGTCGTCGCGCACCGGGCCGCTGACAAAGGGGGCGATGTCGCCGCCGAACAGCGCGATTTCCTTGACCAGCCGCGACGCGATCGGCTGCAGCGAGACGTCGGCCATCAGGAAGACCGTCTCGATCTCTTCCGATAATTGCTGGTTCATGCCCGCCATCTGGTATTCGTATTCGAAATCCGCGACCGCGCGCAGGCCGCGCACGATTACATTGGCCCCGACCCGCTGCGCATAGTGGACGAGAAGGGCGTTGAAGCCCTGCACCTCGACATTGGGAATGCCCATCGCCTCGATCTCGCGCCGGGTCATGGCGAGCCGTTCCTCGGTCGAGAACATGGGATTCTTGCTGGGATTGGTGGTGACGCTGACGATCAGCCGGTCGACCAGTGTCGCCCCGCGCCGGATGATGTCGGCGTGCCCCAGCGTGATCGGGTCGAACGTGCCCGGATAGATGCCGATGCGTTCGCCCATCACCTGTCCCTCTCGACGATGTACCGGGCGATCGCACGCAGCACCTCGGCTTCCTCGCCATGGTTCGACAGGTGCCCGACCGCCTGTTTCACCAGCGCGCGGGCCTGCGCCCGGGCGCCGTCGACGCCCATCAGCGTGACGAAGGTCTGCTTGCCCTGCGCGCTGTCCTTGCCCACCGCCTTGCCCACGGTCGCCTCGTCGCCTTCCACGTCGAGCAGGTCGTCGACGATCTGGAATGCGAGCCCGATGTCGCGGGCATAGGCGCGCAAATGGCTGCGCGCTTCGGCAGGCACGCGGCCCAGGATCGCCCCCATCTCCACCGCCGCGCCGAGCAGCGCGCCGGTCTTGAGCTGTTGCAGACGGGTGATTGTATGCAGGTCGAAAGGCGGCGTGTCGGCAAAATCGCTTGCCATATCCATCATCTGCCCGCCCGCCATGCCGGCGTGGCCGCTGGCGCGCGCGAGGCATTCCACCAGCTCGGCGCGCAGGAACGGGTCGGTGCTCATCGCCGGCTCGCTCAGCAGCTCGAACGCCAGCGCATGCAACGAATCGCCGGCCAGCACCGCAGTGGCTTCGTCGTATTCGAGATGCACGGTCGGCTGCCCGCGGCGCAGCGCGTCGTCGTCCATGCAGGGCAGATCGTCGTGGATCAGCGAATAGACGTGGATCGCCTCCACCGCGCAGCCGGCACGCACCGCCTGGCTCCGCTCGACATTGTAGAGCGCGGCGGTCGAAACGGTCAGCAGGGGGCGCAGGCGCTTGCCGCCGCCGATTGCGGCATACCGCATCGCTTCCACAAGGCGGGCGCGCAAGTCGCCGGGAATGGGCAGGACCGCGTCGAAGAAAGCGTCCACATCCTCGCGGATGGCGGCCAGTGCGCGCTGCAACGCGCCCTCTCCGGCGACGAGCTGGAGCTCAGCCATCGGAATCGAACGGACGCGTGTCGGTCGCCCGGCCATCGCCGTCCTGCACGATCGCCTCGATCCGCGCCTGCGCCGCATCGAGCCGTGCCTGGCAATGCTTGCGCAGCGTCTCGCCGCGTTCGTACAGCGCGATCGACTTGTCGAGCGGCACGTCGCCGCTTTCGAGCTGGCGCACGACGTCCTCGAGCGCGCGCAGCGCGTCCTCGAAGCTCATCTGCGCGATATCAGGCGTCCCCTCGGTCATGGCGCGGAGCATTGGCGGGCTTGTCCGCGCCGGTCAACCGGGACGCGTCCACTCGCGGCGCACAAATGCGCGCGGAAATTTTGCCCAGCCCGATTGGGAACACGCGCTGGAATATCGCCGCCGCCGCCGCTAAGGCGCGCGCATGAGTGAAATCACCCCCGAAATCGTCGAGCAGCACGGTCTTTCCGCGGAGGAATACGAGCGTGTCCTGAAAGCGCTGGGCCGCGAGCCGAACCTGGTCGAGCTCGGCATCTTCTCGGTCATGTGGTCGGAGCATTGCAGCTACAAGTCGAGCCGCCTGCACCTGAAGAAGCTGCCGACCGAGGCGCCGTGGGTGATCTGCGGCCCGGGCGAGAACGCGGGCGTGATCGACATCGGCGACGGTCAGGCTGCCATCTTCAAGATGGAGAGCCACAACCACCCCAGCTACATCGAGCCCTATCAGGGCGCGGCGACGGGCGTCGGCGGCATCCTGCGCGACGTCTTCACCATGGGCGCGCGACCGGTCGCGAACGCCAATGCGCTACGGTTCGGGTGGCCCGACCATCCCAAGATGAAGCATCTGGTGCAGGGCGTCGTTGCGGGAATCGGCGGGTACGGCAATTGCGTCGGCGTGCCGACAGTGGCGGGCGAGACCAATTTCCACCCGGCCTATGACGGCAACATCCTCGTCAATGCGATGACCGTGGGCGTCGCCGATGCCGACCGCATCTTCTATTCGGCGGCCACCGGGGTCGGCAATCCGATCGTCTATGTCGGTTCCAAGACCGGGCGCGACGGCATCCACGGCGCGACCATGGCGAGCGCCGACTTCGCCGAGGATGCCGAGGCGAAGCGGCCCACGGTGCAGGTGGGCGATCCCTTTACCGAGAAATTGCTGATCGAGGCCTGTCTCGAACTGATGGCGACCGATGCCATCGTCGCGATCCAGGACATGGGCGCGGCGGGGCTCACCAGCTCCAGCGTCGAGATGGCGACCAACGGCAAGGCGGGCATCCGGCTCGACATGAACGCCGTCCCCTGCCGCGAAGACGGCATGACGCCGTACGAAATGATGCTGAGCGAAAGCCAGGAGCGCATGCTCATGGTCCTGAAGCCCGGCAAGGAAGCCATGGCCGAGGCGATCTTCCGCAAGTGGGAACTGGACTTCGCCGTGATCGGCGAGGTGACCGATACCCGGCACATGGTGCTGGAATTCGATGGCGAGGTGGTCTGCGACATCCCGCTAGGCCCGCTGGCGGCGGATGCGCCGGAATACGACCGCCCCTATCTGTCGAAGGAGGATTATTCCGCCTGGGCGCAGGTGACGCCGCTGGCCGACGCGCCCGAGTGTGCCGATCCGGGTGCCGACCTGCTGACGCTGATGGCGAGCCCCGCCCTCGCCAGCCGGCGCTGGATCGCGGAGCAGTACGACAGTCAGGTCGGGGCCGACACGCTCCAGACCGGCGGCGATGCAGGCGTGGTCCGCGTCCACGGCACGAAGAAGGCGCTGGCGATCACCACCGACTGCACGCCGCGCTACGTCTTTGCGGACCCTTACGAAGGCGGCAAGCAGGCGATCGCCGAGGCCTATCGCAATCTGTGTGCGGTCGGCGCGCGTCCCCTCGCGGTGACCAACTGCCTCAATTTCGCGAACCCGCAGCGGCCCGAAATCATGAGCCAGTTCGTCCACGCGCTGGAGGGTATGGGCGATGCCTGCCGCGCGCTCGATTTCCCGATCGTGAGCGGCAACGTCTCGCTCTACAACGAAAGCAAGGCGACCGGCGGCGGCAGCGCAATCCTGCCCACACCCGCAATCGGCGGGGTCGGCCTGATCGACGACTACGACCGCATGATGACGATGGGGTTCAAGAACGAAGGCGACGCGATCTATCTCGTTGCGCCCGAATTCTGGGCCCGGCCCGATCCTACGCGCTCGCACATCGGGAAATCGCTGTGGCTGGACGTGGTGAAAGGCCGCGACGAGGGGCGCACTCCGCCGACCGATCTCGACGCGGAGCGAGGCGCGGGCCGGATCGTGCGCAGCCTGATCGAGCGCGGCCTCGTCAACGCGGTTCACGACCTTTCCGATGGCGGCCTCGCGGTCGCGCTGGCGGAGATGGCGCTGGCCCGCGGGTTCGGCGCCGAGGTGGCGAGCGACACGGCTTATACCGCGGCGCAATGGTGGTTCGGCGAGGACCAGGCGCGTTACATCGTCACCACCAGCGACCTCGAAGGCTTCGCGAAGATCGTGGCCGAGGGGCCGGAGGACGAGGACGGCGAACTGGTCGGGATCCGCCGCATCGGCACGGTCGGCGGCGATACGCTGCTCGGCGTGTCGCTGGCGGACCTTCGCGCGGCGCACGAGAAATTTTTCGAGGAATGGATGGAGGGGTAGCCCCCGGGCTTACGAAGGCCGGGCTACTTCCCCGTCGCCAGCAGGTCGTAGGGGTCGATCCCCTCGCTGCGCCAGACGGCATGGCATTCGCGATAGCGAACCGGCTCCGGAATGCCGAACTTCGCCCGGGCCTCTTCCAGATCCATCGCCAGAAGCTCGCGGATCGCCATCGCGACCAGCGGCGGACAGGCCTTTCCCGTCGCCTGCGCCTCGCGCACCGCGCGCAGCACCGGGGCCTTCGAGCCGCGCGTCATCTTCCTGATGTTGAACGCACCGGCCCAGCCGATTAGCAGGTGTCCCGCGCTCGGGCTCTGGCCGTGGGTGAACAGCAGCACGCATTGCTCGCCCAGGGCGTCGCGGCCGTAGCCGGTCAGCACGTGCATCAGGTCGTGCGTGTCGCGCTGGCGAAAGCCGTACCATTCGACGAGGTCGCCATATTTCGGCCGGCCGAGCTTGTCCGCTTCGGCCACCAGGCCTGCCGCGCTCAGCCCCTCGCGCTCCATGAAGTCGCAATAGGCATGCGCGACGCTGCCGGCAGGCAGTCGGCGCAATGCTTCGTGATCGTCGAGGATCGGCGGGAGATACGGCTCCTCGGCCCGCAGTCTCTCGCCCCGATCGCTGAGCGTCAGCGCGCGCACGGCCGGCATGAAATGCCGGGAAGGCAGCGCCTCGTAGATTCGGAAGACGTGACTGGTGTCTTCCTTGTCCTTGATCAGCTCGCGAAAATGATGGATCGCCTTGCTGATGTCGCGCTTCGGCGGCATACGGCGCGGATCGCGCAGCAGGGTGCCGTCGGGCGCGCATTCGAGCGCGGGTTCGGCACCGGCGGGGAGAGTGGCTTGGGTCATCGGCGGGCTCTTACTGACAATGTTGTCAATATAGCGTGAAGCGCCGCGCGGTGAAAGGTCCTAACCCGCCACCCATTCGCTCTCGGGAATGGCGAGCAGCTTAAGGATCGCGGCCAGGTCGCCCCGGTCGATCCAGGCGTTCGCGGCGGCGCGCGCGCCGGGTTTGGCGCGATAGGCAAAACCGTAATCGGCGGCGGCGATCATCGGAATGTCGTTGGCCCCGTCGCCTGCGGCCATGGTGATCGCATCCTGCCCCAGCCGCACGGCCTCGGACTGCAAGGTGTCGAGCTTCGTTCCGCTGTCCACCACCGCCCCGGCCAGGTCGCCGGTCAGCGCGCCGTTGCCCACCGCCAGCCGATTGCCGACGACGTGATCGAAGCCAAGCCGCGCGGCCACGGGATCGGCGAAATGGCGGAAACCCCCGGTGACCAGCACCGTGTGGCAACCCTTCGCTTTCAGCGTGGCGACCAGGGTTTTGGCGCCGGGGCTCGCCCCGATCCGCTCGGCGAGGCAGCGCTCGATCGCGCTTTCTTCCAGCCCCGCCAGCAACCCAACCCGTTCGCGCAACGCGGCCTCGAAATCGAGCTCGCCCTGCATTGCGCGTTCGGTGATCGCGCTGATCTGATCCTTGAGGCCGGCATAATCGGCCAGTTCGTCGATGCATTCCTGCCCGATCATGGTCGAATCCATGTCGGATACGAAGAGGTGCGGCAGGGCGATCGTGTTTCGTGCGATCAGCCCGTCGGTGGCGCCGAAATGCGTGTCGAGAACCTCGCGCAATGAGGCAACGTCGCCGTCGGGCAGGCTGATCTGCAGCACTTCGCCGCAGAAATCGAGCATCGCCGCCGCCGCGACCCGCATGCCGCGACGCTCCAGTTCCGCGCTGGCAGCGTCCAGCCGTGTTTCGAGATCCGCCGGGTCTGCTATCAGGCGGGCGATGAGCATGGTGCGATCTCCGATAGACGATGGCGGCAAGCCGCGGGTGGCGCTCATCGCAGGGCCGACCGCCAGCGGCAAGAGCGATTGCGCGGTCGAGCTGGCGCTGCGTTGGCAGGCGGCGGGCGGGCGCGCCGTGGTGGTCAACGCCGACAGCGCGCAGGTCTATGCCGACCTGGCGGTGCTGAGCGCGCGGCCGAGCGAGGCCGAAATGCTCGGGGTCGACCATCGCCTGTTCGGCAGCTGGGACGGCGCGCGCGCCTGCTCGGCGGCGGACTGGGCCGCGGCTGCAAAGGCCGAGATCGCGGCCGCCCATGCGAGGGATGCCTTGCCGATCCTGGTCGGCGGGACCGGGCTCTACCTGAAGACGCTGCTGGACGGGATCGCACCCATCCCCCCGATCGATCGGACCGTCCGCGACGACGTCCGCGCGCTTGCGGTCGAGGATGCCTACGCCGCGCTGGCGATGGAGGATCCGGACCGTCACGCCATTCTGGCCCCCCGCGACAGCCAGAGGATCGCGCGCGCGCTCGAAGTCGTGCGTAGCACAGGCCATCCGCTGTCGTACTGGCAGACGCGGATGGAGGGCGGGATCGGCGCGACGGTATCGCTGACCCCGGCGGTTCTCCTCCCCGATCGCGCATGGCTCTACCAACGATGCGACCGGCGGTTCGAAGCGATGTTGGCCGACGAGGCCGTCGCGGAAGTCGAGACGCTTCTTGCCCGCGGGCTATCCCCCGACCTGCCGGTCATGCGCGCGATCGGGGTGCCGGAGATCGCGGGCTGGTTGCAGGGCGCGTGGTCGCGCGAGGAGGCGCTCGCGCGCGGCCAGCAGGCGACACGCAATTATGCCAAGCGCCAGTACACCTGGTTTCGGCGACAACCGCCGGTGTCCTGGAACCGGGAGGAGAATTCTTCGGCCGCACTAAAGGTTATCTACGCAACATTGTTTCTTTGAAAGCGTTTGACAGGATATTTTCAATCTGTCAGTCGCCGGAAATCGATGGCTCGGCACAGCGTTGCGCCGGGCCGCTTTTTTGGCGCGGGAGAGGATAGCATGACCGAGAGGAGCCAGACCGAACGCAGCGGTGCGGCAATCCTCCTCGAAAGTCTGAAACGCGAGGGCGTGGAGTTCGTCTTCGGCTATCCCGGCGGCGCGGTGCTGCCGATCTACGACGAGCTGTTCGGCGACGATTCCATCCGCCACATCCTGGTCCGGCACGAAGCGGGTGCGGCCCACGCGGCGGAAGGATACGCCCGTTCGACCGGGAAGCCGGGCGTGGTTCTCGTCACCAGCGGTCCCGGAGCGACCAACGCGGTCACGGGCATCGCCGATGCGTACATGGATTCGATCCCGCTGGTGGTCGTCACCGGCCAGGTCGCGACCGGCCTGATCGGGACCGACGCCTTCCAGGAGGCAGACACGGTCGGCATCACGCGCCACTGTACCAAGCATAATTATCTGGTGAAGGACCCGGACGACCTCGCGGCGACCATCGCAGAGGCGTTTCGCATCGCGACCAGCGGGCGGCCCGGCCCGGTACTGGTCGACATCCCCAAGGACGTGCAGATCGCGACCGCCTGCCGGGACGATGAGAGCCCGCCGCGCGCCCTCGCCTCGCATCGCTATCAGCCGCGTACCGTCGCTGCCGCCGACGAGATCGCCGAAGCGATCGAGATGCTCGCTGCGGCCGAGCGCCCGGTGTTCTACACCGGCGGCGGGGTGATCAATGCCGGGCCCGGCGCTACCACGGCGTTGCGCCAGCTCCAGAAGCTGACCGACACGCCGGTCACCTCCACCCTGATGGGCCTCGGCGCGTTTCCGGCCGACCATCCCGACTGGCTTGGCATGCTGGGGATGCACGGCACGTTCGAGGCGAACATGTCGATGAACCGCGCCGATCTGATCGTGGCGATCGGCGCCCGGTTCGACGACCGGGTGACGGGCCGGCTCGACGCGTTCGCGCCGCAGGCGAAGAAGATCCACATCGATATCGACCGGGCCAGCATCAACAAGATCGTTCCCGTCGACCTCGGCATCGTCGGCGACTGCGCCGTGGTGCTCGGCCAGCTAGTCGATGCCTGGGGCAGCCGCAAACCGCGCGACCGCGGCGAATGGAAAGCGCGCATCACCGGGTGGCGCGCGCGCGAGAGCTTGAGCTATCCGTCGCGCAAGGATGCGATCATGCCGCAACTCGCGGTCGAGCGCCTGTTCGCGCTGACCCGGGACCGCGACCCGATCGTCACCACCGAAGTCGGCCAGCACCAGATGTGGGCGGCGCAGTATTTCGGTTTCATGGGGCCCAATCGCTGGCTCACCAGCGGCGGGCTCGGCACGATGGGCTACGGCCTGCCTGCCGCGATCGGCGCGCAGCTGGGCAATCCCGGCGATCTCGTCATCGACATCGCGGGCGAGGCGAGCATCCAGATGAACATCCAGGAACTCGGCACCGCCAGCCAGTATCGCCTGCCGGTCAAGGTGTTCATCCTCAACAATGAATATATGGGCATGGTCCGCCAGTGGCAGGAACTGACCTACGAAAGCCGCTATTCGAACAGCTATTCCGACAGCCTGCCCGATTTCGTGAAGCTGGCGGAGGCCTACGGCTGGAAGGGTATCCGGATCGAGGAGGAGGCCGGGCTCGACGCAGGGATCGGGGAAATGCTCGCCCACGACGGCCCCGTGATGGTCGATTGCCAGGTGTCGAAGGAAGCCAATTGCTTCCCGATGATCCCCAGCGGAGCGGCGCATACCGACATGCTACTCTATGGCGATGCCGTCGCGGGCACGATGGACGACGCGGCAAAGGCGCTGGTCTGAGATGAAGATTACCGAACAGACGGGCGAGCGGCATGTCCTCGCCGTGCAGGTCGACAACGAGCCGGGCATCCTTGCCAAGATCACCGGGATGTTCACCGCGCGCGGCTACAACATCGATAGCCTGACCGTGGCCGACATCACCGAAGACCATGCGATCAGCCGCATCACCGTGGTCACGCGCGGCCCACCCGAGGTCATCGACCAGATCCGCGCGCAGCTGGAGCGGCTGGTGCCGGTTCACCGCGTCACCGACCTGACCGAGGAAGGGCCGCATGTCGAACGCGAACTCGCACTGGTGAAGGTCGCGGGAACGGGAGAGAAGCGGGTCGAGGCGCTGCGGCTGGCCGACATCTTCCGCGCGCGCCCGGTCGATACCACCACGACCAGCTTCGTGTTCGAGATCACCGGCCCGCCGGAGAAGGTCGACAGCTTCATCGCCCTGATGCGTGAACTGGGGCTGGTCGAAGTCGGCCGGACCGGCATCGTGGGGATGATGCGCGGGGCCGCGGCCGCCTAGCTGAATTGCAGTGCAGTGAATAATTTCGGAAACGGGGATACCAGAGTGAAAGTCTATTACGACGCCGATGCCGACCTGAACCTGATCGCCGGCAAGAAGATCGCGGTGCTGGGCTATGGCAGCCAAGGCCACGCCCATGCGCAGAACCTGCGCGACAGCGGCGTGAAGGACGTGCGGATCGCCCTGCGCGCCGGATCGGCCAGCGCCAGAAAGGCGCAGGACGCGGGCTTCACCGTCATGGAGAACGGCGACGCGGCCGAGTGGGCCGACATGCTCATGATCCTCGCGCCGGACGAGCACCAAGCGGCGATCTGGAACGACGATCTCAGGGGGCGGATGCGGGCCGGCAGCGCCGTCGCGTTCGCGCATGGGCTCAATGTCCACTTCGGCCTGATCGAGCCGCCTGCGGATATCGACGTGATCATGATCGCGCCCAAGGGCCCCGGCCATACCGTGCGCAGCGAGTATCAGCGCGGCGGCGGCGTGCCCTGCCTCATCGCGATCGACCAGGACGCGAGCGGCAATGCCCATGAGATCGCCCTCGCCTATGCCAGCGCCGTGGGCGGCGGGCGCAGCGGCATCATCGAAACCAATTTCAAGGAAGAGTGCGAAACCGACCTGTTCGGCGAACAGGCGGTGCTGTGCGGCGGCATCACCCACCTGATCCAGGCCGGGTTCGAAACGCTGGTCGAGGCGGGCTACGCCCCCGAAATGGCGTATTTCGAATGCCTCCACGAAACGAAGCTGATCGTCGATCTGCTGTACGAAGGCGGCATCGCCAACATGCGCTATTCGATCAGCAACACCGCCGAATACGGCGACATCACGACCGGCCCGCGGATCATCACGGACGAGACGAAGGCGGAAATGAAGCGCGTGCTGGCGGACATCCAGTCCGGCCGCTTCGTGAAGGACTTCGTGCTGGACAACCGGGCTGGCCAGCCAGAGCTGAAGGCGGCGCGCAAGGCGGCGCAGGCCCATCCGATCGAGGAGACGGGCGCTCGCCTGCGCGCGATGATGCCATGGATCACCGCCAATCGGCTGGTCGATCAGGATCGCAACTGAGGGTCATACAAGTGTCGCTTTTGCCGGGTTATGGGCGATATGAGGCCCCCGGGAGTGATCGACGATGAAAAACTGGCTACCAATGCTGTCCCTCACGCTGGTCGCGGGCATGCTCGCGGCGTGCGGGCAGTCCGAAACCAAGAGCGAGAGCGCGGAAGATTACGCGGCCCGGGTCGGCGGCTTGCAGAGCGGCGCTCCAGCGTCGGCAAGCGCTGCCCCGACCGCCACCACGCAGGCCGCACCGCCGGCCACCCCGGTTCCGCCGGGCACGCGCGGTTCGGCGCTCGCTGCAGGTTCCGAGCGGTGCAATGCGCCCGCGGCGGCGGCGTTCGTGAACCAGCCCGACACGCCCGAGACGCGGTCCGCGATCGCGGAGGCGGTCGGTGGCGGTACCCCGGTGCGTTTCATGCCGCCGGGCACCTCGGGACAGATCGGTAGCCAGTCCTCGCGCCTCAACGTGATGGTCGACTATACCGGCGTCATCCGCGATCTGCGGTGCGGCTGACGGGCCGCGTCCGGCGGGTGGAACCTGTCCCCGTGCCCGTGTATTGTCGCCCCATGCGACCGATTGCCTATCCCGCCGCCGCCCTCGCCTTCCTCGCGCTTGCCGCGTGCGGCGATGCCGTTCCCGTGGAAAAGATGGAGAAGGCCGAACCGGTCGAGACCGCCCCGATCACTGATTTCGAACGCCCCATTCCCGATCCCGGCACCTCGCCCGCGGCGGTCGAGGCGGACGATTGTCATGCCCAGATCGCGTCCGCCTATATCGGGCGCGAAGCGGATGCGGAGACGCGCGGTCGCCTGCTCAGCGACATTTCGCCGGTCACGAACGTGCGCTGGAGGAATCCCGGCGACCCCGTTCCGGAGCCGGAAACCGTTCCCAATCGGCTGAATGTCGAACTGGGCGAGGACGGGACGATTGAATCCGTCGCCTGCGGGTGATCCGACGCTTGACGAACGGTGACGATCGGGCAGTCTGATCGCCGAACGGACGAGAGGTCCGGGCAGGAGATCGACGATGAGGAATAGAGTTCTGGGAGCAACCGCGCTGGTCCTGGCGGGCGTAGCCTGCGCGCCGGCGGCGATCGGCTGGGCCCAGCCTGCCGAGGCACCCGTTCGGCCCGACCCGGCGCGCGTCGCCGCGGGCACCTACGTCACCGATCCTGCGCATACGCTGGTCGGGTGGCGGCTGAACCACCTCGGCTTCAACGACTATTTCGGGATCTTCGGCGATATCGAGGGCACGCTGGTGCTCGACCCCGGCGATATCGCGGCGTCGAAGGTCGACATCAGCGTGCCGATTTCGCACGTCACCGTGGCGAGCGAGGGTCTGAAGGACCACCTCCTGCGCCCCGGCAAGGATGGCGGCAAGCCCGACTTCTTCGGTCCCGAGCCTGGCATGGCCCGCTTCGTTTCCGATGGAGTCACGCGGCTGGGCGCCACGCGCGCACTCATCACCGGGACGCTTTCGATGAACGGGCAGAGCCATCCGGTCGCGCTGAACGCGCGCCTGACCGGTGTGGGTGAGAGCCCGATGGGCGGCGCGCCGACGATCGGCTTCGAAGCCACGACGGTGATAGAGCGTTCGCAATGGGGGCTCGATACGGCGGTACCGATGGTCGGCGACGAAGTGGACCTGACGATCAGCGCGGCTTTCGAAAAGCAGTGATCGCCGGCCCCCAAGGGTAACTTTCCATCGCGCGGCTTGCCATCGGCGCAGCTTTCGGCGATGCATGGCGCATGATGCACAGCGGTACATGGCTGAAGCTACGACTTACGCGCCCTTGGGCGTGACCTGACGCGTGCCCCGGGGGTGCGCGGTCGCCCAAGGGACATCCGCCCGCCAGCGTCCATCGTTACTGCCGAGTTCCGCCATGCCCATGCTCCGCGATCCCGCCGCGAAATACCGCCCGTTCCCGCAAGTCCCCCTCCCCGATCGCCAGTGGCCCGCCCGGACCATCACGGCGACGCCCCGCTGGCTAAGCACGGACCTGCGCGACGGCAACCAGGCGATCGTCGATCCGATGGACGCGGTGAAGAAGAACCGCTTCTTCGACCTGCTGGTGGAAGTCGGGGTGAAGGAGATCGAGGTCGGCTTCCCCAGCGCCGGCGCCACCGAATTCGATTTCATCTCCGGCCTCGTTCGATCCGGCCGCATCCCGCAGGACGTGACGGTCCAGGTGCTGACCCAGGCGCGCGCGGACCTGATCCGCACCAGTTTCGACAGCCTCGCCGGCGCGCGCTCGGCCATCGTCCATCTCTACAACGCCGTCAGCCCGGCATGGCGCGACATCGTCTTTCGCATGAGCCGGGACGAGGTGCGCGACATCGCCGTTGCCGGGGCAAAGGTGCTGCGGGACGAGGCAGGCAAGCGCCCCGACACCGACTGGCATTTCGAATACTCGCCCGAAACCTTTTCCACCGCCGAGCTCGATTTCTCGATCGAGGTCTGCGCCGCGGTGATGGACGTGCTGGCACCCACGCCGGATCGCCCGATCATTTTCAACCTGCCCGCCACGGTCGAGGCGGCGACGCCCAACATCTATGCCGACCAGATCGAGTATTTCTGTCGCAACCTGCCGGGCCGCGACAGCGCCATCATCAGCCTGCATACCCACAACGACCGCGGAACCGGGGTCGCGGCGGCGGAGCTGGGGCTGATGGCGGGCGCCGACCGGGTCGAGGGGTGCCTGTTCGGCAATGGCGAGCGCACCGGCAATTGCTGCCTCGTGACCATGGCGCTGAACATGTACACGCAAGGGGTCGATCCCGGCCTCGATTTCTCGGACATCGACCGGGTGATCGAGACGGTCGAATACTGCAACGAACTGCCCGTCCACCAGCGCCACCCCTATGGCGGGGAACTGGTCTACACCGCCTTTTCCGGCAGCCACCAGGACGCGATCAAGAAGGGGTTCGAGGCACGCCGGACCCAGAACGACGACCGGTGGCGCGTGCCCTATCTGCCCATCGATCCTGCCGATCTGGGGCGTAATTACGAGGCGGTGATCCGCGTCAATTCGCAATCCGGCAAGGGCGGGTTCGCCTGGGTGCTGGAGCAGGACCAGGGGTTGAAGCTGCCCAAGAAGATGCAGGCCGATTTCAGCCCGCACGTGCAGCGCATGGCCGACCGGCTTGGCCGCGAACTGGCCGCGCCCGACATCTGGACCGCGTTCCGCCACGCCTATTTCGTGCAGACCCCCGACAAGCATTTCCAGTTGATCGATTACGAGGAAACGCGCGGGGCGGACGGCACGCGCATCTTCGCCGGCACCATCGCGGTGGGCGGCATGGAACAACGGGTCAGCGGTCGCGGCAACGGCCTCATCTCCTCTGTCGTGAGCACCATAGAGGACGGGTTCGGGGTAGAACTGGAAGTCTGCGACTACACCGAACACGCGCTTTCCACCGGCCGCGAGGCACGCGCGGCGACCTATCTGGAGTGCCGGACCGCGGACGGCGTCACCGTGTGGGGTTGCGGCATCGACGAGGATATCGCCACCGCCAGCGTGCGCGCCGTGCTGAGCGCGGCCAATGTCGCGGTCGCCCGCGCGAAGGTAGTGACCTGAATTGCCGATTTACCGTTCGCGGCGAGCCCATTAAAAGGTGTCGCGTCACCAATTTGAGAAGAACGCGGCCTTGGCAATAGCGATACTGGGCCGGTTTCTGGCCCCCCACGCCGATCTGATCGGGCTGGTCCTGCTGGTGGCGCTGTTTCTGGCGTTCGCGGTGGAGCGGTATCCCCCCGTCGTCGTCGCCGTCATCGGCGGCGTCGTGATGCTGGCACTGGGCTTCCTTTCGCCCGACGAAACGCTGGCGGTGTTCGGCAATTCCGCCCCCGTCACCATCGGCGCGATGTTCGTGCTGAGCGGCGCGCTGCTGCGCACCGGCGCGCTAGAGGAGGTATCGGGCTGGGTCATCCGCCGGACCTTGCGCAAACCCCGGCTCGCCGTGGCCGAGATCGGGGCCGGTACGCTCGCCGCGTCGGCCTTCATGAACAATACGCCGGTCGTGATCGTGATGATTCCGATCGTGAAGCGGCTTGCCCGCGTGCTGGGCATCAATTCCACGCGCCTGCTGATCCCGCTGTCCTACCTCACGATCCTGGGCGGGACCATCACCCTCATCGGCACTTCCACCAACCTGCTGGTCGACGGAGTCGCGCGGGCACAGGGGCAGCCCGGCTTCGGCATCTTCGAGATCACCGGAGTGGGCCTGTGCGCCGCGGTCGCGGGCTTCGCCTATCTCGCGGTTGCGGGACCGTTCCTGCTGCCCGACCGCAAGGAACGCGTGCTGGCGGAGGATCACGAACGTGCCACCTACCTTTCGCAACTGGTTCTGGTGGCCGAAAGCGATCACGTCGGGCGCAGGTTGCAGGACACCGCCTTCGCAAGGCGGCCGGGCGTGCGCATCCTCGCGCTGCAAAGAGGCGTCACGACCTGGCGCAAGGACATCGGCGCGCTCGAACTGCAGGCGGGCGACCGGCTGGTGGTCGCGACCTCGCCCGAAGAGCTCGCCAGCCTGGCGGAGGCGCGCGATTTCCGCGTCGGCCTGACCGGCGTTGGGGGCGGGATCACCATGGCCGGTCCCAAGCGCGATACCGATGCGCGCCTGGTGGAGGCGGTCATATCCCCTACCCACCCCGTCATCGGGCGCCGGCTCGCGGAAATCCCGCTGCTGTCGCGCCTGCAGATCCGCGTCCTCGGCCTGTCGCGTCCGCGCCACCTCGCCGGGCCGGATCTGAGCGAAGTGCGGGTGCGCGCGGGCGATAGGCTGCTGATCGCCGCCCGGCCGGAGGCCGCGTCCGCGCTGCAGGGCAATGCCGATCTCGCGCAGGTGTCCGCCGCCCCGGCCCGCGCCTTCAAGCGAGCGAAGGCCCCCATCGCCATCCTCACCCTGGTCGGCATCGTGGTCGGAGCGGCGGCGTTCGACTACTCGATCGCGGCGCTCGCGATCGCGGGCGTCGCCATCGTCCTGCTGACCCGGTGCATCGAACCCGAGGAAGCGTGGAGCGCGATCGACGGCAATACGCTGGTGCTGATCTTCGGCATGCTCGCCTTCGGCCAGGGGTTGCAGAACGCCGGGACGGTGGAACTCGTCGTGAGCTGGGTCGAGCCCGCACTCCGGTCCGCCTCGCCGCTGGTCCTGCTGATCGCCGCCTACGCGCTCGCCAGTTTCCTGACCGAGACGATTACCAACAACGCCGTCGCGGTGATCCTGACCCCCATCGTCATCTCGCTGGGTCAGGCCCTCGGCATCGATCCGCGGGCAATGGTCGTCGCGGTGATGTTCGGGGCCAGCGCCAGCTTCGCGACGCCGATCGGCTATCAGACCAACACGCTGGTCTACGGCGCGGCGAATTACCGCTTCATGGACTTCGTGAAGGTCGGGCTGCCGATGAACATCGTGGTCGGGATCGCCTCGTGCATCGCCATCGAGATGTTCTTCGACTAGCCTGCCCGCCATGGCCGAAGCGATCATCGAACCCGACCTGGCGATCATCGACCCCCACCATCATTTGTGGGACCTTCGCCCGCTTCTTCCCGCCTTTCCCGAACCGCGCCACCCCTTTCTGGAAGCCATCGCGGGTGCGGCGCACTACACCTTCGACCAGTTCCAGGCCGATACGCGAGGGGGAATGCCGGGCGGGCACAACATCGTCGCCACCGTCTTCGTGGAGTGCGGCGCGTTCTACGATCCGGCGCGCGGCAATGCCTTCAAAAGCGTCGGCGAAGTCGAATTCGCCAACGGGGTGGCGGCGCAGGGGGCAAGCGGGCTGTACGGCGGCTACCGTCCCTGCGCGGCGATCGTCGGCCATGCGGACCTCACGCTGGGCGACGCCGCGCGCGACGTGCTCGAGGCGTTGGTGGCAGCCAGCCCGCGCTTTCGCGGCATCCGCCACTCCGCCGCGTGGGATCGCGATCCCGCGGTCCTGGGCCCGCCGTTCCGCGCGCCCGAGGGTTTGCTTGCTGCCGATGCCTTCCGCACTGGCTTCCGACACCTCGCCGCACTGGGCCTGACCTTCGACGTCTGGGTGCTCGAACCGCAACTGGACGATGCGATCGACCTTGCCCGCGCCTTTCCCGAACAACCCATCTGTCTCGACCATTGCGGCACCCCGCTCCATATCGGGCCCTATCGCGGGACGCTGAGCGACCGGTTTTCAGGCTGGCGCACGAAAATCCGCACGCTGGCGACTTGCGAAAACGTCTGCGTGAAACTCGGCGGGCTGGCGATGGCGTTCTGCGGCATGCCCGAACGCGGTCCCCTCCCCGGCATCGGATCTACCGAGTTGGCCGGGATGTGGCGCCCCTACATCGAAACTTGCATCGAGGCGTTCGGGCCGCAGCGCTGCATGTTCGAGAGCAATTACCCGGTCGATCGCTGGGGCGCCGAGTACGATACGCTGTGGAACGCGTTCAAGCATCTTTCCGCCGGCGCCCCGGCAGCGGAGAAACGTGCCCTGTTCGCGGGCACCGCCGCGCGATTCTACGGCATCGAACACCTCTTGCCGCCCGCCTGACGCTACGGCATCGCGCACGGTCCGCACAGGCACTCGACATCGCGGAAAACCGTCCATAAGCCTTGCATTCCCGCCCCCGCGCCCGAGGAGATACCCATGCCCCTGCCCGCCCCGTTCGACCGGCTGCGCCTGCCCGTCATCGCCTCGCCGATGTTCATCGTCTCGGGGCCGGAACTGGTCATCGCGCAGTGCAAGGCGGGCATCGTCGGCAGCTTCCCGGCGCTGAACGCGCGGCCGAGCGGCGTGCTGGACGAATGGCTGGCGCGCATCACCGAGGAACTGGCAGCGCACGACGCTGCCCATCCCGATCGCCCGTCCGCGCCCTTCGCCGTGAACCAGATCGTCCACAAGTCGAACGCCCGGCTGGAAGAGGACATGGGCGTGTGCGAGAAATACAAGGTCCCGCTGGTCATCACCTCGCTCGGCGCGCGGGAAGAGGTCTTCGCCGCCGTGAAGGGCTGGGGCGGCATCACGCTGCACGACGTCATCAACAACCGGTTCGCGCACAAGGCGATCGACAAGGGCGCGACCGGCCTCATCCCCGTGGCAGCGGGCGCCGGAGGCCATGCGGGCACGCAGTCGCCCTTCGCCCTGATGCAGGAAATCCGCGAGTGGTTCGACGGGCTGGTCGCGCTCTCGGGCTCGATCGCGCACGGCCGCTCGATCCTCGCCGCGCAGGCGCTCGCCGCCGATTTCGCCTATATCGGCAGCGCCTTCATCGCCACGAAGGAGGCGAACGCGGTCGACGGGTACAAGCAGGGCATCGTCGAGGGCAGCGCCGAAGGCATCGTCTACACCAACCTCTTCACCGGGGTGCATGGCAACTACCTGCGCTCCAGCATCGAGGCGGCAGGCATGGACCCCGACGATCTGCCGGTGAGCGATCCGAGCAAGATGAACTTCGGCAGCGGCGGCAGCTCCAAAAGCAAGGCGTGGAAGGACATCTGGGGCTCGGGCCAGGGCATCGGCGCAATCAAGGCGGTGGAAAGCGTCGCCGACTACGTCGACCGGCTGGAAGCGGAGTACCGCGAGGCGCGGGAGCGGTTGCTGGCCGAGTAGAAATCGCGAATGGGTGACGAAGGTGACACCGCGTCACTTTCGGGCACCCCACGTAACCCTCTGCCGTCATTCGGGAAAAGTCCCCCGCAGCAAAACGGACGGACATCGCGCGCCAGGCGAAACGCTCTTCCGACGGAACCGACGATGAGAAAGACACGCCGCCGATACCGGCCCATGTCCAAGTAGGAAAGCGCGGCGCGCGATGGCCTTCCGGACCGCCGCTACTCCGCGTCTTCGACCTCGACCGTTTCGCCGGTCACGCGCTGGGCCAGGGCGGCGCTGATGAAGGGGTCGATCGCGCCGTCGAGGACGTCGTCCGGGCTGGTCGAGATGGTGCCGGTGCGCAAATCCTTCACCTGCTGATAGGGCTGGAGGACGTAGGAGCGGATCTGGTGGCCCCAGCCGATCTCCGCCTTCTCGGCATATTCGCTGCCCGCCGCCGCCTCGCGCTCGGCCATTTCGCGTTCGAACAGGCGCGCCTTCAGCATGTTCATCGCGGTCGCGCGGTTCTTGTGCTGGCTACGGTCGTTCTGGCTCGCGACCACGATCCCGGTCGGCTGGTGGGTGATGCGAACCGCGGAATCGGTCGTATTGACGTGCTGGCCGCCCGCGCCGCTAGCGCGGTAGGTATCGATCTTGAGGTCGCTTTCGTTGATCTCGATCTCGATATCGTCGTCGATCACCGGATAGACCCACACGCTGGAAAACGAGGTGTGACGCCGGGCCGAGCTGTCATAGGGGCTGATCCGCACGAGGCGGTGCACGCCGCTCTCGGTCTTGGCGTAGCCGTAGGCGTTCTCGCCCTTCACCAGCAGCGTGGCGGACTTTATGCCCGCGGCCTCGCCCGCCTGGTACTCGACCGTTTCTACCTTGAAGCCACGGCGTTCGGCCCAGCGCGCGTACATGCGCAGCAGCATCTCGGCCCAATCCTGGCTTTCGGTGCCGCCGGCGCCCGCGTGGATCTCGATATAGGTGTCGTTCGCGTCGGCCTCGCCCGAGAGGAGCGCCTGGACCTTGTCGGCATCGGCGCGGTCGGCCAGGCGGGCAAGCGAGCTCAGCCCCTCGTTCGCGACATCCTCGTCGCCCTCGGCATCGCCCATCTCGATGAATTCGACCGCGTCGTTTTTCTCGGACTCGATCTCGCGCACGGTGTTGACCGCGTTTTCGAGGCGCTTCTGTTCCTGCGTGATCGCCTGCGCCTGCTTGGGATTGTCCCACAGGGTGGGGTCCTGGACGCGGGCGTTGAGCTCGTCGAGGCGGCGCAGGGCGCGCTCCCAGTCGAGCGACTGGCGCACCAGCGCGAGTGCGGCGTCGATACGGTCGATATGGGCCTGCCCCTCGGCACGCATGGGGATTTCTCCTGAATTCGTCTGAGAAGCGCGCCTAGCGCAGCGCGCGCCGCAAAGGAAGGCGGGCGCGAACGCGCGCCGCAACCGACCTTGCGAGAACGGCGGTTACTTGCCGGTCAGCTTGTGGACCGCGGCCAGGCTGCGCTGGACGTGCTGCGCCGGGTTCATGTCGGAATAGACGCTGGCGACGGTCCCGTTGGGCGCGATGACATAGGTCGTGCGGCTGGAATAGCCGGTCGCGCCGCCATCCTTGTTCTTCAGCACGACGTCGTAACCCTTCAGCAGCGCCGGGCTGGCCGGAGCGACGGTGAACTTGCCCGCGCATTTTTCCGCCGAGAACTTGGCCAGCTGGTCGGTATTGCCCGCGGTCATGCCGATCACCGTGGCGCCCGCGGCGCGGAACCGGGCGATGTTCTGTGCGAAGGTGTGCGCTTCCACGTTGCAGCCGGGCGTGAAGGCGGCGGGAAAGAAATAGAGCACCACCGGCCCTTTCTTCAGGGCGGCCTTCAGGTCGACCGTCACCGGCTTGCCCGCCATCGCGCCCTCGACGGTAAAGGCAGGCGCCGCCTGTCCGGGCGGAAGCTCCGCCTGCGCGGGCGAGAACGAAAGCGATGCGGCGACGAGCGCCAGCGCGGCGATGGACAATGTGCGGGTCATGCGCGGCATCATGAACCCGCACGCCCCGATCGCCAAGCGTTATTGCGGAGGTAACCTGGGAGCAGAGCGGACCCGATCAGTAGATCCCGCCCTGCTCCTCCACGAAGTCGCTCGGACGCTGGTCCGCCTGCTGGGTCGCGGTTTCGCGCGGCCCCTCCTCGCCCCGCCGGATCAGTTCGAGGATGCGGCGCCGTTCGGCCGCGAGCTGTTCCAGCCGGGTGGTGCGCGGCGGTTCGGTATCGGGTTTGAAAGCCTCCCAGATGACCGGGGCCTTCACTGCGTCGCTGGCGGTCTGGCCGAACACACGCTTGCCCGAGACGCGGTCGATCTGGACCATGCGGATGCCGGGCGGCGCGACGGCGGGGGAATCGTCCCACCGCTTGCGCGTGTTCTCGATGAAGTGTTTCAACACCGGGGCCGCGACGGTCGCGCCTTGCGCGTACCCGCCCATGTTGCGCGGATTGTCGAACCCGATGAAGACGCCCGCGACGCGCTGCTGCGTGCCGCCCATGAACCATGTGTCCTTGGGGCCGGTCGTGGTCCCGGTCTTGCCGAACAGCGGCAGACCCATCCCCGACAGGCGCCGCCCGGTGCCGCGGATCACCACGCCTTCCAGCATGTGGATGACCTGGTAGGCGGTGCGCGGATCGAGCGCCTGCTTTCCGGTCGGGCCGAGCCGGGGCATGGGCTGGCCGTTCCATTCTGCCATGTTGCACCCTTCGCACGGGCGCTCGTCCGCGCGCCAGATGACCTTCCCGCGGCGGTCCTGAACGTAGTCGATCAGCGTCGGATCGTGCAGGCGGCCCTGGTCGGCCAGCGTGGCGTAGGCGTTGACCATGCGCAGCACCGTCGTCTCGCCCGCGCCCAGCGCGAAGGCGGGATAGGGCTTGTACTCGCCGATATTGAGCCGCTTGAAAGTGTTGATGACGTTGGGCATGCCCGCTTCCATCGCGACGCGCACGGTCATGAGGTTCTGGCTCTGCTCCAGCCCCCAGCGCATGGTGTGCGTGCCGCCCGCGCCGCCGCCCGAATTGCTGAAGCACTTCTCGCCCAGATTGGCGCCCTGGTAGAAGCAGTAGGAGGTGTTGGCCACCTGCGTCGACGGGGTCATCCCGTGGTCGAGCCCAGTCGCGTAGACGAACGGCTTGATGGTTGACCCGGGCTGCCGCTTCGCCTGCGTGGCGCGGTTGAAACTGCCGAGGCGGAAGTCGAACCCGCCCTGCATCGCGGTGACGCGGCCCGTCTGCGGATCTTCCACCACCATGCCGCCCGACACCTCGGGAACGGTGCGCACGGCGTAGTTCCGGCCGGACGGCGCGGCGGCGACGACGTCGCCCGCCTTCAGCTTCGCCGGGAGGCCGACCAGCGGGGCGGTGGCGCCGTCGGCGAAGCCGATCGTCGCGCTGGACCCGTCGCGCTGCGTAACCACGCCCACGCGCCAGTCCTTGTAATTGATCGCGAGGTTGGAACCGTCGAGCTGGCCGCGCCAGTCGCCGTCGCTGAGGTCGATGGTTGCGATGGGCCCGCGCCAGCCGCGATTGCCGTGATAGCGCAGCAGGCCGTAACGCAGCGCGTCGCGCGCCGCGTCCTGCAATTGCGTGTCGAGCGAGGTGCGCACCCACAACCCGCCGGCATAGACGCTGTTGGGCCCGTCCTCCGCGCTTTCGCCGAACCGGTCGATCAGCTCGCGGCGCACCTCTTCCAGGAAATAGCCCGCATCGGCCGAGCGGGTCCGGCGCTGCGTCACGAGGCCGAGCGGCTGCGCCTCCGCCGCCTGCGCTTGCGCCTGGGTGATGAAGTCGTTCTTCGCCATCTGATCGAGCACGAAATTGCGGCGCACCAGCGCCTCTTCGCGGTGCTTCGTCCGGCCGTATTTCTCCGGCGCCTTCGGCAGGATCGCGAGGAACGCGACCTCGTGCAGGTCGAGATCGCCGACATCCTTGTCGAAATAGGCGCGCGAGGCCGCCTGCACGCCGAAGCTGCGCCGCCCCAGGGGGATCTCGTTGAGATAGAGGGTGAGGATCTGCGGCTTGCTCATGACGCTTTCGATGCGCCGCGCCAGCACCATTTCCTTCAGCTTGCGCGTGACGGAATACTCGTCGCCCAGCAGCAGGTTCTTGGCCACCTGCTGGGTGATGGTGGAACCGCCCACCGCCCGCTCGTCCGAACCGTATTTGCGGGCGTAGTCGGCCACCGCGTTCAGCGTGCCGAACAGGTCGACGCCGCCGTGGCTGAAGAACGTCTTGTCCTCCGCCGAAAGAAACGCGTTGATCAGCGGTTTGGGAAAGTCGCCATATTGCAGCTGCACCCGCCGTTCGCGCGCGTAGGAATGGACGATCTCGCCGTCGATGCCGCGCACCACGGTGGGCAGCGGGGTCTCGTAGGTGGTCAGCGACTTCGCATCGGGCAGATCCCAGATCAGAACCGTGTAGAGCGCCAGCAGCAGGGCCAGGCCCACCGCGCCGAGCGAGAAGAGCCAGCGGAACAGCCCGCTGGTGCGCCACCAGCCGCGAAAACCGGACGTGGTGGCATGCCAGCCCTCGCCCAACTGGGACAAGGCACCCGACGCCTCGCGGCGGATGCGATAGTGGAAGGGAACAGAAGCGTCAGCCATGGGTTGCGCGGCGCCCTAGCATGGCGATCCTGTCGCGCGCCATAACCAATCGCGCGCAAGCCGCGATGGTCCACAGCCGGGTAGGACGGGCACCGTCACTGCGCGGGCGTCTGCCGCGCGAAATAGATGCGGATCGCGCGCGCCATCGTCTCCGCGAACTGCGCCCGGCCCGTGGGCGAGGTCAGCCGCTCCGCATCGGCGGGATCGGTGATGAAGCCCGCTTCGTAGAGGACGGCGGGCACGTCGGGCGCGCGCAGCACGGCCAGCGCGGCGGAACGGCGCGGTTGCGGATGGAATTGCAGCCGCCCTTCCCCCTCGCGCACGATCAGCCGCGCGAATTCGGCCGAGCGTTCCTGCACCCGGCGCTGCGACAGCTCGACCAGAATATTGCTGACGCTGTCGCTCGTTTGCGCGACGTCGAGCCCGTTCAAGCGGTCGGCATCGTTCTCGCGCCGGGCGAAGCGGGCCGCGGCCTCGCTACTCGCCTGGCGCGACAGGGTGTAGATGCTGGCCCCCTGCACGCCCGAATTGTCGCCCGCGCTGTCGGCGTGGATCGAGATGAACAGGTCGGCATCGAGTTGGCGGGCGATCTCCGGCCGCTCCGCCAGCGGGCGGAAGGTGTCGTCCGCGCGGGTCATCGCGACCCGCACCCCGCCCTCTTCCACCAGACGATCGCGCAGGGCGCGCGCCAGGCTGAGCACCACTGCCTTTTCCTGCATGCCCGCGCCGCTCGCGCCCGGGTCCTTCCCCCCGTGCCCCGCATCGATCACCACCAGCGGGCGCGACCGGTCCATCGCGCCTTCCACCGCCGGCAGCCCGGCGGCGGGGCGCGTTTGCGGGAGCAGGATGGTGAGGACGTAGTCGCGCCCCAGATAGGGAACGGGCACGGTCAGCCCCAGCGCCAGCACTGCCGCGACCAGCGCGACCGGGATCAGCAGCAGGCAGAATATCTGGGTGCGCAAGCTCATCGCAGGCATGCGAATAGGTCGCCGGGGCGGCGCATGGCAATACGCAACCGCGTATCCGCAGTTGCCGGGCGCGCGCCGGGATGCTAGCTCATCGCTTGCCCGAGGGTCGGCGCGGTCGTGAACGGATTTTGTCCGTTTCGCCCGCAGGATGAACCCTTTGGCAAGGCCGGCAGTCTATCGTCCGGTCCAAACGACAGGTTGATGCAACAGATGAGCAGTCCTTACCCCTTCGCGACCGTGCCGGTTTCCGGCATTGCGATGGGCGAGGCGGTGCACATGGCGTGCCCACTTTCTGCAGCAGACACGATACCCCGTTCCGTGGCGACGCAGCGCCCGCGGCGGTTCACGCATTCCGCAGGTCCCGCATTCACGGGACGCGGCTTTTCACAACATTCGCGCCGCGAACCGGGCTTGCCCCGGCGTATGGGCGCATGGAGACTATTACATGGCAACGCGCATGCTTATCGATGCGCGCCACCAGGAAGAAACCCGGGTGGCGGTGCTCAAGGGCAACCGGATTGAGGAATTCGATTTCGAATCTGCCGAACACAAGCAGATCAAGGGCAACATCTACCTCGCCAAGGTTACCCGCGTAGAACCCAGCCTGCAGGCGGCATTCGTCGATTTCGGCGGCAACCGTCACGGCTTCCTGGCGTTCGGCGAAATTCACCCCGACTACTACCAGATCCCGAAGGAAGATCGCGAGGCCCTGCTGGCCGAGGATGCCGAGGCGGCCGAGGAAGAGGCGCGCCTGCGCGCCGAAGACGAAGAGCGCGGCAATCTGCCCGGCGACGAATACGACGCCGAGGACGAGGAAAGCGGCGAGGCACTGGCCGAGGACCTGGCCGAGGACGGCCTGGAGGAAATAGACACCTCGGAGAAGGATCGGGTCGCCACCATCGAGGAAGGTCGGGTCGAGAACGGCGACGACGACGATGACGACAGCGACGACGACACCGACGACGAGAGCGAGAGCAACGGCCGTCGCGGGCGTCGCGGCCGCGGTCGCCGCCAGGGCAAGGGTGGCGGCCAGCGCAGCCGCGCCAAGCAGGTCGACGAGGTTCGCGCACGGCGCCAGGCGCTGCGCCGCCGCTACAAGATCCAGGACGTCATCCACCGCCGCCAGGTCCTGCTGGTGCAGGTCGTCAAGGAAGAGCGCGGCAACAAGGGCGCGGCGCTGACCA
>CAYNZQ010000012.1:0-92653 GCA_964401795.1 uncultured Citromicrobium sp.
ACTACATCAAGGCGGTCGGCAAGGGCATACGCAAGGTCATGTCCAAGATGGGCATCTCCACCTACCAGTCCTATTGCGGCGCGCAGATCTTCGACGCGGTCGGCCTGTCGAGCGCCTTCGTCGAGCGCTTCTTCACCGGCACCGCGACCACCATCGAGGGCATCGGCCTGACCGAGGTCGCGCAGGAGGCGATGCGCCGCCACGAGGTCGCCTATGGCGACGACCCGGTCCACGCCGAGATGCTGGATGTCGGCGGCATCTACCAGTACCGCCTGCGCGGCGAGGACCATGCCTGGACCCCGACATCGGTAGCCAACCTCCAGCACGCGGTGCGCGGGAACGATCCCAAGAACTACGCCGAATTCGCGAAGACCATGAACGAACAGTCCGAGCGGCTGCTGACCATTCGCGGGCTGATGGAGTTCAGGCGGGCGGAGCATCCGATCCCGGTCGAGGAGGTCGAACCCGCGGCCGAGATCGTCAAGCGCTTCAGTACCGGGGCGATGAGCTTCGGCTCGATCAGCCGGGAGGCGCACACCACGCTCGCGCTGGCGATGAACCGCATCGGCGCGCGCTCCAACACCGGCGAGGGGGGCGAGGAGGTCGATCGGTTCGCGACGCTCGACAACGGCGATTCGATGCGCAGCCGGATCAAGCAGGTCGCATCGGGGCGCTTCGGCGTCACCACCGAATATCTCGTCAATGCGGATGACATCCAGATCAAGATGGCGCAGGGCGCAAAGCCTGGCGAGGGTGGGCAACTACCCGGTCACAAGGTCGACAAGGCGATCGCCGCGGTGCGCCATTCGACCCCGGGCGTGGGCCTCATCAGCCCGCCGCCGCACCACGACATCTACTCGATCGAGGATCTGGCGCAGCTGATCCACGACCTCAAGAACGTGAATCCGGCGGCGCGCATTTCGGTCAAGCTGGTGTCCGAAGTCGGTGTCGGCACGGTCGCCGCGGGCGTATCGAAAGCGCGCGCCGACCACGTCACGATCTCCGGCTACGAAGGGGGCACCGGCGCCAGCCCGCTGACCAGCCTGACCCATGCCGGCTCGCCGTGGGAAATCGGGCTGGCCGAGACGCAGCAGACGCTGCTCCTCAACGATTTGCGCAGCCGCATCAACGTGCAGGTCGATGGCGGCCTGCGCACCGGACGCGACGTCGCGATCGGCGCGCTGCTGGGCGCGGACGAGTTCGGCTTCGCGACCGCGCCGCTGATCGCGGCGGGCTGCATCATGATGCGCAAATGCCACCTCAACACCTGCCCGGTCGGCGTGGCAACGCAGGACCCGGTGCTGCGCGCGCGCTTCACCGGCACGCCCGAACACGTCATCAACTACTTCTTCTTCGTCGCCGAGGAATTGCGGGCGATCATGGCCGAGATGGGCTTTCGCACCGTCGACGAGATGGTCGGGCGGGTCGACCGGCTCGACATGGCGCGGGTCCACCGCCACTGGAAGGCGGACGGGATCGACCTGTCGAAGATTCTCCACCGCGTCTCGGTCCCCGCCGGGCGCAGCCTGCGCCATACCGAGGTGCAGGACCACGGCCTCGCCGGGGCGATGGACAACGAACTGATTGCGGCGTGCCAGGACGCCATCGAGAGCGGCGAGCCGGTGGTGCTGAGCCGCGAAATCCGCAACGTGAACCGCACGGTGGGCGCGATGCTGTCGGGCCGGATCGCCGAGGCGCGCGGTCTTTCCGGCCTGCCGCCCGAAACGATCCGCATCAATCTGAACGGGGTGGCCGGGCAGAGCTTCGGCGCGTGGCTCGCCCACGGCGTGGTGCTGGAGCTCACCGGCGATGCCAACGACTACGTCGGCAAGGGGCTGTCGGGCGGGCGCATCGTGGTTCGCCAGCCGCGCGGGGTCGATCGCAAGCCGGGCGAGAACATCATCGTTGGCAACACCGTGCTTTACGGCGCGATCGCGGGCGAGGCCTATTTCGAAGGCGTCGCGGGCGAGCGCTTCGCCGTCCGCAATTCGGGCGCGATCGCCGTGGTCGAGGGCGCGGGCGACCATGCCTGCGAATACATGACCGGCGGCGTCGCGGTGGTGCTGGGCCGCACGGGCCGCAACTTTGCGGCGGGCATGTCGGGCGGGATCGCCTACGTGCTGGACGAGGACGGCCAGTTCGCCGACCGCGTCAACCCGGCGCAGGTGGAGCTGCGGCGGATCGATCCGGCACCCGACAACGACGATGGCACCAGCCGTCCGACCCAGCGGCCCAACAGCGTGCTCGATTTCGGCATGGGCGACATGCTGCGCCACGATGCGGAGCGGCTGCGCATTCTGCTCGAAAGGCACAAGCTGCACACCGGTTCGGCCCGGGCCGCCGCGCTGCTCGACGACTGGGACAATGCGCTGGCGAAATTCGTGAAAGTCATGCCGACCGATTACGAACGCGCGCTGCGCCAGCTGGAGGACGAGCGCGAGGAAGCCGCGGCCGAGGCGGCGGAATGATGCCGGCCTCGCACCATCGGTCCGGCAGCGGTCGGACACTCCCCCAATCCAAATCGGAGATTTGACCTCGTGGGCAAGGAAACCGGATTTCTCGAACTCGACCGGCAGGAACGCACGTCGATCCCGCCCGAGGAGCGGCTGAAGACCTACAAGGAATTCACCGTTCCGTTCGACGACGATACGCTGCGCGGGCAGGCGAGCCGCTGCATGAATTGCGGCATTCCCTATTGTCACAATGGCTGTCCGGTGAACAACATCATCCCGGACTGGAACCATCTGGTCTACGAGGACGACTGGAAGAACGCGCTCACCGTCCTCCACTCGACCAACAATTTCCCCGAATTCACCGGCCGCATCTGCCCCGCCCCGTGCGAGGCGGCGTGCACGCTCAACATCGTCGACCAGCCGGTGGCGATCAAGGCGATCGAGTGCGCCATCGTCGATCGCGGGTGGGAAGAAGGATGGATCCGCCCGCAGCCGCCGAAGACGCAAACCGGCAAGGCGGTGGCGGTCATCGGCTCCGGCCCCGCCGGGCTCGCCTGCGCGCAGCAATTGGCGCGCGCGGGTCACGCGGTGACCGTGTTCGAGAAGAACGACCGCGTCGGCGGCCTGCTTCGCTACGGCATTCCCGACTTCAAGATGGAAAAGCACCTCATCAACCGGCGCGCGGTGCAGATGGAAGCCGAAGGCGTGGTGTTCAAGACCAGCGCCGAGGTCGGCGTCGACGTCAGCTTTTCCGCCCTGCAGGAGAATTTCGACGCCATCGTGCTGGCGGGCGGCGCGGAGGAAGCGCGCAATCTCGACATTCCGGGCGCGGAACTGCCCGGCGTGCGGCTGGCGATGGAATTCCTGACTCAGCAGAACAAGCGCAATGCGGGCGACGACGAACTGCGCGCCGCGCCGCGCGGCAGCCTGACCGCGACGGGCAAGCACGTGATCGTGATCGGCGGCGGCGACACCGGCTCCGATTGCGTGGGCACCAGCAACCGGCAGGGCGCGAAGAGCGTCACGCAGCTGGAGATCATGCCCCGCCCGCCCGAGAAGGAAGACAAGGCGCTGACCTGGCCCGACTGGCCGCTGAAGCTGCGCACCTCCAGCAGCCACGAGGAAGGCGCGACGCGCGACTGGGCGGTGCTGACCAAGCGGGTCGTGGCGGAAAACGGCGCGGTATCCGGCCTCGAATGCGTGCGCGTCGAGTGGAAGGACCGCCAGATGCACGAGGTGCCGGGCAGCGAATTCACCCTGCCCGCCGACCTCATCCTGCTCGCGATGGGCTTCACCGGACCAAAAAGGCGCGGCCTGCTCGACCGGGCGGGCGTGGCGCTGAGCGAGCGCGGCACCGTTGCCGCCGACGAACGCGCCTACGCCGCCAGCGAGCCGGGCATCTTCACCTGCGGCGACATGCGCCGGGGGCAGAGCCTGGTCGTCTGGGCCATCCGCGAGGGCCGCCAGTGCGCCGCCGCCGTGGACGAGGCCCTGATGGGGAAGACCGACCTGCCGCGATAGGGGGACTGTTCCACCACCCATGATGCGTCGGTGAGGGCGGCGCGCGCGAGGCCTGTCCTACACCCCCCACCCGTGGCACGGTGGCGCAATGTCAGAGCCCCGCCCTTATCCCGCGCGACCGCACGCGGACGCCCTCGCCAGCAAAGGTGGCACCGCGAACCCGCATTTGGCCCGCAACCTGCTGAACTCACACGACGATTACGCCGCGCAAACTTTCTCAAACACCCCCGGTCGGCGTTCCACCCCAGTCGATCGTACCGCGCCCGTGCTCTGCCAGGAAGGCGTTGGCGCGGCTGAAGGGCTTGCTGCCGAAGAAGCCGCGATGCGCGGACAGCGGGCTGGGATGCGGGCTGGCGAGGACGAGGTGCGGCCCGTCCCGCAGGGCGTCGATCCGCGCCGCCTTCTTCTGCGCGTGGCTGCCCCACAGGATGAACACGGTCGGCACGCCGCGCGCCGCCACCGCGCGTACGGCCGCGTCGGTGATCGCGTCCCAGCCGCGCCCGGCATGGCTGCCCGCCTGTCCCGCCTCCACCGTCAGCGTGTTGTTGAGGAGGAGCACGCCCTGCCGCGCCCAGCGGCTCAGGTCCCCGCTGGCCGGCGCCGCGACGCCGCAATCGCTGGCCAGTTCCTTGTAGATGTTGGCAAGGCTCGGCGGGACGCGCACGCCCTCGGGTACGGAGAAGGACAGGCCCATCGCCTGCCCGGGCCCGTGATAGGGATCCTGCCCCAGGATCACGACCCTGACCCGGTCGAGCGGCGTCAGTTCGAACGCCGCCAGCCGGCGCCCGCGCGGCGGGTAGATCGCCTTGCCCGCCTCCTCCTCCGCCCGCAGCCAGCCGCCCAGCCGGCGCGCCTCGGGGGTTTCGAGCGCGGGGGCCAGCGCCTCGCGCCAGCTTTCGGGGATCGGATCGGTCATGGCTCGTTCGCTAGCGCGGGCGCGCCCGCACCGCCATCGCCCCTTCCCCTCTTTCCCCATTGGGCCTAGGGCGAGCGCGCTATGGCTGTATATTTTCACGAAGAAGACCTGCCCGCCGATGCGCTGGGCGCCGGACCCGTCGCGGTCGATACCGAGACGATGGGCCTCATCACGCGGCGCGACCGCCTGTGCCTCGTACAGATCAGCGACGGCGGCGGGGACGAGCACCTGGTGCGCTTCGCGGTCGACAGCGCCTATGCGGCGCCGAACCTGAAGGCCGTGCTGGCCGATCCGGACCGGGTGAAGCTGTACCATTTCGCGCGCTTCGATCTCGCCGCGATCGAATATTACCTCGGCGTCACCGCCGCCCCGGTGTTCTGCACCAAGATCGCCAGCAAGCTGACCCGCACCTATACCGACCGGCACGGGCTGAAGATGCTGGTCGAGGAGCTGCTGGGGGAAAACATTTCCAAGCAGCAGCAAAGCTCCGACTGGGGCGCGCCCGTCATCACCGACGCGCAGCGCGACTACGCCGCCTCCGACGTGCGCTACCTCCATCGCCTGCGCGACATCTTCGCCGAGCGGCTGGAGCGCGAAGGCCGCACCGCCATGGCGCAGGCCTGTTTCGATTTCCTGCCCACCCGCGCCCGGCTCGACATCGCCGGCTGGGAGGACAAGGATATCTTCAGTCACGAATGAACGCACCTGTCGGATGAGCCCCACCCACACCCAGCGCCGGATCGAGACCGAGGACGCCAAGGCGCTGCGCCGCGGGCGTCAGCATTTCGCCGCGCCGGGTGGCTTTCACGACAGGCTGGTGCGGTTCCTGGCGATGGCGCTGCCGATGGGGGTGGGCGTGGTCGCCGCGCTGATGGTGATGAGCCCGCTGACCCCGCGCAGCGAGGTGTCGTTCCTGCTCGACCGGGACAAGGTGGCCACCATCGACAAGCGGCTGGAAGTGCAGAACGCGCTCTATCGCGGTGCCGACAATCGCGGCCGGCCGTTTTCGCTGATGGCGAAGGACGCCAACCAGCGCTCCAGCGCGGAAGGGATCGTGCGGCTCGACACGGTGGTGGGGCGCATCCTTCTGTCGGGCGGGCCTGCGCAATTGCTGGCGCCGGGCGGCGCCTACGACCTGTCGGACCAGGTGCTGGACGTCGCCGGCGCGCTGAAGGTGACGGCGGCGGACGGCTATCGCTTCGTCGCGCGCGGGGTCTCGATCGATCTCGACAACCGTCACGTCACCGGCACCGGCGGGGTGGAGGGGGAAATTCCCGCCGGCACCTTCTCCGCCAACCGGATGGAAGCCGATCTCGACCAACGCACCGTCACGCTTGACGGGGACGCCCGGCTGCGCATGGTGCCGGGCAAGATGAGGATGCCATGACCCGCGCCACGCCCCACCCCATGCGGGTTTCCCCGCTGCGCCGCACCGCCCTGCGCTCCTTCGCGCTCGGCTTTGCCGCCACCTGCGCGCTGGCGGGCGGGATCGCCCTCAACGCGCAGGCGATCGCGAGCCACAATTCGAAAGCACCGGTCAATTACGCCGCCAACCGGATCGAACTGCAGGACCGGCAGAACCGGGTCGTCCTGTCGGGCAATGTCGTGATCGACCAGGCCGGGCTGACCCTGCGCGCCGCGCGGACCATCGTGAACTATTCCGATGCCGGCGCGCTCAGGATCCAGCGGATCACCGCGACCGGCGGCGTGACGGTGGAGCGGGGGAGCGAGCGGGCGCAGGGCGATCTTGCGATCTACGATTTCAACCGCAACATCATCACCATGGCGGGCAATGTCCGCCTGCGCCGCGGCGGCGACACGCTGAACGGCGGGCGCCTGACGATCGACCTCAACAGCGGCCTGTCCAGCGTGGACGGCAGCGCGCAGGGCACCTCGCCGGTCGGCAACGAACCCGGGGTCAGCCGCTCCAACGGGCGGGTGACGGGCAGCTTCTCGGTTCCGGAGAACTAGGGCCGCGGCGCGGCGAAGCGCGCGATCTCGGCCAGTTCCTGCGCCAGCAGAAGCTCCGCCGACTGGCTGTTGGACAACAGGTTGCGGTGCAGCGCGGTCAGCCGCTCGACCAGCCGATCCAGCCGCCGGGCGCGCCAGATGCGCAATTGTGCGGTCAGGTCGCGCTCGTCCTTCCAGAAGACGCGGCGCGCGCGCTTTTCCGCCTGGATGAACGCCCCGACGTCCCGCTCGCCCCCCAGCCGCGCCGCCAGCTGCGCGAGCTGTGCCGCGCGCCGCTCGCACGCCAGCGCCACTGCCACCGCGTTCAGCCCGACCTCGCGCATCCGCGCCAGCTCGCTTGGCAGGCGATCGACCTGGCCCGACAGCGCGGCGTTGACCAGCGGCATGAAGCCTTCTTCCTCGGTCTTCGCGCCGATCGCTTCCCAATCCGCCGGTTCGACCGTGCGCGGCGCGGCAGGCGACGCGTCGAGATAGAGCGCCAGCTTGTCGAGTTCGGTCTGCGCCAGGCGCCGGTCCATGCCTGCCGCGCGCGCGACCTGCTCCGCCAGATCGCCCGCCAGCCGCAGGCCAGCCGCATCGGCGATGTCGCGTACCGTGCCGACGAAGTCGCGCAGTTCGGGCGGGTAGAACATCGCCACCAGCGCATCCGCGCGATTGGCCAGCAGCTTCGCACTGCGTGACTTGTCGGTGGCCCCGGTGGCGACGACCAGCACCGGACACGCCTCGCCCTCGCCCGCCAGCAGATTGGCGAGCGCGTCGTGCGCCTCGTCGCCATTGGCGCGCACCAGGATGTGCCGCCGGTCGCCGAACAGCGAGGTGGAACGCGCTTCGTCGCCCAGCAGCACGGGGTCGCGCTTCAGCTCCGCGCCGGTCAGTTCGATCCGTTCGCCAGGATCAGGCAGCAGCCCCCGGATGGTGTCCGCCGCCGCGCTGGCCCCGGCTTCGTCGGGACCGCAGAAGAAGAAGACGCCGCACGCGGTGGCCGCCTTGCGGGCGGTGGCGGCGAAATCGCGCTGGGTGGCCTTCATCGCCCTTGGCGCATGGTCAGCGCGACGCGCGTGACGATCTGGCCGGCAATTTCGTCGGCCAGCCGCTCGAGAGCGGTCCGCTCCGCCGCGATCACCGCATACTCGCTCGACACCACGTCGATCCCGGCGTCCGAGCCTGCGGTCGCATCCAGCACGATCTCGTCGGAGGACAGATCGACCAGCTGATAGCGCGCCCGCAACGTACGCCGTTCGCGCCCGATCGAATCGTCGTTGAGCAGGCCGAGCCCTTCCAGCTCGTCGTCGAGCCGCACGTCGAGCCGATAGCGAGCCGCCCCGGCCCCCGAACGGCCCAGCCTGTCGCGCAGCGAATTGGCGACCAGCCAGCCCGCCTCGCCCGCGATCGGGCCGACTTCGATCTGCGACAGCCCATGGGCGGTCGCCCCGCTGGCGCCGCCGCCATAGAGCGGCTGCAACCCGCATGCGGGCAGCAGCAATGCCAGCGGCAACAGGAACGCGAGGCGCCTCATGTGACGATATTCACCAGCCGGTCGGGCACGACGATCACCTTGCGCAATGGGGCCCCATCGATCGAACGCTGGACCTTCTCGCTGGCGAGCGCAAGCGCCTCCAGCTCGTCTTTGGGCAGCCCCTTCGCCACGGTGATCGTGTCGCGCAGCTTGCCCTTGTGCTGCACCGCGATCGTCACCTCGTCCTCGACCAGCATCGCCGGATCGACCTCGGGCCACGGCGCCTGCGCGATCAGACCGTGCGTCGCGGGCAGGCGATCCCAGCCCTCCTCGGCCAGATGCGGCATCATCGGCGCCACCAGCAGCAGGACGTCGCGCACCGCATCGGCGCGGTCGGCACTGGGCTGCGCCTTCTCGATCGCGGAGACCAGTTCGTAGATCCGCGCCACCGCCTTGTTGAAGGACAGTGCCTCGATATCCTCGGCCACGGCGGCGACCGTCTGGTGCAGCTTGCGGCGCAGCGCGACGTCCTCGCCGGCGGCGTTCGCATCGACCGTATCGAGCAGCCGCCACACGCGCTGGACGAAGCGCGCGCACCCCTCGATCCCGGCTTCGGACCACGGCAGGTCGCGTTCGGGCGGGCTGTCGGATAGCATGAACCAGCGCACCGCATCCGCGCCGTAGCGGGCGATGATCGCGTCGGGATCGACCGTGTTCTTCTTCGACTTCGACATCTTGATGACGCGGCCGATCTCGACCTCGCCGCCATCGTCCTTCAGCAGCGCGCGTTCCGCTTCGCGGCTGATCTCGTCCGGCGCGTAATAGACGGTGCGCCCGCCTTGCGCGCGCGAATAGGTCTCGTGCGTGACCATCCCTTGCGTGAACAGGCTGGCGAAGGGTTCGGCGAAGTCGATCATGCCGATGTGCTTCAGCGCGCGGGTCCAGAACCGGGCGTAGAGGAGATGCAGGATCGCATGCTCGATGCCGCCGATATACTGTTCGACCGGCAGCCACTTGGCCACTTCCTCGGGGTCGAACGGACGGTCGTCCGGCTGGCTCGCGAAGCGCAGGAAATACCAGCTCGAATCGACGAAGGTGTCGAGCGTGTCGGTCTCGCGCGCGGCGTCCCCGCCGCAGGTCGGGCAGGTGACGTCTTTCCACGTCGGGTGCCGCTCCAGCGGGTTGCCCGGGGTCTTGAAATCGACGTCTTCGGGCAGCTTCACCGGCAACTGATCGACAGGCACCGGCACCACGCCGCATGTTCCGCAATGGATGAAGGGGATCGGCGTGCCCCAGTACCGCTGGCGCGAGACGCCCCAGTCGCGCAGGCGCCACACCGTCCGGCCCTCGCCCCAGCCCTCGTCCTCGGCGCGCGCGACGATCCGCTCCTTTGCTTCCTCGACTGCCATGCCGTCGAGGAAGGCGGAGTTCACCAGCGTGCCCTCGCCCGCCTCGGCCTGCGTCAGCGGCGCATCCGCGGCGGTGTCCTTGCCCGCGACCACGCGCAGGATCGGCAGGCCGTATTTGCTCGCGAATTCGAAATCGCGCTGGTCGTGGCCCGGCACGCCCATGACCGCGCCGGTGCCGTAATCCATTAGCACGAAATTCGCGATGAAGACGGGCAGGTCCGCGCCGGTGATCGGGTGCACCGCGGTGATGGCGGTGCGGTAGCCCTTCTTCTCCATCGTTTCGAGCGCCGCGGCGGTGGTGCCGCCGCGCTTGCATTCGTCCACAAAGGCCGCCGCCTCCGGGTTGTCGGCCGCCACCGCTTGCGCGATCGGGTGATCGGGAGCGACCGCGACGAAGCTCGCGCCGAAGATGGTGTCCGGCCGGGTCGAATAGACCGCGACCTCGCCGCCGTTCGACAGCGCGAAGCGGAACTGCAGCCCGGTCGACTTGCCGATCCAGTTCTCCTGCATCAGGCGCACCTTGTCGGGCCATTTGTCGAGGGATTCGAGCCCGTCCAGCAGCTCGTCGGCGAAGTCGGTGATCTTCAGGAACCACTGCGCCAGCTTGCGCTTCTCGACCTCGGCGCCGCTGCGCCAGCCCTTGCCGTCGATCACCTGTTCGTTGGCGAGCACGGTCATGTCGACCGGGTCCCAGTTGACCGTGCTTTCCTTGCGATAGACCAGCCCGGCCTCGTACAGCGCCAGGAAGAGCGCCTGTTCATGGCCGTAATATTCAGGGTCGCAGGTGGCGAATTCCCGGGACCAGTCGATCGCGAAGCCGATCCGCTTCAACTGCGCCTTCATGTTGGCGATGTTGTCGCGCGTCCACCCACCCGGATGCACCCCGCGCTCCATCGCCGCGTTTTCGGCCGGCATCCCGAACGCGTCCCAGCCCATCGGGTGCAGCACCGCGTGCCCGCGCATCCGCTTGTACCGGGCGAGCACGTCACCCATCGTGTAATTGCGCACGTGGCCGATATGGATGCGCCCGCTGGGGTAGGGGAACATCTCGAGGATGTAGGACTTGGGCGCGTCGCCCGACGAATCGGCGCGGAAGCAGTCGGCCTCGTCCCAGGCACGCTGCCAGCGCCCGTCGGCTACGGACGGATCGAAACGCTCTTCGGTCATGTTGCCCCCCGTTGGGCGAAAGATTGCGGAACGCGCCGGATCAGCCGGCTATCGCCTCGCGGCGCAAGTCGCGCGCCTTGGTCAGGATGATGTCTTCCAGCTTTTGCACGGTCGCGGCCTGCACCGGGGCGTCGACCCAGGCGCCGCCCTGCGAAACCTGGCGGCTCGCCGCGACGCGCACGGCGTCCGCCCGCAGATCGGAATCGAGGATCGACACGGTCAGCTTGACCCGCTCGCCCGGGTTTTGCGGGTTCGCGTACCAATCGGTCACGATGACGCCGCCCGCGCTGTCGGTCTGCAGCAGCGGGGCAAAGCTCACCGTCTCCAGCGCGGCGCGCCACAGATAGGAGTTCACGCCGATCGTGGTGACCTGGCTGGCGGCGAGGTCGCCGCGCGGCAGATCGCGCCCGCCGCCGCACGCGGTCAGCGCGACGAGCAGCGTCCCGGCCGCGAGGCTGCGGATCAGGTGGCGACGGGGAGTAGGGGAATGGGTCATGCTGGGGGCGCTATCCGCTGTCATTGTGAAACCTGTCTCGAACGCTCTCTATAACCTCGGCATACCGTGCGACAAGGCAAGAGCGCGCCGCCCCTTGTCCCCGCCCGCGCTGTACCGGCAGTGAATACCGCGCCGGGTCCAATTGAGTGGCGCTTGTGTGCGAATCGCAACACCCGCCGGATGAATCGATCGGACCCCTGTGGAAAAGCTGGCACCACCCCCGGGCGAGGCATAGCTATAGGGCAAGGAATCGGGACGAGCCGATCCGCTGCACTCAGGAACCGTTAAGGTGCCGAAGCGTCAGGTGGAAACAGGTTCGCCGCCGATTTGGCCGCCAAGGGGAATGCCCGTTTTCGTCATGCGTACCGATCGCTTCTCGAAGCTACGCAAGCGCGCCCTTCCGGCGCTGGCGATGGGTGCGGCCGCCCTGGCTCTGCCGGGGACCGCGCTGGCGGTATCCAGCGTTGTGCTGGCCCCCATGGCGGACGGCTCCGCGCATTTCACCCCGGCCAATGTCGATCCCGCGCTCGCCGCCAAGGTGGCGCAGCGGTATGCCGCCACGCGCGAAACCATGCGCTTCACCCCCGCAAGCGGCACCAGCCTGGCCGATCGCACGGTCACGGTGGCGGTCCGCCTCGACGACAAGACGGCGCGCGCGATTTCGGTCCGCACCGCGCTGCAGGGCGCGAACAAGCCGGGCAAGCGCAGCGTCGACATCGCGCCCAGCGAATTCGACCTTGGCATCGCGCGCGGCTATCAAAGCTTCACCAAACCGGCGAACCGGCTGCCCGCGGGCGTCGCCAGCATCCAGATGCCGGACCTGTCGCTCTATCGCCCCGATGGCGGCGTGAAGGACAAGCCGAGCCGGTTCCAGCCGCGGATCGCGCTGGAGCAGGACCGGCCCGCCGGGCGTGCACCACGCACGCTGGAGGGGCTCGGCGAACAGAGCGTCGATCTGGGTGGCTCCTACCGGATCACCGGCAATCTCAACGTGACCGCCGGTGTGCGCCTGTCGCAGGAACGCGACCGGCTGGCCCCGCTGACCGATGGCACGGCCGACAACCAGTCGGTCTATGTCGGGACCCAGCTGCGCTTCTGATTTCCGTCGCATGACGCTGCGCGGGTGAGCGCGCGCGTCCTTCCGGCCGCTTTCTTCGATTTCGCCCTATCGCGCGCTTTACGCTGCGTATAGCGTGGTTTGCGAAGGCTTTCCCGCATGCGGACGGGGGCCGCGAACGGGAAAGGAATTGCGATGGGCAAGGTTGCGATCGTCACTGGCGGTACGCGGGGCATCGGAAGGGCAATCTGCGAGAAGCTGCGCACTGATGGGTTCACCGTGGTTGCCAATTACGCGGGCAACGACGACGCGGCGAAGGCTTTTTCCGACCAGACCGGCATCGCGACCTACAAATGGGACGTGGGCGACCACCAGGCCGCGCTCGACGGGTGCCAGCGGGTCGCCGAGGAAGTCGGCCCGGTCGACGTCGTGGTCAACAATGCCGGAATCACCCGCGACGGCACGCTGCTGAAGATGGGGTTCGACGACTGGAACGAGGTCATGCGCATCAATCTTGGCGGGTGCTTCAACATGGCCAAGGCGTGCTTCCCCGGCATGAAGGAGCGCGGCTGGGGCCGGATCGTCAACATCGGCTCGATCAACGGCCAGGCGGGGCAATACGGCCAGGTGAACTACGCCGCGGCGAAATCCGGCATTCACGGCTTCACCAAGGCACTGGCCCAGGAAGGCGCGCGCTACAAGATCACGGTCAACGCCATCGCGCCCGGCTATATCGACACCGACATGGTGGCGGCGGTGCCGGACGAAGTGCTGGAAAAGATCGTGGCCAAGATCCCTGTCGGCCGGCTGGGCAAGGCGCAGGAGATCGCGCGCGGGGTATCCTTCCTGTGTTCGGAAGATGCCGCCTTCGTCACCGGCTCCACCATCAGCATCAATGGCGGTCAGCACATGTACTGATCGGGTCCGCGCTCGGTCGCCGGCTCAGGCGGGCCGGAAATCGAGTGCGACACCGTTGATGCAGTGACGCTTGCCGGTGGGCTTAGGCCCGTCGTTGAAGATGTGGCCCAGATGTCCGCCGCAGCGCGCGCAATGCACTTCGGTGCGCGGGATGCCGAGCGAATAGTCGCTCCGGGTCCCGACCGCGCCGGACTTCGCCGCCCAGAAGCTGGGCCAGCCGGTGCCGCTGTCGTACTTCGTCCTGGAGGAATAGACCGGATTGGCGCAGCCCGCGCACGTGAACGTCCCCGCCCGCTTTTCCTTCAGCAGCGGGGACGTGTAAGGGCGTTCGGTCGCTTCCTTGCGCAGGACGTCGAATTCCTGCGCCGACAGCTTCTTGCGCCATTGCGCCTCGCTCATCGAAACAGGGAAGGTCTTCGCCTCGGCTTTCGAACCCCCGCACGCGGCGAGCACGCTGGCCGAAGCGCCCAGGCCAAGCCAGCCCAGCAGGGTGCGGCGATCGGTCGGTCGGTTCATGGTAACGGCTCCTCGAATGTCTCTGCGCACGGGTCTGGCACCCGCTCCCTGAACCAACGCTTGGATCGCGCGGTCGTTCAAAACGTGGCGATCTCGACCTCCAGACGCCGGAACCCCTCGACGAAATTGGCCCGGACCCGCTCCACCGCGCCCGCGACATGCACCCGCATGCGCCGCGCGTGCATCTCCTCCATCAGCACCCGCAGCTGCAGTTCGGCCAGCCGCGCACCCACGCAGCGGTGGATGCCGTAACCGAAGGAAAGGTGCCGCCGCGCATTCTCGCGCATGATGTCGAGCCGGTCGGCATCGGCGAACACCTCCTCGTCGCGATTGGCCGAATTGTACCACAGTACCACCTTGTCGCCCGCCGCGATGCGTTGCCCGAACAGGTCGGTATCCTGGGTGCAGGTCCGCCGCATATGCTTGAGCGGGGTCTGGTAGCGGATGCATTCCTGCACCGCGTTGGGGATGGTCGATGCATCGCGTTCGAACAGCGCGCGCTGATCGGGAAACCGGTCGAGCTCGTGGACGATACCGCTCATGGTGTTGCGCGTGGTGTCGTTGCCGCCGACGATCAGCAGCACCAGATTGCCCATGAACTCCTGCGGGTCCATGTGGTTCATCGCCTCGGAATGGATCATCATGGAAATGAGGTCCGGCGTCGGTTCGGCCTGCACCCGCTGCGCCCAGAGCTGGCCGAAATAGGCGCCCATCTCGCGCAGGATCTCCATCCGCTGATCGTCGAGCGCGCGCACGGTCGCGATTTCGGTATCCCCCGCCCAGTCGGACCAGAAAGTGAGCAGATGCCGGTCCTCCCACGGGAAGCCGAACAAAATCGCCAGCATACCGGTGGTGAGCGGGATCGATACCTCGCCGACCCAGTCGAACACCTCCCCGCGCGGCAGGGCGTCGAGCCGCTGACCGGTGCGCGCGCGAATGTCGTCCTCGAGCCGCTTCATCTCCGCCGGAGTGAAGGCGGGGGCCACGGTGCGGCGCTGGCCGGTATGCTTGGGCCGGTCCATCGCGATGAACATCGGCAGTTCGAAACGCTCGCGCCCCTCCGCCGCCAGCGTCTCGTCGCTCATCCGGTTGAGGATGGTGATCCCGCCATGCTCCCAGCTGGAAGAGAACAGCTCCGGCAGGGCCTCGGTATGCTGGATCGCCTTGTGCGAAACCACGCTCCAGTAAGGGCCGTAGGGGGTGTCGTCGATGTAATGCACCGGGCCCGCTGCGCGCATCTCGGCAAAGATCGGCTGCCAGCGGTTCTCGACGTAGATGTCGCTGCGGCTGGTGTCCCATTTGTGCGGATGGTGCAGCGCGTCTTCGGGATGCCGTGCCAGATGCGCGCGCAGCGCCTCGTGCGCGACGGGGCTGCTGCGATAGGTCGGCACGGCCTGCGCTTGGGTCGCCATGGATCACTCTCCTCGCCCGGACGACTCATTGCGCGGTCGTCTTCGGTCGGGATGTATCCTGCGCTTGCTTACATCGGTGTCAACAGAACGGTTGCGAAATGCGACGGGCCGCCCCGCCGTTCACGCCCCGCCGCGAGTGAACAACGCCCGCCATTTGCCCTTCTCGCGGCCCGCGCCGCCCGATTTCAGGACCACACGGCGGAACAGGGCGGAGCCGAACCTCACGAACAGGACGACCCACAGCACCTGCCAGGCGATCGCGGCGGCGTGCCACCACAGCACCGGTTCCTGCGCCGCGCGGGCCAGCATCACGTAGGGCGAGCTTAGCGGGAACGCGATGCCGGCAAGCTCCAGCGGCGAGCCGGTCGAACTGACCGCGAAGGTCGCGAGGAAGAACACGCCCAGCTGCAGAATCGTGGCCGGCATCGACATGGTCTGCACGTCGCGGACAGTGGGCGCCATCGCCCCGATCGCGAGGAAGATGGAGCCGATCAGGAGATAGGCCATCGCGAAATAAATCAAGAACAGCGCACAAAACAGCGGCCAGCCGACCGCCGGGACCGGCAATGGGGGGAGTGCGCTGGCGCCCAGGACGAGCACCGCGAGCGCGACGCTGCCCCACACGGCGATGCCGACCAGGCTGACGGCCAGCATCGCGAACAGCTTGCCCAGGAAGACCGCGTCCATCGGGATCGCGGCGGCAAGTATCTCTATGATCTTGTTCGCTTTCTCTTCCACCATGTTCGACATCACCATGCCGGCGAGCAACATGCAGAGGAGGAACAACAGCGTGATCGCGGCGGTCGCCGTGCCCGCCTGCGCCGCCTGTTCGCTGGCCCGGCTGGTCGCGGCCGGGAACAGGGTCACTTCGGGGTAGGATGCGGCATCGCCGCGCGCCCCCGCGGCCATCAGCGCGACATCGCCCTTCCACCGGTCGATCCGGTCCTGCGTTCCGTGCAGGGCGGGTGCGGTCGGCGTGCCGGTCACCACCGCGGCGAGATTGCGATCCTTGTCCGCCAGCAGGGCGGGTATGTCGTTCGCCTCGGCGCCCGTCACCGTCTCGATCGGGGGCAGGTCGACCAGTTCGTCCAGCGTCTCGTGCGCGCGGACCATCGCGGCCGCATCCGCCGGGGCCATCGCCACGCCGAGGCGCGGGTCGGGCGCGCTGCCGGCGGCATTGGCACCGACATAGCCCGCCGCGCCGCTGATCCCGAGGAACACGAGCGGACCGATCAGGAAGAAGAAGAACGCCTTGCTGAACAGGATGGCGGTGAAGTCGCGCCGCGCGACTACGAACGCCGCGCTCAGGACCGACCGGCGACTGGTTCCCGGAACCGCGCTCATGCCCGCTTTTCCTGCTGTTCCTGCGCGCTCGCCGCGAGCTCCCGCGCGGCGGCCTCGCCCGCGATCTCGACGAAGGCATCGTGAAGCCCGGCGCGTTCGATGGAGAGCGACTGGATGCCCGCCTCCCCTTCGATGAGCGCGCGCAGCAACGGCTCGATCCCGCTTTCGGGCAGGGGGAAGTACCAGAAATCGCGCTCGCGCCGGGCGCTGTCGGGCAGCGCGCGGCGCCACGCGCCCTCGCGCGCCTTCGTTTCCAGCCGGACCTGCGCGGGAATGCGATCGCGCGCGACGTCGACCGGCCCCGCGTAGGGCACCTTACCCCCGGCTATGATGGCCACGCTGTCGCACAAACGCTCGGCATGGTGGATGACGTGGGTGGAGAAGATCACCGTCGTCCCCTCGTCAGCCCATTCGCGGATCAGCTTTTCCAGCTTGCCCTGGTTGAGCGCATCGAGGCCCGAGAACGGTTCGTCCAGGATCACCAGCCGGGGCCGGTGGACGAACGTGCCGAGCAGCTGCACGGTCTGCGCCATGCCCTTCGACAGTTGGCGGATGGTCCGGTCGGCGGCGTAGCCCATGCCGTAATCTTCCAGCAGTTCGCGGCCGCGCGCCTTCGCCCGGGCGAGATCCATCCCGCGCAACGCGCCCATGAAGCCGATCGCCTCGTATGCCTTCATCGAAGGGTAGAGCCCGCGTTCTTCGGGCAGATAGCCGACCAGCTGGCTGACCTCGTGCGGACGGTCGTGCCCCAGCAGCCGCCTGACGCCCGCATCGGGATCGATGATGCCCAGCAGCATGCGCAGCGTGGTGGTCTTGCCGGCGCCGTTGGGGCCGAGAATGCCGTAGATGGCCCCTTCCGGCACGGCGATATCGACCCCGTCGACCGCCAAGGTCCCGCCGAACCGCTTGACGAGACCCCGCGCCTCGATCGCCAGCGCGCGCGGGGGCGACGGCGGGCTTGCATCGGCTGCGGAAGGGATTTCGCTGAGCGCTGTTTCCATGGTCATCGTGCTTGCCTTGCCGTACTGCCCGATACAAGGGCGTTAACGCGATGAACGACTTGCAGACCCGGCTGGTGCAGGAGGCCGAGCGGCTCGGCTTCGCCGCCATCGGCTTCGCCCGCGCCGACGACGGGGTGGAGCGGGGCGACCGCCTGCGCCGCTGGCTGGGCGAGGGGATGCACGGCACCATGCAATGGATGGAGCGCGAGCCCGCGGTGCGCGCGGGCGCGACCACCATGTGGCCCGAGGCGCGCAGCGTGATCGCGCTGGGCATGGCCTACACCCCCGCGACCGACCCCCTGGCGCTGGAAGGGGAGGGGGAGATCGGGCGCATTTCCGTCTATGCGCAGGGGCGCGACTATCACGACACGGTGAAGAAGGCGCTGAAGGCGCTCGCCCGCTGGCTGGTGGCGCAGGCACCCGACAGCGCGCTGAAGGTCTTCGTCGATACCGCGCCGGTGATGGAAAAGCCGCTGGGCGAGGCGGCCGGGATCGGGTGGCAGGGCAAGCACACCAATCTGGTCAGCCGCACGCATGGCAGCTGGCTGTTCCTGGGCGCGATCTATTCCACCCTGCCGTTCGAGCCCGATAAGCCGCACAGCGATGCGTGCGGGTCGTGCCGTGCGTGCCAGGACGCCTGCCCGACCGACGCCTTTCCCGAACCCTACCGGCTCGATGCGCGGCGCTGCATCTCCTACCTCACCATCGAACACGCCGGGCCGATCCCGGAGGAATTCCGCGAGGCGATGGGCAATCGCATCTATGGGTGCGACGATTGCCTGGCGGTGTGCCCGTGGAACAAGTTCGCCGACGCGGCGGCGCGCAACCGGGCGTTTCTCCCGCGCGCGGAGCTGGTCGCGCCACGCCTCGCCGAATTGCTGGCGCTGGACGATGCGGGGTTTCGCCGGCTGTTCTCGGGCAGCCCGATCAAACGCATCGGGCGCGACCGGTTCGTGCGCAATTGCCTGATCGCGGCGGGCAATTCGGGCGAGCCGCGCCTGCTGGACCAAGTCCGGGCGCTGCGGGCCGACCCCGATCCGGTTGTGGCGGAGGCGGCGGGCTGGGCCGCCGCCCGGCTTACAGCAAGTCCTTGAGGGGTAGGTCGATGTCGGCCAGCAGCGCGGGATCGGCGACGGTGCGCGCCTCCACCAGCTTGCGCCCCTGCACGTAATCCTTCGTCCGGTTGACGCAGTCGAGCGCGATGACCCGCCCCTCGCGCAGATAGACGACCGAGAAACTGCGCGTCGCCGGATCGCCGCGCAGCACGCAGCGATCGAAATCGGTCGAGAAGCCCACGGTTTGCAGGCGCAGGTCGTACTGGTTGGACCAGAACCAGGGCGTGGCGGTGTAAGGCTGCTTGTCGCCCAGGATCGCCAGCGCCACGGTGGTTGCCATGTCGCTCGCGTTCTGGACCGATTCGAGCCGGATCACGGTGCCGTCGGCATAGGAATTCGCGTGGGCAGCGCAATCGCCGATGGCATAGATATCGTCGAGCGAGGTGCGGCAGAACTCGTCGACGTCCACGCCGTTCGCGCCCGCGGCCCCGGCCGAAATCAGCGGGCCGATCGCGGGCACGATACCGATCCCGACGATCACGATGTCGGCGGGGATGGTTTCCCCGCTATCGAGCGTGACGCCGGTCACGCGGTCGCCGTCGCCTTCGATCCGCGTGACGTCGACGCCAGTGCGCACCTTCACCCCGTGCGCGCGATGCTCGCGCTCGTAGAAGCGGGACAGGTCCTCGCCCGCGACGCGGTTGAGCACGCGGTCCTGGGTTTCCAGCACCGCCACCTCGCACCCCAGCTTGCGCAGCACCGCGGCCGCTTCCAGCCCGATATAGCCGCCGCCGACGACCACCGCCCGGCGGGCGCCCCCGGCCAGTTCGGCTTTCAGCCGATCGACGTCCCTGCGGTCGCGGATCGAATGAACGCCGGCCAACTCGGCGCCCGGGCAGCTGAGCCGGCGGGGATCGCCCCCGGTCGCCCAGACGAGCTTGCCGTAGCGCATGCGCGTGCCGTCCAGCAGCGCGATCTCGTGCCGTTCGGGATCGACATCGGTCACCGCGCTGCGCAGGCGCAGGGCGATGTCCTTCTCGCTCCAGAAGCTTTCGGGGCGCAGCAGGATGCGTTCGAACGGCTTCTCCCCGGCGAGATATTCCTTGGACAGCGGCGGGCGTTCGTAGGGCGGCTGGTCCTCGCGCGTGACCAGCGCGATCGAGCCCGCGAATCCCCTTTGCCGCAGCGCGATCGCGGTGGCCGCGCCGCCGTGCCCGGCCCCGACGATGATGACGTCCCAGTCTTCCATGCAATGCGTGTGATGGCGAGCGGGGTGCGGGGCCGTCAAGCCCCACGCCCCCTCGGCCCATCGCTGCCTACCGCGCCAGGAGGTTGCGCGCCTGGCTGGCGATCTGCGCGAGCATCGCGGGAACGACCTCTCCCTGGCCCTGCGCGCGCGCGATCATGGAGCGGAACTGGCGGATCGCCGCGGCATGCTCGTCGGCCCAGGTCGCGACGGCGGCGCGCGGGTCCTCCTTCGCGCCCTTGCGACGCGAGAGACGCCGCAGGAACGCAAGCCGCATCTGTTGGAAATCGCGCGAGAGGCCGGCCACCAGCAGCCGTTCCCACACGTCCGAGGGGTTCATCATGGCCGAGGTGCTCTGCGCCCAGTCGAGCCCGATGCGCTCGCCCAGATCGGTAAACGCGGCGGTCAGGTCGCGGGCGTCGATCTCCGCCGTGCGCGACAGCGATGCGAGACCGATCGCGCCGTCGAGATCGTAGAGATGGGCCACGCGCGCCGCGAGCTTTTCGGGCGCGCCCATTTCCACGAACTCCGCCTTGAGCCGCGCCGACTGGCGCCGCGAGGCACCCGTCAGCAGCTCGTCCGTCCCGGTCGAAAGCTGCGCGACGCGCTCGTGCAGATCGGCGATCAGGACGCTGGGCAGCGTGGTGCTGGCCCCGACCCGGATCAGGTCCGCCATCTGGCTGCGCAGGGCGCCGGCAGCATGGCGGAACAGATAGAGCCGCGCCTCTTCCGGCATGTCCGCCGTTTCGAGATCGGCCCACAGCGCGCGCATGTCGAACAGCCTTTCCGCCGCGACGAACGCGCTGCTGACATCGGCGAGGCCGACGCCTTCCTCCTCGGACAGTTCGAACGGATGGACGAGGCCCATGCGATTGACGAACAGATTGGCCAGCGCGGTCGCGACAATTTCGCGCCGCAGCCGGTGATCCTCGATCTGCGGGCGGTAGGATTTGCGCATAGCCGACGGGAAATACGCGAACAGCATGTCTTCCAGGCTGCTGTCGTCGGGCAGCGAGCTTTGTTCGATCGCGTCCTGGAGGACCAGCTTGATCGATGACAGCAGCACCGCGAGCTCGGGCCGGGTCAGGCCGATGCCCTCGCTCGCGCGGCGCGACAGCGTCTCGCTCGTCGCCATGCCTTCGGTCCGGCGGTCCAGAGCCCCCCGGCCTTCCAGCCCTTCGATTACCTGTAGCTGGGTGGCGACCGCGGGCGCACCCCCGGCTTCCGCGATGGAGAGCGCGAGCGCCTGGAGCCGGTTGTTCTCCAGCACCAGATGCGCGACTTCCTCGGTCATGGATTCGAGCAGCGCGTTGCGCTTCTGCGTCGTGAGCTTGCCCGAACGCACCGCCGAGGCGAGCGCGATCTTGATGTTCACCTCGTTGTCGGAGCAGTTCACGCCGGCCGAATTGTCGATGAAATCGGTGTTGATCCGCCCGCCCTGCAACGCGAATTCGATACGCCCGGCCTGCGTCACGCCCAGATTGGCGCCTTCGCCGATGACCTTGGCGCCGACCTCGGCCCCGTCGATGCGCAGCCCGTCATTCGCCGGGTCGCCGACCTGGACGTTGTTTTCGAGGCTGCCCTTCACATAGGTGCCGATCCCGCCGAACCACAGCAGGTCGGACCGCGCCTTCAGAATGGCGGAGATCAGTTCCTCGGGCTCCATGTCCCGGGCATCGACGCCCAGCAGCTCGCGCATCGGGGCCGACAGCGGGATGCGCTTGGTCGTGCGGGAGAAGACCCCGCCGCCCTTGGAGATCAGCGTTTTGTCGTAATCGTCCCAGCTGCTGCGCGGCAGGTCGAACAACCGCTTGCGCTCGGCCCAGCTCTTGGCCGGATCGGGATCGGGATCGATGAAGATGTGGCGGTGGTCGAACGCCGCGACCAGCTTGATCGCCTGCGACAGCAGCATCCCGTTGCCGAACACGTCGCCCGACATGTCGCCGCACCCGACCACGCGGACGGGCTCGCTCTGCACGTCGACGCCCATTTCGGCGAAGTGACGCTGGACCGAGACCCACGCGCCGCGGGCGGTGATGCCCATCGCCTTGTGGTCGTAGCCGTTGGAGCCGCCGCTGGCGAAGGCATCGTCGAGCCAGAAATCGCGGCTTATCGCGATGGCGTTGGCCACGTCGGAGAAGCGCGCGGTACCCTTGTCCGCCGCGACGACGAAATAGGGATCGGTCCCGTCGTGGATCACCACGCGGTCGGGATGGACCACCTCGTCGTCGACGATGTTGTCGGTCACCGACAGCAGCGTGCGGATGAATATCTCGTAGCTGGCCTGCCCCTCGGCCGCCCAGGCGTCGCGATCGCGCGCGGGATCGGGCAGGAGCTTTGGATAGAAGCCGCCCTTGGCGCCCGTGGGCACGATGACCGCGTTCTTGACCCGCTGCGCCTTCATCAGGCCGAGGATCTCGGTGCGGAAGTCGTCGCGGCGGTCGGACCATCTGAGGCCGCCGCGCGCGACCGGTCCGGCGCGCAGGTGAATACCCTCGACCCGCGGCGAATAGACGAAAATCTCGCGCCATGGCACCGGCTTGGGCAGGCCCGGCACCAGAGAGGAATCGAGTTTGAAGGCCAGCGCCTCCTGCGCGGCGGGCGCGAACGCATTGGTGCGCAGCGTCGCCTCGACCACCGCCTGATAGAGCCGCAGCAGGCGGTCGTCGTTGATCGCGGCGACCTTGCCGAGTGCGGTGCGGATGGCCCCGCGCGCCTTGTCGGCCGCATCGGACCGGTCGCCTTCGAAATGGGGATCGTGCTGCGCGCGGAACAGCGCGACGAGCGCGGTGGTCACCGCCGGTGCATGTGCGAGCGCGTCGACCACGGTGTAGATGGTGAAGCCCGCCCCGGCCTGGCGCAGGTAGCGATAGATGGCGCGCAGCCACTCCGCCTCTTCCGCTTCCAGCCCGGTCTGGACCACCAGCCGGTTGAACGGATCGTCCTCCGCCGTTTCGTTCAGCACCGCCGCAACCGCGCGCTCGATCGCCTCGCTGCGCTGCATGATGGCGCCCGAATCGGCCTCGGGATCGAGACCGAGGAGAAAATCGTGCACCGTGCCGAGCGCGCCGTCGGCGATCGGGCTGGGGATCTCGGTCAGCACCTCGAACCCGAAATTCTCGAGCGCGGGGACCGTATCGGACAGCGGCAGCGCACCTTCGTGCTGGTACAGCTTCAGCCGCAGATGATGGCCGTTATCGTCCTCGCGGCGATAGAAGCGCGCATCGCGGCGCTTGCCGGCCTCGGCATCCTCGCCCGGATGGCGCGCCAGGCGGCGCAGGCGGTCGATGTCGAGCGCCGCCTCGCCCGCGCCGTGGCTGGCGCGGTAGGCGGTGGGGAACCCCTCGGCATAGGTGCGCGCGAGCGCCGCCGCCCGCCCCGGTTCGACCAGCGTCGCGAGTTCCTTCTCGACCGCTTCGGGCCAGCCGCGCAGCATGTCCTGCAGCCGTGTCTCGATCGCCTTTTCCTCGATCGTCTCGGCCCCGTCGCGCGAATCGAGGACCAGGCGGATCAGCGCCAGCGGCCCGCCTTCGATCTCGAGGCTCCAGTCGATCAGATTGGCGCCGGTCACATCCTCGATCATGGCCTGGATGCGGCGCCGCACGTCGGTCGACATGAGGTCGCGCGGCAGCCAAACGAAGGCGAATAGATGCCGGGCCAGAGGCGCCTCGACCAGCGCGACGCGCGGGCGCGGCCGGTCGACCAGGCTCATCATGGTGGTGGCGACGCGGCGGATATCGGCATCGGAAAACCCGATCAGCAGATCGTGCGGCAACGTCGTCAGCGCGTGGACCAGCGCCTTGCCCGCGTGGCCTTGCGGATCGAACCGCAGCTCGTCCATCAGCTGGCCCAGCTGGGTGCGCAGGCGCGGCACCTGCCCCGGCTTCGCCGCCATCGCCGCGCTGGTCCAGACCCCGGCATGGACCGACAGCCCGACCAGGGTGTCGCCTTCGCATTCGGGCAGTACGAACAGGTCGAGCGGGACGCGCCGGTGCACCTTGGAAATGCGGTTCGCCTTCACGATCAGCGGCACGTTGCGGTCGCGGTTGGCCGGATCGTCGAACCAGGCGAAGGCGCGATCCCACGAACTTTCGGTGAAGATGTCGCGCGCGCTCTTGCGGCAGATGCCGAGCTGCCGCGTATGGGTGCCGTCGCGCTGGCGGGTCACATGGCCCAGCTGGGTCAGCATCCCGTCGTTGAGCCAGCGCAGCAGTGCCGCGCCCTCGCTGTCGGGCAGGCCGTCCGCTTCCTCGGCCATCAGCTGCTGCATCTTCGGCCAGTCGGTGACCGCGGCGCGGACATCGCCGAGCGTCTCGCGCAGGGCCGTTTCCAGCTCGCGCCGGTCCTTCGCGTCGGCCCGCTCGGTCTCGATGTAGATCATCGATTCGTGCGGGGCGCTCTCGGCCTTCGCGGGCAGCGCGGAAATGCAGCCGTCGCCGTCGCGTTTCACCGCCAGCACCGGGTGGACCAGGCGGTCGATGGACAGGCCGTGCGCGGCGATCGCCGCCGCCACCGAATCGACCAGGAACGGCATGTCGTCGTTCACGATCGCGATGCGCAGATACCGCCGCTCCGCACTGGCGCTGTCCATCAGGATGGAAGCCTCGCCGGCATCGCGGCGCTCGGCCGCCTGCAGCAGGAAGGCCGCGGCCTCCGCCAGCTCCTCGGCGGAGAACGGGGTGTCGCCGGGCAACAGCGATGTCCGCAGGGTGTCGGTCAGGCTCTGGTGAAGGGCGTCGTTCGCGGCTGTGCTGCCCATGGGGGCGCTCCCATCCTCTCTACGCGGCGCGCGGTGGCCGCATTTTCATTACCGCCCGAGGCAGCAATATTTCGCGGCCTTAGGCTTCGCGCAGCATGGCGGCAAGAGCCTCTCCGCGCGGCGATGCTGGATCAACAGGCTGGACGGCAAAGCGATCCGGAAGCGTGCCGGATCAAGCCCCTGCCAGCGCCTGCATGGTCAGCTGGAGCGAGCGTTCGCGGGCGGCGGGATCGAAGGTCGCGCCCGCGCAGACGATCTCGTCCGCGCCAGTGCGTTCGACGAAGGCGGCGATGCGATCGGCGACCGTGGCGGGCGAGCCGACCGCCGCGGCCTGGCCCAGATGCGCCAGCATCGCCTGCGCCTGCGCGGGCAGGCTTTCGCGATAGCCCCGCACGGGCGGCGGCAGCTTGCCGGGCGAGCCGGTGCGCAACCGGACGAAGGCCTGGGCCTGGCTCGATGCCAGATACTCCGCCTCCTCGTCGCTGTCGGCGCACACGACCTGCATCGCGGCCATCGCATGCGGGCGGTCGAGCGCCTCGGACGGCTGGAAATCGCGGCGATACACCGCCAGCGCCGCGTCGAGGTGATCGGGCGCAAAATGGCTGGCAAAGGCGTAGGGCAGCCCCAGTTTGGCGGCGAGCTGCGCCCCGAACAGGCTGGAGCCGAGCATCCACATCTCGACCCCGGCGCCGTGGCCCGGCGTCGCCTTCACGCCCAGATCGGGGGTGCCGGTGAACAGCGCGCGCAGTTCGGCGACATCCTGCGGGAAATATTCGGACGCGGCGCGCAGATCCTTGCGCAGGGCGCGCTGCAGTTCCGGCCCTGCGCCGGGCGCCCGCCCGAGGCCGAGATCGATCCGCCCCGGAAACAGCGCGTCGAGCGTGCCGAACTGTTCGGCGATGACGAACGGCGTGTGATTGGGCAGCATGATGCCGCCCGAACCGATCCGGATAGTGCTGGTCGCATGGCCGATATGGGCCAGCACGACGGCGGTCGCCGCGCCCGCGATCCCCTCCATCGCGTGATGCTCCGCAACCCAGAACCGCTTGTAGCCTGCCGCTTCCGCTACGCGGGCGAGCGACGCGGCGGCAGTGTAGGCCTCGGTCGCGGTGCCGCCTTCGCGCACGGGGACGAGGTCGAGTACGGAAAAGTCGGTCATGCGAGCGTCTCCACGGCAGCGAAAAGATGGGCGATATCGGTCGGACGCGAGAGGCGGTGATCGCCGTCCTTGATCAGTGTCACGACCACGTCGGTGCTTTCGAGCCGTTCGGCGAGCCGCACGCTGGTTTCCCACGGCACGTCGGCATCGGCCTGGCCGTGCAGCAGCCGGACGGGACAGTGCAGTGCGATCGGCGCATCGAGCAGGCGCTGCCCCTCGCCGTCGCGCCAGAAGCCGGCATGGGTCGGGGTCGGCTCTGGACCGTAGGGATTGTCCTCGAACACCGTGTCGCCCGCGGCCAGCATGGCCTTCTGCCCGGTGTCGAAACCCCAGTCGGTGAAGTCGGGCGCGGCGGCGATCCCGACGAGGCCGGCGAGCCGGTCACGCAGCGCGAGGCCGACCAGCAGCATCAGCCAGCCGCCCATGGAAGAGCCGACCAGCACCACCGGGCCCGCCAGTTCGGCCTCGATCAGCGCCACCACCTCGTCCCGCCAGCGCGACAGCGTACCGTCGGCGAAATCGCCCGGGCTCTCGCCGCAGCCCGAATAGTCGAGCAGCAGGCAGGTCCGCCCCGCCTCCTGCGCATGGGCGAACAGCGCGCTCGCCTTCCCCCCGGCCATGTCGGACATGTAGCCGGGCAGGAACACGATCGCGGGGCCCGTCCCCTCGGTCTTGCGAAACGCGATGCGGCGCCCGTCGGGCAGGGTGTGAAACTGCGTCATCGGGCACAAGAGTCGGGACTGCCGCCCTGCTTTGCAAGGCGACGGGGCCGATCGCTAGCGGTCCGCGCCGCTCCCCAGCGCGGTCGCGAGCGCGGCGGTGAAGGCGTCCGGCTGGTCCCACATGACGAAGTGGAAACTGTCCTCGACAGTCGCGAAATCGACTTCCGGCAGGTCCGCATAGGCGGTGCGGTAGAGCGGATCCATCCGCGCCGCCGGGGCATAGGCATTGGTCGCATGGATGACGGTGACGGGTGTGGCGATGCGACCAAGATCGGGCCGCAGATCGGTGCTCGCGAGGGTCTGGATCGCGTCGGCGAAGGTGGTCCGATCGCTGGCGGTGGACCACGCGACGATGGCCGCGCGCCCTTCTTCCGACCGGGTCAGCGCCTGCGCGCCGCTGCGCTGCATCTGCGCAAAGGTCGCATCGTCCATGCCGCGAATGGCATCCGCCATCGCCACGGCCTGCGGCCGGGCCGCGGCGACCGTCGCCTGCGGGTCGAACAGCAGCGGATAGAACGGCAGCGAATCGACCGTGACCACGCGCGACAGCATGCCGGGATGGTCCCGCGCCACCAGCAGCCCGGTGAAGCCGCCCATGCTGTGCCCGACCAGCGCGGGCCGATCGAGCCTGCGGCAGGTGACGTAGCGCGCGATCCGGTCCGCCAGCGCGGCGGGGACAGATTGCTCGCGCGGCTCCACCGGCGTTCCGGCGAAGCCGGGCACAGTGACGAGGTGGAAGCGATAGCGATCGCCCAGCGCCGCGGCCGTGCCGTCCCACACCTGGGGCGAGGAGGCGAGGCCGGGCACCAGCAGCACGTCGGGGCCGGTGCCCGTGGTTTCGAAGGCGGGACACGCCGCGCCCGGTTCGGCCTTCGCCTGCACCGCGGCAGGGACGAGAAGCAGGACGGCGGCAAGAAGCGGCTTCAGCATGGCGGTCAGTCCTTCAGGAAGATGGATTCGATCGGCATCGCGAACAGTTCGGCGATGCGGAAGGCGAGCGGGAGGGAGGGATCGTAGCGCCCCTTCTCGATCGCGTTCACGCTCTGGCGGCTGACCTCCAGCCGGTCGGCGAGGTCCTGCTGGCTCCAGTCGCGTTCGGCGCGCAGCACCTTGAGGCGGTTCTTCATTCCTCGCCCTCGCGCCGGTCGCGCAGAACCTGCAGCCCCTGCCCGACGCCGAGGCCCAGTGCCCAGGCGGGCAGCACCCACCACGCCCAGACATGCGGGACGAGGCCGAACATCTCCAGAAAACCCCAGAAGATGCCGAGCGCCAGCACCAGCTCGGTCGCGACCAGCGCCGCCATGATCGTGCGGTGGCGCAGATATTCGTCCCCCTCCTCGATCACGTAGCGCGCCATCGCCCAGATCATGGCGAAGGTCGGCAGGACCGGGAGCAGCGCGATCAGGAAGATCAGCGGGTCGGACAGTTCGTAGCTGTGCCACAGCGCGATGGCGGCGCCGAGCCCGAGCAGGTAGCCGAACGAGGCGATGAGGATGCGCCGGTTGTAGCGCCGGGTCGCCGGGCTGGCGCACGGCCCGCGCCCTGCGGCCCGAACCATGGGAATGAGCAGGGCCATCACGCCCGCGAACAGGATCAGCGCGGTGACGCCGTCGATCGCGTCGGTCAGCTTGAGCGTGGCGACCGCCACCGATCCGATCGCGTAAAGGATCAGCCAGAACCGCGTCGGACGCCCCGTCGCTGCCGCCGATCCGGTCATGCCCGGGCTTCCCGACCGCAGCGGCGATTGCCCAGCCAGGCGGACGGGAAAATCGCTAGCAGGGCGAGCGGCGCCCACCGGGCGAACCCTTCGGGAACGACGTCGAAGATCGCGAGCAGCGCGACCGCGATCATCGCGGCGGCGAGCAGGAGAGGTTTGGTATAGCGATCCATGACAAGGTCCTTTCTCAATATGTAAAGCGTCATTTACACCGGCCCACGCATTGTGTCAACCTCGCTTTCCATTGCGTAAAGGTCGTGCGCCATACCCAAGGCTCGATAACGGACTTCGGTCTGTCGCATGGAGGGGGTAGTCATGCCGGACCACTGGGAGATTCGCATGTTTGCCACCGAACCGCCTGCCGCTCGTCCGCTGACCCTCGACCGCCGTATGCTCCTGCGCTCGACCGCCATCGGGGCCGGGCTGGTCGCGATGCCGTTGTCCGCCGCCGCCCCGCAGCGCGGGTTCAGCCATGGCGTCGCGAGCGGCGAACCGGGCGCCGACAGCATGCTGTTGTGGACGCGCTTCGTCGCCGACCAGCCGGTCGACCTGACCTGGGAAATCGCCCCGGGGATGGATTTCGCGCGCGTCGTCGCCAGCGGTAGCGCGAGCGCCTCCCCCGATACCGACTGGTGCGTGCGCGCGAGCGCCACCGGCCTCGAACCGGGGCGCTGGTACTATTATCGCTTCGTCGCGCCCGATGGCGGCATGTCGATGACCGGGCGCACGCGCACCCTGCCGGTGGGGCCGGTCGAACGCTGGCGGATGGCCACCTTCTCGTGCTCCAACATCGGGTTCGGCTGGTTCAATGCCTACGCCCACGCGGCCGAACGGGACGAGTTCGACCTGCTGCTGCACCTCGGCGACTATTATTACGAATATCCCAAGGGGACTTACCCCGACGCCGATGCATTCCAACCCGGCCGGGTCCTGGCGCCCGAGCACGAGGCGGTCACCCTGTCCGATTATCGCCTGCGCCACGCCGATTATCGCGCCGATCCCGACCTCCAGCGCCTGCTGCAGCTCTACCCCATCGTGATGGTGTGGGACGATCACGAGACCGCCAACGATTCGTGGGAAGGCGGGGCGGAAAATCACCAGCCGGATACGGAGGGGCCGTGGGACAGGCGCAAGTCGGCCGCGCTCACTGCCTATCGCGAATGGCTGCCCGTCTCGGACGCGGACTGGGCGCAGTACGAGATCGGCGATCTTGCAACGCTGTTCCGGCTCGAGACGCGGCTCGACGCGCGCAGCCAGCAATTCCGGCTGGAAGACGTGCTGAAGGGCAAGACCACGCCCGAGGCGATGATGGCTGCGCTGACCGCCTTTCGCGATGACGCCTATCGCGATCCCTCCCGCGAGATGTTGGGCCGCGACCAGCTCGCCTGGCTGGCGGACGGGATGAAGGCGTCGAAGGATGCGCGCAAGCCGTGGCAGGTGCTGGTGCAGCAGGTCATCATGGGGCATCTCGTCACGCCCGCAGGCTTCGCCGACGCGCTGCCTGCCGGGGTGCCGGATTATGTCCGCCAGCGGGTGCAGGCGGGCGCGCTGGCGGCGCAGGCCGGATTGCCGCTCAATTTCGATGCGTGGGACGGCTATCCCGCGGCGCGCGACCGCGTGCTGGAAGCGGCGCTAAGCGCCGATGCGGACCTGGTCGTCCTCGCGGGCGATTCGCACAATGCCTGGGCGTTCGACCTCGACCGCGCGGGCGAGCGGGTGGGCGTCGAGTTCGCCGGGCATTCGGTCACCTCGCCCGGCTTCGAAAGCTATCTCGGCAGCATTGCGCCAAAGGACGTGGCGGGCGCGCTGGTCGGGGCCAACCCGCAATTGCGCTGGGCTGAAACCGCGCGTCGCGGCTACATGGCGGTTGAGCTGACGCCCGAGCGCGCGACCAGCGAATACCGCTTCCTGTCCGACGTCCGGCAGCGCGGCACCGCGCTGGCCGGAACGCACCGGGTCGCCACCCGCCCCGGCCTGCGCCGGCTGGAGGACGCTTGATCGCGCGCGGAGGGCCGCCTATTTCGCACGCCATGATTGCTTGGCCGTAACCATCACTACCCCCACCCCGGCGCGCCGGGGGCGGTGGGGCGCGGCCTGACGCGATCCGCCGCCGCCCGGTTTCGGGCGGTGCGGCGTTCCCCCCGAAACCGGTCAATCGCAAACGTCGCCCTTCAAGCGCGCGCGGGCCTGTGCCATGGCGCACCAAAGACCGGACGGATGAGAACACCATGACCGAATTGCTCAAGATCAGCCTGCCCGACGGCTCCGTGCGCGAGATGCAGCCGGGCGCCACCCCGGCGGATGTCGCCGCCGCGATCGGCCCCGGCCTCGCCAAGGCCGCGCTCGCCGCGCGGGTCGATGGCGAAGTGCGCGACCTCAACCGCCCGTTCGACTGCGATTCCGAACTTTCGCTGATCACCGCGCGCGACGAGGCGGAAGCGCTGGAACTGGTACGCCACGACTACGCCCATATCCTGGCCGAGGCGATCCAGACGCTGTATCCCGGCACGCAGATCACCTTCGGTCCGGCGACCGACGACGGCTTCTACTACGACGTCAAGGCGCCCGACGATCGCGAGCCGTTCAGCATGGACGATCTGCCCGCGATCGAGGAAAAGATGCGCGAGATCATCCGTGCCGACAAGCCGCTCAAGCGCGAGGTGTGGACCCGCGAGGCGCTGATCGAACGCTGGCAGGCGGAAGGCGAAACCTTCAAGGCCGAATGGGCGAAGGAACTGCCCGAGGACGAGGAACTGACCGTGTACTGGTCGGGCGGGGACTGGCTCGACATGTGCCGCGGGCCGCATCTGCCCTCCACCGGCAAGCTCGACAGCCAAGCGTTCAAGCTGATGCGCGTCGCGGGCGCCTACTGGCGCGGCGACCAGAAGAACGCGCAGCTCACGCGCATCTACGGCACCGGCTGGCTCAACAAGAAGCAGCTCGACGCCCATCTCCACCGGCTGGAGGAGGCGGCCAAGCGCGACCACCGCAAGCTGGGCCGCGAGATGGACCTGTTCCATCTGCAGGAGGAAGCGCACGGGTCGGTTTTCTGGCATCCCAAGGGCTATCGCATCTGGCGCGAGCTGGAATCCTACATGCGTCGCAAGATGGACGGCGGCGGCTACCGCGAGATCAAGACCCCGCAGGTCATGGACGCGCGCCAGTGGGAGCAGTCGGGCCACTGGGGCAAGTATCGCGAGAACATGTTCGTCATCCCCGACGAGGTGCCCAACACCGAGGACGGTGCCGAAGAGGGGGGCGCGCTGATCTCCGGCGAGGCCGAGTGGATGGCGCTCAAACCCATGAACTGCCCGGCGCACGTGCTGGTCTTCAAGCAGGGTATCACCAGCTACCGCGACCTGCCGATCCGGCTGGGCGAAATGGGCTGCTGCCACCGCAACGAACCGCACGGCGCGCTGCACGGGCTGATGCGTGTGCGCCAGTTCACGCAGGACGATGCGCACATCTTCTGCACCGAGGCCCAGGTGGTCGAGGAGGTCCGCAAGTTCTGCGAGCTGGCCGACACCGTCTACAAGGATTTCGGCTTCACCTACGAGATCAAGCTGGCAACCCGGCCCGAGCAGCGCTTCGGTTCGGATGCGGACTGGGACAAGGCGGAGCAGGAGCTGCGCGACGCGGTCGCCGAAGCCGGGATGGCGACAGACGAGTTCGGGTGGGAGGAACTGCCGGGCGAGGGCGCCTTCTATGCGCCCAAGCTGGAATGGCACCTGACCGACGCGATCGGGCGCACCTGGCAGGTCGGCACGATCCAGTCCGACCGCGTGCTGCCCGACCGGCTCGATGCGAGCTATGTCGGGGAAGACGGCGACAAGCACCGCCCGGTGATGCTGCACCGCGCGATCTTCGGCAGTTACGAGCGGTTCATCGGTATCCTGATCGAACATTATGCCGGGCGTCTGCCGTCCTGGCTCGCCCCGGTCCAAGCGGTGGTCGCGACCATCGTGTCCGACGCCGACGATTACGCGAACGACGCGGTGGCGAGGCTGAAGGCTGCCGGCATCCGGGTCGAGGCCGATCTCAGGAACGAGAAGATCAATTACAAGGTGCGCGAGCACAGCCTCGCCAAGGTTCCGCATTTGCTGGTGGTGGGCAAGCGCGAGGCCGAGGAGGGCACCGTGGCGGTGCGCACGCTGGGCGAGAAGGAACAGCGCGTGATGCCGCTGGACGAAGCGATCGCGATGCTGGCGAACGGGGCCACGCCGCCCGATCTCGGCTGACGGCATCGCACGCGCGGCCATGCTCGGCCTCCCGCTCGAAATCGTCGCGCTCGCCGCCGTTACCGCCTTCGCGGCCGGTTTCGTGCGGGGACTGGCCGGGTTCGGGCTGTCGGTCGTGCTGGTGCCAGTGCTGGCGCTGACACTGCCCCCGCGCGAGGCGGTATTGGTCGGGAATGTCTCGCTGTTCCTGATCGGGCTGACCGATATCGGCCGGATCCGGCGCGATGCGGAACGCTCGGCCGTTTCGCTGACCGCGATCGCGCTGGCCGCGATGCCGCTGGGCCTGTGGGCGCTGGTGGCTCTGTCGCCGGACTGGGCGCGCCTCCTCATCGCGATGGTCTCGCTCGGCGCCTTCGTGCTGGTCGTGGTCCCGCTGGGGCGGATCGCGATGCCGCGGCGTCCGGCGCTGGCCCTGTCGGGCGTGGCGACGGGCTTCTTCGGCGGATTTGCCGGGATGCCGGGCCCCGGCATGGCGCCGTTCTATCTGCGCGGGAAGCTGCCCCCGCGAGTCGCGCGCGCTTCCATGATGGCGATCTTCCTCGTGCTGACCCCGCTGTCGGCGGTGCTGTTCGTGCTGATCGGGATCGGTGGCCGGGATACGATCCTGCTCGCCGCCGCGCTGTTCCCGGCAGTTCTGGCGGGCGACCTCATCGGGCATGCCGCCTTCGGCCGCGTGACGCAGCGCCAGTGGCAGGTCAGCGTCGCGCTGGTCCTGGGCGGCGCGGCGGGCGGCGCGCTGCTGAAGCTTCTAGAAGGGTAGCGGCCGGCCCGCGAGCACCAGCGCCAGGGCACAACCCGCCACGATGGCGGCGCGCGCGAGTTCCAGACCGTGGGTCTCGATCCGGCGGGTGAGGATGCGGGCCTTGCTCATGGCGCCCGAGTATGGCCCGCCGGCCCTAAGGAGGGGTTAATCGCGCGTCGGCGCCGGCATCTGCTGGCTGGCGCAGTGAAATCCGCCGCCGCCTGCCAGCACCGCATCGGCCGGCAGCCCGACCGTCGCCCGGTCGGGAAACAACGCGGCGATGGCCGCGACGCCGTCCGCATCGTGGACCGAACCGAAGGTCGGCACCACGACCAGATGCGTGGTGATGGCGAAGTTCACATAGCTTGCCGGCTCCACGAAATCGCCGCGGGTGATCCGCCCCGGCGAGGGGATCTCGACCACGTCGAGCCCGAACCCTTCCGCGCGCTCCTTCGCATCGGCGTAGACCGCGGCGTTGGGATCGTCCGGTCCGGTGGCGCGCGGCACCACCAGCCGCCCGGGCGCGACGAACCGCGCGAGATTGTCGACATGTCCGTCGGTGTGATCGTTGAGCAGGCCGTCACCAAGCCACAGCACGCGCGCGAAGCCGAGATCGTCGCGCAGCCGCGCCTCCAGATCGCCGCGCGACAGCGCCGGATTGCGATTGGGGTTGAGCAGGCATTGCTCGGTCGTGGCGACGAGGCCGGTGCCGTCGCCGTCGATCGCCCCGCCTTCCAGGATCCAGTCGGGTTCGGCCAGCGCCAGCCCTTCGTCGCGCGCCAATTCGGCGCCGATGGTACGGTCGCCGTCCATCACGTACTTGCCGCCCCAGCCGTTGAAGGCGGGGCGCACCGCCGTCCGGTCCGCCAGCACCAGCGGGCCGGTATCGCGCAACCAGACGTCGCCGAAGACCCGCCGCTCCAGCGTGACGCGGGCGCAGACCAGCGCCTTCGCCCGCGCCTCGTTCGCCCCATCGCGCACCAGCAGCCGTACCGCCTGCCCGCTGTCCGCGACCGCATTGGCGAAGCCCGCGATCTGCTCCTGCGCGCGATCGAGATAGCCCGGCCATTCCTCCGCATCGTGGGGGAAGCCGATCCACAGCCAGTCCTGCGGCGCCCATTCGGGCGGCATCGTCGCCGTCATGGTTGCGCGCTCATTGCCCGCACGGCGCGTCCGCCTTGGCGCAATCGGCGTCGCGCACGGCGCGGAACTCGTCGGTCGCGCGCCAGTTGGGCCACGCGTCGCTGTTCGCCAGCATCCGGCCGAGCCGGTAATAAAGCGCGAGGTCGGCGGTCAGCCCCGACCAGTTCCAGTCCGCCGACCATTCGTCGCCCGGTGCGTGATAACGGTTCTCGACATAATCCTGCGCCGCCGCCTCGCCCGCGGCGGTTCCGCCCTCGACCCAGTCGGTGCCGCGCCCGATATCGAACACCGGAACGCCCCGCTTGGCGTAGCTGAAATGGTCGGAGCGGTAGTAATGCCCCTTCTCCGGGCTGTCCTCCGCCGTTTCGGTCAGGCCCTGCTCGGCCAGCGCGGTCCGGAACAGGTCGTTGAGGTCGGACTTGTCGCCGCCGGTCATGGAATAGTCGCGCGCCGCGCTGCCCGGCTGCAGCGCGTCGATATTGACCCCGCCGACCGTGGCGTTGAGCGGATAGACCGGGTTCTGCGCGTAATACTCGCTGCCCAGCAGGCCCGATTCCTCCAGCGTCAGGGCGATGAAGACCTGGCTGCGCTCGGCCCCGCCCCGGCGGTGGTTGGCATCGGCCAGCGCGGCGATCGCGCCCACGCCGGTCGCGTTGTCGACCGCGCCGTTGCAGATGTCGTCTCCGGTGGCGTCGGGCGTGCAATGGCCGAGGTGATCCCAGTGCGCCGAATAAAGCACGTACTCGTCGGGCCGCGTGGTTCCGGGCAGGATGCCGACCACATTGTTGGAGGTGGAGCGGCGGATCGCGTTGTCGAAGCCGAAGCTGGCGGTGAGGCCCAGCGGCACCGGCTTGAACCCCTTGGTCTGCGCGGCCTTGGTCAGGCTGGCGAGATCGTGGCCCGACGCCTTCAGGATCGCTTCGGCGACCGGTTTCTGGATCCAGCCGTTCGCCTTCGTGGCGTCGGCATTGTCGTTCGGGCTCTGGACGTAATACTGCGCGCCGGTCCAGCTCGAATTGACCACGTTCCAGCCATAGGCGGCGGGGAAGGTGTCGTGGATGATCAGCGCCGCCTCGGCGCCCTGCTTCGCCGCCTGTTCGAACTTGTAGGTCCAGCGGCCGTAATAGGTCATCCGGCGCCCCTTGAAGAGGCCGTCCTGCGTCGTGTCCGCATAGTCGGGATCGTTGACCAGGATCACGGCGGTCTTCCCGCGCATATCGATCCCGGCATAGTCGTTCCAGCCCAGTTCGGGCGCCACGATGCCATAGCCGACGAACACCAGCGGGCTGTCCTCGACCTTCGTTTCGGGCGTCACGCGATAGCTGGTGGCGACGTAATCGTCCCCGAAGGCGTAGCTCTGCATGGTGCCCGAACCATCGATCTTGAGCGGAGTATAGTCGCTGCCGGTGATCTCCACCGTGGGTACGGGCTGCAGCCACTTACCCTTGTTGCCCGGTTGCAGGCCCGCCTGCTTGAACGCGGCGACGATCGTGTCGAGCACCTTGGGCTCCACCGCCGTGCTGGGCGCGCGCCCTTCCATGTCGTCGGCGGCGAGGCGCTTCGTCAGTTCCTTCATCAGCGGGACGGACGGGGCGACCGCGGCGCGCGCCTCGTCGGCCGACAGCACTTCGCCGGTGGCGGAGGGCGGCGCCACGGACGTGGTGGCGCAGGCGGCGAGCGCCATCGCTGCGGCAAGCGCGGCGACGCTGGCGAGTTTCCGGGCGGGCCGGCGCGTGAGCAAACGGGTCATCGATCTCTCCCTGTCGAACCGGGGGCTTGTTGCACACGCACGGCGGGTCGCCAAGGCGCGACTCCGCTTGCCAAGCGACGGGCGGGGGGTGCAGGGCCACCGCCATGACGGCGGACTGGACCTCTGCGCTGGAGCGCGCGCGCGGACATGCGCCCTTCCTTGCCCGCGCGCTGGAGCGGCAACCGGACCTGGCGCGTCTGCTCGCCGCCGGGCAGGGTGAGGAGGCGCTGGCCTTCGCCCGGCAGGCAGGCGCCGACGCGCCGCCCGCGACCGCGCTGCGGCGGGAGAAACTGGCGCTCGCCACCGCGCTGGCGATCGGCGATCTCGCCGGCGCCTTCCCCTTGCGCCAGGTCACGGGCGAGCTGTCGAACTTCGCCGACCGCGCGCTCGACCGGGCGATGACCGCCGCGGTCCGCCGCCGGGTGGAGGATGCGACCAGCGACGGCTTCTTCGCCCTCGCGCTCGGCAAGCAGGGCGCGTGCGAGCTGAACTACAGCTCCGACATCGATCCCATCCTGTTGTTCGACCCCGATCGGCTCGCGCGGCGGGCCCGCGACGAGCCGGGCGAGGCGGCGCAGCGCTACGCCCGCGAGGTGGTGCGCCTGTTGTCCGAAGTCACGGCGGAGGGCTACGTCTTTCGCGTCGATCTGCGCCTGCGCCCGGCTGCCGAGGTGAGCCCGCTGGCGGTGCCGGTGGGCGCGGCGCTGACCCATTACGAGAGCTTGGCCCTGTCGTGGGAACGCGCGGCCTATATCCGGGCCCGCGCCGCGGCGGGGGACGTCGCGGCGGGGGAGGATTTCCTCGAGGCGATCCGCCCCTTCGTATGGCGCCGCAGCCTCGATTTCGGGGCCATCGACGAAATCGCGCGCCTCACCGCGCGGATACGCGAGGCGAATTCGGGCCCCCGCGAACCCGGCCCCGGTTTCGACCTGAAGAAAGGCCGCGGCGGCATTCGCGAGATCGAGTTCTTCGTCCAGACGCACCAGCTGATCCACGGCGGGCGCAATCCCGACCTCAGGGTGCGCGGCACGCGCGTGGGGCTGGATGCGCTGGCCGCGGCGCGGCTGATCGACGCGGACGACGCGCACGCATTAGGCGAGGCGTACGACCGCCTGCGCACGGTCGAACATCGGCTGCAGATGGTGGAGGACCGCCAGACGCACAGCCTGCCCGACGCAGCCGCGCTGGACGGAATCGCCCGGCTCGACGGGATGGACGGAGCACAGGCGCTGGTGCGCGACCTCGCGCGCCATTGCCGCATCGTCGCCGATCGTTTCGACGCCCTTTTGGAAACCACCACGCGCGCGGGCGAGACGCGACCGCTGAGCGAGGCGCTGACCGACGCCGGGCTGGCGGAGGCGGATCGCATCGCGGAGCGGATCGCGGGCTGGCTCGACGGGCGGTACCGCGCCTTGCGCAGTGCCAGCGCGCAGGATGCCTTCCGCGCGCTCGCGCCGCATTTTGCAGAAGCGCTGGCCGAGGCGCCCGATCCCGACCAGGCGCTGCTCCGCTGGGAAAAGGTGCTCGCCAACCTGCCCAGCGCCATCAACCTGTTCCGGATGCTGGAGGCGCGGCCCGGCCTGCTCGACCAGTTGCTGCGCATCCTCGCGCTGGCGCCGCCGCTGGCCGATGCGCTGGGCCGCCAGCCCGCCCTGCTCGACGCGCTAATCGATCGCAGCGCGCGCGATCTGCCGCCATCGGTGGAGGAACTGGTCGCGCGCATGCAGCCGGTGGAGGACGATGCGCCCTACGAGGCCCGGCTCGACCGGATCCGCGTCGTCACCGGCGAACATCGCTTCGCCCTCGGCACGCAGCTGGTGGAGGCGGCGCAGGACCCGCTCGCCGTCGCGGCCGGCTTGTCGCGCGTCGCTGAGGCGGCGCTGCAGGTGGCGCACGACGCCGCGGCGCGGGAATTCGCGCAGGCCCACGGCGCGATCCCGGGCGGCGAGCTGGTGGTGCTCGGCCTCGGGCGGCTGGGCGGCGGCGCGCTGACCCACGCTTCCGATCTCGACCTCATCTATCTGTTCACTGGCGACCACGGCGCGCAGAGCGATGGCGAGCGTCCGCTCGGCGCCACGCTCTATTTCAACCGGCTGGCGCAGCGCGTGACGGGCGCGCTCAGCGTGCCGACCGCCGAAGGCGCGCTGTACGAGGTCGACACCCGCCTGCGCCCGCAGGGCAATCAGGGGCCGCTGGCGGCCAGTCTCGATTCCTTCGGCCGCTACCAGCGCGAAGACGCCTGGACGTGGGAGCACATGGCCCTGACCCGCGCGCGCGTTCTCGCAGGGACGGACGAAGGCCGGGCCGCGGTCGAGGCGGTGGTCGACGAGGTGTTGGCGGCGCCGCGCGAGCCCGCCGGGTTGCGCAAGGACGTGCTGGCGATGCGCGCGCAGATGGCGCAGCACAAACCGTCGCAGGGGCGGCTCGATGCGAAGCTGGCGCGCGGCGGGCTCGTCGACCTCGAATTCCTGATCCATTTCCTGCAATTGCGCGACCGGGTCGCCCTCGATCCGCGCTTGGGAGAGGCATGCGCGGCGCTGGCCGACAGGGGCGCGGTCGAGCCGGCCCTGTGCGAGGCGCACGACTTCCTCACCCGCCTGCTGGTCGCCTCCCGACTGCTGGCGCCCGACCTCGCCCCGCCGGAGGGACCGCGCGGCACCGTTCTGGCGCAGGCCTGCGGTTGCGAATCGCCGGCCGAGCTGCTGGACAGGTTCGACCGCGCCCGCGAGACGGTGGCCGCCGCCTGGCGCGCGGTTTTCGCTATCGATCTGGAACAGGAGCCGACCCCATGACCGCCTTGCCCGAGCCCGGTGCGACGCTGCCCGACATCGCCATGGAAACGCCCGATGGCGGCACCGTGAAGCCGTCCGACTATCGCGGACGCAAGCTGGTGCTGTTCTTCTATCCGAAGGACAACACACCCGGCTGCACGACCGAAGCAAAGGAATTCAGCGCGCTCAAGGCCGAATTCGAGGCGGCCGGCGCGGCTCTCCTCGGCATCAGCAAGGATTCGCCGCAGAAGCACCGCAACTTCATCGCCAAGCACGACCTGACCGTCGCCCTCGCGACCGATGCGGAGGAGGGCGGCCTGTCCGACGCCCTCGGTATCTGGGGCGAGAAGCAGATGTACGGCAAGACCTACATGGGGATGGTGCGCACCACCGTCCTGCTGGACGAAACCGGGGCGGTGCTGCGCGTCTGGCCCAAGGTGAAGGTGAAAGGCCACGCGGACGACGTGCTCGCGGCGGTGCGCGCGGCGTGAGCGAACCGGCGACGCCCTCGCTCGCCCGCGCGGTGCGGGCGGCGCTGCTGACGGCGGAGCCGGAGGCGAAGGCCTTGGCGGCACGCAAGGTCGCGCGCGACTGGCGGCTCGGCCGGCTGACCTGGCGGTTCGATGTCGCCATGCCCGACGAACCGGCCCGACCCGCCGCGCCCGAGCTGCTCGCGCCCGCCCAGATGCCGCGCCGCCGCGGCGGTTCGGCCCAGGGGCGGATCGCGCTGTGGCACGCTCTGGCTCACATCGAATTCGTCGCGATCGACCTCGCCCTCGACATGGTGGGTCGATTCGGCGCGGACCGTCCGCGCGCGTTCACGGACGACTTCATGGCAGTGGCGGCGGACGAGGCGATGCATTTTGTGCTCCTCGCCCGCAAGCTCTCCACGCTCGGCAGTCATTACGGGGCACTACCCGCGCATGGCGGCCTGTGGGAAGCGGCGCGCGCGACCAGCGACCATGTCGCCGCGCGGCTCGCCATCGTTCCGATGGTGCTGGAGGCGCGCGGGCTCGACGTGACGCCCGCGACGCGCGAGCGGGTTCGCAATGCCGGCGACGAACACGGCGCGCGAATCCTGCAACGTATTCTTGACGACGAAATCCGCCACGTCGCATTCGGCACAACGCATTTCGAGGCAGTAGCACGCGAACGCGGCGAAAACCCCGAGAATCTGTGGCAAAATTTTGTGAGAAGCCGCTTTACCGGGCAGCTGAAAGCGCCGTTCAACGACTCGGCGCGGCTTTCAGCCGGTCTGTCGCGTAGCTACTACGCGCCTGTTGTTTCCTAGCGGCAAACCCGGTTACCCCCCTCAACACACGGAGCGGAAACGGGTTCCCGCTCTTTTGAAAAGGGGTCTCGGCGGCACGGTCTTCGGATCGAACCGGTCGTCGATCCAGACGGACCGAAGCATTTCGGTTCGCCGATAAAAGGACGGGTCGTTTCATGCCGAACACATTCCTTCTCGCGAAGAGCCTGGGCTGCGCATGCGTTGCCGCTGCCGCCCTGATCGCGACGCCGGCCGCCGCCAACAGCAGCGCCGCCGCCGCCGTCGATTTCTCCGAAAGCGTGAAGGACACGGCCTCGCCGCTCGGCAATGGGGACGAACAGTTCCACGAGCTGTTCGCATCCTGGAAGACGCAGGATTCGACTGCCAATCCCGTGACGATCGTTCCGTCGATTTCCGTGCCGTCGCGCATGCCGCTGGCCGATGCGACGATGACCAGCTCCTTCGGGATGCGCAATCACCCGATCCTGGGCCGCATGGCCCGGCACAAGGGCATCGATCTCGCGGCCCCGAACGGCACCCCGGTCTACGCCACCGCCGACGGCATCGTGGAGCGGGCGAACCGCTTCTCCAGCTACGGCAATTACATCGCGATCGATCATGGCGGTTCGCTGGAAACGCGCTTCGCCCACCTCTCCGGCTTCGCGGTCAAGACCGGCGACCACGTGCGCAAGGGTCAGCTGATCGGCTACGTCGGCAGCACCGGCCGCTCCACCGGCCCGCACCTCCACTACGAAATCCGCGTCGACGGCCAGGCGGTCAATCCGGTTCCCTACATGGTCGAAACCGATGCCCAGGCCGCGTTCGCGCTGGTCGAAGGCCCCGGCGGCCAGGGTGGCGGCGACGAGGACTGAGCGCCTCGACCCAATTCGAGATCTCAAAAAGGCGGCGCGGGGTGACCCGACCGCCTTTTTTCTTGCCCGCGATCGGTTGCCGCGCATAACTGGTCCGCGGGAGAGAGACATGCATCCGATAACGCACGCTGCCGAGCGGCCGGACCACCCCGCCATCGTGATGGCCCGGACGGGAGAAACCGTCACCTTCGCCGAGCTGGACGCCCGCGCCAACCGCATCGCGCGATTGCTGCGCAGCCACGGCCTTCGCACCCACGACCGCGTGGCGGTGCTGATGGAAAACCGCCGCGAATATCTGGAAATCCTGTGGGGCGCCCAGCGCAGCGGCATCATGCTGGTGCCGATCTCCACCCGGCTCGCCCGGCCCGAGATCGAATACATCCTGCGCGACGCGGGCGCGCAGCTGCTGCTGATCTCGCCGCATTACGCGCAGGCGAAAGGCGATTTTTCCGCGCAATGCCCGTTGCTTGAGCTGGGCGAGGAGGGAACGTTCGAAGCGGGCCTTGCCGTGCAGGACAGCGCGCCGATCGCCGACCCGGCGCCCGGGCAGGTGATGCTCTACAGCTCTGGAACGACCGGGCGGCCCAAGGGCATCCTGCCCCCGCCACCGCCCAGCGACGACGTGCAGGCGACCAACCCGCTGGTCGCGCTGGCCGTCCACGGTGTCGGCATGCCGACCGACGGCAGCATCGTCTATCTCTCGCCGGCGCCGCTGTACCATGCGGCCCCGCTCGGCTGGTGCGGCGCGGTGCATCGTCTCGGCGGGACGATCGTGGTGATGGAAAGCTTCGATCCCGCCGCCGCGCTGGCCGCGATCGAGCGCTATCGCGTCACCGACAGCCAGTGGGTCCCGACCCATTTCGTGCGCATGCTCAAGCTGCCCGAGGAGGAGCGGACCACGCACGACCTGTCCAGCCATCGCCGCGCGATCCACGCCGCCGCCCCCTGCCCGGAAGCGATCAAGCGCGCGATGATCGAGTGGTGGGGCCCGATCCTGGTCGAGTACTACGCCGGTTCCGAAAGCGTCGGGATGACGATGATCGGCAGTGCGGACTGGCTTGCCCATCCCGGCAGCGTGGGCCGCGCGCTCTATGGCAAGGTGCATGTGTGCGGGCCCGATGATGCGGACCTGCCGCCGGGCGAGAGCGGGCTCGTCTATTTCGAGAACGACCGGATTCCGAGCTATCACAACGATGCGCGCAAGACCGCCTCGGTGCTCAACCGCCATGGCTGGATGACGCTGGGCGATATCGGTCACCTCGATGCCGATGGCTTCCTCTACCTGACCGACCGGGCGAGCCACATGATCATCTCGGGCGGGGTGAACATCTATCCGCAGGAGGTGGAGAACCTGCTGGTCGGCCATCCCGCGGTCGCGGACGCGGCGGTGATCGGCGTTCCCGACCCCGATCTCGGCGAGACGGTGATGGCCGTGGTCCGGCCGCTGGCGATGGCGGATGCGGGGCCCGCGCTGGCCGACGAGCTGCTCGCCTTCCTCGAACCGCAGATCGCGCGCATCAAGCTGCCGCGCGCGATCGAGTTTCGCGACGCGTTGCCGCGCGAGGCCAACGGCAAGCTGTACAAGCGCGAGCTGCGCGACGAATACGCCGCGCGCGCCGCCAGCGGCTGATCAGTCCCGCTCGAGCAGCCGGTTGGCGATGGCGCGCACTTCGGCGCCCATATCCTCGCGCTCCAGCGCCAGCGCCAGCGTCGCCTCCACGAAACCGACCTTGCTGCCGCAATCGTAGCGTGCGCCGTCGAAAGTGACGGCGTGGAACGCCTGGTTGCCGATCATCTTCGCCATCGCATCGGTCAGCTGGATCTCGCCGCCCGCGCCCTTCCCCTGGTCTTCCAGCACGCGCATCACCTCGGGCTGGAGGATGTAGCGACCCGAGATGATCTTGTTCGACGGCGCTTCGGCGACCGGCGGCTTCTCGACCAGCCCGGTCACCTCGGTCAGATCGCCGTCGACCTTGCCCGGCGCGATCACGCCGTAGCTCGACACCGTGTCCTCGGGTACTTCGAGCACGCTGATGAGGTTGCCGCCGACCCGGTCGTAGGCATCCACCATCTGCTTCATGCAGCCGCCGCGCCCTTCCCGGTGCGCGATCATCAGCTCGTCGGGCAGGAAGATCGCGAATGGCTCGTCCCCCACGATCGCGCGCGCGCACCAGATCGCGTGGCCGAGGCCGAGCGGCACCTGCTGGCGCACGGTGATGATGGAGCCCGGCGTCGCGCGGGTCGAATCGAGGATCGAGAGATCCTTGCCCCGTTCGGACATGGTCGATTCGAGTTCGTAGGCGATGTCGAAATGTTCCGCGATCGCGGTCTTGCCGCGGCCGGTGACGAAGATCATCTGCTCGATCCCCGCCTCGCGCGCTTCATCCACCGCGTACTGGATCAGCGGACGGTCGACCACCGCCAGCATTTCCTTCGGGATCGCCTTGGTCGCAGGCAGGAAACGCGTGCCGAGGCCGGCCACGGGGAACACCGCCTTGCGGATGGGTTTGCGCGAAGTCATGCCCGCCCCGATAGGGCCCGCGCGCCGGTGCGGTCAATTGATCGATGTTTGTTCCACCGCGCGCATCTTGTTTTGCGCGATGAGGTGGCTAAACCGCCGCGATGGACAAGCTTCGCATTATCGGCGGCAATCGCCTCTCGGGCACGATCCCCATTTCCGGGGCCAAGAACGCCGCCCTCACCCTCATCCCCTGCGCGCTGCTGACGGACGAGCCGCTGACGCTGCGCAACCTGCCGCGGCTTGCCGATATCGACGGTTTCCAGCACCTGATGACGCAGTTCGGCGTGTCGGTGAACATCGCCGGCAAGCGGCCCGAGGATTTCGGCCGCGTCGTGACGTTCGAGGCGACCCGCCTGACCAGTACCGTCGCGCCCTACGATCTGGTGCGCAAGATGCGCGCCTCCATCCTCGTGCTCGGCCCGATGCTGGCGCGCGCGGGCGAGGCGACCGTGTCGCTGCCCGGCGGCTGCGCGATCGGCAACCGCCCGATCGACCTCCACCTGAAGGCGATGGAGGCTATGGGCGCCGAGATCGAGCTGGCGCAGGGCTATGTCCGCGCGCACTGCCCCGATGGCGGATTGCCGGGCGGCGACTTCACCTTCCCCGTGGTGTCGGTCGGCGCGACCGAGAACGCGCTGATGGCGGCGGTGCTGGCGAAGGGCACCACGCGCCTGTCCAACGCCGCGCGCGAGCCGGAGATCGTCGATCTGTGCAACCTGCTGACCGCCATGGGGGCGGAGATCGAAGGCGTCGGCAGCTCCGACATCACGATCCACGGCGTCGACCGGCTGAACGGCGCGACCTACAAGGTGATGCCCGACCGGATCGAGGCCGGCTCCTACGCCTGCGCCGCGGCGATCACCGGCGGCGAGGTTCGCCTGGAGGGTGCCGATGGCGAGGAAATGGGCGCCACCAACCACGCGCTGCGCAATATCGGCGTGGAGGTGGAGGTCGACAAGCGCGGCGTCACCGTGCGCGCCGAGGGCAAGCTCAATGCCGTCAACCTGTCCACCGCGCCCTATCCCGGCCTCGCCACCGACATGCAGGCGCAGCTGATGGCGCTGCTGTGCCGGGCGGAAGGGACCAGCGTCCTGAACGAGACGATCTTCGAGAACCGCTACATGCACGTGCCGGAACTCAACCGCATGGGCGCCCATATCGAGACCAACGGCCGCACCGCGATCGTCCACGGGGTCGATCGCCTGACCGGGGCCGAAGTGATGGCGACCGATCTGCGCGCGTCCATGAGCCTCGTCATCGCCGCCCTGGCGGCCGAGGGCGAGACGCTGGTGCGCCGCATCTACCACCTCGACCGCGGGTACGAGCGGCTGGAGGAGAAGCTGCAGCTGGTCGGGGCCGAGATCGAGCGCATCGGCGACGAGTAAATTCGCGCGCCTGCCGGACCCATTGCATCCCTCGCTCGTTCGATGGGAAACACTGCAATGGAGGCATCTATGGGCCTGATAAGAACCGCATTCATCGGCACGCTGGGCTATCTCGGCTACAAGGCGTACAAGAAGAGCCAGGACGGCAACGGCGTGGCTTTCGCTGCCGGACAGACCGGCAGCCACCGCGACGCCGGTCCCGAAGCGATGGGCGACAAGCCCGCCCGCGAATGGACCAAGGCGGACGAGGCGAGCGACGAGAGCTTCCCCGCCAGCGACCCGCCCGCCAATTACTGATCCGCCGCCGCGCGAAGCAGCGCGTCGACCAGCCAGATCCGGATCGCGCCGGCCAGCCCGGGAGGGTTGCCGGCGCGGATACGTTCGGCATCGATCCGCCCCACCAGTGCATTGACCGGTACGCCCTCGCGCGCCGAGGCCTCGCGCAGCATGTCCCAGAACAACGGCTCCAGGCTGATCGAGGTCTTGTGGCCGGCGATCTCCACCGACCGTTTCACCGGCGGATGATAGGGCGCGTCCGCCATCACGCGCGATCCGAGCCCAGCATCGCCTCGGGCCGCACGATGCGGTCGTAATCGGCCTCGCTTACCTTGCCGCTCGCGATCGCGGCTTCGCGCAGCGTGATGTCCTTCTCATGCGCCGTCTTGGCGATCTTCGCCGCGGCGTCGTAGCCGATTTCGGGCGCGAGCGCGGTCACCAGCATCAGCGAGTTCTCCACCCCGCGCGCGATATTCTCGCGTCGCGGCTCCAGCCCGGCAAGCAGGTTGGTCGTGAAGCTGTCGCCCGCATCGGCCAGCAGCCGCACGCTCTGCAAAAAGACATGCGCCATCAGCGGGCGGTAGGTGTTGAGTTCGAACTGGCCCTGGCTGTCGGCGAAGCCCAGCGTCGCCTGGTTGCCGTGCACCTGCGCGCATACCTGCGTCAGCGCCTCGACCTGCGTTGGATTGACCTTGCCCGGCATGATCGAACTGCCCGGCTCGTTGGCGGGCAGCGCCAGTTCGCCCAGCCCCGAGCGTGGCCCCGAACCGAGCAGGCGGATGTCGTTCGCGATCTTGTAGAGCGCCGCCGCGACGCTCGTGATGGCGCCGTGGAGGAACAGCAACGCGTCCTGCCCCGCCAGCATCGCGAACTTGTTGGGCGCGGTGCGGAACGGCACGCCGGTCATTTGCGCAATGCGGTCCGCGACCCCTTCCGCAAAACCCTTCGGCGCGTTGAGACCGGTGCCGACTGCGGTGCCGCCCTGCGCCAGCGCGAATATCCCGGGCAGCGCCTGCTCGATGCGCTCGATCCCCTCGCCGACCTGCGCGGCATAGCCCGAGAATTCCTGCCCCAGCGTCAGCGGGGTGGCGTCCTGCGTATGGGTGCGACCGATCTTGACGATGTTGTCCCACGCCTCCGCCTTCGCCGCCAGATCGTCGCGCAGCCGGGCGAGCGCGGGGACGAGGCGGCGCCGCACCTCCAGCGCGGCCGCGATATGGAGCGCGGTGGGGAAGGTGTCGTTTGACGACTGGCTCATATTGACGTGATCGTTGGGATGCACCGGCTCCTTGGCCCCGCGCGTGCCGCCCAGCGCCTCGCTGGCGCGGTTGGCGATCACCTCGTTGACGTTCATGTTGGTCTGCGTGCCCGACCCGGTCTGCCACACGACGAGCGGGAATTCGTCGTCGAGCCGTCCTTCCGCGACCGCGCGGGCGGCGTCGGCGATGGCGCCGGCGCGCCGTTCGTCCAGCCCGCCCAGCGCCTGGTTGGTGCGCGCCGCCGCCTCCTTGATGATGCCCAGCGCGTGGATCAGCGGGCGCGGTATGCGCTCTTCCCCGATGCGGAAATTCTCTTTCGACCGCTGCGTCTGCGCGCCCCACAGCCGGTCGGCGGGCACCTCGATCGCGCCCATCGAATCGGTTTCGGTGCGGGTATCGGTCATGGTCTGCCTTCCAGATGCGGTTGCGGGTTCAGTGGGGCAACGCAGGCGGGGCGGGGGAAGGTCCGGCGGCCCGGATGGAACACCGACCGGGGGTGTTTGCAAAAGTCGGCGAGGGCGGGTTTGCCCCGCAATTGCGGGCTCCCCGCGCGAAACCGGGACCGCGACGTGTCACCTTCCATCCACGGCCCCGCGCCGGCGGACAGCCGGACGGGTCGATCGGGTGGCAGGGCGGTACGCGCGGTCGGCATGATGGCCGGAATAGACGATGGCGTCGCGGTAGGAAATCGCCGCCGGTCGCGCATCCCGGGGCCGGGCGCGGGGGGCTTGCCCAAGGCGGGCGCAGCGGCCAGAGCGGCGGCAATGAAGGCGTTGCGCGATCCGATCCGGCTAATCCCGCTGCTGTTCGCGCTGGCGATCGGCATCGGCACGATCGCGCTCAGCCTGCCCATCGCCACGGCCGAGGGGATCCGCGCGCCAATCATGACCGCGCTGTTCACCGCGACGTCCGCGGTGGCAGTGACCGGGCTGATCGTGGTCGATACGCCGACCTACTGGTCGCCCTTCGGACAGGTCGCGATCCTCGTCATGTTCCAGATCGGCGGGCTCGGCATCATGAGCGCGGCGACGCTGCTGGGCCTGATGGCGGGGCGCGGCTTCGGCCTGCGCGACCGGATGGCGACGCAGGTGGAGCGCAGCCACCTGAACCTGATGGGCACCGCCTCGCTGCTGAAGCTGATCCTGAGCATCACCGTCGCCATAGAGGGGCTGGTCGCCATCGTGTTGGCGGTGCGCTTCGCCACCCGCTGGGACTTCAGCATCGGGGAGGCGGCGTGGCAGGGCCTGTTCCACGCGGTGAGCGCGTTCAACAATGCGGGCTTCTCGACCTTTTCGACCGGGTTGACCGGGTTCCAGCACGACGGGCTGATCCTGGGGCCGATCGCCTTCGCCGTCTTCGTCTCCGCGCTCGGCTTCCCGGTGATGGAGGACTGGCGCGAGCACGGCCTGCGCTGGCGCGACTGGACGCTGCATTCCAAGATGACGCTGTCGGGCACGCTGGTCCTGTTGCTGATCGGGTTCGTCGCGATCCTGGAGATGGAATGGTCCAACCCCGACACGCTGGGCCCGATGGCGATCGGCTCCAAAGTGCTGAACGCGGCATTCCAGTCCGTCATGCCGCGCACCGCGGGGTTCAACAGCGTTGATATCGGCGGCTATCGCGAGGAAACGCTGGTGGTGAACTATCTCCTGATGTTCGTCGGCGGGGGCAGCGCGGGGACCGCAGGCGGGATCAAGATCACCACCTTCATGGTCCTGCTCGCGATCGTGGTCGCCGAAGTCCTGCGGCGGCGCGACGCGGGCATGTTCGGGCGCCGGTTCGGCCATGCGGTCGAACGCCAGGCGCTGACCGTCGCCTCCATCGCGCTGCTGCTGGTACTGAGCGCGACCATGTACATCACCTCGGTCACGCACCTCCCCTTGCAGGACGTCTTGTTCGAGACGATCTCCGCCTTCGCCACGGTCGGGCTGTCGACCGGGGTCACGGGCCGGATGCCGCCCTCGGCGCTGGCGGTGCTCGCCCTGCTGATGTTCGTCGGCCGGGTCGGCACGATTACCGCTGCGACCGCGCTGGCCCTGGGCGGGCGCGACCGCCCCTATCGCTATCCGGAGGAGAATCCGATTGTCGGCTGATTCACGCAAACCCGTCCTCGTGATCGGTCTCGGCCGCTTCGGCAGCGCGGTCGCCCACGCGCTGGAGCGGATGGGGCACGAGGTGCTGGGCGCCGACGCCGATCCCGACATCGTGCGCGATCACGCGGCGTCGCTGACCCATGTGGTGGAGGCCGACTGTACCGAACCCGAAACGCTGCGACGGCTGGGGGCGAGGGATTTTGCGACCGCGGTGGTGGCGATCGGCACCAATGTGGAAGCGAGCCTGCTGACCGTGCTGGCGCTGGTCGACATGGGGCTGCCCAACATCTGGGCGAAGGCGAACACCGACCGGCACGGCCGCATCCTGGAACGCACCGGCGCGCACCACGTCGTCTTCCCCGAACAGAAGATGGGGGAGCGGGTCGCGCATCTCGTCAACGAACGGCTGCTCGACTTCATCAGCTTCGGCGACGAATTCGCCATCGCGCGGCTCAAGGCGCCCGAACCGATCCTGGGGCTGCCGCTGGTCACCAGCCAGTGCCGCAAGAAGTTCGACGTGACCGTGGTCGGGGTGAAGCGCGCGGGCGAGGATTTCATCCATGCGGTGCCCGACACCATCATCTTTCCCGACGACGAACTGGTCGTGTCGGGCAAGATCCGCAATATCGAGAAGTTCGCCGCGATCTGACGCGGCGGGCGCTATTCCTCCGCCTGCGCGGCGACGAGGCAGGCGAATTCGCGCAGGTCGAAGCGGTCTTCCAGCACCAGGCCATAGCGCGGGCCGCGGCGCCAGCGCACCTTGGCGTGCCGCTGGCCGAGGCCGTCGATGGTCAGCTTCACCAGCTGGAACCGCGCGAGGCCGAATTCGCATTCGATGCAGGCGCCTTCCTGCGAGATGTTGAACAGGCGCGCGGGCACGTCGTTGCCCGCGGCGCTGACCACCAGCGGACGTTCCAGGCCCAGCCGCGGGCTGCGCTTGGGATGCGGGCCGGCGGTCATGACCGCGCTTTCCACGTCGATCGGCGCGTCGAACTGGTACCCGCCGGTAGATTCGCTTTCCCAGCGGCGTTCCATGTTCACCACCAGGTCCTGCCGGATTTCGAGCGCGATGCGGCGCCGCGCTGGAACGGGGTGGAAGAACTGGACCCGGGCGCCGGTGGCGGAGATGTCGCGCAGCAGCCCCAGATACTCGCCGCTGTCGCCGATCAGACGCGCCTGGCGCAGCATGAGCTGGAAACGCGGCGCGGCGCGCGCCTGCGTGGCCCCCTCCTCCTGCTGCAGGGCGTGATCCGCCTGCTCTGGTGCCAACATTGAATGCGTCCCCGTGCCTGGCGATTATGGTTTCCGCCATTAGCGCGAAGGGACTTAACAGGGTTTTACCGGGCGGGCCGGAAAGCTGCGCATGAACCGCTGGTGCGGGTGGCGGGACTCGAACCCGCACGATCAAGGATCAGGGGATTTTAAGTCCCCGGCGTCTACCATTCCGCCACACCCGCGCCGGCACAGCGCCTAGCCGGGATGCGGGCGAATGAAAACGGTGTGCTTTGATGGTGCCGTGCGACCGCGAAGGCGCGCGGTCTGTCGCCCCCGATCGATCTTGGGCGTTCAGTCGCCGTCGTTCAGGGCGACGCGCATTTCCTTGCCGGCCTTGAAATAGGGCACGCGCTTGGCGGGCACGTCCACCGGTTCGCCGGTGCGCGGGTTGCGGCCCGTGCGCGCCTCGCGCTCGCGGGTGGAGAACGCACCGAAACCGCGCAGTTCGACGCGGCCGCCCTCGGCCAGTCGTTTGGCAATCTCGTCGAAGAAGATATCGACGACCTGCTCGATCTCGTCCTGCTTCAGCTCGGGATTGTCCTGCGCCATCGCCTGGAGCAATTCGGAACGGATCATCAGCCACCTTTCGGACCACGAAACGACATGGGAACGCTGCCAACATCCCCGGTCGAGCCGCGGGATGAGACGCTCCCTTTCCGTCATTGCCAATGGCAGAATTCCGCCATCGACGCAATGGCTCGGGTGCTTTTTGTTAATGCGTGCCAATACGGAGCGTTAGTCCGCGAGCGCTTGCGAAAACAATCGTTCGGGATCGATGTCGAGCCGTTCGATCCGGGCCCGGATTTCGGGCCATTCCTCGCGCAGGAAGGCGTCGCGCTCTATCCGGCGCAGCCTGTTCGCCGCGCCCTGCGCCACGAACATGCCGACCCCGCGCTGCACCTCCACCAGCCCGTCCGCCTGGAATTGCTGGTAGGCTTTCGCGACGGTGAGCGGATTGGCACCTTGTTCGGCCGCGAACGCCCGGACGCTGGGCAGCATGTCGCCGTCGCGATAGCGCCCCTCGATGATGGCCGCGGCGATCAGATCGCGCAGGCGCAGATAGACGGGGCGGGAGGCGGCGGAAGACACCATAGTGGCCTAGTGCCATAATACAGCGGGGCAGGTCAAGCGCGGCCTTCCGGGCCTTGCCAGCCCATTCATCCCGGTTTCATGCGTAACTTGCTCTTCACACTTGTAACAAAGCCGCTAGGGTGCGCGGCGATACCGGGCAACCGGACAGGTTTTTGGGAGGGTTTGTTTGATGAAGGATATGGCGCTCTGGACGGAGACGGACTGGATCGCCGCGATCGCGGCGACGGTTCTTGCCGTCTTTCTGATCGCCGGGGCGTGGGCCGTCACCCGGCCGCGACCCGAAGTCGGCGGTCATCCCAAAGGCCTCTATATCCTGTTCTTCGCCGAGATGTGGGAGCGGTTCTCCTACTACGGCATGCGGGCGCTGCTGATCTTCTACCTGACGCAGCACTGGCTCTACAACGACAGCGAATCCAACATCATCTACGGCGCTTACGTCAGCCTCGTCTACATCACGCCCGTGCTGGGCGGGTGGCTGGCCGACCGCTATCTCGGCCAGCGCAAGGCCACACTGTTTGGCGCCATCCTGCTGACTTTCGGCCATTTCCTGATGGCGTTCGAGGGCAATGGCGACCTCGGCCAGAACAACCCGATGATCAACGTCTTCTGGCTGGCGCTGAGCTTCATCATCGTGGGCTCGGGCTTCCTGAAGGCCAACATCTCGGTCATCGTCGGCCAGCTCTACCCGCGCACCGATCCCCGGCGCGACGGGGCCTACACGCTGTTCTACATCGGCATCAACGTGGGCGCCGCCCTCGGCGTGCTGATCGCGGGCTATCTGGGTCAGACCGTGGGCTGGTCCTACGGCTTCGGCGCGGCGGGCGTGGGCATGCTGCTCGGCCTCGTGGTCTTCGTCCTGGGCAAGCCGCTGCTGCTGGGCCGCGGCGAAGCCCCCGATGCGGAGCGCCTGAAGAACCGCGTGTTCGGCGTGTCGCTCGAAATGCTGGTCTATATCACCGGGTTCGTCGCCGTCGCGCTGATGTGGGTGCTGATCCAGTACCAGTCGGTCGTCGGCTGGCTGATGCTCCTTTCGGGCGTGGCGCTGCTGGCCTACGTCGTCGTGCAGGCGCTGAAGCTGGAACCGCATGCGCGCGACCGGATCTTCGCGGCGATCTTCCTGATCGTCCTGCAGCCCCTGTTCTGGGGTCTGTTCGAACAGGCGGGCGGGTCGCTGAACCTGTTCACCGACCGGTTCGTGGATCGCCAGGGCGTGCCGGCCTCGCTGTTCCAGTCGATCAACTCGATCTTCATCATGACGATGGGTCCGGTCTTCGCGGCCCTGTGGATCTTCCTGAACAAGCGCGGGCTGGAACCGTCCACACCGTTCAAGTTCGGGCTCGGCATCATTCAGGTCGGGCTGGGCTTCCTGGTGTTCGTCTGGGGCGCGAACGCGTTCGGTCCCAGCGCGCTGGTGCCCGTCTTCCTCGTCTTCGCGATCTACTTCCTGCACACGACCGGCGAACTGTGCCTGTCGCCGGTCGGCCTGTCCGCGATGAACCGGTTGAGCCCGACGAGCCTTGCCAGCCTGATGATGGGCGCGTGGTTCTTCGCGACCGCGGGCGGGAACTTCGTGGCCGGCCTGATCGGCGCGGCCACCGGCGGCGAAGAAGGCGAGATGTCGCGCGAGCTGACCTTGTCGATCTACAATTCCATCGGCTGGGTCGCGGTCGGCGTGGGCGCGGCGGTCCTGCTGGTCAGCCCGCTGGTCAAGAAGCTGATGCATCTCGACACGCTGACCGACGACGATGTCGGCGACGATCTGGAAGGCCAGTCGGAAGCCGGGATCGAGAACCAGGAAGCCGGGCTTCATCCGGCGACGCGACCGGGGGCCTGACGGTCCGATGGACTGAACGATCACGAGGGGCGCGCATCGCATGGCGAGCGCGCCCCTTTCCTTTTGGGGGGCATGAATGACGAAGAGATCGATCCGTCTGGCTGCCGTCCTGGCACTGGGCACCGCGCTGGCAGGATGCGCGACAACCGGCAGCGGCGACACCGCCTCCGCCAGCGACGCCGGCGCAACGCGCACCGCGCCTTACCCTTCCACCTATCGCGCCTATCCCGGCGTGCCGACCGCGCTGGTCGGCGCCACCGTCTATGACGGGCGCGGCGGGCGGATCGAGAACGGCACCGTGCTGTTCGCCGACGGGCAGGTGGTGGGCGTGGGCGGCGCCGACCTCGCGATCCCGGCGGGCTACACGCGGATCGACGGCAGCGGCAAATTCGTGACGCCGGGCGTGATCGACATTCACAGCCATCTGGGCGACTACCCCTCCCCCGCAGTCGCCGCCCACAGCGACGGCAACGAAGCGACCAGCCCGACCACGCCCGAGGTATGGGCGGAACACTCGATCTGGCCGCAGGACCCTGGTTTCAGCCGCGCGCTTGCCAATGGCGGGGTGACGAGCCTGCAGGTCCTGCCCGGTTCCGCCAACCTCGCCGGCGGCCGTTCCGCCACGCTGAAGAACGTACCCAGCCGCACGGTGCAGGGGATGAAGTTCCCCGGCGCGCCCTATGGTTTCAAGATGGCGTGCGGCGAGAATCCGAAGCGCGTCTATGGCGGGCGCGGGCGCATGCCCTCCACCCGGATGGGCAATTTCGCGGTCGACCGCCAGATGTGGCTGGACGCGAAGGCCTATGCCGATGGCGATCGCAAGAAGCGCGATCTCGCCAAGGAGACGCTGGCGGGCGTGCTGGACGGGGACATCCTGGTCCACAACCACTGCTACCGCGCCGACGAGATGGCGCTCGTCATGGATATGGCGAAGGAGATGGGGTATAAGGTCACCGCCTTCCACCACGCGGTCGAAAGCTACAAGATCGGCGATCTGCTGCGCGAAAACGACGTGTGCAGCGCGGTCTGGGCGGACTGGTACGGCTTCAAGATGGAAAGCTATGACGGCATTCCCGAAAACGCCGCCCTGTTGCAGCAGGCGGGCGCCTGCGTCGTGATCCACTCCGACGACGAGAACGGGATCCAGCGCCTGAATCAGGAAGCGGCCAAGGCGCAGGCGGCGGGGCGGCGCATCGGCATCGCCATCCCCGATGCCGAGGTCGTGGGCTGGTTCACCTACAACGCGGCCAAGGCGATGGGCATCGGCGATCGGACCGGCAGCCTGGAAGACGGCAAGATGGCCGATGTCGTCCTGTGGAACGGCGATCCGCTGAGCGTCTATTCGCGGCCCGAAAAGGTCTGGGTCGACGGCGCGCTGCTGTTCGACGCCGATAATCCCAAACGCCGCCCGGTCAGCGATTTCGAGCTTGGCCAGCCCGGCGAAGGAGATGTGAAATGAGCATCGCCAAGGTTCTTCTCGCGGGCGCCGCCGCGCTCGCCTTCGCCCTGCCCGCCGCGGCGCAGGACATGGCCATCACCAATGCGACCGTCGCGACCGGCGACGGCAGCGAACCCGTGAGCGGCGCGACCGTGGTCGTTCGCGGCGGCAAGGTGGTCGCCGCGGGCCGCGACGTCGCCGTGCCCGCCGGGATGCAGGCGATCGACGGCACGGGCAAATGGGTGACGCCGGGCATTTTCTCGCCCGTCACCTCGCTCGGCCTGTGGGACGTCGAAGGGGTGAGCGAGAGCAACGACACGTCGGCCCGCAGCGGACCGTTCAGCGCCGCGCTGGACGTGGCCACCGCGCTCAACCCCGGGGCGCAGCCGGTGCTGGTCAATCGCATGGGCGGCGTCACGCGCGCCAGCATCGTCGCCGATCCCGCCGCTTCCATCTTCGGCGGACAGGGCGCGGTGGTCGATTTCGGGGCCGATCCCGACATGGTGACCCGCGCCCGCGCCTTCCAGACGGTGGCGCTGGGCGAAGGCGGCGCGCGGCTCGCCGGCGGGAGCCGGGTGTCGGCGCAGGCGCTGCTGCGCAATGCGCTGCGCGAGGCGCGCCAATACGGCAAGGATGCGCGCATTCCCGGCCTCGCCTCGCAGCCGCCCGAGCAGCGCAGCGGCGACGATATCCCGCTCGACCCGCGGCTGGTCGACAACCAGGTGGAACGCGGCGACGACAGCCTGCTGACCCGCTTCGACGCGTCGGCGCTGGTGCCGGTCGTGCGGGGTGAGCAACCGCTCTACGTCTATGTCGAGCGCGCGGCGGACATCCGCTCCGTCCTGGCGCTGACGGCGGAATTCCCGCAATTGAAGCTGGTGCTGGTCGGCGCGAGCGAGGGCTGGCTGGTCGCCGACGCCATCGCCGCGGCGGGCGTGCCGGTGGTGGCCGATCCGCTCGACGATCTGCCCGCCAGCTTCGAACAGATCGCCGCCACGCAAAGCAATGTCGGCCGCATGAAGCGGGCCGGCGTGAAGGTGGCGCTGGGCCATCTGGGCGGCGGCACCGGCTCGCAGCCGCGCAACGCGCCGCAATTCGCCGGCAATCTCGTCGCGCTGACGAAAATGCCGGGCGCGACCGGGCTTACGTGGGGAGAGGCGCTGGCCAGCATCACCTCGGTCCCGGCGGATATCGCCGGGTACGGCGGCAGGCTCGGCGTCCTGGCGCCGGGCGCGGCGGGCGACGTGGTGGTGTGGGACGGCGACCCGCTGGAGGTGTCGAGCACCCCCGTGCGCGTCTTCATCGACGGGGTGGAACAGCCGATGGAAAACCACCAGACCCGGCTGCGCGATCGCTACCGCGATCTCGATCGCAGCGACCTGCCCAAGGCGTACGACTGGTAACGGCGCGGGCAACGGCGGCTGAAGGGGAGACACCACCATGGAACCGCTCGTATCGCTCGCCGCTGCCGCCATCGCGCTGGTCGGCACGCATTTCGCGCTGTCGCACACGCTGCGCGCGCCCCTCGTCGCCACCATCGGCGAACGCGGCTTCATGGCGCTCTACAGCGTGGTCGCGCTGGGGTGCATGGCGTGGATGGTCTTCGCCTTCCGCGCCGCACCGGCGGCGGATCTGGGCGGATCGGGCACCGTGGGCTGGATCGTCGCGACGGTCCTGACGCTGCCCGCGCTGGTGCTGTTCGCAGGCTCGCTGCGCGGCAACCCGGCCCTGCCCGCGCCCGACGCGGCACAGGCGGCGCAGCGCACGCCGACCGGCGTCTTCGCCGTGACGCGCCACCCGATGATGTGGGGCTTCGCGCTGTGGGCGCTGTCGCATCTGGTGCTGTGGTGGGATCGGCGCACGGTGATCGTCGCGGTGGCGATCCTGGTGCTGGCGCTAGGCGGCGCGCGGCTGCAGGATGCGAAGAAGGCGCGGCAACTGGGCACGGCGTGGCGCGCGTGGGAAGCGCGGACCCGGTACTGGCCGCGCTGGGGCAGGCTGGCCGGGGCCGGATGGCGCCTATGGCTCCTCGCCGTCGCAGTCTGGCTCGCCATTACCTGGGCGCACATCCACGCCGCGGGCATTCCGGCGGGCATCTGGCGCTGGCTGTGACCTAATAGCCCCCGCGCGCCGGGCCGCGCCGACGCAGGGGCTCAGCTACGTATCAAGCCCGCGCTTCTTCCACCCCGGCGCTGTTGTGGCGCAGCGCCTTCAGCACGGTTTCGACGATATGCGGCGCGTTGAGCCCGGCTTCGTCGTACTGCTTCTCGGGCGCGTCGTGATCCTGGAAAAGGTCGGGCAGGCGCATGGTGCGGATCTTCAGCCCGCCGCCCTGCGTGTCGGGATCGGTCAGGCCGGTATCGCTGGCATAGGTCAGCACATGCGCGCCGAGCCCGCCGATCGCGGCCTCCTCGATCGTGACCACCACCTCGTGCGTGCGCGCCAGGCGCTCGATCAATTCGGTGTCGAGCGGCTTTGCGAAGCGCATGTCGGCGATGGTGGTCGACAACCCCTTCGCCTCCAGCTGGTCGGCCGCCTTCTGCGCCTCCGCCAGTCGGGTGCCGAGCGAGAGGATCGCGACCTTGCTACCCTCGCGCACGATGCGGCCCTTGCCGATCTCCAGCAGCTCGGGCGTGTCAGGCATGGCGACCCCGGTGCCGCTGCCGCGCGGATAGCGCAGGGCGATCGGGCCGCTGTCGTGCTCCGCCGCGGTGTAGGTCATGTGGACCAGCTCCGCCTCGTCGCTGGCGGCCATCACCACCATGTTGGGCAGGGTGGCGAGATAGGTCACGTCGAAGCTGCCCGCATGCGTCGCCCCGTCGGCACCGACCAGCCCGGCACGGTCGATCGCGAACCGGACCGGCAGGTTCTGGATCGCCACGTCGTGCACCACCTGGTCGTAGGCGCGCTGCAGGAAGGTCGAATAGATGGCGGCGAAGGGGCGCATCCCCTGCGCGGCGAGCCCGGCGGCGAAGGTCACGCCGTGCTGTTCCGCGATGCCGACGTCGAAGGCGCGTTCGGGATGCGCCTTGGCGAACTTGTCCACCCCGGTGCCGCTCGGCATGGCGGCGGTGATGGCGCAGATGCGCTTGTCGGTCTCGGCCAGCTTGGCCAGCGTCTCGCCGAACACGTTCTGGTAATTGGGCGGGCCGCCGCTGGATTTTTTCTGCTCGCCCGTGACGACGTCGAACTTGGCGACGCCATGATACTTGTCGGCGCTGTTTTCCGCCGGGGCGTAGCCCTTGCCCTTCTTGGTCACGACATGGACCAGGATCGGGCCCTGCCCGCTGTCGCGCACGTTCTCCAGCACCGGGATGAGGTGATCGAGATTGTGGCCGTCGATCGGGCCGACGTAGTAGAACCCCAGCTCCTCGAACAGGGTGCCGCCGGTCGCCATGCCGCGGGCGTATTCCTCCGCCTTTTCGAGACCCTGGTGGACCTTGCGGCTGAACTTGCGCGCGACCTTGCTCGCCAGCGTGCGCAGGCCCAGATACTCGCTGGAGGAGACCATGCGCGCCAGATAGGCCGACAGGCCGCCGACGGGCGGGGCGATCGACATGTCGTTGTCGTTGAGGATCACGATCAGGCGATTGCCCGCCGCTTCCGCGTTGTTCATCGCCTCGTAGGCCATGCCCGCGCTCATCGCGCCGTCGCCGATTACCGCGATCGCCTTGCCCGGGCGGTCGTTCAGCTTGTTCGCCACGGCAAAGCCGAGCGCGGCGGAGATCGAGGTGCTGGAGTGCGCCGCGCCGAAGGGGTCGTACTCGCTCTCGCTACGCTTCGTGAAGCCGGACAGGCCGCCGCCCTGGCGCAGGGTGCGGATGCGGTCGCGCCGCCCGGTCAGGATCTTGTGCGGGTAGGCCTGATGGCCCACGTCCCAGATCAGCTTGTCCTCCGGCGTGTCGAACACGTAATGGAGCGCGACGCTCAGCTCCACGACGCCGAGGCCGGAGCCGAGATGGCCACCGGTGCTGCCCACGGCGGAGATCATCTCTTCGCGCAGTTCGTCGGACAGTTGCCGCAACTGCCCCGGGGCGAGCTTGCGAAGATCTTTGGGAGTGTCGACGGTATCGAGCAGCGGGGTCGTGGGTCTGGAACTCATAAGGTCCAGGCTTACACCGGGTTTTCGGGCCTGTCGATGCGGGAGAATGCGCCGGTCAGGCGCACTTCGCGCACAGGCCGCGCAGCTCTACCACCGGGCGCACATCGGTAAATCCGTGCTCGCGGCCCGCCTCGCGCAGCGACTTCGCCAGCCGGTCGTCGTCGAAATGGGTCGCCGCGCCGCAATCGTCGCAGATGAGGAACACGCAGTCGTGGCGGCAGCCGGGATGCGTGTTGGCGAGGAAGGCGTTGGCGCTCTCGATCCGGTTGGCGAGGTTGTTGCGCACGAAGATGTCGAGAATGCGATAGACGCTGTTGGGCGCGACCCGGCTGCCACGCCGCGCGCTGAGATTATCGGCGATGTCGTAGGCGCTGGCGGGCGAGGCATGCCGGGCCAATTCCTCGAACACTTCGCCGCGCATCCCGGTCCAGCGCTCGCCATGCGCTTCCAGCGCAGCACGCGCCGCGGCGATCAGATCGGCGCCTTCATGTTCGTGGTGGGTGTGGGAATGGCTGGACATGGGTTCGGCATATAGCGCGCCCGGCACGCTTTCGCCACGCCGCTCAATTGCGCTGAAATTGCGCCGTGTAGAATTGCGGGTAGAAATCGGCGAGGGCGCGGACCTTCGGCGCGTCCCAGCGGCGGATATAGGGATGGTCGGGATTGCGCAGTGCAAAATCCTGATGATGCGCCTCGGCCGGGTAGAAGCCCTGCCCGCGCTCGATCGTCGCGACGATCGGCCGGTTCCACAGCTTCGCGCCGCGCAGTTGGGCCAGATAGGCCTTCGCCACCCGGTTCTGTTCCGCCGACAGCGGGACCAGCGCGGTACGGTATTGCGTGCCCACATCGGGGCCCTGACGGTTCTTGAGCGTGGGGTCCGCGCCGACGGAGAAGAAGATGCGCAACAACTGGTCGTAGCGCACCACCGTGGGATCGTACGTGACCTTCACCGATTCCGCGTGCCCGGTCCCGCCGCGCGACACGGCGGCGTAGTTCGCGCTCTTCTGCGGGCCACCGTGATAGCCGCTTATGGCACTCTTCACGCCCTTCACATGGCTGAATACCGCCTCGATGCCCCAGAAGCAGCCACCGGCGAAGATCGCGGTCTTGAGCCCGCCACTTTCGCGCGAGGCGACCTTGGCGGCGGGGGCGCGCACGCCCTCTTCCGCTGCGAATGCGGGCTGCTGGCAGGCGGCAAGCGCGAGGCCGAAGCCTGCGAGCAGGCCGAGAGCGGACCGCCGCGCGGTCATCGCCCGATCAGCGACGTCACCGGAATGTTGGCGGCGGGCGCCATCACGGCCAGCGCCTCGGGCGCGGCCTGCACACCGACGATTGCGGTGCCGATGAGAAAACCGATGGCGAGCGACCGGTAGAGATCGGATTTGAAAAGTTTCATCGTAATACGTCCTTGCTTGCAACCCATGTGTGCACGCACATGCGTTTCGCAAGTCTGAACGGCGGTAAACCGTGGGTTAGCGGCGATCAGTGGCGGAAGTGGCGCATCCCGGTGAAGACCATCGCCAGCCCCGCCTCGTCGGCGGCGGCAATGACTTCCTCGTCGCGGATCGACCCGCCCGGCTGGATCACCGCGGTCGCCCCCGCCTCCGCCGCGGCCAGCAGCCCGTCGGCAAAGGGGAAGAACGCATCGGAAGCGACCGCGCTGCCGCGGGTGCGGGGCGCGGCCCAGCCGTATTTCTCCGCCGCTTCGGCCGCCTTCATCGCCGCGATCCGGCTCGAATCGCGGCGGTTCATCTGCCCGGCGCCGATCCCGGCGGTCGCCCCGTCCTTCGCATAGACGATGGCGTTCGACTTCACGTGGCGGGCAACCGTCCAGGCGAACAGGCAATCCTGCAGTTCCTGCTCGGTCGGTTCGCGCCTGGTCACCACGTTCAGCGCGGCACGGTCGATCGCGGCATTGTCGCGATCCTGCACCAGGATGCCGCCGGCGATGATCGCCAGCGTCTGGCCGGATCGGCGCGGATCGGGCAGGTCGCCGGTCAGCAGCAGGCGCAGGTTCTTCTTCTTCGCGAAGGCGGCGCGCGCCGCGTCGTCCGCATCGGGCGCAACCACCACTTCGGTGAAGATCTCGCAGATCGCCTCTGCCGTAGGCCCGTCGAGCGGCACGTTGGTGGCGACGATCCCGCCGAAGGCCGAGACGCTGTCGCAGGCGAGCGCGTCCTGCCACGCCTCCAGCAGCGTGCCGCGCTGCGCCACGCCGCACGGGTTCGCATGCTTCACGATCACCACCGCCGGGGCCTGCCCGCGGAATTCCGCCGCCAGTTCCAGCGCGGCGTTGGCATCGTTGTAATTGTTGTAGCTCAGCGCCTTGCCCTGCACCTGTTCCGCCTGCGGCAGGCCGCGAACATGCGGGCCGCCGGGGAGGTAGAGCGCCGCATCCTGATGCGGGTTCTCGCCATAGCGCAGCGTGCCCGACAGCACGCGGGTCATGCTGACCTGCTGCGGGAATTTCTCGCCCTGATCGGCGAAGGCGAACCATTGCGAGATCATGGAATCATAGGCTGCGGTGGCGGCGAACGCCTTGGCCGCCATCTGCCGCCGGAAGGCGAGCGAGGTGGCGCCCTCCTGCTGATCGAGCTCGCCCAGCAGCGTGTCGTAATCGGCCGGATCGGTCACGATGGTGACAAATTGGTGATTTTTTGCAGCCGAGCGAACCATGCTGGGCCCGCCGATATCGATGTTCTCGATGATTTCGGGTCGGCCTGCTCCCTTCGCCACGGTCTGCGCGAAGGGGTAGAGGTTGACCACCACCAGGTCGATCGCGCCGATCGCGTGCTCTTCCATCGCGGCGGCATGGGCGGGATCGTCGCGCACCGCCAGCAGCCCGCCATGCACCATCGGGTGGAGCGTCTTGACCCGGCCGTCCATCATTTCGGGAAAGCCGGTGAGGTCGGACACGTCGCGCACGGCGAGGCCCGCCTCGCGCAGCGCCTTCGCGCTGCCACCGGTGGACACCAGTTCCACCCCGCGCTGCGCCAGCGCGCGGCCCAGTTCGACGAGGCCGCTCTTCTCGGACACGGAAAGCAGTGCCCGCGTGATCTTCGGTTCGGCCATGTGCCGGTCTATCCCATCTGTTTGAGCAACCAGGAGAAACTTCCCCCGCTGCGTGACGTCATTCCCTGGATGACGATCTGCTGGATCGGCTGCGGGCGCCCGTGCCCGTCGACCCAGATACTCTCGTCCACGGCCAGTTCGCCATCGCATTCGCTGCCGAGGCGGAACTGCCAGTGCTGTCCGCCGGGCATCAGCAGCGTGGCGCCGCGACCGTCCTCGCCCCGTCGCACTTCCACGCCGCGACCGCAATGGAAACGGATGGCGAACGCGATCTTCCCGCGCTTCCCGCGCTTGCCCTGCGGGGTCAGGACATCCTCGCCCAGCAATTCGGTACCGTCGTCGCGCAGCACCAGAATGCGGCGGTGGAGCAAGCCGTAGCGCGAGGCATAGCCGTCATGCGTCGCGTCGAGCCGCGTCGCGCGGCCCCGGCCGGTTTCGACCTGGCGGCGGTCGATCTCGACCCCCTTCACGCCCATTCCCAGCTGCCCTTTCAGCAGCACCGCGGTGGAATTCGATTCGTCCAGCACCAGCGTCGAATGCGCCGCCGTTCCGCGCAGGCCCTGTTCGATCCGCACGGGCACCTGCCCCCCCGCCGTCGCCGCCCCGCCGCAATTGACGATCAGCCGCTCGCCCCGGGTGGAAAATTCGAACGCCAGCGTCGATGCGCAGCCGCCCCGCGCATGACGCGGCAACGGCGGGGGCGCGGCATCGAATTGCAGCACGGCCTCGCGCGCGGCCACGCGCTGGTACCCCCAGTGGCGCACGTCCTTCAGAGGTCGGGTGCGCACCCCGGTCGCCCCGACCAGCGCGGCGATGCTGTCGGTGGACAGCGCGTTGCCGCCCTGCCAGCTGCCCAGCCCGCCATGCCCGTGCAGCAGCGACAGCAGCGGCGGGACCAGCAGCGCCTTCATCGCCGAAACCGCTTTCGGAGGATCGCGGTCCACCGCGCGATAGCAGGCCTCCAGGTCCACCAGCACCGCGATGGCGTCCATCTGCGCGATCGGGCTGCGCGACAGGACGCCGCCATCCTCGGCCGTCAGCTCGCCCAACGCGCGCGCGAGGCCGGTTTCGCCGAACAGGCGGCGCGGCTTGCCCCCCGGCAGCAGCAGGCCCGCGGCGACGATGCCGGCCCAGCCGATCACCTGCCCCAGCCGGTCCTGCGCCTTGCCCACATTGCGGTCGAGCCAGCGCGCCGCCTCCTCTATCGCGGCGAGCGTGCGGCCGCGCAGCGGGTCTTCGCCCATGATCAGCGGCGCGTGGATCAGCCAGGCGAGCAGGCGATAGCCGACCAGCTCCACGTCCCATGCGCGCCCCTTGCCGATCTCGCGATTGGCATCCAGCCACGCGGCGTGGATGCGTGTGGCGACGGGCGCCGCCTGGTCGCGCGTGGTGCAGCCGCCCAGGTCGCGCAGCCAGCCATAGCCGTGGATCAAGCGCTCGAACGGCGGGGTCAGCCGCGCGCCGCCCGCAAAATCGACCTGCCCGATCGGCGCCTTGACCCCGTGGACCAGGAAATGCCCGGCGCGCAGCGCGACCCCTGCGGCCCGGTCGCCCGACAGCGGGCTGTCGACGGTCGCCAGCAGACGCACCCCTTCCCTGCGCCCCATCGGCAGGGTCAGCGCGTGGCCGGGAATACCGAGGCGGTAGGCAAACTGGATCAGCCGGTCGCCCGCGCCCAGCGACGGCGGCGCGAGATCGGTCGCGACCAGCGCGCGCGACGGCTCCAGCACCCGCTCCGTCAACAGGTGGGTGGACGGCACCGCCTCCGGCTCTTCCAGCGGCAGCGCGGCCTGCGCGTCGGCACGGCGCCCCGGACGCGCCGCCTCGCCCGCGGAGCCGGGGTCGAGCGGGCCGTCCGTTTCACGCCATTCGGTGACCGGATCGGCCGCGCCGCTCACGCAGGGTCACCCCGCAGCGCCGCGATATTGGCGGCGTAGCGACCGGGCCCGCCGGCAAAGGCGGCGGAGCCTGCGACCAGCACATCGGCGCCTGCATCGACGCATTGCCGCGCGGTTTCGGGATTGACCCCGCCATCGACCTCCAGCCGGATGTCGCGCCCCTCGCGGTCGATCATCTTGCGCACGGCCTCGATCTTCCTGAGCTGGCTGGCGATGAAGCTCTGCCCGCCGAAGCCCGGATTGACGCTCATCACCAGGACGAGGTCGATCTCGCCGATGAGGTAGTCCAGCATCTTGGCCGGGGTGCCGGGATTGAGGGAGACGCCCGCCTTCTTGCCCAGACCCTTGACCGCCTGCACCGTGCGGTGGACGTGGGGGCCCGCCTCCGGGTGGACGGTGATGACGTCCGCCCCGGCATCCGCGAACGCCTCCAGATAGGCGTCGACCGGGCTGATCATCAGGTGGACGTCGAACGGCTTGTCCGAATGGGGGCGCAGCGCCTTCACCACCGCGGGGCCGATGGTGAGATTGGGCACGAAATGCCCGTCCATCACGTCGATATGGATCCAGTCGGCGCCGGCCGCGTCGATCGCGCGCACCTCCTCCCCCAGGGCAGCGAAGTCTGCGGACAGGATCGAGGGGGAAATCAGCGGAGTAGCCATGGTCTCGCGTACCGGTACAGCGGGATATGGCCGAGTGCCCTAGCGCGAAGCGGGGACGCTTGACAGGCGTACGGCGCGCCTTTTCCACACCGGCCGGCGCGTTTCGCGCGATGGCGCGCAAGGATTATCCCATCCGCATGTGCTGGTCGAACAGGATCCAGGTGGTTCCCGCGACCATCAGCAGCACGATCAGCGCGGTGAACAGAATGAGCTGCAGGTCGTCGCGGTGCGACCGGTCGAGCCCGATATGCAGGAAGAAGCGGAAATGCCACGCGATCTGCACCAGCGCGAGGACGCCCAGCCCGCCCAGCGTCCACCCGCGCGGCAGGTCGAACAGCACGACCAGCGCGAAACTGGCGGCGGTCAGCACCACGGCGCCCGCCAGCGCCAGCCAGCTGTCGCGCGCCTCGCGCCGCCGATCGTCGTCCCGCTCGCTCATGCCGCCGCCCCGAACAGGAACACGAAGGTGAGGATCGCGATCCACACGACGTCGAGCAGGTGCCAGAACAGGGCGAGACGCATGATGCGCAGCCGCACCGCGTCCTTCAGCCGCGGCCGCCCGAGCTGGAAGGCCAGCACAGCCATCCACACCAGCCCGGCCGCGACATGCAGCGCATGGGTGCCCAGCAGCGTGAAATGCGCCGACAGGAACCCGCTACGCTGCGGCACGGCGCCTTGCGCCGCGAGCTTCGCGAAATCCCACGCCTCCATCCCGACGAAGGCGAGGCCGAGCGCAGCGGTGATCACCAGCCAGCGGCGCAGATGGGCGTGGTCGGCCCGGTATTTGAGCGCGATCGTGGCCAGCGACATGGTGAAGCTGGAGAGGAGCAGCAGGCCGGTTTCCACCGCCACGGCTGTCAGGTCCGTCACCTGCGCCGGGGTGGGCCCACCCGCGGTGCCGTGGACGCTCATCGCGCCATAGGTCGCCAATAACAGCGCGAACAGCACCAGGTCGCTCATCAGGAAGACCCAGAAGCCGAAGATCACCGGCTCCGCCGCGCGGTGCGCGCCCGGGTCGACATGGCCGATGTTGATGCCGGGATGGAGGTTCTTTTCCGCGCTCATGCCGATGCCTCCGCCCGGCCCATATTGTCCGCCGTGAATTCGGCCTCGCGCGGGACCGGCCGCGCCATGCGCGCGCGGCTCAGCCATGCCTCGTTCTGCTCGCGCACGGTGTCGGCCGAAATGGTGCGCATCGTATCGCTCTCGAAACTGCGCGCGATCGCGAAGGCCCAGATCAGGACGAAGCCTGCCAGCGCCAGCCACCATATATGCCATACGAGGCCGAAGGCGCAGGCGAGCCCCGCGATGCCGATCGACACCGGCAGGCCGGTATTGCGCGGCAGTTCGATATCCTCGTAGCCGTCATCCTTGCGGGCATAAGGCTGCCCCTCGCGCTTCTCGCGCGTGAAGGCATCGGTGCATTCGACCTGCGGCAGCCGGGCGAAATTCCATTCGGGCGGGGGCGAGGAGGTGAACCATTCCAGCGCGCGCCCGTCCCACGGATCGCCGATCGGCACCGCCAGTCGCTCCCGCCGCCTGATGCTGACCACCAGCTGCACCACCAGCGCCGCGAAGCCTGCGAACAGTAGCCCCGCACCGGCCCAGGCGACATAGAGGAACGGGACGTAGTCGGGGTCGAAGGTCTGCGCCGTGCGCCGCATCGCGCCCATCAGGCCGAGCGAATAGAGCGGTGCGAAGGCGGCGAAGAAGCCGGCGGTCCACAGCCCCCAGGCGATCCGCCCCCACCGTTCGTCGAGGCGGAAGCCGAACGCCTTGGGAAACCAGAACATGTAGCCCGCGATGAAGCCGAACAGCGTGCCCGGGATCAGCATGTTGTGGAAATGGGCGACCAGGAACAGCGAGTTGTGGACCGCGAAATCGACCGGCGGATTGGCCAGCAGGATGCCGCTCATCCCGCCGATCACGAAGGCGAACAGGAAGGTTATGGCAAACAGCATCGGCGCCGAAAAGCGGATGCGCCCGCGAAACATGGTCAGGATCCAGTCGTAGACCTTCACCCCCGTGGGGATGCCGATCAGCATGGTGGCGATGCCGAAGGCGGCATTGATATTGGCGCTCTGCCCCATGGTGAAGAAGTGGTGCAGCCAGACCGTGAAGCTGAGCACCGCGATGCACATCGTCGCCCAGACCAGCGAGCGGTAGCCGTATAGGCGCTTACCCGAAAAGGTGGAGATCACTTCCGACCAGATGCCGAAGGCGGGCAGGATCAGGATGTACACCTCCGGGTGGCCGAACAGCCAGAACAGGTTGGCGTAGTTCATCATGTTGCCGCCCAGCCCGTTGGTGAAGAAGTGGAAGCCGAGATAGCGGTCGAGCGCGAGGAGCGCGGTCGCCACCGTCAGCGGCGGCAGAGCGAAGACGATCAGGATCGAGGTGCACAGCGCGGTCCAGCAGAACAGCGGCATCCGCATCAGGTGCATGCCCGGGCAGCGTTTCTTGTACAGCGTGACCGCGAAATTGATGCCGGTCAGCGTGGTGCCGATCCCGGTCAGGGTGACCGCCCAGATCCAGTAATCGACCCCTTCCCCGGGCGAGAAGGCGAGTTCCGTGAACGGGGGATAGGCGCTCCACCCGCCGGTCGCGAATTCGCCCACGGTCAGGCTGACCATCACCAGCACCGCGCCCGCCCAGGTCAGCCACAGCGCAACCGCGTTCAGGAACGGGAAGGCGAGATCGCGCGCGCCGATCTGCAGCGGCATGACGTAGTTGATGAGGCCGGACAGGAACGGCATCGCCACGAAGAAGATCATGATCGTGCCGTGGGTGCTGAACAGCTCCCCGAAATGGTGCGCGTCGACGAGGTTCTGGCCCCCGCCCGCCGCCACGGCCTGCTGGCTGCGCATCAGTACCGCTTCCGCGATGGCGCGTGCCAGCATGACGAAGCTGATGGCGAGATACATGATCCCGATGCGCTTGTGGTCGAGGCTGGTCAGCCACTCGCGCCACAACCAGCCCCAGCGCCGGGTCCAGGTGAGCAAGGCGACGATGGCCAGCGCGCCCGCCACCACCATCAGCGATGCGCCGGTGGCGATGGCGTTCGACTTTATCAGCAGGTCGTCCCACTGCAGCGTGCCGAAGATCCAGTAGGCGAGCCCGCCGATCATTGCGCGCTCGCCATGGCGGCGCGCCGTTCGTGGCCGTGCGCGGCCTCGCGATCGGGCAGCGCGGCGGCAGGGCCGCCGGCGCCTTCGTATTTCGCCATGATCCGCGCGAAGAGATCGGGCGCGGTCGCCCCGAAGGTCAGCGGTCGCGCGACGAGCGAAGGGCGCGCCAGCCGCGCGTAGCGCGGCGCATCCAGCGGCGGTGCCTTGCGCGCCTCGCGCAGCCAGCGGTCGTAGCCTTGCGGGCTCACCGCGCGCAGGGTGAATTCCTGCCGGGCGAAATTGCGCCCGTTGTACTGCGTGTTCAGCCCGCGATAGGCGCCGGGGCGATCCGCCTGCAGGTGCAGCCGGGTCCGCATCCCCGCCATCGCGTAGATCTGGCCGCCAAGCTGCGGGACCAGCATGCTCATCATCGGGCCGTCCGCCGTCAGTTCGAAGGCGATGTCGCGGCCCGCAGGCACGACCAGCTCGTCCACGCTTGCCACGCCTTCGTCGGGGTAGATGAACAACCATTTCCAGTCGAGGCCGACCGCCTGGACCCGCACCGGCGCGGGGCCATCGGGCGCCAGCGGGCGATACGGGTCGATGCGATGCGCATTGGTCCATAACAGGACTGCCAGCCCGGCCACGATCAGCACCGGCACGCCCCAGATCGCCCACTCGATCCGCTTGTCGAAATCCCAGTCGGGCCGATAGTCGCCGCTCTTGCGCGAAAGGCGATAGCGCCACAGGATCCACGGCAGCACGACGAAGATCGGCACCAACACGATCGCCATCGCGGCGACGACGACCAGCAGGTGATCGTGCTGGACCTGCGCCACCGGCCCTGTCGGATCGAGCACCCCGCCCCGGTGCGATCGCGCGCATCCCGACAGTGCCAGCGCGGCGCATGCCGCGCCGCCACGAGCGCGAAGGCCCACCCCGCGTTTCGGGAGGAACAGCAAGGGCGGCATTCGCATCATCGCGCAACGGCGCTACAAGGGGCTCGGTTCCGGGACAACCGTGCTACATCGCGCGCCTGCGTTCCGCGGAACGCAGGCGCGCATTCGTCCATTGGACCAGCGGACGCGGGAACTGCCGCGCAGGAAAGGTAGCAGGCATGAGCGACGACACCCCGCCCGAACCGAGGGAATACAGGCATCCGGCCGGGGGGTGGGGCTCCGTACGCAGCCTCATCAAGACGGAACTGCGCGACCGCGCCTCGCCCGCGGCGCTCGACACGCTGCGGCGCCTGAACAAGCCGGGCGGCATGCAGTGCACCTCGTGCGCGTGGGTGAAGCCGCCCAATCCCAGCGCCCTGGAATTCTGCGAAAACGGCGCCAAGGCGACGCTGTGGGATTTGACCAGCGCGCGCTGCACGCCCGATTTCTTCGCCCGCCACACCGTGTCCGAACTGCGCGACTGGTCGGGCTACGAACTGGAGATGGAAGGGCGGCTGACCCATCCGCTGCGCTACGATCCGCAAACCGACAAATATGTCGAAACGAACTGGGACGAGGCCTTCGCCGCGATCGGCAAGACGCTGAACGCGCTCGATCCCAAGGGCGTCACCTTCTACGCCAGCGGCAAGGCCGCGCTGGAGCCGAGCTATCTCTACGCGCTGTTCGCCCGCGCCTATGGCAACAACAACCTGCCCGACAGCTCGAACATGTGCCACGAGACGACCTCGGTCGGCCTGAAGAAGGTCATCGGGTCGCCCGTGGGCACCTGCACGCTGGAAGATCTCGATCATTGCGACGCGATCTTCTATCTCGGGCAGAACCCCGGCACCAATTCCCCGCGCATCCTGCGCCCCTTGCAAAAGGCGGTGAAGCGCGGGTGCAAGATCGTGGTCTTCAACCCCTTGCGCGAGAAGGGGCTGGTCGAATTCGCCGACCCGCAGGACCCGATCGACATGACCGTCGGCAAGCCAACCAAGATGCACCACCAGTATCTGCAGGTCCGCTCGGGCGGCGACATCGCGGCGTTGATGGGCGTGATGAAGCGCGTGCTGGAACGCGACGCCGAGGCGAAGGAGCGTGGCGAGGAGCGGGTGCTCGACGAAGCCTTCATCGATCAGCACACGACCGGGCTCGACGAATTCCTGGACACGCTGGCCGGGACCGGCTGGCCGGAGCTGGAGCGTGCTTCGGGCGTCACCCGCGCCGAGATGGAGGCGGCGGGCGACGTCTATTGCAACGCGAAGAACGTCATCGGCATTTACGGCATGGGCCTGACCCAGCACGTCCACGGCGCGCAAGGGATCGGCATGCTGGTCAATCTGCTGCTGCTGGGCGGCAATATCGGTCGCCAGGGCGCCGGCTGCAGCCCGATCCGCGGCCATTCCAACGTCCAGGGCCAGCGCACCGTTGGCATCACGGAGAAGGTCGCCCTCGCCCCGGTCGGAAAATATCGCGAACTGTTCGATCTCGAAACGCCGGCGGAGGACGGGCACACCACGGTCGAGTTCCTCGAGGCACTGCTGGCGGGAACCAACACCGGCTATATCGGCCTTGGCGGCAATCTGGCGATGGCGGTGCCCGATCACGAGGCGGTGCACGAGGCCTGGGCCCGGATGGAATTGACGGTCCACGTCGCGACCAAGCTCAACCGCACGCATCTCATCCCCGGGAAGGAAAGCTGGCTGCTGCCTTGCCTGGTCCGCGCGGAGGAGGACTGGCGCGCGACCGGCAACCAATGGGTCAGTGTGGAGGACAGCTTCAGCCACATCTACGGCTCCAAGGGCAAGCGCACCCCGGCCAGCGAGCACCTCCTGAGCGAGACCGCGATCGTCGCGGGGCTGGCGACGGCGACGCTTACCGGCAATCCGAAGCTGGAATGGGCGCGCTGGGCGGAAGATTACGGCCTGATCCGCGATCTCATCGCGCAGACCTGGCCCGACCAGTTCCACGACATGAGCGCGCGCATGAACCAGCCGGGCGGCTTCTATCGCGGCAATCCGGCGCACGAACGCATCTGGAAAACCGATAGCGGGAAGGCGCAATTCACCGATCCGACCGTGCTGAACGCCTGCGGCATCGGCGATGCGGAAGGGCGCTATCACCTCATCACCCTGCGTTCAAACGATCAGTTCAACACCACAATCTACGGCCATTCCGACCGCCTGCGCGGGCTGGAAGGCAACCGGATGATCGTGCTGATGGCCCCGACCGACATGGTCGCCGCCGGCCTCGCCGAAGGCGATCTCGTCCGCCTCGTGACCGACACCGGCCGCGAAGCCGAACCGACCCGCGCGGTCAGCGGCCTCTCCGTCGTCCCCTATCGCCTGCCCAAGGGCACGCTGGCCGGCTACTTCCCCGAACTCAACCCGCTGGTGCCGCTGTGGTACCACGAGGAACTGTCGAAAACCCCCGCCAGCAAAGGCGTACCCGTCCGGATCGAACGCGAGTGAAGCGGCTGGGGTGCATTACGAACTGCCGATGCCGAGGTTTTCCCGACCAAGCGAGTGGGCCGAAACAGCAGCGGCGCGAGATAGGCATTGCGTCCTCTGGAACGGGTGTCCATCCGGCCTCCGGTAACACCCGCTTCGATAGGCAGACATGCCTGTTTTCAATTTCGGCACGGCAGGTGGAGTCCCGAAGCGAATTGGGTTTCCCGTAAAAATTGCCGCGAGAGCATTGGTCACTTTGCCGGACGAGGTCTTTTCGGTAGATGGCACCGAATGCCAACCAGAACCGTCTCTCGTTCCGATTTCAGCGCTCGTCTGTCCTTCTGGCTCTTGAGCATTTTTCTGTTGATCCTGTGGATCGCGGGCGGAGCCTCGCGCGCAGACGTATCCGGCCAGGCCGTGGTGCGCTTTTTCGCTTGGGCCTTCCTCATCGTATTCGTCTTGTTCTCGTCCCGGTTCGAGTGGCTAAGGATCAGGCCCATCGCAATCCTTCTGGGCGTCACGATACTCGTAGTCGCCCTGCAACTCGTGCCGCTGCCTCCTGCGATCTGGACGGCGTTACCCGGAAGGGAATTGCTGACCCGAGCCGCGGAGGTAAGTGGGCAGCCACAACCCTGGCGCCCCCTCTCAATCTCGCCGAGTGCGACAGTGAACGCGCTGGGTTCGCTCGTGGTGCCCGTCGTTGTACTGGTGTTGAGCGCGCAATTGACACACGAACAGCAATGGCAAGTTGCATCGATCCTGTTGGCCCTGGTCCTTGCCGGCTGCCTGTTGGCGTTACTGCAGTTTTCCGGCGCCCATTTCGATAATCCATTCATCAATTATCATCGTGGTTCTATTTCCGGCAACTTCGCCAATCGCAACCATTTCGCCCTGTTCGTGGCCTGGGGATGCTTGATCGCCCCACTATGGGGCTTCCATGGCGATCGCCAAGAGCGCTGGAAAGCAATCGTTGCATTGGCACTATTACCCTTTTTCCTGCTGGTCATTCTCGCGGCCGGATCACGAGCCGGACTCGTTCTCGGGGCGCTCGCAACCGGAACTGGACTGCTGCTGGTGCGGCGTTCTGCTTGGCGCGAGATACGCTCAATGCCGCGCTGGGTTGGGTTCGCGGCGATTGGTGCGCTGGTCCTCGTACTGGCCGGTACAGTCACGTTATCCTTCACTCTCGGTCGCGCGATCGCCCTGGATCGGGCATTGGACTTGCAGGCGGTCGCCGATCTTCGTTCTCGCGCTTTTCCCTACGTGATCGACGCGCTCTGGCGCTATTTCCCGGCGGGCTCCGGATTCGGTGCCTTCGACCCGGTTTACCGTATAGGCGAGCCTGACCTGCTTCTACAGCATCAATACTTCAATCATGCGCATGACGATTGGGTCGAAGTGGTACTCGATGGTGGTGCCGCTGGTGCTGCGCTTTTGATAGCAGGTCTGGTCTGGTTGATTTTCAGTGTAATGAAAGCATGGCGAAGCGATGGCCGCCGGGCCAGGCTCGCCTTGGGTGGTGCGGTTGCGGTTCTGCTTGCAATGCTCGCGAGTGTCCCGGATTATCCCGCTCGCACTCCGATGGTCATGGCGATGATAACGATTGCCGCGGTCTGGTTGCATTCCGGATCACTTTCGTCGGTGGTCGCCCGTCGATCAAAGTGAGGACCCACCTTACTTTACCTCCCTGACCGTGCAATCTATAGCGCGTGCGTTATCCCCTCCGAACGGATGTGATTTTATGCGTAGATTTATTGGCTTGGCCATGGCGGCATGCGCCCTGTCGGCATGCGCGGGTCAACCACCGATCCAGTCATCCTCTGGCCTGACAGTTATCGAAGGACGGACTGCCATGCCGGTACCCGATCGCGGGGATCTCGTGGCAGAAGGCCGGATTGCACTGGTGGGTCCTTTAGACACAATTGCCGTCAACGTCTTCGGGGTTCCCGAACTCAGCCGCGAAATGCAGGTCGATGCAGGTGGCCGCATTGCGATGCCGCTAATCGGAACGATCGATGCGGGCGGAAAGACTGCGCAAGAACTCGCGCGCGACATAGAGCGTCGGCTTTCTGGCCAGTATGTGCGTAACCCGAATGTTACCGTAAACATCATCAGTTCGGTGAGCCAGGTTGTCACGGTCGATGGGCAGGTGGTCGAGCCGGGCCTCTACCCGGTTACCAACCAAATGACCTTGTTGCGCGCAGTGGCCTCGGCCCGGGGCCTGACCGAATTTGCCGATGAAGATGACGTCGTCATCCTTCGCACGGTCAATGGACAGCGGGTGGCGGGGTTATACAATATCAGCGCAATCCGTCGCGGGCAGTACGCCGACCCGTCTCTTTACGCGAATGACCTTGTGGTGGTTGGTGACAGCCCGCAACGCCGCCTGTTCCGCGATTTCGTAAGCGTGGCGCCGCTTCTCGCCGCACCCGTCATAGCCTTGCTGCAATAGCTCCGATTGGATTTATGAATATCATTCCTTCTCTTTCCGATCGTGGTCGGAACACGAACGATACGCTTGTCGGAGGCTATCCACCGACTGCGGAGGATCGCGGTCCATCCATCTTGGAGCAATATTTGAGAATCGCGCGTCGCTGGCGCTGGGTGATTATCGGTGCGATAGCGGGTTGCGTTCTGCTGGGTCTGATCGTCACCCTCCTGATGACTCCGCAATACACGGCCACATCGACAATCGAAATCTCGCGCGAAGCCGACCAGGTTACCAATATCCAGGGTGTCGAGCGCGAGACGAGTGTCGCTGATCAGGAATTTTATCAGACCCAATATGGCTTGTTGCGTGCTCGTTCACTGGCCGAGCGTGTCGCGAGCGAACTGAACCTCGTCGACGATCCGGAATTTTTTTCAATGTTCGGTTTCGACGGCGCGGAGAAGCCCGCATTTCAGATCACAAACGGTCGTTACCAGGCCCAGGGCCGGGCTGCGCGCTTGCGCGAAGCCGCTGACATATTGCTAGACCACGTCAGCATCAATCCGACCCGTCTCTCGCGACTGGTGGATATAGCGGTAACCAGCCCAGACGCCGCGTTCTCGGCAAGGGTCGCGAACTCCTGGGCGGAAAACTTCATATCCATCAATCTGGAGCGCAAGGTTCAAGCGACGTCCTACGGTCGCGACGCCCTCCAAAAGCAACTGACGGAATACAAGGAGCGGCTGGACGAATCGCAGCGGCAGTTGGTTGCGTATGCGTCCAATCAGGAAATCATCAATCTGCCGTCGCAATCGGGTGGTGACGGAACGACGACGCAAGAACGATCCATTGTCGTCGATAATCTTGCTGCGTTAAATGCTGCGTTGAACGAAGCGACCGCAGATCGGATCGCCGCAGAAGCGCGCTATCGTCAAGCGGGTGGCAGTGGCGCATCTCCGCAGGCGCTGGACAATACTGCCATCAATAATCTGCGACAGCGGCGTGCCGAATTGGCAGCGGAATATCAGCAATTGATGGTCCGCTTCGAGCCGGGTTACCCTCAGGCGCAGGCAATCCAGTCGCAGATCAACGAGCTCGACCGCGCAATTGCGAGAGAGGAATCCCGGGTGTCGGGCTCGCTCCGCGCCGAATTCCAGCAGGCCAGAGCACGTGAAGAAGCGCTGCAACAACGTGTGGCCGCGCTGAAAGGCGATTATCTCGATCTGCGTCGGCGTTCGATCCAGTATAATATCTTCCAGCAAGAGGTTGATACCAACCGCGCGCTTTACGACGGGCTTCTGCAGCGCTTCAAGGAGATTGGCGTAGCGGCGGGCGTCGGCGTCAACAACATCGCAATCGTCGATACCGCGAACGTTCCGGAAATCCCCTCCAGTCCCCGATTGCTGCTCAATCTCGTCATTTCGGTTCTTGCAGGCGTAGCCTTGGGCGCCGCCCTCGCCTTCGCGCTAGAGCAACTTGACGAGGCCATCGCCGATCCCTCCGAGGTTCAGCGCCGCCTGGGCCTGCCCCTGCTGGGCTCGGTTCCCAAGACTGAAAACGACGAGACGCCGCGAGAGGCATTGCTCGACCGTAAGTCCGAGTTGGTAGATGCCTACATCGCTGTGCAAACCAATCTCGCCTTCACCACCGAGCATGGCATTCCCCGGTCGTTCTCGGTCACTTCGACCAGGCCAGCGGAGGGCAAATCGACGACCTCCCTCGCACTTGCCACGATGCTGGCTCGCTCGGGCAAGCGGGTCATCTTGATCGATGGTGACATGCGCTCTCCGTCTGTCCATCATCTCGGTGGCGTCGATCACGAACACGGCGTCAGCAACTTCCTGGCCGGGGATGATGAATATCGCTCTTCGATCTTCCGGATGGACGATCTTGGCCTCGATGCGATGACCGCTGGGCCTATCCCGCCAAATGCCGCCGAATTGCTGACCGGTGACCGGATGAGGCAATTGATCGAGCGGCTTCATCAGGATTATGATCATGTAGTCGTGGACTCGCCCCCGGTGATGGGGCTCGCCGACGCGCCACTGATCGCTGGGCACGTCGAAGGTGTGATCTACGCCGTGGAGTCCCACGGTATCCGCTCCACTCAGGTCAAGACCGCTCTCGGGCGGCTCCAGGCAGCGCATACGCGCGTGTTCGGAGCCGTCCTGACCAAGTTCGAAGCCCGCAAGGCTCATTACGGCTATGGCTACGAATACGGTTACGGCTACGGGCGTGACGAGGAGACGAAGGCGGCCTGATGGCGACACGCGGACGCAAGCATGGCGTTAAGGGATCGCGTCCCGGGCGGGACGCCATCGCGCGCCGATCGGGACGAGAATGGGCCGCCCGCGGCGGCATGGCACTTGGCCTCGCAGTGCTCGGATACTTGGGCACAGCCACCAGCCTTGCAAACGTGGTCGCCAAGGTCGACCCGGCACGCGCCCACGCCATGGCTCCGGACAATGGGGTCATCATGGCGAAATACGCGCAGGATGCGTTTTCCCGTGCGCCTACGGAGAGCAGCGACTCTTTGCCGGCAAGGCTGTCCAGGCGTGCATTGCTTGCAGATCCGACCACAGCCGACGCGCTGACTGTCCTTGGTTTCCAGGCGCAGTTCCGCGGCGATACCGCGCAGGCCGATCGGATATTCTCCTACTCAGTTGCAATCTCGCGCCGCGAACTACGGCCCCGGATTTGGGCGATCGAGGAAGCCGTCATTCGCGGCGACATTGCCGGTGCCCTGCGCAATTATGACATTGCTCTGCGCACGTCAGGCGAAGCTTCCAAAATTCTTTTCCCTACTCTTGGCGCGGCCCTCGCCGAACCACGAATTCGCGCGGCATTATTACCCATTCTCGCCACGGACCCGATCTGGAAAGACGGATTCATTTCCTATGCCGCCGGAAGCGGCATTGAGCCTGAAGGAGCGATCGCCCTCTTTCGGGAAGGACGCAGGAGTGGGGTTCGTCCGACCGATGAACTGCGCGCAAGTTTGGTCAACGCGCTCGTAGCGCGCAACAAGACGGAAGAAGCCTGGTCCTATTACCGCACGTTCCGGCCTGATGCCCGTCGCGATCGTTCGCGCGATCCGAATTTCGCGCTGCAGGCGGCTACACCAGCAGTATTTGACTGGCAGGCCGGCTCGGACAAGCGCCTTTCTGCCGCCATTTTACGCCAAGGCAAGAAGGGGTTGCTCGACTTTGCGGTCCCACCCAGTGTCGGGGGCGAATTGGTCAGCCAAAGACAAGTCCTTCCTCCGGGACGCTATCGTCTCGAAGGTGTCAGTCGACGGATCGATCAGCCGGAACGCTCGCGGCCCTATTGGTCCTTGACCTGCCAGGATGGGCGTGAATTGGGTAAAGTAACTGTCTCCAGTTCGCAGGAAGCCGACGGGCGCTTCTCCGGCCGATTTGTCGTGCCGCAGAACTGCAAAGTGCAGACCCTGTCACTGTTCGCCCGGTCAACGGACGACATCATGGGTATAAGTGGCCAGATCGAAAATGTTCAGCTGTTGCCGGAGCGATGATGCGAGCTTTGCAATTGATGATAGCCGCGGCATTCGTCGTGCCGACCACCTTGGCAGCGCAAACGCTTCCGTTCGATGCCGAGCCGCAGGCGGAAGCGCACAGCCAAGGGGAAGCTCTCCGCGACGTCGCACGCACGGCTGACACTGGGGCGGGCGAGATCGGTCAGCGGCAGACCCGTTCGAAAGCGGCACCGAACATCGAACCGCTCGGCCGGATAAACAACCGGATCGAAGCGCGAGTTCAGAACCGACTGCGCAATCGGCTCGACCGCAATTATGACCCCACCGCAAACGCCACCGCGCCGTTCGAACGCGCAGAGGATAGGTTACGCAAAAGCAGCAGACGTAACCCGCGCTGAAGGACAAGAACTCCGGGCTGCACCGATACCATAAGGCACACTCGACCTGAGTAGCTTTGCTCAGGCTAGCGTTTGGTCTTATGACATCTGTTTCGTGCACAAGCACCGCATTGTATCGCGCGATGGCGCAAAAACCGGATTAGTCGGGTAGCGAGGCATGGGGCGCTGATCGGATCAAGGAATGAATACCCCTCCAAGCAGAGACCTCTCCTTGCGCTTTGTTAATAAAATCGAATAAGGAACTGTGGGAACAACAATACCCAATACTAAAACAATTAATATAAGATCCCGCAATCCATAAACGAATTTGCTTTTTCTTATGTCAGGTCTCTCAGACATCCAATTGCGAAGCGGGCTCGGTCGCGTTGGTTAGGGTTAGCGGCTTCTACGTCGTCAAAAGTTCGCTCACGTTCTATCTGGCTCAGTCCTGAGGAAGCGCGCCGGCTGTAGATGGACTGAGCTTGAGTGAACGCTCGCTGCTGTTCGTCCGATAACAGGTTGCCGCCGTTCATGAGCTCCCCGATCGACTTGAGAGCTAGCACGCATAAGGCGGCTCGGTATTGTGGGGTCACGTTTGCCTGGCTGTCATCGCTACTGATCGACAGGGCACGCGCGACACGCTTGTCGTCTTCGGTGAAAGCTTGCGGGGCGGAGACCTCGTAACCATTGCTGGGTCGCGGGTCAGAAGAAGAGCATCCTCCCAAAAGGCCGGAAACGACAAACGCAAAAACAATGGCTCTTTTGGTCACTCTTCGTTCCTATCCAACTCAGACATTTTGCCACGCCTGATCAACGCCGATCGGTGCTTAGAACTTCAAGCACGGCCGAATTTTTCTGCGCCGCGACGCGTAGATAACCGAAAACTCACCTAAGATACAAAGGCTACGAAGTAGGGAGCGCGGTCGAAAGACCCCGACATTCGGCGCCTCATCCGTGCTGAATGCGCGATGGCCGCCTCGCCGAACCATAACGGCGTCGTTCCAGCGTAAAATCGTGGCTCAAAAAGCTTGGCGCACCCGACAGGATTCGAACCTGTGACCTCTGCCTTCGGAGGGCAGCGCTCTATCCAGCTGAGCTACGGGTGCCGATGTGAGCCGCGAGGGCGTCGCGGGGCATTAGCAAAGGGGGGCGGGGTGCGCCACCCGCAATATGCGACGTGCGACACGGGGGTTCCCAGCGCCGCCGTGGCTTGACGAAGTTCCCTGTCTGTTCCATCGGATGCCGATGCCCTCTGCCTTGCCTCTTCGCCCCTGCGCGGACCCATCCCCCGCCGATGCCGCCGCCGTGGCGCGCGGGATCATGCGCCTGTTCGCGCGCAACGACGTGTGGTGCGTGGCGGAAATGCCCCTGCGCAATGGGCGCCGGGCTGACCTGATGGGCGTCGATGCCAAGGGGCGGATCGTGATCGTGGAGATCAAGGTGGCGCGCGGCGACTTGCTGGGCGATGCGAAATGGCCCGATTACCTCGATCATTGCGACCGCTTCTATTGGGGGTTGCCGCCGGGGCTCGACCGGGCGGTGCTGGACGGGGCGGAGTATCGGCCGGATTGCTGCGGGGTGATCGTGGCGGACGGCTACGATGCGGAGATCGTGCGGCCGGCGCCATCCCATCCGCTGGCGGCCGCCCGGCGCAAGGTGGAAACGGAGAAGCTGGCGCGCGCCGCGATGCGCCGGCTGACCGTGGCGAGCGATCCGCAGTGCGCGCCGTGGGGTGCCGGCGCCGACCTCTGACCTGGCCGACCGGTCGACGAGCCGAGACGACACCGACCGGAACGGGCCCGGTTCGATTGCCCCCTCCACCCGGCTGGCGAATCGGTCTAGGAAGGCGGCCATGCTGCTCGCCATCCTTCTCTCAGCGTTTGCCATGACCGCGATCGTCGCGCTGCGCTATCTGGCGACGAGCGGCTTCTTCGCGTGGCTGACGGGGCGCGTGCGACCCGGCTATCACGCGCCGCTGGGCCGGCAGATCGGGCGCGAGGTGCGCTGGTCGCTGGCCTCGGCCGCGATCTACGGCATACCGGCGGGCGTCGTCGCATGGGGCTGGCGCACGCATGGCTGGACGATGATCTACAGCGACTGGACCGCGCTGCCGCTATGGTATCTGCCGCTGTCGGTGCTGCTCTACCTGTTCGCGCACGACACCTGGTTCTACTGGACCCACCGGCTGATGCACCGCCCCCGCGCGTTCCGCATCGCGCACGCCGTGCACCATGCCAGCCGCCCCCCCACCGCCTGGGCGGCGATGAGTTTCCACCCGATCGAGGCGCTGACGGGGGCGGTGGTGATCCCCGCGCTGGTGTTTGTGATCCCCATCCACGTCGCTATGCTGGGGATGGTCCTGCTGACGATGACCGTCATGGGCGTGACCAATCACATGGGGTGGGAAATCTTCCCGCGCCGACTGGTTCATTCGCGAGCAGGGAACTGGCTGATAACGGCCAGTCACCATCAGCTTCATCACGAGCGCTATGCCTGCAATTACGGGCTCTATTTCAGATTTTGGGATCGGCTATGCAAAACGGATCGAGGACTGTCCGCCGCCTTTCGGCCCTAGGCGCGCTGGGCGCGGCGGTGGCCCTGGGCGGCAACATCACGCTGCCGACCGGCGACGTGGCGGTGCGGGTGACGAACCTGCGATCCAACCATGGCCAGGTGCTCGCCTGCCTGACGTCCGATGCGAAGGATTTTCCCGATTGCAGCAAGGATCCGCGCGCCCGCAAGCGGATTTTGCCGGCGCAATACGGGATGCAGTTCACCTTCCCCGATGTCCCGCCGGGCGAGTACGCGATCGCGCTGTTGCACGACGAAAACGGCAATGGGAAGGCGGACAAGGCCCTGATGGTGCCCAAGGAAGGGTTCGGCTTCTCGCGCAATGCGAAGCTGCGGCTGGGCCCGCCGCGCTTTTCCTCCGCCGCTTTCGAGGTCGAGGACATGCGCGTCGAACATACGATAAAGATGCGCTACATCTTCTAGCGCGGCAGACGACGCCCTCTCCCGCCGCGCAATTCGCCCGGCGCGACTTAAGCGAAAATTTACCATGTCGCGCCAGAACGGGTCCCCGAAACGCTAACGGGGATTTTTCGCGATCATGGACAGGCTCTCGACCGATCACGGTTCGTTCGACTGGGACGGCATTCCCGACGACGACGAACTGACGCTGACCGAAGAGGATTACGCGCCCGAGCCACCGCCCTCCCCGGTGGGGCAGGACGACCGCCGGCTGCAGGTGCGGGCCTACAGCTACTGGGCGAGCCTGCTGGGCAGCCGGACGCTGCCCTCGACCGACGATCTCGACCTGACCGCGGTGGAGGATTTCGCCACCAACAGCGTGCTGCTCGATTTTTCCGAGGATCCGCTCGATCCGCGCGTGCGCCATCTGGGATCGCTGCTGGCGGCCGAATGCGGCGCGGAAAGCCGCATCGAATCGCTCGCCGATGTGCCGGCGCGGTCGCTGCTGAGCCGCATCACGGCCCATTACATGCAGATCCTGGCCAACCGCGCACCGATCGGGTTCGAGGCGGAATTCGTGAACGCCGCCGGGGCGCAGATCATGTATCGCGGCATCCTGATGCCGTTCTCGCGCGACGATGAGGACATCGATTCGATCCTCGGCGTGATCAACTGGAAGGAAGCGCTCGGCGATGCCGGGTTGCAGGCGTTGCAGGCGGAGATGCGCCAAGCCATGCCGAGCGCGAGCGCGAGCGGGGCGAGCCCGGCCCAGCGTGTCGCCGCGCCGGTCGCTAGCTGGGCCGATGGCCCGATCGCGGACCAACCCGTTCCCCAAAATTCCGACGCCGAGCTGCCGAACGAAGAGCGCTTGCCCGCCGGTCTGCACGACTGCCTCGCCAGCGCCCGCGCCCTGGCGGACCGGGCCAGCCGGTGCGACGATCGCAGCCGGGCCGCGCTTTACGAAGCTGTCGGACGCGCTTACGATGTCAGCCTGGCCGCCGCGGCCGAACCGGAGGCGTGGACGCAGATCGTGGGTGAAAACGGCCTGAAGGTGCAGGACCGCGCGCCGATGACGCCGGTCGTGAAGCTCGTGTTCGGGCTCGATTACGACAAGACCCGCCTCACCGAATACGCCGCCGCCCTGTCCTATGCCCATCGCCGCGCCATGCCGGCCGGTACGCTGGGCCAGCATCTTCAAACCGCCGAGGGTGGCCTGAAGGGCGTGGTCAAGGACGAGCGGCAGGCCCGCCGCGAGGAAAACGGCAAGGCGAGTGAGGGCGGCGAGGCGGCGAGGCGCCTGCGCCTGCCGCGGCGGATCGAGCAGATGCCGGGCCGTCCGCTGGCGGCGCTGGACGCCGCGGGCGCGGAATTCGGCCTCGTCATGATCCGCCGGACGACTGCGGGCGAAGTGGTGCTGCTGGGTGAAATCAGCGAAGACGCGACATTGGTCGAACGCGCGGCGCGGCGCCTCGCAAAACAAGCCTAGAAAATAATTTTATAACGAAAACGGGACTTTTTTTCTTAATCCTAAGAAACTTTAAGTATGTGAGGGTTGGTCGAGGACTGGCGGACCGCTAGGGCCGAAAGATGCCATTATTTCCCCGGGCGCCGATCCGCGTCCAACCTTTCCTGGGCTATCGCAGCACCGACCGGCTCCGGATCGGGGCGCGGGCGCTTCGGTCGGACCCGGCGACGTTCGACGGGAAAACCCAGTGGCGCGCCTTTCGCACGATGCTGACCCAGTTTGCCAGCGCCGAAGTGGCGGGCGTCCGCGTGACCTTGTCGGTCATGCGGCCCGACGGCGTGGCGCGCGACTATACGGTGGCAACGGATCGCGAAGGCTACGCGTGGTTCGATATCGGGCTCGACGGCGACTGGCCCCGGCCTGAACGTACTGCGTGGGAAGCCGCGCGGATGAGCTGGCAGAACGCGACGGGGCGGGAAAGCGCGGCGGGCCACATCCTCGCCCCCGGGACCGCAATCCGCCTGGCGGTCATCTCCGACATCGACGATACCATCATCGAAACCGGCATGAGCGGCGGGCTGCGCAATATCCTGCGCAACTGGCGCCGGGTGTTCACCCAACTACCGCACGACCGGATCGTCGTCCCCGAGGTCGGCGACCTCTACGGAGAGCTGGGCGGCGGGCCGGTGGGTGAACCGGTGGAGGGTCGATTGCCCGCCACCCGGCGGCCGTTCTTCTACGTCTCGTCCAGTCCGTGGAACCTGTTCACCTATCTTGTCGCCTTTCTGAAGGGGAACAGCCTGCCCCTGGGGCCGCTGCTGCTGCGCGACTGGTCGTTCGACCGCCAGACGCTGGGCCAGGCAAGCCATGCCGCGCACAAGGGACGATCGATCGAGGCCATCCAGCAGCTATACCCCGATCTGCGCTTCGCCCTGATCGGCGACGATACGCAGGGCGATCTCGCCGCCTTCGCCGAAGCGGTGACGCGCGCGCCGGGCCGCATCGCGGCGGTCTTCATCCGCCGGGTCGACGCTCCGCTTTCGCCCGAGGAGATCGAGGCCAAGGCGACGATCGAAAGCGCCGGAGTTCCCCTCTGGCTCGGAAGCGACTATGCTGCGGGCAGTGCGTTCCTGCAGGCCGCGGGGCTCGCCCCGGATGGCGACGCCGCGACGATCATGCACGCGATCGAGGAGGGGAAGAATGGCGACGGGGGCGCTCGGACGGGGTAGGGGGCGACGTATCGCGATACTGGCCCTTCTTGTTCTGCTCGCCCTGTCGCTGGCGCTGTTCGGGACGTGGCGCTGGGCCATGGCGCGCCACCCCGTTGCCTTGCTAGACCGGATCGACCGCGTCTTCACCGGCGGCGATGCGCGGCTGGTGGCGGGCCCCGTTTCCTACGGGCCAGATCCGCAGCAGCGCCTGTTCGTCTATCGCCCCGACGCGGGCTCCTCCACCGCCGACCGGACCCTCCCGGTGCTGGTGTTCGTGCATGGCGGCGGCTGGAACAGCGGGCGGCCGCGCGATTATGCCTTCGTGGCGCGCAACCTCGCCCCTGCTGGCATGGTCGTGGTCGATGCGGGCTATCGCCTGGTTCCAGGCGGCGAATACCCCGCCATGCTGGAAGACGGCGCCGCCGCCGTCGCGTGTGTGAAGCGGCACGCGCGCGAGTGGGGCGGGGATCCGGAGCGCATCGTGCTGATGGGCCATTCCGCCGGGGCCTACAATGTCGCGATGCTGGCCCTCGATCCGCAATGGCTGGCCCGGGTCGGTCTGGATACGCGCGACATCAGCGGCATCATCGGCCTAGCCGGGCCGTACGACTTCCTCCCTCTCGACAGCGATTCGACGCGCGCCGCCTTCGGTGCGGCGCAGGATCTGCCCGCGACGCAGCCGGTCCACTTCGCGCGCGGCGATGCGCCGCCGATGCTGCTGGCGACCGGCACCGACGACACCACGGTGAAGCCGCGCAACACGCGCGAGCTGGCCCGACGGCTCGCGGCGCGCGGCGGCGCCGTGGATACGCTGGAGATCCCGGGGATGAGCCACGAGAGGATCATCATGGCACTGTCACGCCCCTTCACCGGCGACGGCACGGTCCAGCGCGCGGTGATCGCCTTCGTCCGCCGCGCGACGGCACGGTCCGCCGCGGCTTCAGCGCCCGTTCAGCGCGCCGGGGGCTAGCACGCGGTGATGCGCCTCCTTCGCTCCGCCCTTCTCGCTCTTGCCATCGTTGCCCTGACGGCGCGACCGGTTCTGGCGCAGGAAATCCTGCGCGACACCGAAAGCGAGGCGCTGCTGCAGGACATGGCCGCACCGCTGGTAAAGGCCGCCGGGTTCCAGCCGGGCGCGATCGACATCGTGGTGCTGAACGACCCTTCCATCAACGCCTTCGTCGCGGGCGGGCAGGCGATCTACATCCATTCCGGGCTGATCGAGGCGGCGGACAACGCCAACGAGGTGCAGGGCGTGATCGCGCACGAGCTGGGCCACATCACCGGCGGGCACGTGATCCGCTATTCCGAGGGGATGGGCGACGCCTCGCGCATTTCCATCCTCTCGCTGCTGCTGGGCGCGGTGGCGGTCGCGGCGGGCTCTCCCGATGCGGGGATCGGGGCGATCATGGCCGGGCAGCGCGCGGCGCTGGGCAAGTTCCTCGCCTTCACCCGGGTGCAGGAAAGCAGCGCCGATGCCGCCGGGGCGACCTATCTCTCCGAAGCCGGCATCAGCGGGCGCGGCTCGGTCGACTTTTTCGGCAAGCTGATGCGCGAGGAAATCCGTCACGGGGTCAGCCAGGACGACGACGAACAATTCGTGCGCACCCACCCGATGTCGGGCGACCGCATGTCGCGCCTGCGCGATACCTATTCGCGCGACCCGGCCTGGAACACGCCGGTGGACCCCAAATTGCAGAACCGCTTCGCGCTGATGAAGGCGAAGCTGGAAGGGTACCTGTCGACACCCGCCGAGACCCTGCGCGACTATCCGCCCACGCGCGAGGACGAGGCGGCGCGGTACGCGCGCGCCTACGCCTATCACAAGGATGCGCGGATGGATCGGGCCATCGCCGAAACCGACGCGCTGCTCTCGCAGGAACCCGACAATCCCTATTTCCTCGAGCTGAAGGGGCAGGTGCTGCTCGAATCGGGGCGCCCGGACGAGGCGCTCGAATCGCTGCGCCGCGCGAACCAGCTGACGCGCAACAGTCCGCTGATCGCCGCGATCTTCGGCCATGCCCTGATCGCGACCGAGAACCCGGCCCATTACGACGAGGCGCAGCAGGTACTGCGCGCGGCGGTGGCGCGCGACCGCGACAATCCGTTCGCGTGGTACCAGCTCGGCATGGTCTATGCCGCGCAAGGGGACGAGCCGCGCGCACGCCTCGCCAGCGCGGAGCAGCAGATCCTGAACCGCGAATATGCCCGCGCCCTGCAAAGCGCGCGCGCCGCGGAAGCCGCGCTGCCCAAGGATACGTCCGACTGGCTGCGCGCTCAGGATATCCGCATGCAGGCCGAGGCGGAGCTTGAACGTCAGCGCGACCGCGACTAGCCGCAAGCCTACGTGAAACGACCGCTTCTCATCATCGCCCTGGGCCTTCTGGGCCTCGCCACCGGTTTTGCCGGCGCCTGGCTGTTCTTCGCCGCCGGACTCGCCGACACGCGGACCGAACGCTATCTGGTCGAGCATCCGCAGATCCTCCAGCGCATGGTCGAGGGCCTGCAACGCCAGCAGGCGCAGGCGCGCCTGTCGGGCGTCAGCGACGAGGTCGCGCGCCCGTTCCCCGGCGCGGTCCTGGGCAATCCGGAAGGTACGAAGACGCTGGTCGAATTCTCCGACTATCACTGCGGCTATTGCCGCCTGTCGAGCAAGGAGGTCGAGGCGCTGGTCCGTTCCGACCCGCAAGTGCGGGTGGTGGTGCGCGAATGGCCGATCTTCGACGGTAGCGAGGCGCTCGCGCGGATGGCGCTGGCCGCCGCGAAGCAGGACAAGTTCGCCGCCTTCCACAATGCCCTGTTCGCCCATCAGGGCGCACCCGACGCGGTGGAGCAGGCCGCCAGCGCCGCGGGACTCGATCTCGCCCGGGCGCGCAAGGACGCGCAGGCCCCCGAAGTCACGGCCGAGATCGAGCGCAACGCCGCGCTCGCCCAGCGGCTCGCCTTTACCGGCACGCCGAGCTGGGTGGTGAACGGCACGATCCTGGAAGGCGCGCAGAACAGCGAGGCGCTGGCCGACGCGCTGAAGCCCGCCGCCGAATGAGAGGCCACCGCCGCTTCGCCGCGATCGCGGCGCTGATCGCCGCGTGCCTTTCCGTTCCCGCCACGGCCGCCGCGCTTCCCGGAGATTTCGCAAGCCTGCGCCGGCAGGACACGCTGCTGCAGCGGGTCGGGCACCGGCTCGCCACCGGCAACGCCGCGCTTTGCCCGCAGACACAGCCCGCCACGGGCCTGCTGCTCCACGATCTGGCGACCTACGATAGCGGTATGGCGCAGGAATTGCGCACGGCGCTGGGCCTGACCGGCCCGGTCGGAGTCGAGGCAGTGGCGCCGGGGTCGCCCGCCGATCGTGCCGGAATAGCGGTCGACGATACGCTGATCGCGGTCGGATCGCGCCCCGTCGCGAATTTCGCGCTGGACGAGGGCAGGAGCTGGCGGCGGGTCGGGCAGATCGAACAGGCGATCGCGGCACTGCTGGCGAACGGGGGCACCGCGCGCCTGACGCTGGCGCGCGGCGGTCGCACGCGGACGGTCGAGCTGGGCGCCGCGCCTGCTTGCGCCACGCGGTTCGAAGTGGTCGCGATGGGCGGCAAGGCCGCCGCCGAGGGAAGCAGGGTCGTCATCGGACAGGGCTTTGCCGGGTTCGGCTATCCCGAAGACGAATTCGCCGCGGCGCTCGCCCACGAGCTGGCGCACAATATCCTGCGCCACCGCGCGGTGCTGGACGCGCGCGGCAGGGGTGCGGGCAACACGCGCGAGACAGAGCGCGAGGCGGACCGGATGATGCCCTGGCTGCTCGCCAATGCCGGGTACGATCCCGCCGCCGCGATCCGCTTCATGCAACGCTTTGGCCCCGGCCACGACTGGGGCATCCTGCGCGAGCCGACGCATGACGGATGGGCCGACCGGGCGCAGCGGATCGCGCTGGAGACGCAGCTGGTCGCGCTGACCCGGCAGGTGACCGGCGCGGCCGACTGGCGGCCGCGTTTCGCCGCAGAGCTCGCGCGCTCCGCCGCTCTGGCCGCGCCGGACGCCGCGACGGGCGGCTAAGCCCCTTCCACCGCCTTGGCGTAAGGCGAATTGAGCGGGCGGGCGAACACGCGGCGCACCATCGGTTCGAAGAAGGACAGCGGCTCGCTGTCGTAATCGGGATCGAACGCGGCCTGGTCGTATCTTTCGCAGAATTCGCGGCACGCATCGTAATGCGGGTGGCCGACAAAGGCATCGCGCGCGTTGCGATCCATGCCGAGGAAATGGAAGTAGTAATAGCCCTGGAACGACCCGTGATTCTTGCAGATCCAGTGCAGTTCCTCGCTGACGAAGGGCTTCAGGATCGCGGCGGCGACGTCGGGGTGGTTGTAGCTGCCCAGCGTGTCACCGATATCGTGCAGCAACGCCATGACCACATATGCCTCATCCCGCCCGTCGCGGTGCGCGCGAGTCGCGGTCTGCAGCGAATGCTCCAGCCGGCAGACCGGGAAACCGCCGAAATCGCCGTCGAGCAGGCTGAGATGGGCGAGCACCCGGTCGGGCAGCCCCCTGGCGAAGGCGCGGTACTCACCGGCGATGATCCGCCAGTCCTCGCCGGTCCCCTCCTCCATCCGCCGGAACGCGGCGCGTTCGGCCATGGCATGCGTCACATCGCTGGCACCGCTCATCGCAGGTCTCCTCCGTATGCACGGTGTACCACCGGGTCGCGGCTGCGCAAAACATCTGACATCGCGGGCGCAATAGGGTAGGTTCGCAGCACGATGCCGGTCCTGCCGATCCGTCCGACGCCGTTCTTCGCGAACAAGAACCGCGCCTTCTGGAATCTCCAGATCGCGGGCTGGATCGGGGCGCTCCTGCTGCGCACAATCCAGGGGCTCTCGAACGGGCAGAACCTCAGCTACATGGTGCTGATGCTGGTGGTGGCGATCACCGGCTTTTCCATCAGTCTGGTGCTGTCGGTGATCTATCGCAGCCTGATCAACCGGCGCCCGATCGTCACCTGGAGCCTGACGACACTGGCGCTGGGCATCGGGGTGATCTTGTACGCGCTGATAGAGGCGTGGGTCGGCGGCCTCTATTATTCCGACCGCAACACCACGCTGGCGCAGCTGATCTTCCTCTACCTGTTTTTCGATTTCCTGCTGCTGGGCGCGTGGACGGGCCTCTATTACGCCATCAACTACTTCCTCCAGCTGGAGGAACAGAGCGACCACCTGGAACGGCTGGAGGCGCAGGCGACCAGCGCGCAGCTCGCCATGCTGCGCTATCAGCTCAATCCGCATTTCCTGTTCAACACGCTCAATTCGATCAGCACGCTGGTGCTGCTGAAGCAGACCGAGCCCGCCAATGCGATGCTCACCCGCCTGTCGTCCTTCCTGCGCCACACGCTGGTGACCCAGCCGGGCGCCAAGGTGACGCTGGCGCAGGAGGTCGAGACGCTGAAGCTCTATCTCGCGATCGAGCGGATGCGGTTCGAGGAGCGGCTGCGTACCGAATTCGACGTGACCGACGATGCGGCGCGCGCCTGCCTGCCCTCCATGCTGCTGCAGCCCCTGGTCGAGAACGCGATCAAATACGCGGTTTCCCCCCAGGAGGAAGGCGCGCGCATCTCGCTCACCGCGCACGTCGTCGGGCCCCGGCTGCGTGTAGCCGTGTCCGACACCGGGCCGGGCGTGCAGAGCACCGAACTGCGCAGCGCGCTGCCCGCCGCGATGACCGGCGACACCGTTTCGACCGGCGTCGGGCTCGCCAATATCCGCGACCGGCTCGCCCAGGCCTATGGCGACGACCATTTGTTCGAGATTCGCGCGCCCGCCGGCGGCGGCTTCACCGTCGTCATCGAAATCCCGCACGAGCAGGCGGAGGCAGCGGAGGCGGCGGGCGAAACCCGCGCGATCGCGCCGCAGCCGTCCGCCCGGCCCGCGCGCCAGACCCCCTCCCGGCAAGCGAAACCCGCCGGTGCCACCGCCGTTGATCCGGCATTCACCCGTTCTGCAACCGGAACCACCTGACCATGACCATCCGTACCATCATCGTCGACGACGAGAAGCTCGCCATCCAGGGCCTCCAGCTCCGCCTCGAGCCGTTCGAGGACGTCGAGGTGATCGAGACCTGTTCCAACGGCCGCGAGGCCATTCGCAAGATCAAGACCGAGAAACCCGATCTCGTCTTCCTCGATATCCAGATGCCCGGCTTCGACGGTTTTTCCGTGGTGAAGGGCGTGATGGAGATCGAACCGCCTTTGTTCGTATTCGTCACCGCCTATCAGGAACACGCGGTCCGCGCGTTCGAGGCCAATGCGGTCCATTACCTGATGAAGCCGGTCGACGTGGACGCGCTGGCCGACACGATCGAACGCGTCCGCCTGCGGCTGGCGGAGAAGAAATCGGCCGAGGAAGCGGAGAAGCTCCTCAACGTGCTAAGCGAGGTCGCACCCGAAGCGGCGGAAGGGTTCGCCGACGGCGAAAGCGAGGCCAGCGACCGCTTCGAGAAGCTGATCAACGTCAAGGACCGGGGCCAGATCTTCCGCGTGGAGGTCGATTCGATCGAACATATCGAGGCCGCGGGCGACTACATGTGCATCTACACCGGCGACAATTCGCTGATCCTGCGCGAGACGATGAAGGATCTCGAACGCCGGCTCGACCCGCGCAAGTTCCAGCGCGTCCACCGCTCCACCATCGTCAATCTCGACCAGGTCCGGCAGGTGAAGCCGCACACCAACGGCGAATGCTTCCTGGTGCTGGATTCGGGCGCGGAGGTGAAGGTGAGCCGCTCCTACCGGGACGTCGTGGCGCGGTTCGTGCATTGATCGGTTTTTCCGGACGCGCATCCGCGCGTCCGTCCTCGCGGCCGTTCCTCTCTTCGGTGGGGCCGCTGCGGTCGGCCACCAGCCGACCGCAAGCGCGACTGCGCGCCCGGTGCGCTCTGCGCGGGTGGATAGCCAAGGGCCTGGATGGCTCCGCCAGCACTTGAGGCCAAACGAAGAATCCGTCAAAGCCGCCCCATGACATCCTTCACCCTGCCCGGCTTCGATCTCGAGCGCTTCGTACGCGACACGCTGGCGGAGGATCTCGGCGCGGGGCTGCCCGGCGGCGGGCGGGACGTCACCAGCGAGAGCGTGATCCCGGCCGACGCGCGCTTCGCCGGGGTGATGGACAGCCGGGACGCGATCGTGGTCGCAGGCCTGCCGGTGGCCGAGGCGTTCTTCCGTGCGCTCGACCCCGGAATCGCGCTCGAGCGGCTGGTCGAGGATGGCGCCGCCGTCGTGCCGGGCACCGACATCATGCGGATCGAGGGGAATGCGCGCGCGATGCTGACCGCGGAGCGCAGCGCGCTCAACATCGTGCAGCACCTGTCGGGCGTCGCCACGCTGGTGCGGTCCTATGTCGACGCGATGGCCAATCCCGCCTGCACGCTGCTCGACACGCGCAAGACCATTCCCGGGCTGCGCATGCTGGAAAAATACGCCGTGCGGATGGGCGGGGGCCGCAACCACCGCATAGGCCTGTGGGACGCGGCGATGATCAAGGACAACCACGTCCTGGTCGCCGGCAGCGTGGGCGAGGCGGTGCGCCGCGCGCGCGCCGCGGGCGTCGCCGAAATCATCTGCGAGGTCGACCGGATCGACCAGATCGAGCCCGCACTGGCGGCGGGCGCCACGCGCCTGCTGCTCGACAACATGGCGCCCGATACGCTGCGCGAGGCGGTCGCGCTGGTCGCGGGCCGCGTCCCGACCGAGGCGAGCGGCGGCATCACGCTGGAGACGATCGGTGCCAAGGCCGCGACCGGGGTCGACTTCGTGTCGGTCGGTCGCCTGACCCAGAGCGCCCCCGCCGCCGATATCGGGCTGGACTTTACCGCCCTCTGAAATTGTTGCATTCCCCACCGGACGGGAGCCGGGCGATCCATCGATCCGGCGTGGGGGAGTGACGCATGCGGCCTGCATCGATCCGCAAATTCGATCTGTTCTATCTCGGCTCGCTGGCGCTGGGGGTGGTGAACTTCTTCTTCGGTTTCGACATGATGAAGGCGCAGGCGGCCGCGCAGCTGGCGGCCAATCCGAGCCTGGCGGGTCTCGACGCCGGGACCATCATGATCGTCAGCTTCGTCATCGGCCTCGCGATCAATCTGGGCCTGTGGGCGCTGATCTCCCGGCTGCGGATCGAGCTGGTGAAGTGGATCCTGGTCCTGTTCGTGTTGTGGGGCCTCGTCAGCCTGCCGGCGCTGGTATCGAACGGCATCACGCTGATCGTCGCGCTGTCGCTGCTGACCTACGCGCTGCAGATCGCGGCGATCGTCTACCTCTTCAAACCGGATGCGAAGGCCTGGTTTGCGGAGAAGCGCGGTAGCTGACGGGCGTATACCGGCGCTGATCGCGGCGCTGGTCACCTTGCCGGCCGCCGGACCGGTCGCGGCGCAGGCCTATCAATGCAGGATGCCGCGCGCGGTGACGCCGCCTGCCATCGAACGCGATGGCCCGGTGCGTCGATCGGCCATCACCGGCTACACCATGGCGCTCGGCTGGAGCCCGGAATTCTGCCACGCGGCGCGACGGCCCGGGCGGCAACGGGCGCTGCAATGCAGCGGGCGGGCGGGTCGCTTCGGCCTGGTGGTGCACGGGCTGTGGCCGGAAAGCGAGCGCGGATGGCCGCAATGGTGCCCGACGCGCAAACGCCCCACCGGGACCGAGGTCGCGCGCCAGCTCTGCCTCAGCCCCGCGGCATCGCTGGTGGCGCGCCAATGGGCGAAGCACGGCGCGTGCATGACGAAGCGACCGGCGACCTATTTCAAGGTCATCCGCATTCTGTGGAACTCCTATCGCCTGCCCGATCTCGATCGCCTCTCGCGCCAGGAAGACCTGCGCGCAGGTGACGTGCGACAGGCCTTCGCCGCCGCCAATCCCGGCTGGGACACCGGCATGGTCGGGATCGAGGCCAATGCGCGCGGATGGCTGGAGGAATTGCGGTTGTGCTACGACCGGCATTTCCACCCGGCGCGCTGCGACCGGCGCCGGACCGGCGCCCCCGACGATGCGAAGATACGGATCTGGCGCGGATTGTAGCGCGTCAGCGCCGAGCGCGAAAGAAATCCTGCAGCAGTCGCGCGGCCTCGCCCTCGCCGATGCCGCCATATACCTCCGGCCGATGGAGCGCCTGCGGATGTTCGAACACCCGCGCACCATGCTCTACCGCGCCGCCTTTCGGATCGGGCGCGGCGAAATAGAGCCGGGCGATTCGCGCGTGCAGGATCGCGCCGGCACACATCGCGCACGGCTCCAGACTAACCCACAGGTCGCAATCGGTCAGGCGCTCGTTGCCGATCGTACGCGCCGCGGCGCGCAGGGCCACGATTTCGGCATGGGCGGTGGGATCATGATCGCGGCGCGGCGCATTGCGACCCTCGCCCACGATCTCGCCCGCCCGCACGACGACCGCGCCGATGGGCACTTCACCCTCGGCCGCGGCCTGCCGCGCCAGGTCGAGCGCGCGTCGCATGAAGGGCGAGGGGAAGCCGGCCATGGCCTCCCCCTAACCCCGGACGGGTCTATTGTTGAGCCGAATCGCCTTCCGAGGCGTCGGCCGGATCGACATCGACGTCCATCGTGGGGACCTCGACCGTCTTAGTCTCGGTTCCGGCGTCCACATCCACATCAGGTGTGTCGACATTGTATTCGGGCATGTTGCCGCCCGAAGCCTCGATCTCGGGCAGTTCGGCTTCTTCCGTCTGTTCGACGTCGCAGGCGGCCAGCCCCATGGCGGCGGTCCCGAGAACGGCGGCGGCGATAAGTTTACGCATGATTTTTCTCCCCTTTTTGACGTTCGTGCTATCAGCGCCCAATGGACGGGGGCTTGCAAGGTTCCGGTCCTTCCCGGCTTGACGATTCGCACGATCGGGGCTAAGCGGCCCGCTTTCCGGAACACCACCGGCCAGGTTTTACCCCGCGGGCCATACTGTCCGCGGCTCCATTTGGAACGAGAGAAGCACCATGTCGCGCATCTGCGAACTGACGGGCAAGGGCCGCCAGGTCGGCCACAATGTGAGCCACGCCAACAACAAGACCAAGAAGGTCTTCCTGCCCAACCTCCAGAACGTCACGCTGATGAGCGAGAAGCTGGACCGCAGCTTCAAGTTTCGCGTGTCGACGCACGGCCTGCGCTCGGTCGAGCACAATGGCGGGCTGGACAACTGGCTGCTGAAGACCCGCGACGAGAAGCTTTCGGCCCGCGCGCTGAAGG
>CAYNZQ010000013.1:0-67635 GCA_964401795.1 uncultured Citromicrobium sp.
CCGTCTCCAACATGGTCGACCGCGTGATGGCCCTGCCCGAGGGGACGCGCGCCTATCTGCTCGCGCCGGTCGTGCGCGGGCGCAAGGGCGAATACCGGCGCGAGCTGGCCGAATGGCAGAAGGCGGGCTTCACCCGCGTGCGCATCGATGGCGAGCTCTACCCGATCGAGGAGGCGCCCGCGCTCGACAAGAAGTTCAAGCACGACATCGAGGTGGTGGTCGATCGCCTCGCGGTGAAGGAAGGGCTCGAGACGCGGCTGGCGGACAGCTTCGAGACCGCGCTGCGGTTGGCCGAGGGGCTGGCCTATGTGGACCTCGCCGATGGCGTGGTGCCGGGGCGCGAGGGTGAGGATACGGGTGAGGGCAACCTCAAGGGCGCAGGCGTGCCCGCCAACCGCATCGTCTTCTCCGAAAAGTTCGCCTGCCCGGTCAGCGGGTTCACCATCGAGGAGATCGAGCCGCGGCTGTTCTCGTTCAACGCACCCCAAGGCGCCTGCGCGACGTGCGACGGGATTGGCGAGAAGCAGCTGTTCGATCCGCAGCTGGTCGTCCCCAACGAAGCGCTGACGCTGAAACAGGGGGCGGTCGCGCCGTGGGCCAAGTCCAACCCGCCGTCGCCCTATTACATGCAGGTGCTCGGCAGCCTCGCGAAGGAGTATGGCTTCGACCTGACGACGCCGTGGCAGGAGCTGGGCGAGGACAACCAGAGCGTCATCCTCTACGGGACCAGGGGTAAGCGTGTGCCGCTGACCTTCAAGGACGGGCGCAAGGAATACACGGTCAACAAGCCGTTCGAGGGCGTGATCGGCAACCTCAACCGCCGCCTGCTGCAGACCGAAAGCGCGTGGATGCGCGACGAGCTGGCCAAGTTCCAGACCGCGCAGCCGTGCGAGACCTGCGGCGGCAAGCGGCTCAACGAGAAGGCGCTGGCGGTGAAGATCGGCGGTCCGGAGAACCCCATCGACATCGCGACCCCGTCGCAGATGAGCGTGGGCGACGCGAAGGTGTGGTTCGAGAACCTGCCCGAACGCCTGACCGACCAGCAGCAGCAGATCGCCCGCGCGATCCTGAAGGAAATCAACGAGCGGCTGGGCTTCCTCGACAACGTAGGGCTCGACTACCTCAACCTCGATCGCAAGTCGGGCACGCTGTCGGGCGGCGAGAGCCAGCGCATCCGCCTCGCCAGCCAGATCGGCAGCGGGCTTTCGGGCGTGCTCTACGTGCTCGACGAGCCGAGCATCGGCCTGCACCAGCGCGACAACGACCGGCTGCTCGAAACGCTCAAACGCCTGCGCGACCTCGGCAACACGGTGATCGTGGTCGAGCATGACGAGGACGCGATCCGCACCGCCGACTATGTGGTCGACCTCGGCCCTGGCGCGGGCGTGCACGGGGGCGAGATCGTGGCGGAGGGCACGCTCAAGCAGGTGCTCAAGTCCAAGACATCGCTCACCGCGGCCTACCTCAATGGCACGCGCGAGATCGAGGTCCCGGCCAAGCGGCGCAAGGGCAACGGGCACAAGCTGACCGTCCACGGCGCGCGCGCCAACAACCTCAACAACGTCACCGCGTCGCTGCCGCTGGGCACCTTTACCTGCATCACCGGCGTCTCCGGCTCGGGCAAGTCGAGCTTCACCATCGACACGCTCTACGCCGCCGCCGCGCGCGACCTGAACGGCGCGCGGGTGATCGCGGGGCCGCACGACAAGGTCACCGGCCTGCAATATTGCGACAAGGTGATCGAGATCGACCAGTCGCCGATCGGCCGCACGCCGCGCAGCAACCCCGCGACCTATACCGGTGCCTTCACCCAGATCCGCGACTGGTTCGCCGGCCTGCCCGAAAGCCAGGCGCGCGGGTACAAGCCCGGCCGCTTCAGCTTCAACGTCAAGGGCGGCCGGTGCGAGGCGTGCCAGGGCGACGGCCTGATCAAGATCGAGATGCACTTCCTGCCCGACGTCTACGTCACCTGCGAGGAATGCGGCGGCAAGCGCTACAACCGCGAAACGCTGGAGGTGAAGTTCAAGGGCCACTCCATCGCCGACGTGCTCGACATGACGATCGAGGATGCGGAGGAATTCTTCAAGGCCGTCCCCCCGATCCGCGACAAGATGCACATGCTGAACGAGGTGGGCCTCGGCTACGTCAAGGTCGGGCAGCAGGCGACCACCCTGTCGGGCGGCGAGGCGCAGCGGGTGAAGCTGGCGAAGGAACTGGCGCGGCGCAGCACCGGGCAGACGCTGTATATCCTCGACGAGCCGACCACCGGCCTGCATTTCGAGGACGTGCGCAAGCTGCTGGAGGTGCTCCACCGGCTGGTCGACCAGGGCAATTCGGTGGTGGTGATCGAGCACAATCTCGACGTGATCAAGACTGCCGATTACATTCTCGATCTCGGCCCGGACGGCGGCGTGCGCGGGGGCGAGGTGATTGCCCAAGGTACGCCCGAACAGGTCGCCAAGGTGAAAGGCTCCTACACGGGCGCCTACCTCGCGCCGATGCTCAAGCGGCAATCACAGCCTGCCCCCGCGTAGGCGGGGCGGCGGAGGGGACACCGGAGGACGTGGCGAAGGTGAAGGCGAGCTACACCGGGCAGTATCTTGCGCCGATGCTGGGGCGGGCTCCTAACGAAGTAATTTAATTCGTAACAATGCCTAAATTAGAGATCGTCGCCTACAACTTCGTCCCCGACATGTAACCCGTCGGGATTGTCAAAGTTTGCCTGTTGATGAAGATGGAGGTTGACCCTCACGGCGGCGGCCATAGCTGGCGATTTTATACGTACTTCCTCTTCTTCGGCTGTGGCGACGATCATGTATTCCCCCCAAATTCCTAGTGCGCCATCCCAAGCAGGATCTTCCAGCGTTCGCTCTGCTAAATCAACGTATGTTTCATCATCTTCGCTACGCCAAGAAACCCAGTTATCGGGTCGCGCAAAGTCTATGCGGGGAATATTTCGCATGGGCACCGGATCAGTAGGGGGGCGGGTACTACCCCAATCACCATAATATAGAGCAGGAAAGTTCACTTGACGCCTAACTTCTGCGTAAAGTTGCCGCTCGATTGCGCTAATTTCGAAACGATCACCAAGTCCAGAAAATGAATCGGGAAAGCTGCTTCCGGCTATTACAATTTCAAAATCTTCAGATATAGCGATCAAGTTCTGCGAATATCGTGTTGCAATTGCGGCAGAGGTCAGAATATCCCGGCCCCATCCGCAATCTAGGATGAAAACGGGATTGTCGATTGACCGATCATTCAAGCGCTTGGCGATATCAATTAAAGAGCCAGGCTCGCTAATCTTCGCCCGCACAAAGACTCCGCGACCGATCTCCTCAATATGGTCGATCTGCCTATCAATCTGAACCTTTTTAGATGCTATTGATCGAAAGACCGGAACGCGGTTTGGACCATCCTCAACCAAATCGTAGTAACGCTTGAAGCCATTAGTATGATCGAACAGACGCGAAAATTCTACTCTAGCCTCTTTGGTCGGATCTGGGTTTGCCTCGTATTTGAAGTCGTCCAGATCGAGACCATATAACCTATCGCCCACGGCCTCCTCAACAACCTCAAGTGCACGCGCCAGTGTTTTCGAATTCAACCAAGGCCGAAGTTTGAAGACCGGAACGAGCAAGTTTTTGCTACTCTCAGGAAGCTCACGCAGGGCCCGTATCTCAGCGAGACGAGCGTAGAGTAGAGGTACGTAGTCGCGGCCTTCGAGCATCTAGCCCCCCAGTTTTATCCTCATTGCGGGTTCCGAAACCCGAAGGTCTCGCGCCATTTTATGCACTACCTCATCAAATGCCAGTCCTGAATACTCCCTACGGAGCCGCGAAATTGCAGAATCTGGCATGACAATCTTTGCTGCAAGCTTGTTCGCCTCGATCTCTTGCTTACTACTCAAACTTGAGCGATACATCGTGTTATCGATAACGCCATTTCGGATAAAATCTCTATGCAACAAGAAATGGGAGATTTCGTGAGCGAGAGTAAACCGCTGCCGCTCTAAACTCTCATGTCGATTGATTTTTATTCGATAGCCGCTAGGTGCACTTTCAGAAGGCTCTATAAGACCAGAAATTCCGGGTTTCAAAGATGATTTAAAGACCTCGATACCCAAATCACGAGCGAGCGCGCCTAGTCGAACTGGCGTCTCGGAAAGATGCCTATTGAGAACGGCCTTCTCGTTAGCATTTGTCATACCGCATCCTCATCGAAATTACTTAGATTCTCCAACTCCTTTTCCGCCTCAGCTAACCGCTCTGTTTTTTCCCGATGATCTCTAAGGAGGTCCTTAATGGCGTCATATCTTTCTGTAGGTTTAACAAACTCGTCGACATACTCTTCTACTTGATTGCGAACGCGCTCATCAAAATTTTGCCAATTAAAGAATGCCATTCCGCCTAGAAACACAGCAAGAGCGGCGAGGATCACCCCTAGAGCAGTCAAAATAATTGCAATAAAGTCAGCGGAGGAAATGTCAGGGTTGCGCTCAAGGCGGAGGTTTGATCCAGTCCAAACCAACACCATCAGTGCCGCACCGAAGGCCGTAAAAAAGAACGCCTTGGCGATCTCTGAGATACGCTTCATAGGTAAATCATCGGAACAAATGTGGAACACGTCAAGGGGTAGAGTGCGCTTTTCCGCCTAAGCATATTCGGTATGTGCTTACAATGAGCACACAGTGAGTTTGGACTGAACGCTGTCCTACACGCCCCCTTCCGTATAACTAACCCGGTCCCCATCCTCTGACAGGAGCCGGACCGCATGAACGCCCCCACCACCGCACTCGTCCCCGCCGAGGGGTTTGGCGACACCACCGCCACCTCCTCCGCCGGGCACTTCACCGTCCTCACCCCGGCGCGGCAGGCGCGCTTTCTCGTGACGCTGGCCGATACCGGCGTGGTGCGGCTCGCCGCGCGGGTGGCCGGGGTCAGTGCGCAGACGGCCTATCGCGCCCGGCGCGCCTCGCGCGGGTTCTCGGCTGCGTGGGACGCGGCGCTGCTCGCCGCGCGTCAGCGGGCCGAGCAGGTGCTGGCCTGCCGCGCGATCGACGGGGTGGAGGAGGCGGTGTTCTATCACGGGGAGGAGGTCGCGCGCCGCACCCGCTACGACACGCGGCTGCTGCTCGCCCATCTCGCGCGGCTCGACCGGCTGGAGGCGAACGAGGACGTTCTCGCCGCGCTCGCCACGCTGGACGACGATATCGATTCGCTCCGCCGCGGCGAGCAATTGCCCGATCCCGAACCGCGAGTCCCCGCGCAGGCGGGGACCTCGGGAGGTGGTGCGAAGCCGCCAGAGGCCCCCGCCTGCGCGGGGGCGCACGGGCGGTCCGCTTTTTCGCCCCAGGACACTGTTCCAGGTGTTCCATCCTGTAGGACTTGCAGCAGCATCGGCGCGCCGTGCGAGCACGATCCGGAACGGCCCGAGGGCTCGTTCGAGGACGGCTTTCCGCCGCACGCCTACCCGGTGTGGGAGCCCGCGATGGACGACCCGCGCAACTGGGCGACGGGGGGCTTCATCCCCGATTTCGCGGCCGAGATCGCGGCGATGGACGCCGCTCGGCCCGCAGGCTTCGCCGATGTCGATGCGCTGGTGCGGCGCCACGGCGGCGCGGCGCGGCCCGTCATCCGGTGCCAGTGGCTCGCCTTCGACCACGAGCTGCCCGAATGGTGGACCGTGGATACGGAGGCCGATCTCGCCGCCGCCTACGCCGCGCAGGACGCGGCGGACGACCCGTGGGGCGCGGCGGAGGATGGCTGGGAGAGCGAGGACGCCGGGGACGCGCCGGAACGCTCAGACCGCGACGTACATGCCGAAGCCCATGGCGCTCTCCACGATCCCGACCCCGTCCGCGGCGGCTAGGGCTCAGTCGAGCCGGGCGAGTTCCACTTGGCCGTGGCCGCGGGCGACCAGGCCGATCTCGGATGCCGCGGCGCGGCTGAGGTCGAGGATGCGGTGGCCGGAGAACGGCCCGCGGTCGTTGATGCGCACGACCACCGACTTGCCGTTCGCCTCGTTCGTCACGCGCACCCGCGTGCCGAAGGGCAGGGTGCGGTGCGCGGCGGTCAGCTCGTTCATGTCGAACCGCTCCCCGCTGGCGGTGCGGCGGCCCTGGAACTTGGCGCCGTAATAGGATGCGGTGCCGGTGCCGATGACCTCCGCCTCATCCTCCTCAACCGCGATCGGCTGGGCGACTTCGACCTGCGGCAGGACCACCGTCTCAGGCGCCGCGGCAACCACCGCCACGCTGGCGACGCCGGGCGCGACGTCGAGGTCGGAATGCGCAAGGGCGGGGGCGGATGCGCTCGCGGGCGAAACCAGCAGGGTCGCGAGACCCAGCGCTAGAGCGATCCGCGGGCGGGACATGAAGCGAAGGCGTTCCATGGCCACGGGGGATACAGGCCCGAACGCGCCGATGGCACCCATGCGAGAGCCGCTGGTCCCGCGTTGCCATCATTTCGTCGCAATTGCGGCGGGCCCGAATTGGTTAACGCCCCGCGCCACCCCCGGTTCCGCCCGGAATCGGGCGAGAATCGCGGGTTCCAGGCGATTCGGGGGCGATTCGCTTGCGTAAGTGCTTGAATGCAGGTGGGATTACGGAGAGGGGGGTGGCTCAACCGTCGGGCAAAAGCGCCGCCCGGCTAGCGCGCGTCGCGCTTCGCCAGCAGCTTGAGCCGGAGCGCGTTGAGGCGGATGAAGCCGGCCGCATCCTTCTGGTCGTAGGCCCCGGCGTCGTCCTCGAACGTGACGTGCGCCTCGGAATAGAGCGAATTGGGCGAACGCCGCCCCACCACGCTGGCCTGCCCCTTGTAGAGCTTGAGCCGGACGTCGCCCGAAACCCGTTCCTGGCTAAGATCGATCGCGGCCTGCAGCATCTCGCGCTCGGGACTGAACCAGAAGCCGTTATAGATGAGCTCCGCATATTTCGGCATCAGCTCGTCTTTCAGATGCGCCGCGCCCCGGTCGAGCGTGATCTGTTCGATCCCGCGGTGCGCGCGGGCATAGATCTCGCCACCCGGCGTCTCGTACATGCCGCGGCTCTTCATGCCGACGAAGCGGTTTTCGACGAGATCGAGCCGGCCAATCCCGTGGCGCCGGCCGAGGTCGTTGAGCGCGGAGAGCAGGCTGGCCGGGCTCATCGCCTCGCCATTGAGCGCCACGCCGTCGCCGCGTTCGAAGCTCAGTGTGATGTATTCCGGCGTATCGGGCGCGTCCTCGGGATGCTCGGTCCGCGAGTAGACATAGTCCGGCGTCTCTTCCCACGGATCTTCCAGCACCTTCCCCTCCGACGAGGTATGGAGGAGGTTGGCATCGGTCGAGAACGGGCTCTCGCCGCGCTTGTCCCGAGGGACCTCGATCTGATGCGCCTGTGCCCATTCGATCAGCGCGGTGCGACTGGTGAGATCCCACTCGCGCCACGGAGCGATCACATGGATGTCGGGGTCGAGCGCGTAGGCGGACAGTTCGAAGCGAACCTGATCGTTGCCCTTGCCGGTTGCGCCGTGCGCGATCGCGTCGGCACCGGTTTCATGCGCGATCTCGACGAGGCGCTTGGAAATCAGCGGACGGGCGATGCTGGTGCCCAGCAGATAGTCGCCTTCGTACCGCGCATTGGCACGCATCATCGGGAATACGAAGTCGCGCACGAATTCCTCGCGCAGATCCTCGATGAAGATGTGCCGGTCGGGAATGCCCATGGCGCGCGCCTTGGCCCGTGCCGGCTCCAGCTCCTCCCCCTGGCCGAGATCGGCGGTGAAGGTGACGACTTCGCACCCTCGCTCCACCTCCAGCCATTTGGCGATGACGCTGGTGTCGAGACCGCCGGAATAGGCCAGGACGACGCGCTTGACGGGGGAGGATGCGGAAGTGGTGGTCATGTGGGTCTCGCTAGAAATGGGGCGCGGCAGCGGTTACCAGCGCGGCCGCGCCTTCGCAATCGGCTGCTCAAGCGGCGCGGGAGGACGCGAGAGCGCGCTCCGCCTCCGCCATGTAGTCGCGGGTGATCGGAACGGCATACCGGTCGCGCAGGAACTGGATCTGGAAGTTGCCCATTCCGCCGTGTTCGAACGTGGTGGCGGCGCCGGCAAGGTAGAAGGTCCACATGCGGAAGAAGCGCGCGTCGTACAGCGCCTCTATCTGCGCGCGGTTGTCCATGCAGCGGCGGTACCATTCGCGCAGCGTCCGGGCGTAATGCAACCGCAGGACCTCGATATCGCTCGCGATCAGCCGGTGCTTCTCGCTCGCCGCCAGCGTTTCGGACAGCGCCGGAATGTAGCCGCCTGGGAAGATGTACTTGCGGGTGAAGGCATCGGTCTTGCCCGGTTTTCCGAACCGTCCGATCGAATGGACCAGCATCACGCCATCGCGGCGCAACAGCTTCGCGCAGGTTTCGAAGAAGGTTTCGAACTGCGGGCGCCCGACATGTTCGAACATGCCGACGGAGACTATGCGGTCGAAGCTGCGCCCGCTTTCGGGAAGGGCGCGGTAATCGATCAGTTCGATCGTCACGCGATCCTCGACGCCCGCCTCTGCGACGCGTTCGCGGGCGAGCGCGGCCTGCTCCTCCGACAGGGTGATCCCGGTGACCCGGCAGTCGAAATGCCGCGCGAGGAAGATTGCCATGCCGCCCCAGCCGCAACCAATATCGAGGATTTCGTTGGCCGGTTCGATCGCCAGCTTGGCCGCGATATGCGCCAGCTTCGCCTCCTGCGCGTCGGCCAGCGACATGTCGTCGCGCGGCCAGTAGGCACAGCTGTACTGCATGTGCTCCGCGTCGAGCATCAGGCGATAGAGATCGTTGCCGATGTCGTAATGCGCGGCGACGTTGCGTTTGGACGATTCGCCGTTGTTGATCTGCCCGATCGCGAATTCGATGCCTTCGCGAATGCGCCGGATGGGCAGGGGCAGGGTAATATCGGTACCCTCTTCCCATGGCGCGTTGGACCGGAACAGCGAGATCAGGTCCATCACGTCGCCTTCCTCGATCACGACGCGCCCGTCCATGTAGGCTTCGCCCATGCCGAGCCGCGGATCGAGAACGATGTCGCGCGGCACCCGCCGGTCGGCGAACCGGATCGTGACATCGGGATAGCCGGGGGTGGTGTTGCCGAATTCCGCGATCTCGCCATCGGCGAAGCCGACCAGCAACTGGCCCTTTTTCATGAATTTGCGGAGAATGCGGGTAAGAAGTCTTTTGCTCATGGTTCGCCTGTTGTTCGCGTCTCTCTCTTCCCGTGCGCGTCTGTGGACGCCTCCGCGATGAAAAATCAATGCGTGGGGCAGAAGAAATCGCTGGCCGCGAACGCCTTATCGTCGGTTGAAGCGTAACTGGGGGCGAGGTCAGACCCCGGCGTACCACTGATAGCCGGTGGTATCTTCCCAGTAGCCTCCCTTGCCGGCACCGATATCGTCGAGGCTGGCCACGGCTTCGATCGCGGTCACGTACTTGGCATGCTTGTAGCCGAGCTGGCGCTCGATCCGCATGCGCAAGGGGGCGCCGTTCTTTACCGGCAGCGGTTCCCCGTTGAGCGTATGGGCGACGATCGTCTGCGGGTGGAAGGCGTCGATCATGTCGACACTTTCGTAATACGGCGTTCCGCCCAGTTCGTCGGCGCAGCGAAAGACGATGTAGCGGGCCTCTGGCCGCAGGCCTGCCGCCTCCAGCAGGGTGGAAAGCTGCGGCCCCGTCCACTGGCCGATCGCGCTCCACCCCTCGACGCAATCGTGCCGGGTGATCTGGGTTCGTTGGGGCAGGGCGCGGATGTTCGCGAGCGTCAGGCTGAGCGTGTGGTCGACCAGGCCACGAATTTGCAGGCGCCAGTTCGCGAATCCCGTGGCGACGTGGGCCTGATAATCGAGACCGCCCGGGTTGGTGGTGCCGTTGCCGCGAAAGAAGGGCGAGATCTCGGACGCGGCATATTCCTTTACCAGACCGCCGCGCCCGGTCACCAGGCGTTGCACCTGCCTGTGCCAGTTCTGCGCCGTGGCAAAGGCCGACTGCGCCGCTTCGCTTTCGCCCAGCTTGCTGCAGGCCCCGACGAACAGGGCCCCGATTCCGGCCAGAACGCCGCGCCGCCCGACACCGCTCATGGGCGGCCCCCTGCGATCATCGTCTTTAGCTGGCCGATCGGTCCGGACAGCAGGACGAGCACGACGTGCAGCACGAAGAATCCGAAAAGCAACCACGCGGTTACGAAATGTAACGAACGAACGCTCTGGCGCCCGCCGACCAGTTCCATCACCGGCGACAGCATCGGCTCCCACCCGGGGCTGATACCCATGCCGGTCAGGATCATCAGCGGGAGAAGCACGCCGAGCACCAGCCCGTAAGCGACCTTTTGCAGGAAATTGTACTTGTCGTCGCCATGGTCGAAGCGGAGGCGGAGATGCGCCGCGATGTCGCGTCCGATGGCGGCGGGGCGCCATTCGCGCCGCCGCGTCGCGACGTCGCGCCGGAAGTGGCCATTGGCCAGCATCGCGATCCAGCCGAACAGCAGGGTGAGGGCGAACACCCACGCGAACAGGATGTGCCAGTCGCGCGCCACGGCGAGGCTGTAATAGCCGGGGATGGTGGCCCATCCCGGGAAGCGCGTTACCGCCAGCCATGCCTCCGCGGGGACGAAGCCGGCCTCGCCCCAATAGAGCCAAGGGTGCGCGTTCGAGATGTTGAGGCCCGACATGAACAGGACGACTAGGCTGGCGAAATTGAGCCAGTGCCACAGGCGGGTGGAAACGGCGTGACGGTTCACAGGCGTTGGTCCTCCACGGGTCGGCCCATCATCTGCCGTGCGAGATAAATCACGTCGCGCGGCTGGCGCATCAAATGCTGGCCGCTATCGACGAACAGCGTCTGGCCCGAGGCGAGCCAGCCTTCGGCAAGGAACAGAGCGGCGTCCGCGATCTCGTCCGGCCCGGTCTTGCGGCGCAGCAGGTTGAGCCGGTGCGAGATATCGGTTTCCTCCTCGCTCTGGTCGTGGCTCGCCAGGATCGCGCCCGGGGCGATGCCATAGACGCGGTCGCGGGGATCGGACAACGCGCGCGCCATCATCGCGATGGCGCCAGCGGCGGCGTGCTTGCTCATGGTGTAGCTGAAGAAATCGGGATTGGTGTTGGCGATCTTCTGATCGGTGAACTGGATCACGCGGCGCCCGCCCCTGGCCTTCGCATTGCGGAAGTAAGCCTGTGCAAGAACCGCGCTGGCACGGGCATTGACCGCCATCGCCTGGTCGAACACCGCCTGGTCCAGCCGGTCCACGGGGTCGGGGCGGAACACCGCGGCGCAATTGATCAGCACCGGCCAGTGATCGGTGCGGCGCGCCAAATCCGCCACCATATCCTCCGCCGCATCGGCGTCGGTCAGATCGCAACCGATCGCCTGCGCGTCGGGCAGGCTGCGGGCCAACTCACGCGCAGCGTCGCCGCTGGAATTGTAATGGACGACGACGTGCCAGCCGCGTTCCCCGAAGGCGCGGCTGAGCGCACCGCCGAGCCGCTTCGCACCGCCCGTGACGAGCACCATGGGGCCGGTCATGCGAATCCGCTTCCGGCGAGAGGGTGAAACGGAACGGCCATGCGGAGTAAAGACCACGAAGCACCTCCGCCCGCAAGCGGGCTGACAGCAAAAGAGCGGGGCCCCTGCGCATTGCGAGGCCCCGCTCGAACGTGTCAGCCGGAAAGATGGCTTAACGGCAGCGCAGCTCGCCGCGATCGATCTCCCGACCCAGCAGACCGCCGGCGACCGCACCCAGGATTGTGCCCACCGTCTTGTCGCGATATCCGGCCACGGTATGCCCCGCGAGCGCGCCGACGCCGGCCCCGATCACCAGCCCGGTCGTGCCGTTGTCGCGATGGCAGTAATAGCCACCGTCCCGCGCGCGCCAGATGCGATCGCGGCGCGACAGGCGACGCGGCTCGAGATAGCGACCGCGCGCGTCGTAGATCCGATCGCGTCGGACCTCGCGATAGTGGCGGTCGCGGTGATGGTGCCGCTCCTTCGCGCGATGGCCCCAGGCGGGCGCATGACGGGGCGGATCGGCAAGCGCCGGCGCGGCGGGGGCGACCAGAGCTGCGGCGGCGAGGGACAATATCAGTGTTCTCATGGCATTTCCTCGATTGCGAAATTTACGTGATGTCGAAACACCGCGAATGTCGCCGAGGGTCCCCAACGCCGGATGAACGGTACACGCCCAAGGCGTACGCTGCGTTCAGCTGTGCGTCCCGCAAGATGAACGGATGGCTTTGCGAGCGGTGACGGCCGCCCATAATTCGCTCCCTTCGTCCGCCGTGGGCTCGCGGCGTCGTTCGACTTCCACGGGCATCCATGCGCCCGTGCATGCGTAAAGCTCGGTCAGCTCCGCCCAAGAGGGACAATTATAATAGCGCCCGATGCGGTCGCGAACGGAACCGGTCCCGAGCATGTAGCTGGCGAAGTGCCAGCCGCCGGGCCGCAACGCGCGGAAGATGCAGGCAAGCGTTCGGGGCAGCGTTTCCAGGCGCTCGTGGATCAGGCTCGCATGGGCCCAGATCGCGTCATAGGTCTCGGTCGCGTTCAGCGCGTCGAAGGTGGCGACGCGAACCGGCAGGCCGGTTCGTTCCCTCGCTTTGCACGCCATTGCGGCGCAGCCGTCCCACGTCTCGACGTCGAATCCGCGCGCGAGCATCGCGGCGGCGTCAAGCCCCGTACCGCACCCAAGATCGAGGATTCTTGCGCCCGGTTGCAGCCTGTCGAGAAATCGCCGCAGGAGCGGGCTCGGCCCGCGTGTCCCGCTCAGCGTGTAACCCGGCGCCTCCCGCCGGTAGACGGCGAGGGTGCGCGGGTCGCTCACCGGCGTGGCGTCACGCCTGTGCCAGAGCGGCTTCGCGATCGCGTTCCGCCCGGCTCTTCTTCTGCGCCGCGGTTTTCAACTGGCCGCACGCCGCATCGATATCGCGGCCGCGCGGGGTGCGGACCGGCGCGCTGATCCCGGCCTCGAACACGATGTCGGAAAACCGCCGGATCCTTTCGGGACTGGAGCATTCGTACGGCGCGCCGGGCCAGGGGTTGAACGGGATGAGGTTCACCTTGGCGGGAAGGTCGTACTGGCGCAGCAGCCGCACCAGTTCGTGTGCGTCATCGTCGCTGTCGTTCTTGCCGGCAAGCATGACGTATTCGAAGGTGATCCGCCGCGCATTGGAGGCGCCGGGATAGGCGGCACAGGCGGCCAGCAGTTCCTCGATCCCGTACTTGCGATTGAGCGGCACGATCTCGTCGCGCACATCTTTCGTCACGGCATGGAGCGAGACGGCGAGATTGACGCCGATCTCCTCTCCGCACCGCGCCATCATCGGCACCACGCCGCTGGTCGACAGCGTGATCCGCCGCTTGGAAAGCGCCAGTCCCTCGCCGTCCATGACGATCCGCATGGCGTCGCGGACATTGTCAAAATTGTAGAGCGGCTCGCCCATGCCCATCAGCACGATATTGGTGAGGAGCCGCCCGTCGGCACTGTATTGCGCGTCGGTTTCGGCGTTTTCCAGACCGTCCATCCGGCCCTTGGGCCACTCGCCCAGCGCATCGCGTGCCAGCATGACCTGGCCGACGATCTCGCCGGGCGTCAGGTTGCGGACGAGACGCATGGTGCCGGTATGGCAGAACCGGCAATTGAGCGTGCAGCCGACCTGGCTGGAAATGCACAGCGTTCCGCGATCGGCATCGGGGATGAACACCATCTCGAATGCGTGGCCGTCCGCCGTCTGAAGCAGCCACTTGCGGGTTCCGTCGGAGGAATGCTGTGCCTCGACCACTTCGGGCCGACCGATGACGAAGCGTTCGGCGAGCCAGGGGCGCATGGATTTCGATATGTCGGTCATCGCTTCGAAATCGGTGACGCCGCGGTGGTAGAGCCAGTGGAACACCTGCTTCGCACGCAGCTTCGCCTGCTTCTCGTCCAGGCCGGCGTCGAGGAACAGCGCACGGATCCGTTCCTTCGGGAGGCCGAGGAGATCGGTTCGCCCGTCGGCGCGCGGGGTGATGTCGCGCGGGGTCGGGACCGGATCGATCTGCCCGGGAATGCTCATCAGTGCGGTGTCGGCCATGTCGGTGGATATAGTCCGGATCGCCGGGAACGCCAACATTGGCATCCTCGCGCGTGTGAGCCTCGGTGAGGGTTCCGGCGCTCCGTCGTACGCATCCTTCGGCTTGCCGCGCTAGTGTGACTAGAAAGCCACGCTTTGCTGTTGTGTTATGTTCATGAAACTATCTGTCGCAAACTGCCGTTTGAGGCCTACATGCGGTCGCGTACCGCGTGAGAGTACAACGGAGTGCAAGATTATGAAAAAGACAGTTTCCCTCCTGGCCGCCACCGCGATCGCCGCGACGGCGACGCCCGCCATGGCCCAGTCCGTCGGCGATGCGCCCTTCACCGGTTTCCGCATCGAAGGCCTGGCCGGCTACGACCAGATCCGCGCGGGCAGCAGCGTCGATGACGATACCAGCATCGACAACGACCAGTCGGCCGAAGGCATCGCCTATGGCGGCGCGGTCGGCTACGACGTCGACTTCGGCGGCGTCGTGGTCGGCGCGGAAGCCGAGCTGATGGGTTCGAGCGCCGATACCGATTTCGAGAACGGCGATTTCGAAGGCTTCGGCTTCGGCAACGTGTCCGCCGGGCGCGACATCTATGTCGGCGCGCGCGTGGGTGCCAAGGTCGGCCCGCAGGCGCTGGTCTATGCCAAGGGCGGTTACACCAATGCGAAGCTGAACGTGCGCAGCAATGACGGTACGGCCACCTTCGACGACAACTACAAGCTCGACGGGTACCGCGTCGGCGCCGGTGTCGAATACGCCTTCAACCCGCGCATGTACGCCAAGCTCGAGTACCGTTACTCGAACTACTCGGATGCGAAGGTCGATTTCGGCGGTGGTCTGCCGGACAGCGAGAGCTTCGACATCGACACCGACCGTCACCAGGTCCTGGCGGGCGTCGGCGTCCGCTTCTGATCCTGCGATCAGCCTGAAAACGATGCGGCCGGGGCACATCGCCCCGGCCGTTTTCGTATGCGGGCGTCAGAGTTTCGCGCAGCCCACGCTGGCGGCGTCCATCGCGGTGGCGACGCCCGCCAAATCGTAGGTGTTGGAAAAGCGGCGCCCGCGCGCATCGGTGGCGTTCACGAACATGCGCACACCCGCCCGCATCGCGGCGACGATGCCGGCGTCCATGCGCGCGTCCTGCGCCCACGCATCGCCTTCGCCGCCGGTCAGTTCGAAGCGGCGATCGTTGATGATGAGGGTGATCGGCTTGCCCGGGGCGAGCCTGCGCGACAGGCGCAGATGCACCTGCCGGCGGATGTCGCGCGCGGGCCAGGTTGCAATCGTGGCGAAGGGTTCGAAGTCTCGCGCCAGCCGGCTGGCACGCGGCGTGGCGATGGCGTAGCACCGGGGAATGGCGGGATCGCGAAATGCGCCCCAGCTTTCGAACACGCCGAGAGCGTCGCGCGCCAGCACGGGCCCCGGCACGGCGGCCAGGATCGCGCAGGCCAGCAACCCCGCGGCGCGGCGACCGATCCACCGTGGCGCAGCGCGACCGGGCCTGGTTGCGCCTGTCGTTGCGGGCCTAGCCATAGCGGATCGCCATCACTTCCCATTCCTTGGGCCCGGCGGGTAGCACGACGGTGCGCAGGTCGCCCACCTGCGCGCCGCGAATGGCCCGGGCGAGCGGGCTCGACCAGCCGATCCGGCCCGTCGCCGCGTCCTGTTCGTCATCGCCGACAAGGGTGACGCAGGTTTCGCGATCGTCCTCGTCCGCCAGCGTCACCGTCGCGCCGAAGAAGGCGCGGCTGGCATCGGTCCGCTGATCGGGGTCGATCACCCGCGCAGCCTTCATCCGGCGCGCGAGATGTGCAAGCTCGCGGTCGATTTCGCGCATGCGCTTGCGACCGTAAAGGTAATCGCCGTTTTCCGAGCGGTCGCCGTTCCCGGCGGCCCAGCTGACGATCTCCACGATGCGCGGCCGCTCCGTTGCGAGCAGGTGCTCGTAACGCTGCCGCATCGCGGCAAAGCCGGCGGGCGTGATCGGGTTGCCTTCGGCACGGGCCATGGGGGGCGAAGCCTGCTCCCTAGCGCAGGAAATCGCCGACCATGCGCGGCTGGCCCCAGCTCGCCTTGTCGGGATAGAGCTGTTCGTAGACGGCCGCGTTTTCCAGCACCCGCTGGACGTAGTTCTTGGTCTCGAACAGCGGGATCTGCTCGATCCAGGTGACCCAGTCCACGCTGCCGTTGCGCGGATCGCCATTGGCCCGCAGCCACTTGTTCACGTTGCCGGGCCCCGCATTGTAGGCGGCGACGGCCAGGGGATAGGAGCCGTTGAAATAATCCATCATCCGCGCGAAATACCCTGCGCCCAGCCGCATGTTGTAGACCGGGTCCTCGATCAGGTTCGCCGACATGTAGGCGACGCCGGACTTGCCCGCCTGCTCGCGCGCGGTGCCCGGCATCAGCTGCATCAGGCCACGCGCACCCGCATGGCTGATCGCATTTTGCGCGAACTGGCTTTCCTGCCGCGCGATCGCGTGGGTCATCGTCCAGTCGATATTGCTGGGCAGGGGAATGGTGGGGAAGCCTTGCGCGGCGAAGCGGTCGAACCCGTCCGCCGCCGCGGCCTCTGCAACATTGACGGCGAGGTCGCGCCGCCCGATCTCGCGCGCCAGATCGGCGACGAGCTGGTGTTCCTCCACCGTGTCGGCCTGTTCCGCGATGGCGCGGTAGAACTGGATGCCGGTGCTCCAGGGTGCGTCGACCGCCACCTCGCGCACCGCCTTTGTCAGGGGGCGGGCGGCGAATTCGCGCCGCATCTGCTCGTTCGGCAGCACCGCGTCCTGCGGGCCGAGCGCGGGGAGGGGCCGGCCCAGCCGCGACAGGGCCAGCTGGCCGTAGAACCGGTCGGGATAGGCGGCGGCCATGGTCCAGTACCGCTGCGCCTCCGCCCGGTCGCCCGCGCGCTGCGCCGCGAGGCCCGCCCAGTAGAAGCCCTTGGACCGCGTCTGCGGCGTCTGGGCCGCCGCGCCGTATTGATAGAACAGCGGCGCCGCGCGCCCGCCGTCGCCCAGCGACCACAGCGCCTGCGTCCCGCCCAGCCACATCAGCGAGGTGTAATCGTCGCGCAGGCGATAGCTCATCGTGCTGATATCGGTGCCGGGCGCGAACAGCGTCGGCGCGGACGCGGCGATGCGCACGGCGGGATCGCTTCCCGCGCCGCGCGCGACGCGCAGCATCACGCCGATGAAATCTTCGGGATCGAACGCCACGCCGTCATAGGACTGGCGCCCCGCCAGCAGGTTGATGGCGGACGGGAGCTGGCCCGAATTGCGGTAATAATTGGCGAGGTTGTAGGCATAGCCCGGATCGCTGCGGGCCCCGGCGGGCTCGGCGAGGCCGGCCGCGGAAGGCGGGCTGCCCTGGATCAACGCGAGGCGCGCCCCGAACCGGTCGCGGTTCGGGGCGGAAACATTTGCAAGCTGGCGCGCCGCCGCTTCCGCCTCGCTCTGCCACAGCAGCGCGTCCATGCGCGCGTCGTGATCCTGCGAAGTGAAGCGCGTGCCGTAGAGCGCCAGCATGTACGCTTCCGACGGGCCGCTCATCTTACCGCCGCGCCAGGCATCGCGTGCGACGTCGAACGCCTGCGGGCGGTTCAGCGTCGCGAGCGCGAGGGCGTAGCGCGCCTTGCCCGCATTGGTCAGCGGGGGCAGCGCGTCGAAATAGGCGACGAGGCGCTGGGGCGACACGATCGAGTCTTCCAGCGCATTCTCGGCGCGGATGCGCAGCGTGTCGGCTTTCGGAAAATCGGGATAGGTCAGCAGGAACCCGGCATAGTCCTCGAACGACAGGTCGCGCCGCTTGGTGAGATAGTCCCACCGCTGGATGGCCTGCGCCATCCCGGTCGGCTGGCGCGCGACCAGTTCGGCCCGGGCCTGGTCCCAGTTCTGCCCGTCCTGGGCCATTGCGGGGGCGCCGCCTGCCAGCATGGTGGTGCTGGCAAGGGCGATGGCGATAAACGAAGTTCCTCTCATACTGGACATTGTGCCCGGCGGCTCCTTATCAGGCTGTGAATGAGTGGCCCTTCGACCGAACGGCCCCGATTGTGCATCGAACGAAAGGCGGCTGCAAATGTTCTCGGGCTCGATACCCGCTCTGGTGACTCCTTTTCGCGACGGAACGTTCGAGGAGGCGGCCTTTCGCCGCCTGATCGACTGGCAGATCGAAAGCGGCAGTTCCGCGCTGGTGCCGTGCGGCACAACCGGCGAAGCATCCACGCTGTCCAACGCGGAACATCACCGGGTGATCGAAATCTGCATAGAGCAGGCGGCGGGCCGCGTGCCCGTGATCGCCGGGTGCGGCAGCAACGATACGCGCAACGCACTGCTCCACATGCAGTTCAGCCGCAAGGCGGGGGCCGCCGCCGGGCTGTGCGTCGCGCCCTATTACAACAAGCCGAGCCAGGCGGGCCTGATAGCGCATTTCAGCTTCCTGGCGCAGAACAGCGATCTGCCGATCGTGCTCTACAACGTGCCCGGTCGGACCGTCACCGACATCGCGCCCGAAACCACCTGCGAGCTCGCCAACCGGTTTCCCGACCGGATCGTCGCGATTAAGGATGCGAGCGAGGATCTGTCGCGCGTCGCCGACCACCGGATGGGGATCGGGCGCGATTTCTGCCAGCTGTCGGGCAATGACGAGCTGGCCCTGCCGTTCAACGCCGCGGGCGGGGCGGGGTGCATCTCGGTCACCGCCAATGTCGCGCCCGCCCTGTGCGCGCGGTTCCAGCAGGCCTGCGCCGACAACGACCTGGTCGAGGCGCGCCGGCTCAATGACCAGCTTTATCCGCTGCATTACGCCATGTTCGAGGATTCGAGCCCCGCGCCGGTGAAATACGCGCTGAGCCGGGTGATGGACGGCTTCACCGACGAGGTGCGCCTGCCGCTCACCGCGTGCAGCGAGCACGCGCGCCGCGCGGTCGACGCGGCGCTGGAGCACGCGGGGCTGGTATAGCGCCCCGTCAGCGCCTAGATGCGCCCACCTTATGGCCAAGCCCAAACCCGAGACCTTCGACAAGCGCAAGACCGTGGCCGAGAACCGGCGCGCGCGGTTCGACTACGCGATCGAGGACAAGTACGAGGCCGGGCTGGCGCTCCAGGGTACCGAGGTGAAGGCGTTGCGCGCGGGCGAGGCGTCGATCGCGGAAAGCTATGCCGAGGTGCGCGACGGGCAGGCATGGCTGATCAACGCGAACATTCCCGAATACAGCCACGGCAACCGGCTCAACCACGAGCCGCGCCGCCCGCGCAAGCTGCTGCTGCACGCGCGCGAGATCGAGCGGCTGGTGGGCGCGACCGAGCGCAAGGGCATGACGCTGGTGCCGCTGAGCATCTATTTCAACGGGCAGGGCCGGGCCAAGGTCGAACTGGCTCTCGCCAAGGGGCGCCAGGCGCAGGACAAGCGCGAATATCTGAAGGATCGCGACTGGCAGCGCGACAAGGCGCGCATCCTGCGCGACAACCGGTAGGTCGCGAGCGATCGCACGCATTTAGGGGCTGGTTTTCGCCTGCTTTTGGACCATATCGAGGCCCATGGCCGTCCGCCCGATTCCCACTCTTGCCACGTTGAGCCCGACCGCCTTCCGGCGCATCGTCGCCGCCGTATGAAGCGCGAGGAGAAATCCGGCTTCGGCACCTGGGCCAGGCGGCGCATGCCCGAGCGCGAGGAGATGGCGCGCAATCGCTGGCTCGCGCCGATCGCGCACCGGTTCCTCAGCCCCGAACTGTGGCGCTTCACCCGCCGCTCCGTGCCGCGCGGGGTCGCGCTGGGGCTGTTCTGCGGCTTCATCATTCCCATCGGACAGATCTTCCTCGCCGCGTTCATGGCGCTGCCGGCGCGCGCCAACGTGCCGCTGGCCGCGGCGGTCACCTTCGTCACCAATCCTTTCACCTTCCCGTTCTGGCTCTACGTCGCCAACCGGGTGGGCACGCGCACGCTGGCGATCGACGAGACGTTCGGCGGCGCGGTGATCCAGACCGAAGGGTTCCAGACGCTGCGCGGTTTCTTCGAGACCGCGGGGGTCACGGTGTTCGGCTTCGTCGTGCTGGCGCTCGTCTCCGCCGCGATCGGTTACCTCGTATCCGGCCTGCTGTGGCGCTTCGTCGTGGCGCGCCGCCGCAGGGTCCGGCTGGAGGCGATGGAACGCCGCCTCGCCACCGCAATGCAGCAGGACGCGGCCGAGTGAACACCGCGTTCGCCGCGTCCCTGCCGCGCCCCTCGACCCAGGCGGGCGGGTGGATCCTCGCCCTGGTGGCGAGCATCGGGCTGGTGTGGCTGGCCAGCGGGAGCGGACTCCTCGCGCTTGCCTATGCCGGCGGGCTCGTCACGTTTTCCGCCCTGCTGTTCGTCGGGCTGCGCGGCCGGAGCGGGGCGTTCGAGGGCGACCTTGCCCCGCCGGACTGGTCGGTCACCGCGACCGCGATCGCCCGGCCCGACCAGGCCATCGCCATCACCGATCGCGCCAACCGGCTGGTGTGCGCCAATGCGCGCTTCGCGCAGGCGTGGGGCACCGCCGCGCCGCCCGCGCTCGATTGCCCGCGCGAATCGGTCGAGACGCTGACCCGCCTCGCGCGCGAGGCCTGGCGCGACGGGTCCGCGGTTGCCCCCGTGGCGCTGGGCGAGGCGCGCGAGGCCTGGGAAGTCGCGACCCAGCGGGCGGGCCGCGCGGACGACTATCTCGTCTGGCATTTTCGCCCGCGGATGAAGGACGACGCGCTGGAACAGGCGAGCGCGCTCCTTTCGGGCCGGCTCGGCGCGCTGCTGGGCCGGGCTGGTATCGATGCCGCGGTGGTGGGGGCAGACGGAACCGTCCGTACCGTTTCCGCAGGTTTCGCGGAGCGGGCCGCGGGCGACTCCACCGCGACGCTGGCGGGCCAGGACTTCGCGAGCCTGCTGCGCAGCGACGATCGCGACCGTATCTATTTCGCGCGCGAGGGGCGCGACGGGGCGCCCCACGGGCTGATCCACGTGCCCCTGGCCGACGAGGGCGCGAACCTGCCCGGGGTGGGCGAGGCGCCGTCGCTGATGCTCCTCCTCGAAAGCGGGGTGGGGCTCGGCACCGGCGAAGCGGCGCCCGCCGATACCGCGCCGCAGCTGGAATCGCTGCTCGCCGCGCTGCCGATGGGGCTGGGCATGACCGACCGCGACGGACGTTTCCTGTTCGCCAACGAGGCGTTCCTGCGCGCGATCGGGCGCGAGCGAGAAGGGCTGCCGCAATACCCGTCCGACATCGTGGTGCGCGAGGACAAGGCGCCGCTGGCCGACGCGGTGCGCCGGTTTGGCAAGGGGGCGGCCAATAGCGGGGATTTTGCCGCGCGCCTGCGCCACGCGCCCGACGAACCGGTGTCGATCGGCCTCGCCGGGGTGCGCGGGCTGGGCGAGGCGGCGGTGCTGCTTTCCATCGCGGACACGCGCGAGGAAGGGCGCCTGCGCCGCGAGATGGCGCAGGCGACGAAGATGCAGGCGGTCGGCCAGTTGGCCGGCGGCGTCGCGCACGATTTCAACAACGTGCTGACCGCGATCATCGGCTATTGCGACCTCATGCTGCTGCGCCACACGCCCGGCGATGGCGATTACGACGACATCCAGCAGATCAAGACCAATTCCAATCGCGCCGCCAGCCTGACCCGCCAGCTGCTCGCCTTCAGCCGCCAGCAGACGCTGCGGCCCGAGGTGCTGCAACTGCCCGACATCGTCAGCGAGGTCAGCCAGCTGCTGCGCCGCCTGCTGGGCGAGAAGATCGAACTGGTCGTGCGCCACGATCGCGACCTGGGCGCGGTACGGGCCGATCCGGGGCAGATGGAGCAGGTCATCGTGAACCTCGCGGTCAATGCGCGCGACGCGATCCAGGGCGCGGGCGCGACGCAGACCGGCCGCGTCATCATGAGCACGCGCCGGGTCAGCGCCAAGGACGTGCGAAACATGGGCGCCGAAATCCTGCCGGTGGCGGACTATACCGCGCTGATCGTACAGGATTCGGGCGGCGGCATCCCGCCCGAGGTGATCGGCAAGATTTTCGAGCCGTTCTTCACCACCAAGGAACAGGGCAAGGGCACCGGCCTGGGCCTCGCCACCGTTTACGGCATCGTCAAGCAGTCGGGCGGGTTCATCTTCGCCGACAACAGCGACGGCACCGACGGGCAGCCGCGCGGCGCGCGCTTCACCATCTACCTGCCGGTCCATCGCGGGGCGCCCGCCGCGAAGCCCGCCCGCCGGGCCGAGCCGGAAGAACCGCCGCCCGACTGGTCCGCCGGGGGGCGCATCCTGCTGGTCGAGGACGAGGATACGGTGCGCATGGTCGCGGAACGCGCGCTGGTGCGGGCCGGCTTCACCGTGACCGCCTGCGCCGATGGCGAGGAAGGCGTGGCGGCGATCGAGGCGAGCGAACACGAGTTCGATCTGGTCGTCACCGACGTGGTGATGCCGGGGATGGACGGGCCGGCGATGGTGCGCCGCATTCGCGGCGATCGCCCCAGGCTGCCGGTTCTTTTCATGTCGGGCTACGCCGAGGAGCAGCTGCGGTCCGAGATCGACGTGCCGGACATGCATTTCCTCGCCAAGCCGTTCAACGTGCAGCAGATCAGCGAGAAAGTCGGCTCGGTCCTGCGCGCGGCGCGCGAGGCGGGCTGACCGCTCCTTACAAGCGCGCCTGGACGGGCCATCGGGAAAGAAAATCCGTTCTCCCCTTGTTCTGATGGAACAAAGGCGGTACATGGGTGCTGTCGATAAGGAAAACGACGCCCTTTCATTGTGTGGGAGACAATGCGATGTCCGCCAATCTGAAGCTGGTTGAAAAGGAATCCAACGTGGACCGTCAGAAGGCGCTGGACGCCGCTCTCGCACAGATCGATCGCGCCTTCGGCAAGGGGTCGGCGATGAAGCTGGGCTCTCGCGAGGCCATGAACGTGGAGGCGATCTCCACCGGTTCGCTCGGGCTCGATATCGCGCTCGGCGTGGGCGGCCTGCCGAAGGGGCGCGTGATCGAGGTGTACGGCCCCGAAAGTTCGGGCAAGACCACGCTGGCGCTGCACGTCATCGCCGAAGCGCAGAAGAACGGCGGGACCGCCGCCTTCGTCGATGCCGAACACGCGCTCGACCCGGTCTATGCCAAGAAGCTGGGCGTGGACATCGACGAACTGATCGTGTCGCAGCCCGATACCGGCGAGCAGGCGCTGGAGATCACCGATACGCTGGTCCGTTCCAACGCGGTCGACGTGCTGGTGGTGGATTCGGTGGCGGCGCTGGTGCCGCGGGCCGAAATCGAGGGCGAGATGGGCGACAGCCATGTCGGCCTGCAGGCCCGCCTGATGAGCCAGTCGCTGCGTAAGCTGACCGGCTCCATCAACCGGTCGAAGTGCATGGTGATCTTCATCAACCAGCTGCGCATGAAGATCGGCGTCATGTACGGTAATCCCGAAACGACGACCGGCGGCAACGCGCTCAAGTTCTATGCTTCCGTGCGCCTCGACATCCGCCGCACCGGGCAGATCAAGGACCGGGACGAGATCATCGGCAACTCCACCCGCGTGAAGGTGGTGAAGAACAAGGTCGCCCCGCCGTTCAAGCAGGTCGAATTCGACATCATGTATGGCCAGGGCATTTCCAAGATCGGCGAGATTCTCGACCTCGGCGTGAAGGCGGGCATCGTGGAAAAATCGGGCTCCTGGTTCTCGTACGACAGTATCCGGATCGGGCAGGGACGCGAGAACGCGAAGACCTACCTGAAGGAAAACCCCGAGGTCTGCGACAAGCTGGAAACGGCGATCCGGGGCAAGACGGACGACGTTGCCGAAGAAATGATGACCGGTCCCGACGCGGAAGACTGACAGCCGGATGGCTTGGACACCGGCGCCGTGACGGCGACCCGGTAACGGTGCAGGGCACGAAACGGGCCGGGGGGCGCTTCTCGGCAGAGAGCGGGCCCGCCGGCCCGTTTCGCATGGTGAGGCAGGAAAGCGGCCCGGTGAAGCGCCGGACGGGAGAGCGAACGCGATGACGGATGCGAGCGAATGGGAAGGACGGGTCGGGCGCAGCTGGGCGCAGGAATGGCGCCGGACCGACCGCAGCTTCGGCGAACTCACCGACCGGCTGGTCGGCGCCGCGCGGGAGCGCGGATATGCGGCGGCGCTCGATATTGGCTGCGGTGCCGGAGAGGTCTCGACCGCTCTCGCGTCTGCTGACACCGCTGCGCACGTAACCGGCATCGATCTTTCGGCCGACCTCCTCGGTGTCGCGCGGGAGCGGGCGGCCGACCTGCCCAATTGCCGGTTCGAGCAGACCGACGCGGCGCACTGGTCGCCACAGGGCCCGGCATTCGACCTGCTGGTTTCCCGGCACGGGGTCATGTTCTTCGCCGATCCGGTCGCCGCCTTCGTCCATCTGCGCGGGCTGGCGCAGGAGAATGGCGCGCTGGTCTTCACTTGCTTTCGCGCCGCCCGCCTCAACCCGTGGGCGACGGGGCTGAGCGATCTCGTCTCGGGATCGCCGCCGCCCGGTTCCGCCGGCGGTTATGCGCCCGGCCCGTTCGCCTTTGCCGACGATACCTTCGTCGTGGAAATCCTCCGCGCGGCGGGATGGTCCGATGTCGGTGCCGAACCGCTCGACTATCACATGGTCGCCGGCGCTGGTGCGGACCCGGTGGGCGACGCGGTCTCCTATTTCCAGACGATCGGTCCCGCCGCGAAGGCCGCGCGCGATCTGGCGGGGGAGGATCGCGCCCAATTCCTCGACCGCTTGCGGGAGTGGGCGGGCGCGCATCTGGTCGCAGGAACGGTGCGCTTTCCCGCTGCGGCCTGGCTCGTGAGGGCCCGGGCGGGCTAGTCGTCTTCGGATCTACGCAGGGCCCGAATCGGCTTGTGAGCGTCGCCCCGAGCGCTTACCTGCCAGACCATGCAGTCGACCAACGAGATCCGCCGTTCCTTCCTCGATTATTTCGGTGGGCACGGCCACGCCGAAATCGCCAGCGCGCCGCTGGTGCCCTACAATGATCCCACGCTCATGTTCGTGAACGCGGGCATGGTGCCGTTCAAGAACGTGTTCACCGGGCTGGAGGCGCGGCCCGCGCCCACCGCGACCAGCGCGCAGAAATGCGTGCGCGCCGGCGGCAAGCACAACGATCTCGACAATGTCGGTTACACCGCGCGGCATCACACCTTCTTCGAGATGCTGGGCAATTTCAGCTTCGGCGATTATTTCAAGGCGCAGGCGATCGAGCACGCCTGGACCCTGCTGACGAAGGAATGGGGCCTTCCCGCCGACAAGCTGCTGGCGACGGTCTATCACACCGACGACGAGGCGTTCGATTTGTGGCGCAAGATCGCAGGCCTGCCCGAAGACCGCATCCTCCGCATCGCGACCAAGGACAATTTCTGGGCGATGGGCGACGACGGCCCGTGCGGCCCGTGCTCCGAAATCTTCTACGACCACGGCGAAGGGATCCCCGGCGGTCCCCCGGGATCGCCGGACGAGGACGGCGACCGTTTCATCGAGATCTGGAACCTCGTCTTCATGCAGCACGAGCAGACAGGCGGCGCGATCGTCGGCGACCTGCCCAACAAGAACATTGACACCGGCATGGGGCTCGAGCGCATCGCCGCGGTGATGCAGGGCGTGCACGACAATTACGATACCGACACGTTCAAGGCGCTGATCGCGGCGAGCGAGAATCTGACCGGCGTGGCGGCGGAAGGTGGCACCACGGCCAGCCACCGCGTGATCGCGGACCACCTGCGCTCGACCAGCTTCCTCATCGCCGACGGCGTCCTGCCGTCCAACGAAGGGCGCGGCTATGTCCTGCGGCGGATCATGCGCCGCGCGATGCGCCACGCGCATCTGCTGGGGGCGAGCGAGCCGCTGATGCACCGGCTCGTGCCCGCTCTGGTGACCGAGATGGGCCAGGCCTATCCCGAGCTCTCGCGCGGCGAGGCGCTGATCCGCGAGGTCCTGCAGCGCGAGGAGACGCGGTTCCGCCAGACGCTCGACAAGGGGCTGCGGCTGCTGGACGACGCGACCGAGCAGATGGGCAGTGGCGATACGCTGGACGGCGAGACCGCGTTCAAGCTCTACGACACCTACGGCTTTCCCTACGACCTGACCGAGGACGCGCTGCGGGCGCGCGGGATCGCGCTCGACCGCGCCGGTTTCGACGCGGCGATGGCGCAGCAGAAGGCCGCCGCGCGCGCCGCGTGGAAGGGCAGCGGTCAGGCCGCCGACAGCGAGGTGTGGTTCGACATCGCCGAACGCGAAGGCGCGACCGAATTCACGGGCTATGCCGCGACCGGTGGCGAAGGCCGGGTCGTCGCGCTGGTGAAGGACGGCGCCGAAATCCAGCAGGCGCAGACCGGCGACAGCATCGTCGTGCTGACCAACCAGACGCCGTTCTACGGCGAGAGCGGTGGCCAGTCGGGCGATACCGGCACGATCACGATGCCCGGCGGTCTGCGCATCGAGATCGAGGATACGGCCAAGCCGCTCGGGCGCCTCCACACGCATATCGGCAGGGTCGTCGCGGGCTCCGTTGCGGTCGGCGACACGGTCCAACTGACCGTCGATGCCGAGCGACGCGAGCGGGTGAGGGCGAACCATTCGGCCACGCACCTGTTGCACGCGGCGCTGCGCCACCGGCTCGGCGAGCATGTCACGCAGAAGGGTTCGCTGGTCGCGGAAGACCGGCTGCGCTTCGACTTTTCGCATCCCAAGCCGCTGACGCCCGAGGACATCGCCGCGATCGAGGCCGAGGTGAATGCCGAAATCCGCGCGAACGAGACGGTCACCACGCGGTTGATGTCGCCCGACGACGCGGTCGAGGCGGGCGCGCTGGCGCTGTTCGGCGAAAAATACGGCGAGGAGGTCCGCGTCCTGTCGATGGGCCGCGCCGGCGAGGGCGGCCGCAACTATTCGGTGGAGCTGTGCGGCGGCACGCATGTCGACGCGACCGGCGACATCCAGATGTTGCGCATCGTTTCGGAAAGCGCGGTCAGTTCGGGCGTGCGCCGGATCGAGGCGCTGACGGGGGAGGCCGCGCGCCTGTGGCTGGTCCAGCGCGAGGAAGCGCTGAAGGAAGCAGCCGGCGCGCTACGTACCAATCCGGAAGAAGTGGCGCAGCGGGTCGCGACCCTGCTGGACGAGCGCAAGCGCCTGGAGAAGGACCTGGCCGACGCGCGTAAGCAACTGGCGCTCGGCGGCGGAGGCTACGGCCCTGCGCACAAGGACGAGACCATCGCGGGGACGACGTTCAGCGGTCAGGTGATCGAGGGGCTGGAGGCGAAGGAATTGCGCGGCCTGCTGGATCAGGAAAAGCAGCGCATCGGGTCGGGGGTCGCCGCGATCTGTGCGGTGAACGACGGGAAGGCCGCGTTCGCGGTCGCGGTCACCGACGATCTGACGGACCGCTACAGTGCCGTCGAACTGGTTCGGGCGGGCGTGGCCGCGCTGGGCGGGAAGGGCGGCGGCGGTCGTCCGGACATGGCGCAGGGCGGCGGGCCGGACGGATCGAAGGGCGAGGATGCTCTGGCCGCGGTGCGCGAGGCGCTGGCCGCCTGACCAGCGCCCCACGGCGGTTCTCAGTCGATCGGGGGATCAGCGGGCGCCGCCGCTCTTGCGGCCTACGTCCTGCTGACTGCCCTTGGGCAGGTCGCGCCCGCCGGTGTCGGCCGGTCGGTCGCCATCGCGTGCGGGCGGTTCCGTCTGCGCGCCGGGATTGGCCACGTTCTGCGGCTTGAACTTCTCGTCATTGGGGATCGGCTTGGTAGGGTCTTGGTCTGACATACGTCCTCCTTTCCCCATCAATGCACGAGCGGATCGAAAGTTCTCTGTAGAGATCAGCCGCTTGCCGTCGATGTCCGCAGCTTGGGCGTGTGATCGAGCGCGCCCTCCTGCTGGATTTTCGCGCGGAACTGATCGCGCTTTTCATGAATGCTGGCGATGACCGGACCCATCGCGACCCCGATATCGGTCAGCACCGCTTCGGACAGCTGGAGCGAGCTTTCCAGCGTTTCGGGCACAGCGTGGCTCGCGCCCGCGCGATAGAGGGCGCCGGCATGGTCGCTGTCGCGCGCGCGGGCGACGATGAGCAGGTCGGGAAAGGTCTCGCGCAGCTTGGTCGTGATCCGCTGGGCGAGGATCGGCTGATCCATCGTGAGTACGACCGCCGCGGCCGAGCCGAGGTCGAGCGCCTCCAGCGTGCGGGTCCGCGCGGCATTGCCGAACAAGGCGCGATAGCCGTCGCGCCGGGCCCGTTCGATCAGGTCGGAATCGGCGTCGATCGCGAGATAGGGGCGGTTGTGCGCAATCAGCATGTCCGCGACCAGGCGCCCGACACGGCCCGCCCCGATGATGATGACGCGCGGTTCGCCGTGGTCGACGGTATCCTCGACCGACGGGGCCGGATCGACCCGCCGCCCCAGCGCGCGCCCGATCATGGCGAGGATCGGCGTGATGGTGAGGCCGATGGCGGTGACGATCTGCCAGAACGCGGCGGTGCCGGGCTGGATCAGCATGGCGGATCCCGCCGCGCTGAGCACGATCAGCGTCGTTTCCGAAGGGCTGGCCATCAGGATGCCGGTTTCGGTGGCGGTGCTGCGCCGCGCGCCCATCAGGCGCAGGAGGACGCCGGTGACCAGCGCCTTGAACGACAGGACCAGCACCACGGCCAGCATGATCGGGCCCAGATTGTCCCAGATGCTGGCAAGATCGATGCTCATGCCCACGGTCAGCAGGAACACGCCGAGCGCGAGTCCCTTGAACGGCTCCATGATGGTTTCGACCTCGCCGTGAAATTCGGTCTCTGCGATCAGCAGCCCCGCGATCAGCGCGCCGACGATCGGGGACAGGCCGGTCGCGGCGGTCGCCAGGCTGGCGCCGATCACGACCAGCAGGCTGGCGGCGAGAAAGAGTTCGGGGCTCTTCGTGCGCGCCGCCTGGGCGAACAGGCGGGGGAGGCCGAATCGGCCCAGGATCAGCAGGGCCGCGATGACGGCGGCGCCCTGCCACAGCGTGTCCCACACGCCGGCCAGCCCCTCCGCCTGCGCATAGGGGGCGAGGGCACCCAGCAGGAAGATGATCGGCACGATGGCGATATCTTCGAACAACAGCATGGACAGTGCCGCGCGCCCGACAGCCGAAGACGTGCCCGAAATCGGCAGCACGATGGCGGTGGAGGACAGCGCCAGCGCAAGGCCCAGGCCCAGCGCCCCGCTCCAGTACTGGCCCATCATGGCAAGGACGACGGCGATGACGCTGCCGGTGATCAGCAGTTCCATCGCGCCGAGCCCGAACACCAGGCGGCGCATCTGCCATAATCGGTTGAAGGACAGCTCCAGCCCGATCGTGAACAGCAGCAGGATGATGCCGAATTCGGCGAAGGGTTGCAGATTGTCCGGATTGTCGATGGTCACGTAGCCGAGCCATCGGTTGTCGAACGCGAATTGCCCGAGGCCGTAGGGGCCGACCAGGATACCGACGAGGATGAACCCGATCACGGGCGTGATGCGGAACCGGGTGAAGACCGGAATGACAATCCCCGCTGCGCCGAGGATAACCAGCGCATCGGCAAGTTCGGGCGAGGGTGCGATTTCTCCGGCCATCAGCGGCGCCTATCTCGCCCCCGCACGAATGTCACGCGCCGGACGGGGTCGGAAGGACGGAACGCGAAAAGGCCGTTCGGAAACCGTGACCTTTCGGAAAACGGCAGAGCGTTCAAGGGTATGGAGCGAGGAGTTCGCGCGCTGGTGTGACGTTCCGGTTCGGTCGTCCGGCACATAGCCCTCGGCGCACGATCCGGGCTTTGCGATCGCATGGCAGTCGATATGGGCAGGTTCGATGGCGCGCATGGCGGAAGATTGCCACGTGAGGGCGAGGTAGGAAACCTGCCATCGAGGAAGCCTGCCGGCCTACCCGCCGCCGGGCGAGCGGGGGCCGTGCGGCTTGGCATCCGCGGCGGCGCTCTCGGCGGCAGCTTCACCGATGCGTTCGCTCACCTGCCCCACGCGCTTGTCCCATTCGATGCGGTAGAGGTCGAAGCGGCGATCCGCGAGGTTCTGCACCGTTCCTTCCGCCCGGGCCCAGCTGAGATCGGCGAGGTTCACGTCGCTGATGGTCAGCGTCTCCACGTTCTCGCTCGCTTCCGCCGCGATGCCGTCGCGCGCGAAGGGGAAGTCGCACGGGGTCAGGATGCAGCTTTGCGCGTACTGGATGTCCATGTTGGCGACGTTGGGCAGATTGCCGACATTGCCCGACAGGACGGTGAAGCACTGGTTCTCGATCGCGCGGGCCTGCGCGCAATAGCGCACGCGCATGTAGCCCTGCCGGCTGTCGGTGCAGAACGGGATGAAGATGATCCGTGCCCCTTCGTCCACCAGCCGCCGGGCGAGTTCCGGAAACTCGCTGTCGTAGCAGATGAGGACACCGATCGGTCCGCAATCGGTGGGGATGGCGTCGATGCTGTCGCCGCCCTTGATGTTCCACCAATAGGCCTCGTTCGGGGTCGGGTGGATCTTTTCCTGGCTATGGATCGAGCCGTCGCGCAGGCAGACATAGGCGATGTTGTGGATGTCGCCGTCGTCCATCCGGGTCGGGTGGCTGCCGCCGATGATGTTGATGTTGTAGTTGAGCGCCATCTCCGACAGGCGGGTGCGAATCCTGGGCGTGTAGCGGCTCAGCGCCTCGATCGCCTCCAGCGGGCTCAACTCCTTCTCTTCCGCCGACAGCAGCATCAGGGTGAAGAGTTCGGGAAAGACGATGAAGTCCGATTCGTAGTCCGACGCGACATCGACGAAATATTCGACGTGGCGCATGAATTCGTCGAAGCCGGTGACGGCGCGGGCCTGCAGCTGGCAGGTGGCGATCCGCACGCTTTCGACGTCGCGCGGCACCCGGTGCTTGGGCGGGGCGTCGCTGTCGACATAGGGGTTGCGCCAGACCATCCGGACCGCGTTGGTCTTGGACGCCTTGTCCTCCGGCAGGTAGCCCGCGATGATGCCCTGCGCCTCGAACCCGTTGGCGAGCTGGAAGCGCAGCACCGGATCGTGGATCTTGGAATCGACCACCTTGGCGAGGTAATCCTCCGCCCCGGTGGCGTTGTTCGTCTTGCGCCGCATGGCGCGGGCGAGGCCGGGCATGCGTCCGCCGAAGACGATACCGGACAGGTCCAGCCGCTCAGCGAGCGAGCGCCGTTCCTCGTACAGGCGCCGGCCGATCCGCGTGCCGCGCACCTTGGGATCGACGCACATCTCGTACCCGTAGAGCCATTCGCCCTTGGGATTGTGCCGGCTGCCGAAGCCGTTGCCGGTGATTTCCTCCCACGTCGCATCGGAGAAGGCGAGCCGTTCCGACAGGCGCATCGACGCGCAATAGCCGACCAGCTTCCCGTCGAGCTTCGCGACGAAGCAGCCCTCGCGGTAATTGTTCAGCTGCCCGCGGATTTCACCGTGGGTGTAGGGCGGCAGCTCGGTGTAGGAACGCCGGATGAGGTCGGCGATCGCGCGCACGTCCTTCATCTGGGCCTGACGTACTTCGAGGCGGGCCTTGCGGCGCGTTTCGGTCATTGATTCATCCCGTCCGGAATCGAAAGAGGCGGCCGATCGTTGCCGATGGCCGCCCCCTTCCAATTGCCTTGCAAGCTCGCGGTTCCGCGGATCAGGCCCAGTTGGCCATCTCCTGCTCGAGACCGGTGACGATGGCCTCGAAGAACTGCTCGGTGGTGAGCCAGGCCTGATCGGGGCCGATCAGCAGCGCGAGGTCCTTCGTCATCTGGCCGTTTTCGACGGTCTTGACGCAGACCCGCTCCAGCGTCTCGGCGAACTTCACCACGTCGGGGGTGTCGTCGAACTTGCCGCGATACATCAGCCCGCGCGTCCAGGCGAAGATGCTGGCGATGGGGTTGGTGCTGGTCGCCTTGCCTTCCTGGTGCTGGCGGTAGTGGCGCGTGACGGTGCCGTGCGCCGCCTCCGCCTCGACCGTCTTGCCGTCGGGCGTCATCAGCACGCTGGTCATCAAGCCGAGGCTGCCGAACCCTTGCGCCACCGTGTCGGACTGCACGTCGCCGTCGTAGTTCTTGCAGGCCCACACGAACTTGCCGTTCCACTTCAGCGCCGATGCGACCATGTCGTCGATCAGGCGGTGTTCGTAGGTGATCCCGGCCTTGGCGAACTTATCCTTGAATTCGTTGTCGAACACTTCCTGGAACAGGTCCTTGAAGCGGCCGTCGTACTTTTTCAGGATCGTGTTCTTGGTCGACAGGTAGACCGGCCAGCCGCGGTCGAGGCCGTAGTTCATGCTGGCGCGGGCGAAGTCGCGGATCGAATCGTCGAGATTGTACATCGCCATCGCGACGCCTGAGCTCGGGAATTCGAACACGTCGATGTCGATGTTCTCGCCATCCTCGCCCTCGAAGACCAAGCGCAGCTTGCCCTTGCCGGGGATCAGCGTGTCCTTGGCGCGGTACTGGTCGCCGAAGGCGTGACGGCCGACCACGATCGGGTCGGTCCAGCCGGGCACGAGGCGCGGCACGTTGTCGATCACGATCGGCTCGCGGAAGACCACGCCGCCCAGGATGTTGCGGATCGTGCCGTTGGGGCTGACCCACATCTTCTTCAGGCTGAACTCCTCGACCCGCGCCTCGTCCGGCGTGATCGTGGCGCATTTGACGCCGACGCCGTACTGCTTGATCGCGTTGGCCGCGTCGACCGTGATCTGGTCCCCGGTCTCGTCGCGCTTCTCGATCGAGAGGTCGTAATATTTCAGGTCGACGTCGAGATAGGGCAGCACGAGCCGCTCGCGTATCCATTTCCAGATGATCCGCGTCATCTCGTCGCCGTCGAGTTCGACGATGGGGTTCTTGACCTGAATCTTTTGCATGCTCTGTCCGTTGATTGCCTCTGGGTGTCTCTTGCCGCCGGGCTTTAGCAGAGAGGCGCGCAAGGGCAAGGCGAGGGCGAGAGAGGCCGGGAGCTGGCGGCGGACAAAGAAAACCCCGCTAGGCGCGGGGCCCGGCGGGGTCTTTTCGTCCGATGGTGGGCGTAGGAAGAGTTGAACTTCCGACCCCTGCGATGTCAACACAGTGCTCTACCACTGAGCTATACGCCCACACTGTCGGTTTCGCCGGGGGTTTCCCCTGCGAAGGAGGCGGCATTTAGCGACGGGTCGGGGCCCGCGCAACCCTTAAAGCGAGGCCTGGCGTTCTTCCTCGAACATCCGGTCCACTTCCAGCACCAGATCGCGCAGGTGAAACGGCTTGGAGAGGATTTTCGCGCGCGGCTGGTTGGATTGCGCCTTCAGCGAAACGGCGGCGAATCCGGTGATGAACATCACCTTCGTCGCGGGGCTGATCTCGTTGCAGCGCTGGGCCAGTTCGATGCCGTCCATTTCCGGCATGACGATATCGGACAACAGCAGGTCGAAATCCTCGCGTTCCAGAAGGGGCAGGGCGGCGGTGCCGCGATCGACGCTCTCGACCGCGTAGCCGGCCTTGGTCAGCGCGCGCGCGAGATAGGTGCGCATCGCTTCCTCGTCTTCTGCGAGCAGGATGCGGCGGGTGGCTGCGGGGATCGTCATGACGCCCGGTCCTAGCGCGCCCGCGTTAAGAAATCCTGTTTCGCACCCGACCATAAACCATGTTTTGACACCGCGCAGCGCAGCGTACAGCATGCCATACATGACCCAACGCGACCGCGATCGTCCGGCCACACCGCGCAGCCCCGGCGCCGAATGACGATCGATAGCGGTACGATCCCCGGCCTCGAACGTCCCGCCTTCCGCGTGTCCGACGTCGCGGCAGCGACCCTGCCGGTCCTGATCGCGGCGCCGCATGGCGGGCGGGCCTATCCCGAGGAAGTGACGCTGCGCATGCGCGACCCCGCGGCGGCCGCGCGGAGGCTGGAGGACCGGTTCGTCGATCTGCTGGCGGAGGCGGTGGCCCAGCGCACGGGGGCCGCGCTGATCGTGGCGGATGCGCCGCGCGCCATGCTGGATCTCAATCGCGCGCCCGACGATGTGGACTGGTCCATGATCGGCGGCGCGCGCGGGCGGGCGGGGCGCCATTCGCTCGCCAATCGTCGCGCGCGCACCGGGCTCGGCCTGATCCCCCGGCGCCTGTCCGGCGTGGGCGAAATCTGGCGCGAGCGGTTGAGCGAGGACGAGCTGGACGCGCGCATCGATGCGATCCACACCCCGTATCACGCCGCCGTCGGCCGTTCCCTGCAGGCGATCCGGCAGCGGTGGGGCGCGGCGCTGCTGCTGGACCTGCATTCCATGCCGCCGCTGCGGCGTCGCCATCCGGGCGACGTTCCGGCGGAATTCGTGCTCGGCGACCGGTTCGGCTCCGCCTGCGATCCGCAGCTGAGTGCGGCCGGAATCGCCTATCTGTCGGGGCGCGACCGGCCGGTGGCGCACAACCGGCCCTATGCCGGCGGCTACGTTCTCGACCGCCATGGTCGCCCGGGGCTGGAAATCCACGCACTGCAACTGGAGGTGTGCCGTTCGCTCTACCTCGATCCGCGGTGGGAGGGGCCCAGCGCGCGCCTGCCCGTCATCGCCGGGCTGCTGGCGGGGCTGGTGCGGTCGCTGGCGGACGAGGTGAACCGGCTGGCGGGCGGATCGGCCCTGCCGCAGGCCGCCGAGTAGCCGTCAATCGCCCATAAAAAACCACCCCGTGCTGATCGCACGGGGTGGCCAAGGTTCAGGGAGGAGGTGCACCGAAGTGCACCGGCCCGCACGGCCATGAGGGGGGAAGCCGTGGGGCTGACCTCAATGTGGTGATGCGGCCGGTCCGGTCAAGACCCGACCGACCGCAAATTCAGCGCGTTCGAACGGATCAGTTCGCGAGTTCGGCGGTCGCCGCATCGGGCACGACCGGCTTCTTGCCCTGCTGGGCCTGCCGCGCGAAGATGACGCGCATCAGATCGACCGAGAAGAGGTGCGCGTAGATCAGCTGGAGGATGCCGTTCTCGTTCCACTCCTTCAGCACTTCGGGGGCCAGTTCGCGCAGCTTGTTCTGGTCCACGATCTGGAACCCGCGATAGACGAACGGCTTGCCGGGATTGCTCGATTCCTCGATCCCGATCTCGCCGTCGATCAGCAGGTCGTGCTTCTTGAGTTCGCCGATGAAGTTCTGCGTGCGGGCACCCGCTTCCTCGAAATGCTGGCAGAATTCCAGAATGCTCTGGGTGGCGGCGCTCGGCTTGCCTTCGCTGTCGAAGACCGCCTCGCCACCGGCATTCTCGCCGACCAGGTCCGAGGTCGGGTCGAAGCACAGCGACAGGTCCTCGCTGTCTTCCTTCAGCCGCGCGAGCATGAAGGGATAGCGGCGGATGTAGGCGGGGATATAGACCGGCTCGGTCACCTTGCCGTCGTCGTCGACGAAGGTGTTGACCCCTTCGTTGAGGCCCATCAGCGCCAGCGGCAGCGGCGCGTCGCCGGACGAGAAGACGATCGGGAAATGGCGCCCGGCCTGCACGAATTCGTCCGAGGTCAGCGGAATGGCGTGCTGTCCCACCAGCCACGATGCGGTGTCGGTCTGGCGCGTCTTGTAGCTCGCGTGATCGCGCGAGTTGAGCGGCAGCAGATCCTTGTAGAACAGGGGCAGGTTGGGTTGCGGCGCACTGGCCATCGGTCGTCTCCGATAAGTCTGAAATGGGATCGGTATCGGCCCCTTGCGGGCCGCGCGAACGACCCGAGGCTTTAGGAGGTCGCCTGCGAAGGTGCAAGCGGCACCAGTTTGCCAGGATTGAGCAGCCGCTTCGGATCGAGCGCATCCTTCACGCGGCGCAGCATGTCGATCGCGACGGGATCGCCCAGCCGCGCGAATTCCTCCCGCTTGAGCTGGCCGATGCCGTGTTCGGCGCTGATCGAACCGCCCCACTGCGTGACCAGCGCATAGACCTCGCCGCTGATCGTCTTGCCGTCGCCCTTCATCCAAGCCTGCGGGTCGACCCCGTGGGGCGCGATGACGTGGAAATGCACGTTGCCGTCGCCCAGGTGGCCGAAGGCGATCGCCTGCGTGCCCGGCCAGTCGCGCTCCACCTGTTCCACCGCCGCCGCGACGAAGGCGGGCATACGCTCCACCGGCACCGAGATGTCGTGCTGCACCGCGGGGCCCTTGGCGCGCTCGGCGGACGAGATCGAATCGCGCAGCAGCCAGAACGCTTCGGCCTGGGTCTCGTTCGCGGCGACCACCGCGTCCTCCAGCAGGCCCTGTTCCAGCGCCGCGCCCAGCATCGTCTCGGCGAGCGTCGACAGCCCTTCGGCGGTGGCGGAATCGGCGACCAGTTCGATCAGCGCGTGCCACGCATATGGACCCTCCAACGGCGCGCGCGCATCGGGGAGATGGTCGACGACGTCGTCCAGCGTCCCTTGCGCGATGACCTCGAACCCCTCCAGCGCGTCTCCCGCAACGGCCTGGCAATGCAGCAGCAGCGTGCGCGCAGCCTCCAGCGAGGAGACGCCCGCCCAGATCACGCGGCGGTCCGCGATCGCGGGTTGCAGGGCCAGGGTCGCGGCGGTGACGATGCCCAGCGTGCCTTCCGACCCGATCATCAGCTGTTTGAGGTCGAACCCGCGATTGTCCTTCTTCAGCGGGGTAAGGGCCGAATAGACGCTGCCATCGGCCAGCACCGCCTCGATCCCCAGGACCTGCGCGCGCATCGACCCGTGGCGCAGCACCTGCGTCCCGCCCGCATTGGTCGCGATCAGGCCGCCCACCGTGGCCGAGCCTTTCCCGCCGAGCGTCAGCGGGAAGCGCAGGCCCGCCGCCCCGGCCGCGTCGTGCAGGGTCTGAAGGACGACGCCCGCCTCGACCACGATTTGCCGCGCATCCTCGTCGAGAGAGCGGATCGCGTCCATTCGCCGCAGCGACAGGAGGAGCGCATCCCCGGTCGCGTCGGGCGTCGCCCCGCCGCACATGCCGCTATTGCCGCCTTGCGGAACCACCGGGACGCCGTGCGCGTCGCACAGCCGCATCAACTGCGCCACCTGCTGCGTATCGGCGGGCAGGGCCATGGCCAGCGCCCGCCCGTGGAATCGCCCGCGCCAGTCGGTCAGCCACGGGTCCAGCAGATCGGGATCGCAAACCAGCCCCTTGTCGCCCAGGATGGTCTGCGCCTGTTGCAGGAAGGCGGTGCGGGTATCGGTGTCGCTCATGGATGCGGATATGACACACCCGTTGCCCCGGTCGCCAGTCCCGCCGTCCCGAATTAAGCCACCATTCAAAAGATCGCGCTATAGCTTACTGTCACCGGCATAGGACGGGCGCGGGCGGCGCGGATCGCAAGGCTGGTGGAACAGGGAAGGGACAGGTTGGCCGAACTGATATGACCACTTTTTCTGTTTTCCTCGCTCCGCTTGCCCTCCTGCTGCCCGGTGCGTCGCCGCCGCCGCACGATGCCGCCGATCCGCAACTCGTGGAGGTCGGCGATGATGCGGCGCCGGTCGCGACCCTGCCGCCGGGCTGGTTCGCGTTGGGCGCGATGCTGCGCCCAATCGCGAATCAGGTGCGCATCGAACAGCGCGTGATCCTGCGCATCTCGCCCCGCGCGCCCGAAATGCAGAGCATGGTGAGCGAGATGCGCCGCCGGGCGCCCAACATGCACTGGGAAGAACGCAAGACCGGCGGCTGCCTGCCGATGACCTCGCTGGTCGGCGTGCGCATCGGCGGGGAAGACCAGCTGGTCCTCTACACCCGCGACAGGTCGATGTTTCGCGCCCGGCTCGGCGATGCGTGCAGCGCGCGCGAGTTCTATTCCGGCTTCTACGTGGAACCCAATCGGGACGGGAAGTTGTGCATCAACCGCGACCGCCTGCAATCGCGCAGCGGCGCCAGTTGCGAACTGTCCGGCCTGTCCCGGCTGGTGCCCGTGACCGACTGACAGGCGGCGCAATCGCGCTTTCCCTTGACATTTTGCCCCTTTCCCGCGATGGGCGCGAGACTTGCAGCTGCACTTTGACAAGGGGGTGGCAAGGCCCCCGTCATTATCCGGACATCTGAATGAAATTCGCCGATCTCGGCCTATCCGACGAATTGCTTAAGGCGGTGGAAGCCGCGGGGTACGATTCCCCCACGCCGATCCAGGAACAGGCGATCCCGCCCGTCCTGATGATGAAGGACATCATCGGCATCGCCCAGACGGGCACCGGCAAGACGGCCAGCTTCGTCCTGCCGATGATCGATATCCTCAATCACGGTCGCCGCCGCGCCCGCATGCCGCGCAGCCTGATCCTGGCGCCGACGCGCGAGCTGGCCGCCCAGGTGGCCGAGAATTTCGAGAAATACGGCATCAATCACGACCTGACCCTCGCCCTGCTGATCGGCGGCGTCCAGATGGGCGACCAGATCAAGGCGCTGGACGAAGGTGTCGACGTCCTGATCGCCACGCCGGGCCGGTTGATGGACCTGTTCGAGCGGGGCAAGATCCTGCTGAACGGGTGCGAGCTGCTGGTCATCGACGAGGCGGACCGGATGCTGGACATGGGGTTCATCCCCGATATCGAGTTCATCTGTTCCAAGCTGCCCGAACCGCGGCAGACGATGCTGTTTTCGGCCACCATGCCGCCGCCGATCGAGAAGCTGGCGGCGAAGTTCCTCGACAATCCGAAGCGGATCGAGGTCAGTCGCGCCGCCACCACGAACAAGGACATCACCGCGTTTCGCGTCAATGTGGGCCAGCGGCAGAAGCGCGAGACGCTGCGCTGGCTGCTGGAGCACGACCAGGTCGAAACCGCGATCGTCTTCTCCAACCGCAAGACCACGGTGCGCGAGCTCAACAAGAGCCTGCAGCAATACGGGTTCTCCAGCGGGGAAATCCATGGCGACATGGACCAGAGCAGCCGCATCCGCGAACTGGACCGGTTCAAGGCGGGCGAAATCAACATCCTCGTCGCCAGCGACGTCGCCGCGCGTGGGCTGGATGTGAAGGGCGTGAGCCACGTCTTCAATTACGATACGCCGTGGCACCCCGACGATTACGTCCACCGCATCGGCCGGACCGGCCGCGCGGGGGCGAAAGGGCGCGCCTTCACCTTCGTGACACCGGAAGATGCCGAGGCGATCGACAATGTCGAGAAGCTGACCGGGCATCCGATCCCGGTGTTCGGCAAGAACGACGTCCGGGTCGAGCTGAAGGAGGCCGAACCGGCCGCCGCCCGCGAGACGGACGACGAGCGGCCCGAACGCGCGCCGCGGCGCAAGGATCGCGACGAACAGCCCGAGGGCGAACGCCGGAGCCGCGGCAAGCGCAGCGACGATCGCGGCGCGGAGCGCAAGAGCGGGGGCAAGCGTTCGGATGCGAAGGGCGGTCGCCACCGCGACGACGATCCGGTCCCGGCAGGTGAGTGGAACGGGCCGCAGCCCGATTTCCTCAGCGTCAGCGCGCTCTGACCGCGTCGGTAAAGGGTGTGGCGTCGGCGGCCTAGGCCGCCAGGCGCAGGCAGTTCTTCCCGCTCGCCTTCGCTTCGTAGAGAGCCAAGTCGGCGGCGGATAGCAGATCCGCCGTCCGGCCGAAGGGCTTGCGCTCCGCCACGCCGAGGCTGACCGACAGTTTGCCGCTGGCGCCTTCCCCGTCTCCGCCGGCCTCGATGGCGGCGCGGATCCGTTCCGCGATATGCGACGCGGTGGCGAGATCGGTTCGCGGCAGCACGACGCCGAATTCCTCACCCCCCAGACGCCCGACCAGATCGCCCTTTCGAAGGCAGGAGGCGGTGATGGCCGCGATCCGCTGCAGCACCGCGTCGCCCTCGCTGTGGCCATGAGTGTCGTTGATCGCCTTGAAATCGTCGACGTCGAACATGACGAAGGACATCGGAACCAGCAGCGCCTCGGCCTCGCACGCGGATTCTTCGAGCCGTTCGAGTAGCTTGCGCCGGTTGGCGATGCCGGTGAGCTGGTCCGTTTCGGCAAGATGCAGCGCGCGTTCCGCCTGCTGCACCGCCGCCCTGCGTGCCGCTTCCAACTGATCGAGGGCGTCGGCCTTCTCGGTTACGTCGACGATCGTCCCGAACATGGCGACAGGCTCGGCGCCGGCCATTTCCAGCTTGCCATGGCTCTCGACTCGCCGGATCACCCCGTCAGGGCGCTGGATTCGCGCTGCGAGGGAAAACGGCGTGTGCTCCGCCAGCGCGCGCTTGAGAGCGTCTTCCACGGCTGCGCGGTCTTCCGGATGATAGGCGTGAAGGGCCTGCGTGATGGGAACGGGGTCGGTGCCCGGCTCCAACCCGTGAATGCGGAAGACCTGACGCGACCAGAAGACGTCGCTCGCCCCGATTTCGAAGCGCCAGTGCCCGACCTGCGCCGTTTGCTCGGCCATCGCGAGCAGGCGGTTCTGTTCCTTCAGCCGGGCCGCGTGGGACCGCACTTCGCTCAGCAGGGCGGCGGTGGGCAGGCCGCAGCCGAGCAGGGTCAGAAGGTAGAACTGGAAGTACAGCACCCGCCCCTGCAGGTCCACCGCGATGAGATGGATCGGCCCCATCTCCAGGCTGGTGAAAATGCTTCCGATCAGGGAAACGATGAAGACCGAGCCGACCGCGCCGCCGATCCCCGCGACGAAGGAGGCGAGGATCACCGCCGCCAGCGTGAGGAACATCAGGGGAAAGCCGGTCTGGCCGAACGCTGCCAGCGCCGAGGCTCCGGCCAGAGCAACGACCGCCAGGCGCGCGGCTAGGCCCGGTCCGACGCGACGCGTTTCGGGAAAGGCGATCGGTCCGACGATCTCCACCACCAGCGGCGTCACGACGAGGATACCCAGCACCGCGGTCGACAGCCACGACACGAAGAAGGGCAGGCTGTCCATCGAAGGGGCACCGGTGACGGCGGCGATCGTTGCGCTGGCGAGCGCGGCCACAAACGTCCCCAAGCACAGTCCGCGCAGGCATTCGCGATTGTCGAAAGAGGGGGGATAGCATCCCGCGCGGCCGACGAACCACGCGACCGTCAGGCACTCCACGACATTGGCAAATGTGAAGCCCAGCGCGTTCCAGAGGGGCGTGCCGTCGGCCAGGTTGACCGTAAAGCTGGCGATTCCGATCGACACTGCGACGCCGGGGCGCCATTTCTTCGCGGTCAGGACCATCGCCGCCGCGGCTACCCCGCTGGCGGGCCACAACAGCGCAACGCCCTGCGTTCCGCGGGTAAGGTACAGGGCCGTGACGGCGCAGACCAGATAGGCCACGCCGCTTGCGATCCAGATCGACCAGGGCCGGACCGCGGAAACTAGTGGATTTGCCATCGGTCCGTCATCGGGGGAGTTTGGTTAAAACCGGGTAAGCGCCGGTGCACCAAATCCCCTTACGCGCTGAAAGGAGCGGGGGTCAGGCCAGCTTCACGAAGCTGTCGATCACCCGTTTCTCGCCCGCCTGTTCGAAGGCGATGGTGAGCTTGTTGCCTTCCTGGTCGGTCACGGTGCCGTATCCGAACTTGTCGTGGAAGACGCGCGCGCCGATCGCGACGTCGGTCCGCGGTTTCGCGGCGAAGCTGGCGGCGCTGCGGCGGTTCTCCTGCACGCGCGCGGGCGCGGTGTCGTACCCGGTCGACAGCGCGCGCTGCCACCCCGGACCGCGCTTGCTCGAACGGTCGGGGGCGCTGCTGGACAGATGGGCGAAGGGATCCTCGCTCTCGCTCCAGTTGGCGCGCCACAGCGACGCCCCACCGGTCATCGTCGTTTCCTGCTCGATATGCACCTCGGGCAGTTCCTCGACGAAGCGACTGGGAATGGAGCTGGTCCACTGCCCGTAGATCCGGCGGTTCGCGGCGTGAAGGATGGTGCAGCGACGCCGCGCGCGGGTGATCGCGACGTAGGCGAGCCGCCGCTCCTCCTCCAGACTGGCGAGCCCGCCTTCGTCGAGCGAGCGCTGGCTGGGGAAGACGCCTTCCTCCCAACCGGGCAGGAACACCTGGTCGAATTCCAGCCCCTTCGCGGCGTGGATGGTCATGATCGTGACCTTCTCCTCCTCCGCATTGGCATCGTTGTCCATGACCAGGCTGACATGTTCGAGGAAATCGCCGAGGTCGTCGTAATCCTCCATCGCGCGGGCGAGTTCGGACAGGTTTTCCAGCCGCCCTGCCGCTTCCGCGCTGCGTTCCTTTTGCAGCATGTCGTTGTAGCCGGTTTCTTCCAGCACGGTGCGCAGCAGTTCGGCCGGGGAGGTCCGCTCCACGCTGTCGCGCCAGTCGCGAAACTGCACCATCAGGCGCGCGATCGTGTTCGCAGCCCGCGCGGGCAGTTCGTCGCTATCGGCCAGCTGCAGCGAGGCGGCGGCCAACGGCAGGCCGGTCCGGCGCGCGTGCTGATGCATCTTTTCCAGCGTCTTGGCGCCCAGGCCGCGCTTGGGCTGGTTGTAGATGCGTTCGAAGGCGAGGTCGTCGGACGGTTGCGCGATGACGCGAAGATAGGCGAGCGCGTCGCGGATTTCGGCACGCTCGTAGAAGCGGAAACCGCCGATGATGCGATAGTTGAGCCCGATCTGGATGAAGCGGTCCTCGAACTCGCGCGTCTGGTACTGCGCGCGCACCAGGATCGCCACATGGTCGAGCGACGCGCCCTCGCGCTCCAGCCGCTCGATCTCCTCGCCGACGCGGCGCGCCTCCTCCGGACCGTCCCACACGCCGATGACGCGCACCTTCTCGCCCGCGTCGATCTCGGTCCACAAGGTCTTGCTCAACCGCTCGCTATTGGCGCGGATGAGGCCGGATGCGGCGCCCAGGATGTGCGGGGTGGAGCGATAGTTCTGCTCCAGCTTCACCACCTTGGCGCCGGGAAAATCCTTCTCGAAGCGAAGGATGTTGGCGACTTCCGCCCCGCGCCACGAATAGATCGACTGGTCGTCGTCGCCGACCACGCAGATGTTCTTGCGCTCCTGCGCCAGCAGCCGCAGCCACAGGTACTGGACCGCGTTGGTGTCCTGATACTCGTCCACCAGGATGTATTTGAAGCGGCGCTGATATTGCTCCAGCACGTCGCGGTTCTGCCGGAAGACGTTGAGCATGTGGAGCAGCAGGTCGCCGAAATCGCAGGCGTTTAGTTCCTTCAGCCGATCCTGGTAGAGCCGATAGAACTGTGCGCCCCGGCCATTGGCATAGGCCTCGTTCTCGACCGCATCGAGATCGCCGGGGTTGAGACCGCGGTTCTTCCACCGGTCGATCAGCCCGGCCAACTGGCGCGCGGGCCAGCGCTTCTCGTCCAGGTCGTTCTGCACGATCAGCTGCTTCAGCAGGCGCAACTGGTCGTCGGTGTCGAGAATGGTGAAGTTGGAACGCAGGCCGACCAGCTCGGCGTGCCGGCGCAGCATCTTGGCGCAGATGGAGTGGAACGTGCCCAGCCACGGCATCCCTTCGACGGCGTCGCCGATATGGCGGCCGACCCGGTCGCGCATCTCGCGCGCGGCCTTGTTGGTGAAGGTCACGCACAGGATCTCGCTGGGCCAGGCGCGCCGCGTTGCGACGAGATGTGCCAGCCTTGCGGTGAGCGCGGCGGTCTTACCGGTGCCGGCGCCGGCCAGCATCAGGACCGGTCCTTCGGTGGTCAGTACCGCCTCGCGCTGCGGCGGGTTGAGGCGCGCGGCATAGGGCGGGGGCGCGGTTTGCGCAGTTTCGGCGGGCGGGTTCGATGTGTCGGTCATGATAGGGGTCGTGCGAACAGGTAGGGAACGCGAGGCGCGGGGGCAAGCGTTGCGCGAGGGGGCGGGGCAGGGCGGAACCTGCGCGGGCGCCGCCCGTTTGGGGCGGCAAGGACGGAAAAAGAAGAACTGCCGCAATAAAGGAGTGACGACAATGAAGACCATTCTAGCCGCAACCGCCGCGATGGGCCTCGCAATTGCCGCCGTGCCGGCGGCCGCCCAGATGAGCGACGACATGGGTGCCGAGGAAATGGCGCCGATGGAAATGAATGCCCAGCAGCAGGCGAAGTACGATGCCTGGCCCAAAGGCAAGCAGCTGGCCTACGATGGCTGGACCGACGAGACCAAGACCTATTTTTGGACGCTGGCACCGGCCGAGATGACCGCGTGGTGGCTGCTGACCCCCGACCAGCAGTCGCAGCTGATGGCGATGTCGCCCGAAGCGCAGGCGCGGGCATGGACCTCGATCAAGTCGCAGGTCGCCACCACCTCGACCGGCACCGCCGCGACGACCGGCACATCATCGGGCACCATGAATTCGAACAGCGGCATGGCGTCGACGACGGGCACGACCGCGTCGGGCGACACGCGCTATGTCAGCAACGAGATGGTGCAGAACACGCCGAAGGCGCAGAAGCCCGTCGATGGCGAATATCCGGTCTGCTCGAAGAACGTGACCGACAATTGCGTCAATCCCTACGCCGTGGGCAAGGGCGGCAACAAGCCGCTGGGCTACTGGCCGGGCAAGCCCGCCAGCGAGAGCTGAGCACGCGCCGCGCAAGCGATGACGAAGATGGGGTCGTCCGTATCACGGGCGGCCCCTTCTTCTTTGCGCGTCAATCCGCAAGCCGCATCAGGGTCAGCTTTGCTTTCCCGACCTTGCGTTCCGCATCGACCGAGCAGCCACGCACCGCGACGGCTTCGTTCGCCGCCGTTTCCAGCGCGATCCAGCTGGCGGGCCCGACCCACCCGAGGCGGATCAGCCGGTCGAGCGCAACCGCGCCCGCCCCGGTGTGATAGGGCGGATCCAGCAGCAGGAGGTCGTGCGGCGCCTTGGCGGGCTGCAACGCCATGACGGAGCCCTTTTGCACGGTGCTGCGCGCCCGCGCGTCCAGCGCGGCGATATTGGCGCGGATCGCGTCCACGGCGGCGGCATCCTGCTCGACGAACAGACACGACCCGGCGCCCCGCGACAGCGCCTCCAGCCCCAGCGCGCCCGACCCTGCGAACAGGTCGAGGACGCTGAGCCCCTCGAACGAACCCAGGCGGCTCGCCAGCATGCTGAACAGCGTTTCGCGCGTGCGATCGCCGGTCGGGCGCGTGGCCTCGCCCTTGGGCGCCGTCAGCCTGCGGCCGCGCCAGTCGCCGGCGACGATCCTCATTTGCGCCCCTTGCCGCCCAGCGTGCTGCGGAACCGGCCCAGCTCCTCCTTGCGGATTTCCCGCACCTGCCCGCGGTCGAGATCGCCCAGTTCGAAGGGCCCGTAGGCGATGCGGATCAGGCGGTTCACCTTCAGCCCGAGATGTTCGAGCACCTTGCGAACCTCTCGGTTCTTGCCCTCGGTGATCGACATGACGATCCATACGTTGCTGCCCGTCCGCCGCTCTATATCGGCATCGATGCGGCCGTAGCGCACGCCGTCGATCGTTACCCCTTCGATGAGATCGTGCAGCGCCGTTTCCGCCACATCGCCGAAGGCGCGCGCGCGATAGGTGCGCGGAATTCCGGAGGAGGGCAGCTCCATCTGGCGCTTCAACTCGCCGTCATTGGTGAGGAGCAACAGCCCTTCGGTGTTGAGGTCGAGCCGACCGATGGGCATCACGCGCGGCGCGCCGCGGGGCAGGGCGTTGCGCAAGGCGGTGTAGATGGTCGGGCGCCCGCGCGGATCGCGCTCTGCCGTGATGAGGCCCTGCGGCTTGTGGAACGCGAACAGCCGCGCGGCTTCCGCCTTGCCCACCGGCTTGCCGTCCACGGTAACCCCGCGCAGGTGCGGAATGATCGTGGCGGGCGTGTCGAGCACCTTGCCGTCGATGGCAACGCGGCCGTCGCCGATCATGCGCTCGACCTCGCGGCGGCTGGCGACGCCGGCACGGGCGAGCAGTTTGGCGATCCGTTCGCCTTCGGGACGGGGACTGTCGTTCATGTTCGCGCGCCTACGCCGTGATGCGGGGCCGCGCAATGCGGCGCGATCAGCTTTCGCCGATCAGGAAGGCGTTGATCGTCACCCGTCCCCGCGCAAGCAGGGCCTCCCTCCCGGTGGGCGGCGGTGCCGGAATGACGCCGGAATGCAGGTTCCAGCCGCGATAGGCGATCAGGCGATCGGGCCGCGCCGCGACCTCGCCGATCATCTCGTAACGCGCGCTGTCGCCGTAATGATAGCGCGCGGGCATCGGCCCCTCCGCTTCCTCCTCGGCACGGACGGCATGCTCGTAGGCGGCGGCCCGGTCCGGGCGGATCGCCTCGAAGCCGGTGGCGCGGTGGCGATAGAATGCGGTGCCGCCGCTCTGCGCCCCGCCGGTGTAATGCACCAATGCAACCAGTTCGGCCCGCGCCCCGTCGTAATGCGGGCGCCGCTGCATCGGGGCGAGGCGATCGGGCGGTACGGCCACGATGCTGAAGGCGCAGCTTTCCACCGCGAACGCCTTGGCCAGACCGAAATGCTCCGCCATCAGCCGGGCGAGCAGCGGACCGCCGAGGCGCAGATAGGCGGGATCGACCGGGCTGCGAACGCCCGGATAGCCGGCCACGGGGGCGTATCGTGCGCGGCGGGCCGCCGCCTCCAGCTGCGCGATACGGCCGCTGAACCCGTCGATCACGATCACGGGCTCGCGCTCGCGCCCGAACCGTTCCACGCGATAGCTGCGCCCGTGCTCTTCCCCCGATTCCGCCGATGCGCTGTGGACGTTCGTGATGCCCGCGTTCATGTGAGCTTCCCTATCGCTGGCCCGCGCGGCTAGTGTCGCAGACTTCGGGACGTACGGGAAGGAGGTGCCGCAAATGGCGGACGCCGCAGCCAAATCGAAAAAGCCGGGCTGGCGCGAGCTGTTTCGCGCCATGGGGAATCGCAAGACCGGCTACATGGCGCTGTTCGGTTTCGCCAGCGGGCTGCCCTTCGCGCTGTTCCTGGGGACGCTGTTCGCATGGCTGAGCGAAACCGACGTGGAGCTGGAGACGATGGGCGTCTTCTCGCTGATCGGCCTCGCCTACGCTTTCCAGTTCCTGTGGTCCCCGCTGATCGAGCGGGTGAACATCCTCGGCTTCTCGCGCCTCGGCAAACGCAAGCAGTGGATCGTGCCCGCGCAAATCCTGCTGGGCATCATCCTGGTCGCGCTGTCGCTCAGCCATCCCAGCAACGATACCATCGGCCTCTTCTCCCTGCTGGCCGGGATCGGCGCGCTTGCCTCCGCCACGCAGGACATCGCCATCAACGCCTGGCGCATCGACGTGGCGGACGAGACCGCGACGCTCGATATCCTCTCCACCATCTACCAGATGGGCTACCGCCTTGCGGCGCTGGTGGGCGGCGCCTTCGGGTTGATCATCGCGGAGCGGATCGGCTGGCCCCAGACCTATCTGCTGATGGGCGCGATCCTGCTCGTCATCGGCATCGTCGGCCTGAAGGCGCCCGACAACCCGGCGCGCAGCGACCACGGCGACGCACTGGACGACGACGAGCTGCTCGCCCTGCGCCGGGCGGGGGAGCTCGATCCGCGCATCCGCAGCCGCGCTCTGTGGGCGGTCGCGATGCTGTGGGCGCTGGCGATCGGCGTCGTCCTCACCTTCATGGGTCTGTCGCTGTTCAACGCGCCCGAAGATCGCCCGAACCCGACCGACTTCACGCTCAATTTCGGGCCGTGGATCATCGTGGCGACCGTGGTCCTGCCAGCTCTCATCGCAGGCTGGCTGGCGGCGAAGAAGCGGGAAGGGCGTTACCTTCTGACAGAGGACGCGCCCGCTCGCAGTCGCGGCGACTTCGTGACTGATCATCTCTACCGCGCGCTGGTGCTGCCGCTGGTCGAGTTCGTCGGGCGGCTGGGCTGGTCGCTGGTGCTGATCCTGGCGCTAGTGCTGACCTACCGCATATGCGACGCGATCTGGGGTACCTTCGCCTACCCGTTCTACCTCGGCGAACTGCAATACACGAACGACGAGGTCGCGGTCGCGTCCAAGTTCTTCGGCGTCGGGGCCATCGTGCTGGGCCTGGCGCTGGGCGGGTACATGCTGACCGTCTTGGGCCGGATGTTCACCCTGACTTTGGGCGCGCTGCTCGCCGCACTGACCAACCTGCTCTATGCCGATCTGGCGGTCGGCGGGCGCTACATGGGCGTCGCCAGCGATGCGATCGGGCTGACCTGGGCGGTCGAGCAGTTCCCCGGAGGCAGCGAGAAGCTTGCGCGGCTGATGCTGACCATCGGGGGGGAGAACCTCGCCATCGGGATCGCGGGCGCGGCCTATATCGCGTGGCTGTCCTCCATCGTGTCCAGGAAGTTCAGCGCGGTCCAGTACGCCCTGCTGTCCTCGCTCACCCTGCTGGTCGGCACGCTGGGGCGCGGGGCCCTGGGGCAGATGATCGAGCGGCAGGGCTATTACGACGTCTTCGTGCTCACCACATTCATCGGCTTCATCGCGGTCGCGCTGTGCATCGCGGAGTGGATCCGGCAGAGCCGCGCTGGCGCGCGGTCCGGGGTGGTGACGCCCGATACCGGGATCGCCGCGACCTAGTCGGGCAGCGCGCCGTCGAGGCGCAGCACCTCGCCCGCGAGGTAGAGCGAGCCGGCGATCAGCACTGGCAGCCCGTCCGGCGGCACCGCGCGCAGCGCCTCCGCGACGTCGGCAAAGGCCCGCGCCTCGCCGAAAGCCTCGGGCGGATGCGCGGCGTGACCCGGCACCGGGACCGCGGAAAGGCTGGCGAGATTGGCGCGCATCGGATCGATCAGCGCGTGGGGCGCCTTGTTGTCGAGCATGCCGAGGACGAGGTGCAGGCGCCGGTCGCCGAAATGGCGCGCGATCGCTTCCCCCGCGCTGGGATTGTGCCCGCCGTCGAGCCACAGGTCGTGCCCCGGAACCAGCGCGGCGAGCGGCCCTTCGGCAAGCGATTGCAGCCGGGCCGGCCATCGTGCGGCCCTGAGCCCGTGCGCGATCGCGGGTGCGGCCACCGTCACCCGGTCCTGATGCCGCAGCATGGCGATGGCGAGGCCCGCATTCTCCACCTGGTGGGCGCCGGGCAGGGCGGGCAGCGGCAGGGCAAGCTCGCCGTCCCGATCCGCGTAGTGCAGCTCCGTCCCGGTCGCCGCGACCGACCAGTCGCCGCCGCGCATGTGCAACGGCGCGCCCGCGACCCGCGCGGCGCGTTCGATCTCGCTTGTCGGGTCCGGCGAATAGGACAGGGTAACCAAGGGAGAGCCGGGCTTCGCGATGCCCGCCTTCTCGAACGCGATCCGCGCCAGCGGCGCCGTGGGCGTGCCGTCCTCGGGTGCCAGCAGGAAGCGTTCGTGATCGATCCCAAGCGCGGCGATCCCGCAGGCGGCGGGCCGGGCGAGCACATTGGTCGCGTCGAACCGTCCGCCGAGGCCGACCTCCACCACGCAGGCATCGGCGGGCTCGCGCGCGAAGGCGAGGAAGGCGGCGGCGATCGTCGCTTCGAAGAAGCTGGGATGGAGGTCGGCGCCCGTATCCAGCACCTCCTCCAGCAGCGCGGCGAGCGGCGCGTCCTCTATCAGCTGTCCGGCGATGCGGATGCGTTCGTTGTAGCGCACCAGATGCGGGCTGATCGTCGCGTGGACGCGCTTGCCCTCCGCCTCCAGCATGGCGCGCAGGAAGGCGCAGACCGACCCCTTGCCGTTGGTCCCGGCGACGTGGAACACCGGCGGCAGGCGGTCCTGCGGGTCGCCGAGGCGGGCCAGCAGGGCGCGGATGGTGCCGAGGCCGAGCCGCCCGTCGGGCACGGACAGCGCGCCCAGCCGGTCGAGCTGCGCCTGCACCGCGGGCGAATCGGAGCGCGCGAAGTCCCGCAGGGCGGTTACGCCGCCGCGCGCGGCTGCATGTATTCGAGCAGCGTCGCGAGTTCACCGCGCAGGTCGCCGCGTTCGACGACGCGATCGACCATGCCGTGCTTGTAGAGGTATTCGGCGCGCTGGAACCCGTCGGGCAGCTGCTCGCGAATCGTGTCCTGGATCACGCGCTGGCCGGCAAAGCCGATCAGTGCGCCGGGCTCCGCCAGCTGGACGTCGCCCAGCATGGCATAGCTGGCGGTGACGCCGCCCGTGGTCGGATCGGTCAGCACGACGATGTAGGGCAGGCCCGCCTCGCGCAGGCGGCGCGTCATGACGGTCGCCTTGGGCATCTGCATCAGGCTGAGAATGCCTTCCTGCATGCGCGCGCCGCCCGCCGCCGTCACCACGATGTAACCGCACTTGCGCCGCAGCGCCCGCTCCGCCCCGGCGCAGAAGGCGGTGCCGACGGCCATGCCCATGCTGCCGCCCATGAAGCCGAAATCCTGCACGCCCACGACCGCGTCCTGGCCCTCGATCGAGCCCGAGCCGACCAGGAACGCATCGCGCAGCGGCATCTTGGCGCGCGCCTGCTTCAGCCGGTCGGTGTACTTCTTGCTGTCGCGGAACTTGAGCGGATCTTCGCGCACCTCGGGCTGGGACAGGGTTTCGTACCCCTCGTCCAGCAGTTGCGACAGCCGCAGTTGCGCGCCGATGCGACCGTGATGGCCGCAACGCGGACAGACGTGCAGATTATCTTCGTATTCCTTGGCGAAGACCATCTCCTGACATCCGGGGCACTTGACCCACAGATGGTCCTTGGTCTCGCGCTTGCCGACGAAGGGCAGCGAATTGCGTACACGGGTGAGCCAGTTCATGGGGTCGCCTTTGCCGCCGAATGCACCGCCTTGGCAAGCGCGGCGGTGAGGTCGCGGATCGCCGCGGGCGCGTCCGCTCCGTGCTGCGCGACCAGTTCCACCAGGGCCGAGCCGACCACCACGCCATCGGCGACTGCAGCGATTTCAGCGGCTTGCTCGGGAGTCCTCACACCAAATCCCACCGCGACCGGGATGTCGGTCGCGCGCTTGATCCGGCCGACATTGGATTGGATCGATTCGATCGCCGCCTGCTGCATCCCGGTGATCCCCGCGACCGCGACGTAATAGAGGAAGCCCTCGCTGCCCGCGATCACGGCGGGTAGGCGCCGGTCGTCGGTGGTCGGCGTGGCGAGGCGGATGGGGGCGATCCCGGCATCGCGCAGGGCGGGGCCGAGCGCGTCGTCCTCTTCCGGCGGGATGTCGACGCAGATGACGCCGTCGACGCCCGCAGCCTTCGCGGCCGCGGCGAACCACTCGCTCCCGCGCCGGACCATCGGGTTGGCATAGCCCATCAGCACCAGCGGCACGGCGGGATGCCGCTGGCGGAACGCGGTCGCGATGGCGAGGACATCGGCAGTCGTCGTCCCGCGTGCCAGCGAGCGGATGTTGGCCGCCTGGATCGCGGGCCCGTCCGCCATCGGATCGGTGAAGGGCATGCCCAGTTCGATCACGTCCGCGCCGCCTTCGACCAGCGCGTCGAGATTGGCCGCGGTGTCGCCATCGCCCGCGGTAATGAAGGTCACGAGCGCGGGGCGGTCTTTCGCGAAGGCTGAGGCGAGACGGGTCAAAAGAACCTCCTCCGCACGAAAATTCCAACAGCAAGAACGGCCGCGAGCGTCGTGTTATAAGTGATCTGCGTCGCCTGAATGTCCCACGACGCAAAGTTGAGGCCATGCTTAAAAAGCAAATCGATGATCGTGAAACCGATGATCATGAGCGCAAAGTCGGCGAGGACGCCTGTAACTGTTCCTTGTTTCAAATCTCTACCCCCAGCCGTTCGGCGACGGTGAAGATATCCTTGTCCCCGCGCCCGCACAGGTTCGCGAGGATGATGCTGTCCTTGGGCATTTCCTTCGCGCGCTTGGCCACCGCGGCAATCGCGTGGCTCGGCTCGAGCGCGGGGATGATGCCTTCGGTGCGGCAGAGCAGCTGGAAGGCATCCAGCGCCTCCTCGTCGGTGATGGCGGTGTATTCGACCCGGCCGCTGTCCTTCAGCCAGGCGTGTTCCGGCCCGATCCCGGGATAGTCCAGCCCGGCGCTGATCGAGTGGCCTTCGGTAATCTGGCCGTCCTCGTCCTGCAGCAGGTAGGTCTTGTTGCCGTGCAGCACGCCCGGGAAACCGCCCAGCAGGCTGGCGGCGTGTTCGCTGCCGTCGAGCCCGTGGCCCGCCGCCTCGACGCCCAGCATCTTCACGTCGGGATCGTCGAGGAAGGGGTGGAAAAGGCCCAGCGCGTTGGAACCGCCGCCGATCGCCGCGACCAGAAGATCGGGCAGGCGATCGATCCGGCGCAGCATCTGCGCGCGCGCCTCCTGGCCGATCACGCTCTGGAAATCGCGCACGAGCTCCGGATAGGGGTGCGGGCCGGCCGCGGTGCCGATGATGTAGAAAGTGTCCTCCACATTCGCGACCCAGTCGCGCAGCCCCTCGTTCATCGCGTCCTTCAGCGTGGCGCGGCCGCTGGTGACGGGCACGACTTCGGCGCCCAGCAGCTTCATGCGAAAGACGTTGGGCTGCTGCCGCGCGACGTCGGTCGCGCCCATATAGATCACGCAGGGCAGGCCGAAGCGGGCGCACACGGTGGCAGTGGCGACGCCGTGCTGGCCCGCGCCGGTTTCCGCGATGATGCGCGTCTTGCCCATGCGCATGGCGAGCAGGATCTGCCCGATGCAATTGTTGATCTTGTGCGCGCCGGTGTGGTTGAGCTCGTCGCGCTTGAACCAGACTTGTGCCCCGCCCAGCGCCTCGGTCAGCCGTTCGGCGAAATAGAGCGGGCTGGGCCGGCCGACATAATGTTCGAGCAGGTCGTCGAACTGCGCCTTGAAGGCGGGGTCGTTCCGGGCCGCGCGATATTCCCGCTCCAGATCGAGGACGAGCGGCATCAGCGTCTCGGCGACGTAGCGACCGCCATAATCGCCGAAATGCCCGCGCTCGTCGGGCTGGGTGCGGTAGGAATTGGGTTTCTGTTCGGTCATGTCGTTCCAAATCCGCTCGGGCCGGGCCGGTCGGGGCGCGGCTGGGGGCAGGCGCGTGGTCGGGGTGCCTGGCCCGTCTCCGGACACGCTCGCCACGATCGGGTTAAGGGGCCTTCGCGCTGCGCACCGCCTTGCAGAAGGCCGCGATCTTGTCGACATCCTTCTCGCCCGGTGCGGCTTCAACCCCGCTGGAGGTATCGACCAGCGGCGCGCCGGTGCGCCGGATCGCCTCCGCGACGTTGGCCGGGTTCAGCCCGCCGGCTAAGCCCCAAGGCAGGTGACCGCGATAGTGCGCGAGCAAGCTCCAGTCGAACGTCAGGCCCATGCCGCCCGGCAGGGCGGCGCCCCTGGGCGTCTTGGCATCGAACAGGATGAGGTCCGCCGCGCCCTGAAAGGCATCGGCGCGCGCGACATCTTCCGCCTTGGCGACGGGCAGGGCCTTCCACACCGGCAGGCCGTAGCGCGCCTTCACCTCGGCGCAGCGCTGCGGGCTTTCGGACCCGTGCAACTGCACCGCATCGAGCCGCCCGGCCTGGATGCCTTCGGTCAGCAGGCCGTCCTCCGCATCGACGAACAGGCCGAGGCGCCCGATCGCCGCACCGCCCCGCGCCGCCAGCGCCGCCGCGGCGTGCGCGTCAACGTGGCGCGGTGATGGCGGGAAGAACACGAAGCCAACGAAATCCGCCCGCCCCGAGATCGCGGCGTCGAGCGCGGCAGGCGTGGAGACCCCGCAGATCTTGATTGCCGGGTTGCTCACAGACGCTTCTCCAGTACCGCGAAGTGCACAGGTGGATGCTGGGGTGTGGGATAGGGCCGCGCTTCCCCCGTGCGCCGATATCCGCAGCGCTCGTACCATCGGATCAGCGACTCGCGGCTGTCGATCACCTGGATTTCCATCCGATCGACACCCCCTTCGCGCGCCGCGTTCTCGGCGGCGCGGCGCAGGCTGTCGCCCACGCCCGTCGATTGCATCGTGGGCGAAACACTCAGCATGCCCAGGTAGCCAAGACCGGCGCCCTTGCGGGTCACAGCGACGCATCCGACGATCGCGCCGTCGCGTCGCGCGGTCAGGATGGTAACCGCAGGATCGGCCAGTTGCCGCTCGATCTCGGCCAGCGGGATGCGTTCATCGGTGAGCAGGTCGGCCTCGTGGGTCCAGCCCATCCGCGCACTATCGCCGCGATACGCGCTTTCTACCAGCATCTTTATCGTGGAGGCATCATGCGGCTGGGCCGGAGCGATATCGCTCAAAGCGTCGCCTCGATCGCGCGGGCGGCCTTGGCCGGGTCTTCGGCCTTGCTGATGGGGCGGCCGATGACGAGCACGCTGGCGCCGTCGTCGCGCGCCTGGCGCGGGGTCACGACGCGTTTCTGGTCGCCGGTCGGTGCGCCGGCGGGGCGCAGGCCGGGGACCACGAAGAACCCGCTTTTCCACTGCTCGTGGACCGCCTTCACCTCCTGGCCGGAGCAGACGATCCCGTCGAGCCCGGCCGATTCGGCCAGTTCCGCCAGCCGCATCACCTGGTCGTGCGCGGCGCCCGCCACGCCGGTGCGGGCAAGGTCGCGCTGGTCGAGGCTGGTCAGCATGGTCACGGCGACCACGCGGCAGTTCTCGCCCGCCGCGGCCTTCGCATCCTCCATCATCGCGCGCCCGCCGCTGGCGTGGACGGTGACGATGGCCGGTTCCAGCACGCGGATCGCCTGCATCGCGCCCGCGACGGTGTTGGGAATGTCGTGCAGCTTCAGGTCGAGGAACACCGGCAGGCCGAGCTGCCCGATCTCGTGGACGCCGTGGTGGCCGTGGGCGCAGAAGAACTCGAGGCCCAGCTTCACCCCGCCGACATGCCCGCGCACCTGTTGCAGCAGGTCCTTCGCCGCGTCGAGCCGGGGGACGTCGAGCGCCAGGAAGACAGGGTTGCTCACGCGTCCCCGCGTGTCGTGGAGGGCGCAGGGCGGGGTTCCGTACCGAGGCCGTCCTGCGTCGCCGGGCGGTCGGCCGGCGCGGGCGGCGGGACGGCGCGGGCCGAGGCGGCGGTCGCGGCATTGGTCCGCGCCGCCGTTTCCAGCGAGTTGATCTTGCGCTTCAGGCTCCACTTCACGCCGCGCGACCACAGCCAGGTCGGCACGAGGCCGAGCAGGAAGGATACGATGACCAGCGCCGGGACCTTGGTTTCCAGGACCAGGTTTTCCCAGATCGTCACCTCGACCGGCTTCCAGTTGAAGAACGAGAAGGCCAGCAGCGCGACCAGGATCACGACCCAGACGATTGTACGCACGATCTGCATTGCCGTAAATTTCCCTACCTGTTGCGCGTAAAACCTAGGACCGCCGGGCGCCCGCGTCTAGCCGAAGACCCGGTCGAAGATCGTGTCGACATGCTTGAAATGGTATTCGAGGTCGAATTTCTCCTCGAGCTGCTCCTCGCTCAGCGCGGCGCGAACCTCCTCGTCGGCCTTCAGGAGGTCGAGCAGCGACAGCTCGCCATTGCTGGCCCACACCTTCATCGCATTGCGTTGCACGAGGCGATAGGCGTCCTCGCGGCTCACCCCGTTCTGCGTCAGCGCCAGCAGCACGCGCTGCGAATGGATGAGACCGCCCATGCGATCCATATTGGCCTGCATCCGGTCGGGATAGACCAGCAGCTTTTCCACCACCCCGGTCAGCCGGGCGAGCGCGAAGTCGAGCGTGATGGTCGCATCGGGCCCGATGAAGCGTTCGACGCTGGAATGGCTGATGTCGCGTTCGTGCCACAGCGCGACGTTCTCCAGCGCGGGCAGGGCATAGGCGCGGATCATGCGCGCCTGCCCGGTCAGGTTCTCGGTCAGCACCGGGTTGCGCTTGTGCGGCATCGCGCTGCTGCCCTTCTGGCCGGGGCTGAAATACTCCTCCGCCTCCAGCACCTCGGTGCGCTGTAGGTGGCGCACCTCGACCGCCAGCCGCTCGATCGAGCCCGCGATCACCGCCAGCGTCGCGAAGTACATCGCGTGGCGATCGCGCGGAATGACCTGCGTGCTGACCGGCTCCACCGCCAGGCCCAGCCGTTCGGCGACGTGGGCCTCCACCTCGGGCGAGACGTTGGCGAAGGTGCCGACCGCGCCCGAAATGGCGCAGGTCGCAATCTCCGCCCGCGCGGCGACGAGGCGCTGGCGACAGCGCGCAAACTCGGCATGGGCCTGCGCCAGTTTCAGCCCGAAGGTCACGGGTTCCGCATGGATGCCGTGGCTGCGCCCGATAGTGGGCGTGTATTTGTGTTCCTGCGCCCGCACGCGCAGCGCGTCGAGCAGCCGGTCGAGATCGCCCAGCAGGATGTCGGACGCGCGCGCCAGCTGCACGCTCAGCGTGGTGTCGAGCACGTCGGAACTGGTCATGCCCTGGTGCATGTAGCGCGCGTCGTCGCCGACCTGCTCCGCCACCCAGGTCAGGAAGGCGATCACGTCGTGCTTCGTCACCGCCTCGATCGCGTCGATCGCCGCAACGTCGATCTCGGGCTCGCGCGCCCACCAGTCCCACAGCGCCTTCGCCGCGCTTTGCGGCACCACGCCCAGTTCGGCGAGCTTCTCGGTCGCGTGCGCCTCGATCTCGAACCAGATGCGATATTTCGCCTCCGGCTCCCACAGGGCGGTCATCTCGGGGCGGGCGTAGCGGGGGACCATGGGGCGGCTCCAGGATTGAGGGGTTGCGATGCGCCGCGCAGCGCTAGGCAGGCGCGCGCCACATGGCAAGCAAGCCGCTGGATCAGGCGCCCGGTCCGAAGGCGATCCGCGTCATTCCCACCATCTTGCCCGTCTCGTCGAACCGGCTTTCGGCGATGTGCCCGGTCCCGTCGGGGCGAATCGCGCAGACCGTGGAACAGCGCGTGCCGTAGAGCGGGTCGACGATGAACGGGGCCCCGGTCCGCGCCGGACCCGTCCCGCCGCCTTCGGTTTCGCGATAGCGGGGCGGCAGATCGCGCGCGAGCAGGGTGGCGAACAGGGGATCGAACGAATCGGTGGGCCCCGCCAACCACTCCTCCAGCGCATCCGCCAGCATTCGCGTCTTGGGCCAGCGCGCCGCGATCGGTCCGTTGGACAGGCCATGAATGCCGGGCGCGAGCGGATGCGGCGATCCGGCGTCCTGATCGGTGGCCGAAAAGGCCTCCCCGCTAAGGGTCGCGAAGAGGAGGTTGTAGGGATTGTAGGTCGCGCCCAACGCGTCCCGCTCGCGCCCCTCCAGGCAATCGACCACGAGCGTGCCGCGGGACCGGGCATCGGGCCGTCGACCTTGCGAATCATGGCGGTTCGTCACCAGAGCGAAGGTGCCGCGCTGCGCATCGACGCCGAGCCAGGTGCCGCCCGATTCGAGATCGCGCCCGGCGATGATGTCGCAGTCCTCCCAGCGCGTAAGGCGGCGCGTGGGGCGGGCATGGCGCTCGTCGCGATTGCCGTAGGCGACGATGGGCCAGTCGGGGTGGACCCGCCAGGCGAGCGCGGCGACGCACATTGGCTAGATCAGCCCCTTTTGTTTGAAACTGACATGGCCCTCGCGCCCGACGATGACATGGTCGTGCACCCTAATGCCGAGCAGGCGCCCTGCCTCCGCGATGCGCTGCGTTATCTGGATGTCGGCGCGGCTGGGTTCGGGATTACCGCTGGGATGGTTGTGGACCAGGATCAGGGCGGTCGCCCCCAGGTCCAGCCCGCGGCGGATGACCTCGCGCGGGTGGATCGCCGCCTCGTCGACCGAACCGTCGCCGACATGGTGATCGCGGATCAGCATGTTGCGCGCGTTGAGATAGAGGACGCGGACCCGCTCCACCGTCAGGTTGCCCATGTCGATCGCGAGATAGTCGAGCAGGGCCTGCCAACTGCCCAGCACCGGCCGCTGCTCCACCTCGCCGCGTGCCATGCGCCGGGCGGCGAGCGCGACCGCTTTCAGCGCGGCGGCGCTGGTCTCGCCCATGCCCTTGACCGCGGCCAGCGCGCCCGGATCGGCGTTCAGCACCCCCGGCAGGGAGCCGAACTGCGCGATGAGCCGCTTGGCAAGCGGCTTCGTATCGCCTTGCCGGAACGCCGCGAACAGGAGGTATTCCAGCACCTCGTAATCGGCCAGCGCCTCCGCCCCGCCGGTCAGCAGGCGCCTGCGCAGCCGTTCGCGGTGGCCGGCCCCGCCATGGGCCGGTGCCGCTGCGGCGGGGGATGCGCTTTCTTTATGCAAGGGCAGGGACGGTCCCTTTGAGTGGTGAACGGGAAGCGGTGAGCGGGGAGCGGTGAACGGGCGGGGCGGGCAAGGCATGGCCCGCGCGCCGCGCCCATGCAAGAAATTCGAAAGCGGGCGCCGGGGTCGCCGGTTCGGTTGACTTGATTTGGCCCCCCTTCTAAGGGGGCGGCGCCCTCGGCGGGCAGCTCTTGCCTGTGCCGCGCCCCCTTGTTCGAGAAGGAGCCTGGCATGAGCGATGAGAAGCCCGCACGGGAACCCATTGCCGAGGATGCGCGGATCGATGCGCTCGAGGCGCGGCTGAAGGCCGCACGCGAGCGTGAAGATCAACGCAACCGGTCCAGGGCGGGCGAACCGGACACGAGCTATCGTGTCGGGAATCGCGTGCTGGCGGATCTCCTCGGCGGGCTTCTCGGCGGTGCGCTGATCGGATACGGCTTCGACGCCTTGTTCGGGACGGTGCCATGGGGTCTGTTGGTGGGGCTGTTCGCTGGAATAGTCGTCGCCTTCAGGAACGTTTTCAGGATCGCGAGCGCGCCCACCGACAGTGCCACCCGTGAACAGGGGGACGACGAGGGGCGCGACCGGGATCAGACGCGATAGGGACTTGCTCACGTGGCGGCTGAACATGCCAAGGTTGATCCGATGCACCAGTTTGCGATCGAGCCGATGTTCGGCTCGCGCAACTGGGAGCTGGGCGGCTTCAACATCTCCTTCACCAACAGCGCGCTGTGGATGCTGATCGCGGCGGTGGTGCTGGGCATCTTCGTCTATGGCGGCATGAAGCGCGAGCTGGTGCCCGGCCGCTGGCAGATGATGGTGGAAAGCTGCACCGGCTTCATCGAGGACTTGCTGCGCGCCAATGTGGGCGATGCGGGGCGCAAATACGTCCCCTACATCTTCAGCCTGTTCATGTTCATCCTGTTCGCGAACCTGCTGGGCCTGATTCCGCTGCCGCTCGCGATGGTGGGCATCCACGCCTTCACCTTCACCAGCCATTTTTCCGTCACCGGCATTCTCGCGATCATGAGCTTCTCGATCGTGCTGATCGTCGGCTTCTGGAAGCACGGCTTTCACTTCTTCAGCCTGTTCGTGCCGCACGGCACGCCGCTGCCGATGATCCCGCTGATCTTCGTGATCGAGCTGTTCTCGTTCATGATGCGCCCCTTCAGCCTGGGCCTGCGACTGTTCGTCGCCATGATGGCGGGCCACGTGCTGCTGGAGATCCTGGGCAGCTTCGTCGTCGACAGCGGCAATGCCGGCCTCGGCTGGGGCCTGCTGGTCGGCACGCCCAGCTTCGTACTGATGCTGGCGATCTGCGCGCTGGAGCTGCTGGTCGCCGCGATCCAGGCCTATGTTTTTGCACTGCTTTCCGCACTGTATATCAACGACGCGGAAAATCTTCACTAAGCCGTTCAATTCGAAACGTTTTTTCCCAAGGAGTTTGTCATGGATTTTGAAGCTGCCAAGGTCATCGGTGCCGGTCTGGCCGCGATCGGTGCGGGTCTTGCCTCGCTCGGCGTGGGCAACGTGTTCGCCTCGTTCCTGCAGAGCGCGCTGCGCAACCCCGGTGCCGCCGACGGCCAGCAGGGCCGCCTGTTCATCGGCTTCGCCGCCGCCGAACTTCTCGGCCTGCTGTCGTTCCTCGTCGCGATCCTGCTGATCTTCGTCGCCTGAGCGACGCGATCGATCGGTGCCGCCGGGCCGGGCCGTCGCGTCCGGGCCGGGGGCGCGATTTCTTCGCTGACGCGATCGTTGTGACCGGACCCATACCATGCCCCAGATAACCCAGCTTGCCGAAACCTACTCCAGCCAGATCTTCTGGTTGCTGGTGATTTTCGGTCTGGTTTTCTTCGTCATCGGAAGGGGCATGGTGCCCAAGGTCGTGGCGACGGTCGCCCAGCGCGACGACCAGATCTCGGCCGATCTCGCCGCGGCGCAGGCCGCGCGGGACGATGCGGATCGCGAGGAAGAGGCCTGGCGTCAGCGTGAGAACGAGGACCGGGCCAGGGCGCGCGATCTGGTCGCCGAGGCGAAAGCCCGCGCGGCGCAGGACAGCGAGAAGCGGCTGGCCGAGGCGCAGGAGCGGATCGACCGCACCATCGCCGAGGCGGAAGGGCGGATCGCCCAGTCACGCGACGCGGCGATGGCGGAAGTCGAGCGGGTCGCCGCCGACGCGACGCAGGACATCGTGCGCCGCCTGGCCGGGATCGACGTCGCGGCCGGCGATGCGAATGCCGCGGTAAAGAAGGTGCTGGCCCATGGCTAATCCGACGCAAGATCCCTTCGTGCCCAACAATCCCGCAGTCTCGGAAGCGGTTTCGGAAGGGCACATGGTGCCCGACGCGCCGCATGTGGAGCCGGCCTCGCTCGGCCTGACGGCCGGCGGCTGGGTCGGGCTGTCGATGCTCGCGCTGCTGCTCATCCTCGTCTGGAAGGGCGCGCTGAAGGCGATGACCGGCGGGCTCGATTCGCGCATCGCCGCGATCCGCGACCAGCTCGACGAGGCGAAGACGCTGCGCGCGGAGGCCGAGGCCCTGCGCGAGGAATACAAGGCGCGCATCGCCAATGCCGAGAAGGACGCCGAAGCCATGCTGGAAAACGCGCGGCACGAAGCCGACGCGCTGGTCCGGCAGGCGGAGGAGGACAGCAAGGAACTGATCGAGCGCCGCCGCCGCATGGCCGACGACAAGATCGCCGCCGCCGAGCGCGAGGCGATCGAGGATGTGCGCAAGCGCGCCGCGACAACCGCGACAGCGGCCAGCCGCACGCTGATCGCGCAGAAGCACGATGCCGCGGCGGATACCCGCCTGACGGACGAGCTGATCGCCGGTATCTGATTTAAGCCACGCGCCTGGCGCAAATGTGAGAGGGCGGTCCCGCGGGGCCGCCCTTTCTCGTTCGCAGGACCGCTAGAACGCGTCCTTGGCCGCGCGCAGGGCGGCGAAGGTCTGCGCGGGCGTTTCCCCGCCCCAGTGCTTCCGCAGCGCCGGATCGTCCGCGCGCAGGAAGGGGTTGGTCTCCAGCTCGCGCGCCAGCCGCGTCGGAACCGTAGGCTCGCCACGCTCGCGCTTCGCCGCGATCTCGTCCGCATAGGCGGCAAGAGCGGCGTTGTCGGGATCGGCATGGAGCGCGAAGCGCGCATTGGCCGCGGTGTATTCGTGCGCGCAATATAGGACCGTGTCGCCGGGCAGCGCCTTCACGCGCTGCAGGCTCGCCCAGAACTGCGCGGGCTCGCCTTCGAACATCCGCCCGCAACCCAGCGCGAAGACGCTGTCGCCGACGAAGGCGATCCCGTCGTCGGGGAGGTGGTAGGCGATATGGCCGTTGGTGTGGCCCGAGACGTCGATGATACGCGCCTCGTGCGCGCCCAGCGTGACCGTGTCCCCGTGTGTCACCACGCGGTCGATCGGGGACAGTTTCTCGACCTCTGCGGGAGCGATGACCCGCGCGCCGGTCGCCGCGACGATGGCCTTGTTCCCGCCGGCATGGTCGGGATGCCAGTGCGTGTTCCAGACCTGCGTGATGCGCCACCCCTTCGCCTGCGCCTGGCGCAGGTATTCCTCGCCGTCCGGGGTGTCGATCGCCGTGGTCTCGCCGGTGGCGGGATCGTGCAGGAGGAACCCGTAATTGTCGGACAGGCAGGGGAACTGGTGGATTTCGAGCTTGGCCATGCCCCGTGATGTAGGGGGCGGGGCCCAAGGAGGAAAGGCCCGCCGCTCCCAAAGGGGAGGGCGGGCCTTCTCATGAGACTTCCGCGAAGGCGGCGATCTCGGGCAATCGGGCGCTCCACCTGCATGAGGTCCCTGCCTTCGCAGGGACTCACGCCAGCGGAGAGGTCCGATCAGTCGTCGGCCTTCTTGAGCGCTTCGCCCAGGATGTCGCCGAGCGACGCGCCGCTGTCGGACGAACCGAACTGCGCCACGGCCTGCTTCTCTTCGGCGATCTGGTGCGCCTTGATCGAGAAATTCGGCTTCTTCGAACGATCGAAGCCGGTGACCATCGCGTCGACCTTCTGGCCGGTCTGGAAGCGGTCGGGACGCTGCTCGTCGCGGTCGCGGCCGAGGTCCGAACGCTTGATGAAGCCGGTCGCACCGTCTTCGCCGACCTGCACCTCGAGGCCGCCATCGCGCACTTCGAGCACCGAGACGGTGACGACGTCGCCACGCTTCAGCGTGCCGCCCAGGCCCGCCTCGCTCGGCGCACCCTTCTCGAGCTGCTTCATGCCGAGGCTGATGCGCTCCTTGTCGATGTCGACGTCGAGAACGATGGCTTCGACCTCTTCACCCTTGCGGTGCAGCGCCAGCGCGTCTTCGCCCGAGATGCCCCACGCGATGTCGGACATGTGGACCATGCCGTCCACATCGCCGTCGAGGCCGATGAACAGGCCGAATTCGGTGGCGTTCTTGACTTCGCCTTCGACTTCGCTGCCGATCGGGTGCTTCTCGGCGAACTCTTCCCACGGGTTGCGCTGGGCCTGCTTGAGGCCGAGCGAGATGCGGCGCTTTTCGGAATCGACTTCCAGCACCATCACTTCGACTTCCTGCGAGGTCGAAACGATCTTGCCCGGGTGGACGTTCTTCTTGGTCCAGCTCATTTCCGAAACGTGGACCAGGCCTTCGATGCCCGGCTCGACTTCGACGAAGGCGCCGTATTCGGTGATGTTGGTCACCTGGCCCGTCAGCTTCATGCCGACCGGGTACTTGGCGGCGACGCCATCCCACGGATCGCTTTCGAGCTGCTTCATGCCGAGGCTGATGCGCTGCGTTTCGGCATTGATGCGGATGATCTGCACGGTCACGGTCTGGCCGATCTCGATCACTTCGCTGGGGTGGTTGACCCGCTTGTAGCTCATGTCGGTGACGTGGAGCAGGCCGTCGATGCCGCCCAGGTCCACGAACGCGCCGTAATCGGTGATGTTCTTGACCACGCCGTCGATCACCTGGCCTTCGGCCAGCTGGTCGATCAGTTCGCTGCGCTGCTCGGCACGGGTCTCTTCCAGCACGGCGCGGCGCGACACGACGATGTTACCGCGGCGGCGATCCATCTTGAGGATCTGGAACGGCTGCGGCTGGTCCATCAGCGGGGTGACGTCGCGCACGGGGCGGATGTCGACCTGGCTGCCGGGCAGGAAGGCCACGGCGCCGTCGAGATCGACGGTGAAGCCGCCCTTGACGCGGCCGAAGATGCGGCCTTCGACGCGCTTGCCTTCGCCGAATTCGCTTTCGAGGCGATCCCACGCGGCTTCGCGGCGGGCGCGGTCGCGGCTGAGCATCGCTTCGCCGTCGGCGTTCTCGACGCGGTCGACATAGACCTCGACTTCGCTGCCGACCTGCAGGCCGTGCTCGTCCTTGTTGCGTTCGAATTCCTTGAGGTCCACGCGACCTTCGCTCTTCAGCCCGACATCGATCACGGCCATGCCGGCCTCGATCGCGGTGACGGTGCCCTTCACGACGCGGCCTTCGAAGCCGCCGTCGTCGACATTGCCGAGCTGTTCGTTGAGCAGCGCCTCGAAATCGGCGCGCGTGGGATTGGCTGTGGTTGCCATAAGTGGGTTCGGTCCTGTTTCAGTCATTTCCGGCCACCGGTTTTACCGGGGTCTTGTGGCCAGACTCTCCACCGGGCCGGATGCCCTGGCGAAGGTCGTCGGAACGCCGTGCCCTTCGAATGCGACGCGGCGGCGCGGGATGGCGCCGGCGGCGAACGGGCATCGAAGGAAGGCGTCCGTCGGACGGGCGCGCACATAGGCAAAACGGGCCTTGCGCGCAAGGGACTTGCGGCGAGCCGAAGGCGGCGAACTCCTACGCGATGGAACACATGGAACAGTGTCCTGGCGCGCAAAACCCGTCCGCCCCGCCGTTTCGTACCGCCGGTGTAGGCGCGGGCATAGCCTATGGGCATAGGACAGGCCGGGCGGGTAGGAAACGCCGCATTTACCACCGACCGATCGACCGGAAAAACGCGCGTCTTCACAATATGTTATCGGATGGGGCCTAGCCCCTCTCGCGAGCACGAGAAAAGGACGCACGATGACAACCGCCTGCCAGGGCTGCCGACAAGAGCAGCACCCGTTCGATATTGCGATGGCTTTCCAGCCGATTATGGACTGCGAGACGGGGCTGCCTTTCGCCTTCGAGGCGCTGGTCCGCGGCTCCGGCGGGGAAGGCGCGATGAGCGTGCTGGCCGGTGTTACGGAAGAGAACCGCTACGCCTTCGACCAGCAGTGCCGGGTTGCCGCGATCGAGGGCGCGGTGGCGGCGGGCATTGTGGAAACCGACGCTAAGCTGTCGATCAACTTCCTGCCCAACGCGGTCTATTCCCCGCTCGCCTGCATCCAGTTGACGCTGAAGACCGCCCGCGAGCACGGTTTTCCCACCGATCGCCTGATCTTCGAATTCACGGAGAACGAGCACATGGCGGACACCGACCATGTCCGGCTGATCGTCGAAAGCTATCGCAGCATGGGTTTCGGCACCGCGATCGACGATTTCGGGGCGGGGCATGCGGGGCTGGGCCTGCTGGCGCAGTTCCAGACCGAATACATGAAGCTCGACATGGAGCTGATCCGCGGAATCGATACGTCCATGCCGCGGCGCATGATCGTGGAAGGCGTCGTGCGCATGGCCCGGTCGCTGGACGTCACGGTCATCGCGGAAGGGATCGAGACCGACGGCGAATACGATACGCTGCGCAGCCTCGGCATCCGATATCTGCAAGGCTATCTGCTGGCGCGCCCCGGTTTTCGCCACCTTCCGCGCGGCGTCCTGCCGCTGGAGGTCGCGGCAGCGGCCCCCGCGATGGAGCCCGCCGCGCCGTTTCAGGTGGTGCCGAGCGCCGTCTCGACCGCGTCGATGGTGAAGCGGATCGCCTGATCGCGATCCAGCGCGGTGGTATCGATCACCTGCGCATCGGCGGCGGGCACCAGCGGCGCGATTGCGCGGGTCCGGTCGCGCTCGTCGCGCGCCGCCAGATCGGCGAGGATGTCGGCAAGTTCGACCGCCTCGCCGCGCCCGTGCATCTCGGCCCAGCGGCGCTCCGCGCGCGCCTCCGTACTGGCGGTGACGAACAGCTTCACGTCCGCATCGGGCGCGATGACGGTCCCGATGTCGCGCCCGTCGAGGACCGCGCCGCCATCCTGTGTCGCGAAGGCGCGCTGGCGTTCGAACAGGGCCTGGCGCACGCCGGGATGGATCGAAACACGACTGGCGAGCCCGCCCACGCGCTCGCTGCGCAATTCCGGGTCGGCCAGCAACCCGTCGGGAAAGCCGCATGCGGCCAGCGCATCCCCGGCATCGTCCGGGTCGCCGCCGTCGAGGAACACCTGCCAGCCGACCGCGCGATAGAGGAGGCCGGTATCGAGGTGCGGCAGCCCGAAATGAGCGGCCAGCGCCTTCGCGATGGTACCCTTGCCGCTGGCGGTGGGGCCGTCGACCGCGATGATCATGCCTCGCGCTCCTGCCCTTTGCGGCTCGTGCGCACCGCCTTCGCCAGCCCGTAGATCGCGATCGCCGCCCAGAACCCTTCCAGCACCAGCGAGGGCCAGTTGGTGTGGACCAGCAGCGAGACGGTGAGCAGCGCCGCGCCCGCCAGATTGGTGCCGTGCAGCACGAACGGGTTGGGCTGCGGCTTCCATGTCAGATAGGCGTAGGCGCCGATGATGCAGGCCATGCCGGCGAACCCGACCAGCGTGTAGATGTCGAGGGTTTCAGTCATTCTTGTCCGCTTTCCTTGTGATCGCGATGCGGGCGGCGGTCAGGCGCCGGCCTGTGCCAGCAATTCTTCGAAGGTCGGGAAGCTGGTGGCGATCGGGCGGGTGTCGTCCACCTCCACGCCCGCGCGACTGGCGAGCCCGGCGACCGCCATGCTCATGGCGATGCGGTGGTCGAGCTGCGTGGGGACCGGGCCTCCGCCGGGCAGCGGTTCGCCGCCGGTTCCCTCTATCGTCAGGCCATCGGGCGTTTCGGTGACCTGCGCGCCCACCAGGCCCAGCGCGGTGGCCATGGCGGAGAGGCGGTCGCTTTCCTTGACCCGCAATTCCTCCAGCCCCGTGGTCCGGGTGGTGCCGTGCGCCAGCGCGGCAGCCACGAACAGGACCGGAAATTCGTCGATCATGCTGGGGGCGAGCGCAGGGTCGATCTCGATCCCGGTCAGCGGCGCGTGCCGGACGCGCAGATCGGCCACCGGCTCCCCGCCGACCTCGCGCCGGTCCAGTTCCGCGATATCGGCGCCCATGGCGCGCAGCACCGCGATCAGCCCGGCGCGCGTGGGGTTGAGGCCGACATTCCCGATCGTCAGCTCGCTGCCTTCGACCAGCGTCGCGGCGACGATGAAGAACGCGGCGGAGGACGGATCGCCCGGCACCACGATGTTCTGGGGCGCAAGATCGCGTTCCCCGGTCACGCGGATGATGCGCGCGCCGTCCGTCTCCTCGACCTCCAGCGCCGCGCCGAAACCCTTCAGCATCCGCTCGGTATGGTCGCGCGTGGGGACGGGTTCGACCACGCTGGTGATCCCCGGCGTGTTGAGCCCCGCCAGCAGCACCGCGCTCTTCACCTGCGCGCTCGCGACCGGCAGGCGGTATTCGATCGGGATGGCGGGCGTCATGCCCTCCATCGTCAAGGGCAGCGTGCCGCCGGGCGCGCCGTGGAACTGCGCGCCCATGCGCGACAGCGGCTCGATCACGCGGTTCATCGGCCGCTGCGACAGGCTGGCATCGCCGGTGAAGGTCGCGGTGATCCCGTGGCTCGCCACCAGGCCCATCAGCAGGCGGGTCGAGGTGCCGCTATTGCCCATGTCGAGCGCGGTGCGCGGTTGCAGCAATCCGCCGACGCCCGTGCCGTGGATGGCCCACGTCCCGTTGCCCTCGCGCTCTATCGCCGCGCCCATTGCGCGCAGCGCCGCTGCGGTGGCGAGCACGTCCTCCCCCTCCAGCAACCCGGTCACGCGCGTTTCGCCGATCGCCAGCGCGCCGAACATCAGCGCGCGGTGGCTGATCGACTTGTCCCCGGGCACGCGGATGCGCCCGCGCAGGGGACCGGTGGCGGCAAAGCGGCGAGGGATGGGGGCTGGCTGCATGGCGCGCGGCTTTGACACCGCATGGGCCGCGTGGCAAGGCGCCCGCCACGCTTGATTCGGGGCGCCAGCGCCCTCACATCTGATCCGTATCTACCACTCAACTGGACGAGGGGCGGCGTTCGACGCCGGACCCGCACGAGGAAAATAGCATGGCAAAGCCGGAATGGGGCACGAAGCGCAGCTGCCCCAAATGCGGAACGCGGTTCTACGATCTGGGCAAGGACGATCCCGTCACCTGCATCGAATGCGGTGAAAGCTGGGATCCGGAACCGGTTCTGAAGTCGAAGCAGCCGATCCCGTTCGAGGAAGAAGACAAGAAGAAGAAGGACGCGGAGGCCGATTCCGATCTGGCCGACGACGATCTGGAAGACATCGACGACGACGAGGATTCGCCCGACAACGAGGTGGATCTGGGCGGCGACGACGACCTCGGCGTGTCCAAGGGCAAGGGCGACGAGGACGAGAACGACGACAGCTGATCGTTTTTTGCGTCAGTTAACGCTTGCAATGGGAAGCGGGCCTTTCTAAAGGCCGCTTCCCGTTGATGGCGGCGCCTCCCAGGGCGCCGCCGAACGAAAAGTGACTTGGGGCCTTAGCTCAGCTGGGAGAGCGCTACAATGGCATTGTAGAGGTCAGCGGTT
>CAYNZQ010000014.1:0-67590 GCA_964401795.1 uncultured Citromicrobium sp.
TGACGCCCGGCGCGTCGAGCGGCATCAGCACCATCGATTGCTGGACGTGGCGCTGTGCCTCGAAATCGGTCTTGCCCATGACAATCGCGACCTTGCACCGCGGATCGCCCGCGCCGCTCGACCACCATTTGCGGCCGTTGATGACGTAATCGTCGCCGTCGCGTTCGATCCGGGTCTCGATATTGGTGGCGTCGGAACTCGCCACGAACGGTTCGGTCATCAGGAAGGCGGAGCGGATTTCGCCGTTCATCAACGGTTTGAGCCACGCCTCCTTCTGCTGCGCGGTGCCGTAGCGGTGCAGCACCTCCATGTTGCCGGTATCGGGGGCGGAGCAGTTGAAGACCTCGGACGCGAAGCCGATCCGCCCCATCTCCTCCGCACACAGCGCATATTCGAGATTGGTGAGGCCGGGCCCGTCGAATTCGAAGCTCTCGTCGACATGGTGATGGCTGTCGTTGCGGGGCGGCATGAACAGGTTCCAGATGCCCTGCGCCTTCGCCTTGGCCTTCAGGTCCTCGACCACGGGGATGACCTTCCACCGCTCGCCCTTCGCGTCCTGCTCGCGATAGGTCGCTACCGCCGGGCGGATTTCGGCCTCGATGAAGTGGCGCACGCGGTCGCGCCAGTGCTGCTGCCGGTCGGTCGGTTGGAAATCCATGGGGTCGGTCCTCTTCTCGTATCGTCTGTCAGGGCGTGAAATCTAGGGCGTGATGGTCAGGTGTTCGCGGTCCGCCCGGGCGGCTTCCGCCAGCGCGGCGACGCGCGCCTCGTGCTCCGCGCGGCCGATCGGAAAGCGGCCAAGCCAGTAGGCGGTCAGCGCGACCAGCACCGCGCCGATGCCGACATAGAGCCAGATCAGCGTGTCGAGCGTCGAGGCCGGCACCGTGCCGGGCCGCGCGTTGCGCACCAGGCCGGACGCGGCGATCACCTGGCCGGTTACGAAAATGCCGATGCCGGTCGCGCATTTCTGCACCAGCCAGTTGCCGGAAAAGAACGCCCCCTCGGACCGGCGCCCGGTGCGTTCCTGATGGGCCTCCACCACGTCGGCGATCATGCTGCTGGCGCAGATCACGGTGGTGATGGCGAGCGCGTTGCCGACGACGAGGAAGGCGAAATAGAGCGCGGTGGAGGCGGAGAACAGGCCCAGTACGGTCGCGGGCGCGCCGGGATCGGGCCACGCGCCCAGCTGGAACAGGTAATAGGGTCCGATCGCGACCACGTAGCCCGACAGCGCGCAGATCATCGCCCCGCGCGGCTTGCCGAAGCGTTTCTGCACCGGGTTGGCGATGGCGAACATGATGATCGCGCTCAGCAGCAGGGCGAGGGGGAAGACGTTCAGCGCGGCGCGGTCGAACTGCCACACGAACAGGTTGAGATATTGCGAGATCGAGAAGGTCATGCCCTGGAAAACGTAGGCGGCGAGCGCGCCCGCGGCGAAGATCAGGAACGCCCGCTCCGCGAAGGCCTCGCGAATCTCGGTGAACGCGCGGCCGAAGCTGAACGGAGCGGGGCGCTGCGGCGGCAGGTGCGCCAGCAACCGGTGCTGGCCCAGCGCGGAGCCGATCACCGCGACCGCCATCAGCACGGCGCCGAAAATGCCGAAGGGCAGGTATCCCTCCGCCCGCAGCAATCCTTCGGGCCCCGGCATGAACACGCCATAGGCCATCACCATCATGATCAGCCCGCCGGCCCAGCCGAGCAGGAAGCGATAGCGGAACAGCGTGGTGCGTTCGTCGTAATCGGCGGTCAGTTCGGGCACCAGGCTGATCGAGGGGACCTCGCACGCGGACAGCAACAGCCGCACGCACACCGCGATGCCGAACAGCTCCAGCGCGCCGGGCGGCGAACTGCCGGGCGGGGTCCACAGGAAGACCCACGCGACCGCCAACGGGATCGGCGCGATGTAGAGCCACGGCAGGCGCCGGCCCCAGCGGGTATAGGTGCGATCGGACAGGTTGCCGATCAGCGGATCGACCAGCGCATCGACCAGCAGCGCGGCGAGCAGCACCTGCCCGACCGTGCCCGCATCCATGCCCAGCGCCTGGTTGTAGAAGATCAGCAGGAAGAAGCTGAAGCCGTTGTCCTTCACCCCGAACGCGACCGCGCCGAACCCGTGCGCGAGCTTGATCCGCATCGGCAGCCTGCCGGTGGTGACGGGTGTGATCATGCGTTGGCCACGGCAACGTCCCGCGCCGCCTTCGGGCAGGCGCACAAGGCGCAGAATCGCGGGGCCGTCCTCTCTTTCGGCATGGTCGCCACATTAGGCGCGCCGCGCCCCCCGTCAACGCGCGACAGGCTGACGCTACGGCATGGCGGAGCGGGCCGAAGCCGCTTGATCGACCCGCGGATTTCCTCATATTTCCTGTCGTACAGAGGCGCCCTGAGGCCGCCCTAGGAGAGGAGCCAAGCAACCCATGTCCGACCTCGACCAGTTCCGCGCCGAAACCCGCCAGTGGCTGGAGGCGAACTGTCCGCCCGAAATGCGCGAGCCCGTGCGCGACGAACGCGACGTCTACTGGGGCGGGCGCGATGCCGAATTCAAGAACGAGGCGCAGAAGGCCTGGTTCGAGGCGTGCCGGGACAAGGGCTACACCGTGCCAAGCTGGCCCAAGGAATACGGCGGCGCGGGACTGTCCCCGCCGCAAGCCAAGGTGCTGCGCGAGGAGATGGCCCGCATCGATGCGCGCCCGCCGCTGTCGAGCTTCGGCATCTGGATGCTCGGCCCGGCGCTGCTCCAGTTCGGCACCGAGGGCCAGAAGCAGCGGTTCCTGAACGAGATCGCGCGCGGCGAGATCCGCTGGTGCCAGGGCTATTCCGAACCGGGCAGCGGATCGGACCTCGTCAGCTTGCAGACCTATGGCGAGGACAAGGGCGATCACTGGGTCGTCAACGGCCAGAAGGTTTGGACCAGCTACGCCGACCAGGCCGACTGGATCTTCTGCCTCGTGCGGACCGACAAGACGAACAAGTACCAGGGCATCACCTTCATGCTGTTCGACATGGCGAGCGAGGGATGCAGCACCAAGCCGATCAAGCTGATCAGCGGCAATTCGCCTTTCTGCGAAACCTTCATGGACGATGTGAAGGTGCCCAAGAGCTATGGCGAGGACGTGCCGGCCCAGGTGGGCGAGGTGAACCGCGGCTGGGACGTGGCGAAGTATCTGCTCGGCCACGAGCGCGAGATGATCTCGGGCGCGGGCGGCAGCGAGCGGACCAGCGCGATCGGCGCGGCGATGAAGCGTCTGTCGGGAGAACTCGACCCCGTGCTGCGCGCCGAGCTGGCGCTGTTCGACGTGGATGTGCTCGCCTATGGCTGCATGGCGGAGAAGTTCCTCGACGAGGCCAAGGTCGGCAAGGCCCACCCGGCGCAGCCCAACATGATGAAATACGCCGGGACCGAGCTCAACAAGCGCCGCCACGAGCTGATGATGGCGGCCGGCGGCTCGCGCAGCCTGGAATGGGATAGCGAGGAAACTGACGGCGGCACGCCCGCGCGCAGCTGGCTGCGTACGAAGGCCAACAGCATCGAGGGCGGCACCAGCGAGGTGATGCTCAACGTCATCGCCAAGCGCATCCTCGAACTGCCGGGCGGCTGAGCTGATCTCCCCTCCCGCAAGCGGGAGGGGATTTGGGAGAAAGAAATGCCACTCTATCACGACGACGATCAGGCGATGCTCGCCGACAGCGCCAGCCAGTTCATGGCTTCCGAAGGTGGAATCGAGAAACAGCTGCGCCACTGGCGCGACCGCAATTGCAAGGACGGCTTCGGCCATGCGCTGTGGGAACAGTTCGCCGAAATGGGGTTCACCGGGATGCTGGTGGGCGAGGACGACGGCGGGCTCGGCATGGGCCATGTCGAGGCGGGCATCGTGCTGGAGGAAATCGGCCGCAACCTGACGCCGTCGCCCTTCCTCACCAGTTCGGTGCTGGCCGCGACCGCGCTGAAGGGCGCCGATGCGGCGCTGAAGGAACGCTATCTGCCCGGCCTCATCGAAGGCAAGGCGGTCTATGCCGTCGCGATCGACGAGGGCGCGAAGCACCGCCCCGAGCGCATCGCCTGCAAGGCGGAGCGGTCGGGCAACGGCTTCAAACTGACCGGGCGCAAGGATTTCGTGATCCACGGCGCGAGCAGCGACATGATGGTGGTCGCCGCGCGCACCGCCGGCAGCGATAACGACGAGGATGGCGTGACGCTGTTCGCGGTGCCGAAAGACGCGGCGAACATGAGCCAGGACCCGGTCCGGCTGGTCGACAGCTCCATGGCGAGCCATGTGACCTTCGACGGGGTCGAACTCGACGGGGATGCCGTGATCGGGGAAGTCGATGGCGGGCGCGAGCTGCTGAACCGCATGCTGGACGCAGGGCGCGTCGGCGCGGCGGCAGAGGGCGTGGGCGTCGCGCGCGGGGCGATGGAACGCACGGTCGACTACCTCAAGCAGCGCAAGCAGTTCGGGCGGCTGATCGGCGAGTTCCAGGCGCTGCAGCACCGCGCCGCGCATCTCTATTCCGAAGTCGAGATCGCCCGCGCCGCGGTGATCAAGGCGCAGCAATTGCTCGATGGCGGCAGCGAGCGCGGATCGCTGATGGCTTCGGTCGCGAAGGCCAAGGTCGCGCGCACCGCCGCGCTGGCGGTGCAGGAAGGCGTGCAGATGCATGGCGGCATCGGCATGACCGACGAATACGACATCGGCCTGTTCATGAAGCGCGACCGCGCGCTGAGCGAGTTCCTCGGCGACGCGTACTACCATGCGGGCCGGGTGGCCGAGCTGAGCGGATACTGATCGAGTCTCCCCTCCCGCTGGCGGGAGGGGGCGGGGGTGGGCATGGGCCGACCGCAGGGAAGGCCCACCCCGCTACGACTAGGACTTGCGGGGCAAGCCCAAGTCTCGCTGCCCCTCCCGCTTGCGGGAGGGGAGGGAAGAGCCAATTATGAACCTCAACGACCTATTCACGCTCGAGGGCCGCGTCGCGCTCGTCACCGGGGGCAGCCGCGGTATCGGCAAGATGATCGTGGAGGGCCTGCTCGCGGCGGGGTGCGCGCGGGTCTATATCGTGGCGCGCAAGCAGGAGCAGGTCGAGGAAACCAGCGCCGAATTCGGCGACAGGGTGATCGGGCTGGTCGGCGACCTGTCGCAGATGGACGGGATCCAGCGACTGGCGGACGAGATTTCGGCGCGTGAGGACAGGCTCGACATTCTGGTCAACAATGCGGGTGCGGCCTGGGGCGAACCGTTCGAGGATTTCAGCGAGGCCGGCTGGCACCGCACGGTGGACCTCAATCTCAAAACGCCGTTCTTCCTGACGCAGAAGCTGCACACGCTGTTGAAGGCCGCGGCGACGAAGGATCGTCCGGCGAAGGTGCTGATGATCGCCAGTATCGACGGGATGAAGCTGAACCCGTGGGAAACCTATCCCTACCAGGCGTCCAAGGCGGGGTTGATCCATCTGACCAAGCGGATGGCCGCGCGCCTCATCAACGACAACATCGTGGTCAACGGCATCGGGCCGGGGGCATTCCCCAGCGCCATGAACCGGGCCGCGCGCGACAATGCCGACATGGTGGAGCGGGGTATCCCCAGCCGTCGCGTGGGCGTGGCGGAGGACATGGCGGCGGGTGCGATCTACCTGCTAAGCCGCGCGGGCGACTACGTGGTCGGCACCACGATCCCGATCGACGGCGGCGTGGTCAACGCCAATATCGGCGCGGGCAATTTCGTCGACCCCAGCGGCGACTAGCGCGGAACATCGGGCGCGGGCGATCCTTTCCAGAGACGTGTCATCGTGAGAGGATTTGCCAATGCCGCTGCGTGCCGTAGCCACCATGATCGGCGGAGCGCTGGCGCTTGCCGCCTGCGCCGCGGACGATCAGCCGCAAGACGACGTGCCGTCAACGGCGGTCGACACGGCTACCGCCGCCGCCAAGAGCGCGGCAACGCCCGTACAGGAGCGCGGCGACGCGGGCGATCTCGGCCTGGAACGAGGGGTTTACGACGTCGTCAGCGGCGATGGCCGGTGCACTGCGGAACCGCCTATGGCGACCGTCAATACCTTCGATGGCGAGGGTTTCGGCACCCGCAGCTTCGGCGAGTGTAAATTCACCTGGGATCGGCGGGAGGGCGATACCTATAGCGGGTCGCAAACCTGTACGGACAGCTACACGAAGAAACGCGTGACCGAAGCGTTGGCGATCACCGTAATCGGCCCGGCGCGCTATACGCGCGCGGGCGGCGGGAATGCCACGGCCACCTATGGACGCTGCACCGGCGTGGACGAGAGCAGCTACGGACTGTGAGGCCGCAGCCGCCCCGCCATCCTCATGCGTCCTCGCGGACCTTGCCCTGGAAGCTCTTGCGCAGCTTCATCAGCTTGGGCGGGATGACCGCCATGCAATAGGGGTTCCGCTGGCCTTCGCCGTCCCAGTAATCCTGGTGGTAATCTTCCGCCGGGTACCAGGTCCCGTCCTCGATCGTGGTGACCGCCTCGGCATCGTTGGTCTCGTTCCAGCGTGCGATGGCGGCCTTCGCCTCCTCGCGCTGTTCGTCCGATAGCGGGAAGATCGCGCTGCGATACTGGGTGCCGACGTCGTTGCCCTGGCGGTTGAGCTGGCTCGGATCGTGGGTGCCCATGAACATGTCGTAGATTTCGGCCAGCGAGACCTTGTCGGTGTCGAAGGTCAGCCGCACCGCCTCGGCATGGCCGGTGTCGCCGGAACAGACCTGCTTGTAGGTCGGGTTCTCGGTCGTGCCGCCGATATAGCCGCTTTCCACCTCGGTCACGCCGATGACGTCCTTGAACACGGCCTCGGTGCACCAGAAGCAGCCGCCGGCGACGATCACGGTTTCGCTGTTTGCCATATGTCTTGTCTCCTTTGGCCCCGGATGTAGGAACGCACCGGCCCTTTGTCATCGGAGCGCGGCTCCCTAGATTGGGGCGACAGCCAGGAGAGAGAGTTATGCGCCCGATCACCGTTGCCTTCGCCGCCCTTGTCGCAGGGTTCGCCGCGCCTGCCATCGCGCAGGCCCCGTCGCCGGAAGCGACGAGCGGCGCGATGGAGGGCGCGCTGGCGCAGGACAATCGCAGCGAGGACCGCGCCCGCGACGAATGGCGCCACCCCGCGCAGACGCTCGCCTTCTTTCGCGTGCAGCCGGGCATGACCGTGGCCGACTACATGCCCGCGGGCGGCTGGTACACGCGGGTGCTGGTGCCCTATCTGGGGGCGGATGGCCGCTATGTCGGCATCATGCCCGATCCCGCCAGCGCGAACGTCGCCGGCATGGCGGAGTATTTCGGCAAGCTGCCCGCCGCCTTCGCGAAGGACAGCCCGACCTGGAACCTCGCGGGCGCGCCGGTCGCGGCCTATGCCTCGCAGGACGTGCCGGACGCGCTGAAGGGGACGGTGGACCGGGCGCTGATCTTCCGCGAGATGCACAACCTCTACCGTTCGGGCGCGCTGCGGACCGAGCTGACGCGCCTGCGCGCCTTGCTCGCCGATGACGGCCTGCTCGGGATCGTGCAGCACCGCGCGAAGGACGATGCGAGCGGTGACTATACCGATGGCAGCCGCGGATATCTGCGCCAGAGCGATGTGGTCGGCCTGGTGGAGGCGGCCGGGTTCGAACTGGTCGATTCGAGCGAGATCAACGCCAATCCGAAGGACAGCGCCGACCATCCCAAGGGCGTGTGGGAACTGCCCCCGACCCTGTCCACCAAGCGCGACGAGCTGAAGCCGGTCGGCGAAAGCGACCGCATGACGCTGCTGTTCCGCAAGCGCTGAAGGCCGCATCCTTGACCCGCACCGTTACCGTCGCCGCGCTGCAACTTGCCCTCGATAGCGAGGACGAGCGCGAGAATGTGGATGCCGTCGCCGCGCTGGTGGAAAAGGCGGCGGGCCAGGGCGCACAGATCGTGCTGCCGCCCGAACTGTTCGCTGGTCCCTATTTCTGCAAGACCGAGGACGAGGCGCTGTTCGCCCGCGCCCGGCCGACGGCGGAGCATCCCAGCGTTCTCGCCATGCAAAGGCTGGCGAAGACGCTGCGGATCGCGATCCCGACCAGCTTCTTCGAACGCGACGGGCACCATTACTACAACACGCTTGCCATGATCGACGCGGGTGGCGAGATCGCGGGCACCTATCGCAAGAGCCATATTCCCGACGGGCCGGGGTACGAGGAAAAATACTATTTCCGCCCCGGAAACGACGGGTTCAAGGTGTGGGACGTCGCCGGCACGCGGATCGGCGTGGGCGTGTGCTGGGACCAGTGGTATCCCGAATGCGCGCGGGTGATGGCACTGATGGGCGCCGAACTGCTGTTCTACCCCACCGCGATCGGCTCCGAACCCTACGATGCCGAATTCGACACCAGCCGCATGTGGCGCCGCGCGATGACGGGCCACGCGGTATCGAACTGCATGCCGGTGATCGCCGCCAACCGCATCGGGACCGAGGACGGTCAGACCTTCTACGGGCACAGCTTCATCACCAACGAATGGGGCGACATGCTGGCCGAATTCGGGCGCGAGGACACAGGCGTGCTGGTCCAGACGCTCGACCTCGATCTGGCGGCGAAGCATCGGGCGGGGATGGGGTTCTTCCGCGACCGGCGTCCGCAGCTTTACACCCGGATCAGCGAGGACGTCTGAGCGCGCACACCTACCTCGTCGCGCTGGGGTCCAATCGGCGGCATGCCAGCTATGGCGCGCCCCGCGCGGTCGTGCGCGCGGCGATGGAGGAGCTGGCGGCGCTGGGCACGGTGACGGCGCGTTCGGCGGTGATCGACAGCGCCCCGCTGGGGCCGTCCAGCCGGCGCTATGCCAATGCCGCCGCGCTGCTTTCGACCACGCTGGAGCCCGACGGCCTGCTCGCCCAGTTGCAGCGGATGGAGCGCGCGTTCGGTCGTCGGCGGGGGCGGCGCTGGGGCGCGCGGGTGCTCGACCTCGACATCGTGCTGTGGTCGGGCGGGATATGGGCCACGCGCGATCTCGCGATCCCGCATCCCGCCTTTCGTGACCGTACCTTCGTCCTGACACCGGCGGCCCGCATCGCGCCCGCCTGGCGCGACCCCGTGACCGGACGCACCCTGCGCCAGCTCGCGCACCGGCTGGCGAAGGGCCGGCCGCGCGCGCACGCTTGACCGGATCGCATCGCCTGCCTAGGGCACCGCTTCGGTGATGGGCCCTTAGCTCAGTCGGTAGAGCAACTGACTTTTAATCAGTAGGTCGCTGGTTCGAACCCAGCAGGGCTCACCACCCGTTTTCCCTTCCAGCATCGCGCCACCCCATTCTCGGCCGGCGGGCTTCCCGCCGATGCTGCCATTCGCCGATCATTCGTTCCTGTTGCCCATGTCGAACGATTCCAGTCGCTTGCCGAAATAGGCGCGCTACGGGCTGCTCGAAGATGGCATTCTAATGGCCGGCACGCTGCCGTTGGTCGTGCTGGCGACACGGCAGGGCGCGGCGATGCCGATCTTTCCAGTGGCAATGAGAAACTTTGTATCAGGGCGCGCTTAGGGGCTTCGCAAGTGCGGAATTGAGCGATAGGGGCCGCCAAATGGTGGGCCGTCTCCTCAGTATCGCCGCGTTCGCATCGCTCGTCGCCTGTTCCGGTTCTCCGGAGCAGCAGGCCCCACCCGCGGTGCCGGTCGAGACCCTCACGATCGGCACGCAGGAAGTTCCCAACGTCATCGAGCTGCCGGGCCGGGTCGAGCCGGTGCGCGAGGCGGAAGTGCGTGCGCGCGTCGACGGGATCGTGCAGCAGCGCCTGTACGAGGAAGGGACCTTCGTCGGGAAGGGCCAGCCCCTGTTCAGGATCGACCCGCGCGAACGCCGCGCCGCGCTGCAGCAGCAGCAGGCCAGCCTGCAACGCGCACAGGCGACGCTCGCCAATGCCTCCGCCGTGGTCGATCGCTATCGCCCGCTGGTGGAAGAGAACGCCGTCAGCCGCCAGGAATTCGACGCCGCCGTCGCGGCCGAGCGCGAAGCGCGCGCCAATGTGGCGCAGCTGCGCGCGGCGGTGGACGCATCGCAGCTCCAGTTGAGCTACACCACGGTGCGCGCGCCGATCGCGGGCCGCGCCAGTTCGGCGCAGGTGACCGAAGGCGCGCTGGTGTCGCAAGCCGAAGGCACGCTGATGACGCGGATCCAGCAGATCGATCCGATCTATGTCCGCTTCGCGCAGAGCGTCACCCAGCTGCAGGACATTCGCGACGGGATCGAGGCGGGCGAGATCGACCTTGGCGAGAACGACATGGTCGAAGTGCAGCTGAGCTTCCCCAACGGGCGCAAGTACCCGCTGCCCGGCTTCATCAATTTCCTCGACTATTCGGTCGACCAGACGACCGGCACGGTCGCCATCCGTGCCCAGTTCCCCAACCCGGACAGCACGCTGCTGCCGGGCGAGTTCGTGCGCGCGACGCTGTTCGCGGGCAAGCGCAAGGGCGGCATCACCGTCCCGCAGCGCGCGGTCAACATGACCGAGCAGGGCGGTACGGTCTTCGTCGTGGGCCAGGACGGCAAGGTGCAGCCGCGCCCGATCCAGCTGGGCGAGATGGTGGATGGTCGCTGGATCGTCACCGGCGGGCTGAAGCCCGGCGACGTCATCGTGACCAGCAACATGCAGAAGATGCGGCCCGGGGTCGCGGTAAAGAGCGTGTCGGGCAAGGGCGGCTCCGGCGCGACGAAGCCGAGGGCGGGCACGCCTGCCGGCAAGGGCCAGGGCGCGCAGGCCGCGGCGTCCGGCGGCGGGGCGGAAAAGAGCCAGAGCCAGCAGGCGCGCTGACATGATGTCGCGCTTCTTCATCGACAGGCCGATCTTCGCCTGGGTCATTTCGATCGGCATCCTGCTGGCCGGCATCATCGCGCTGCGCGCATTGCCGGTGGAGCAGTACCCCAGCGTCGCGCCGCCTTCGCTCTCGATCAGCGTCACCTATCCCGGCGCCGATGCCGAGACGCTGGAAGAAAACGTCACGCAGGTGATCGAGCAGCAGCTCAACGGCGTCGACGGCTATCTCTACATGTCGTCGTCGAGCCAGTCGAACGGCACCGCGCAGATCACGGTGACCTTCGAATCGGGCACCGACATCGACATCGCCCAGACCGAGGTGCAGAACCGGCTCAGCACGGTGCAGGCGCGACTGCCCGAAGACGTGCGGCGCCAGGGCATCGTGGTGCGCCAGGCGAATACCGGCTTCCTCGAAATCGTCGCGCTGACCTCGCGCAGCGGGGAGCTGTCGACCACCGATCTCGGCAATATCGCCTCCACCCAGGTGGTGGACGAGCTGCGCCGCGTTCCGGGCGTGGGCGATGTGCGCCTGTTCGGGTCCGAATACGCGATGCGCATCTGGCTCGACCCGGCGCGGCTTGCCAGCTTCTCGATCTCTCCCAACCAGGTGCTGGCCGCGATCCGGGCGCAGAACAGCCAGACCGCGGGCGGTTCGCTGGGCGGACTGCCCAATGTGAAGGGCCAGGAGATCACCGCCAGCATCGTGCCGGGCGGGCGCCTGTCGACGCCGGAGGAATTTCGCGAGATCGTGCTGCGCGGCGATACCGGCGGCGCGACCGTGACGCTGGGCGATGTCGCCCGGGTCGAGCTGGGCGCGCAGAACTACACCACCTCCACCACGCTGAACGGCCAGCCGATGGCGGGCATGGCGGTCCAGCTCGCCACCGGGGCGAACGCGCTGGCGACCGATGCCGGCGTGCGCGAGCGGATGGAGGAGCTGGGCCCGACGCTGCCCGCCGACGTGGCATGGGCGATCCCCTACAACACCACGCCGTTTGTGCGCATCTCGGTCGAGGAAGTGGTCAAGACGCTGGTCGAGGCAATGATCCTCGTTTTCCTCGTCATGTTCCTGTTCCTGCAGAAATGGCGCGCGACGGTGATCCCGGCGCTGGTGGTGCCGATCGCGCTGGCAGGCGCGTGTCTGGGCCTGTGGCTGTTCGGCTTCTCGATCAACGTGCTGTCGCTGTTCGGCATGGTCCTGGCCATCGGCATCCTGGTCGACGATGCGATCGTCGTGATCGAGAATGTCGAGCGCATTATGCGCGAGGAGCATCTGGATTCCAAGGAAGCGACGCGCATCGCGATGGACCAGATCACCGGCGCCATCGTGGGCATCACGCTGGTGCTGATCGCGGTTTTCATCCCGATGGCCTTCTTCCCCGGATCGGTCGGGGCGATCTATCGCCAGTTCTCCGTCACGCTCGCGATCTCGATTTTCTTCTCCGCCTTCCTCGCGCTGTCGCTGACCCCGGCGCTGTGCGCGACCTTCCTCAAGACCGAGGAAGAGGAGCAGGCCGCGTTCAAGCGGCTGGAGGAACAGCGGCACGAAGGCGGCATCAAGGGGCTGCTGGCCAAGGCGCTGCACGGGCTGCGCAGCTTCCTCGACAAGTTCAACGACTGGTTCGGTCGGATGACCGACCGCTACGTCCGCGTGAACGAGAAGATCCTCTCGCACGCGATGCGCGGCCTTGCCGTGTTCGCGTTGCTGGTGGTGCTGGCGGTGTTCCTGTTCACGCGGCTGCCCAGCGCGTTCCTGCCGACCGAGGACCAGGGCTATCTCATCACCGCGATCCAGGCCCCGCCGGGGGCCACGCAGGCGCGGGCGAACGAGGCGATCGACCCGATCGTGGAATACTGGCGCAAGCAGGAGCTGGTGGAAAACGTGGTCGCGGTGCGCGGCTTCAGCTTCTACGGCAATGGCCAGAACGCGGCGCTGATCTTCACCCCGCTCATCGACTGGAGCGAGCGGACCGGTTCCGACCAGTCGGCGGACGCGATCCTTGGCCGCGCGATGCAGCAGTTCTCGCAGATCACCGCGGCGCAGGCTTTCGTGATCCAGCCGCCGCCGATCCGCGAACTGGGCAATGCCAGCGGCTTTTCCATGAAGCTGGAGGACCGCACCGGCGTGGGCCGCGACGTCCTGGTCCAGGCGCGCGACCAGATGCTGGGGCTCGCTTCGCAAAGCGACGTGATCGGCGAGATCCGGCCCGAGGATCAGCCGCCGGCGCCCCAGCTCGACGTCGATATCGACCGGGTCGCGGCGACCGCGCTGGGTCTTTCGATCAGCGACGTGAACACGGCGCTCTCGACCGTGTTCGGCTCGGCCTATGTGAACGACTTCAATCGCGAGGGGCGCGTGCTGCAGGTGCTGGCCCAGGCCGATGCGCCCTATCGCATGACGCCGGAGGACGTGCTGTCGCTGCGCGTGCCCAATGCCGATGGCGAACTGGTGCCGTTCAGCTCGTTCTCGACCGTGAAGTGGTCGGCCGCGCCGCCCGCGCTCGACCGGTACAACGGCTATCCCGCCATGACGCTGTCGGGGTCCGCCGCGCCGGGCAAGAGCTCGGGCGCCGCGCTCGCCGAGCTGGAGCAGCTGGCGGAACAGCTGCCCGACGGGATCGGCTATGAATGGACCGGCGTGTCCTATCAGGAAAAACAGTCGAGCGGCCAGATCGGCCTGCTGCTGGGCCTGAGCTTCGTGGTCGTGTTCCTGGTCCTCGCCGCGCTTTACGAAAGCTGGGCGGTGCCGCTGGCGGTGCTGCTGATCGTGCCCCTGGGCGTGCTCGGCGCGGTGCTGCTGTCGATGCTGCGCGGCCTGTCGGCGGACGTCTATTTCAACGTCGGCCTGATCACGATCATCGGCCTCGCCGCGAAGAACGCGATCCTCGTGGTCGAGTTCGCGATCGAGGAAGAGGAACAGGGCAAGAGCCCGCTGGAGGCGGTCAAGGAAGGCGCGCGCCTGCGCTTACGCCCGATCATCATGACCTCGCTCGCCTTCATCCTCGGCATGGTGCCGCTGGTCATCGCCAGCGGTGCGGGCGCCGCCAGCCGCGTCGCGGTAGGCACGGGCGTGATGGGGGGCATGATCACCGCCACCGCCATCGGCATCTTCGTGATCCCGCTGCTCTACCTCGTCGTGCGCGAGCGGGTCAGCCGTCGCCAGCCCAGTGCCGCGGGCACCATGGGCCACGATGAACTGGACGACGGCGATGCGTCGACCGACGAAAAGCCCGAGGAGAGCGCCTCGTGACCGCACGCAAGACCGGCCTCGCCGCACTGGCGCTCGCCACCATGCTGAGCGGGTGCGTCAATCTGGCGCCCGCGGACGAGCGGCCGCCGCTCTCCGTCCCGCAGACCTTCGACCCGGCGCTGAACCCGCAAGGCGGGGTGGTCGCGGCCACGCTGTCCTATCGCGAGTTCTTCGCCGACGCGCGGCTGAACGCGCTGATCGACACCGCGCTCGCCAACAATCGCGATCTGGTCGCGGCCACCGCCCGCATCGCGCAGGCGCGGGCGCAGTACCAGATCCAGACCAGCCAGCGCCTGCCCACGATCGCCGCCACCGGCAGCGCGACACGCAGTCGTTTCCCCGCCGGATCGGCCGGTGCGATCGGCACCCCGGGCACGGGTGGCGGTGTCGGCGGCGGCGTGGGTGGCGGAACCGGCGGCGCGGCAGGCGACGGCAGCGGCGGATCCTTCACCACGAACCAGTTCCAGGTCGGCGTGGGCGTGAGTGCGTTCGAGCTCGATTTCTGGGGCCGGGTCGCAAATCTCTCGGCGGCGGCGCGCGCGCAATATCTGGCATCGGTGGCCGCCCAGCGCGCGTTCTACCTCTCGCTGATCGCCGACGTCGCCACGACCTATTACGAGCTGACCGAGACGCGCGAGCAGATCACCCTTGCCGAAGCGACCGCAGCGTCGCGGCGCGAAGGGCTGGCGTTGGCGAAGAAGCGGCTCGACGCGGGCGTCGATTCGGCGCTGCCCTATTACCAGGCCGAGACGCTGCTGACCCAGGCGGAGCAGCAATTGGCGACCGAGCAACTGGCCGCCGCGCAATTGCAGAACCAGCTGCTGGTCCTGATCGGCGGCGATGCGCCGACGGAGCTTCCGCCCGGAATGACGCTGGCGCAGCAGGAGAACGGCCTGCGGCTCGATGCCGGGCTGTCGTCCGAATTGCTTCTGCGCCGGCCGGACATCGTGCAGGCGGAAGAAAGCCTCACTGCGGCACGCGCCAATATCGGTGCGGCGCGGGCGGCGTTCTTCCCGTCGATCTCGCTGACCGGACGCACGGGCCTGACCTCGACCAGCCTCGACGGTCTGTTCGACACCGGCAATTTCTTCTATTCGATCGGCCCGTCGATCGACCTGCCGATTTTCGACTGGGGGCGGCGCCAGGGGCAGCTCGATCTGGCCCGCGCGCAGGAAACCGAACAGATCGCGACTTACGAGCGCGCGATCCAGACCGCCTTCCGCGAGGTGTCCGACGGGTTGGCCGGGCGCGAATACATCGCGCGCCAGGTCGCGGTGCAGGAACGCGCCGTGCGCGCGCAGGAAGATACCGCGCGCATCGCCCGCCTGCGTTACCGCGAGGGCGTGACCGACTATCTCCAGGTGCTGGATGCGGAGCGCAACCTGTTCAACGCGCGCCAGCAATTGCTCATGACGCGGCGCGGCTATCTGCAGAACCAGGCCAATCTGTTCGTGGCCCTGGGCGGCGGCTTCGAAGCCGGTGGCGAGGAAATTCCCACGACCGCAAGGGCCACGCCGGCGACCGACTAGGACGGCGCGCCCGGATGGGCCGGGTGGCTTTTCCGGCTTACGTCGCGCCGAGGACCAGCACCGCGAGGAATGCCGCGTAGGCGACCAGCAGCACCGCGCCGGCGCGGCGGGACACGCCCCCTGCGAAGCGCGCGCAGGCAAACACGGCGATCGCGGAGAGGGTCATGATGCCCAGATCGACCGGCAACAATGCCTGCGGCAGAGGCGCGGGGGCGACCGCCATGGTGACGCCGCCGATGCCGAGGAGGTTGTAGATGTTCGACCCGACGACATTGCCATAGGCGACATCGGTCTGCCCGCGGCGCGCCGCGACGAGCGAGGTCACGAGCTCGGGCAGGGAGGTGCCGAGGGCGACGATGGTGAGGCCAATCAGCGTCTCGCCCAGTCCCGCAACCCGGGCCAGATCGATCGCGCCGGTGACAAGCAGACGCCCACCCACGACCAGCAGCGCCAGTCCGCCGATCGTCAGCAGGATCGGGCGGAGCCAGCCGCTGCCGGACGCGCCCGGCGCCGGGTCCGCCGTCTCGGTCGCCGGCCCGGCTCGGGAGGCGCGGGAATGTCGGCGCTCGGCGCGGTAGCACCAGCCGACATAGAGGAAGAGCAGCGCAACCAGCGCGAAGCCGATCCCCGTTTGGCCAAACTCGGCGATAGCGATGAGCAGCAGTAGCAGCGACGCGCCCAGCGCGACGCCTGCATCACGCAACGCGGCGCCGTCGCGAAGGGCGATCGGGGCGATCACCGCCGCCGCGCCGAGAATCAGCAGCGTATTGGCGATGTTGGAGCCGACGATGTTGCCCCACGCGATATCGGGCGATCCCGCCAGCGCGGCTTCCACGCTGGTCACCAGCTCAGGCATGGAAGTGCCGAAGCCGACCACGACCAGCCCGATGACAAGCGGCGTGACGCCCAGCCGCTCGGCCAGGCCGACCGCGCCGCGCACCAAGAGGTCGCCGCCGAAGAACAGCGCCACCAGGCCACCGGCCAGCATCAGCAGCGTGATCGTCAACGCGCAGGCCCCGCCAGGCTGCGGCGCAGCAGGACAAAGCCTGCGATCGCGGCAACGAGCGATGCGGCCAGGACGCCCAGCTTCACCGCTTCGACCTGCGCCGGATCGGCGAAAGCGAGATTGCCGACGAACAGGCTCATCGTGAAACCGATCGCCGCCAGCAGCGACACGGCATGCACTTCGCGCCAGCCGATCGAATCGGGCAGGCTTGCCCACTTAAAGCGTACCGCGGCCACGGCGAAGCCGAAGATGCCCAGTTGCTTGCCCACCAGCAGGCCAAGTGCGATGCCAAGCGGCAGCGGCGCGAGCAGGTCCGCCGGCGCCAGTCCGGTCAGGGCGACCCCCGCATTGGCGAAGCCGAACACCGGAATGACGAGGAAGGCGACCCACGGATGCAGAGCATGCTCCATCCGTTCCAGCAGCGCGGTGTCGCCGCGCGCCCGCATCGGGACCATCGCGGCGGCGGCGACCCCGGCAAGGGTTGCGTGCACGCCCGACTTCAGGACGAAGACCCACAGCATGACGCCGAGGAGCACATAGGGGATGGACGAGGCGATGCGGGCGCGGTTGCAGGCGAACAGCACGGCCAGCGTCGCCGCCGCGCCAGCCAGCATGGCAAGGTCGATGGCGCCCGAATAGAACAGCGCGATGATGGCGATCGCCCCGATATCGTCGATCACCGCGATGGCGAGCAGCAGCGCCTTCAGCGCCACGGGCACGCGCGGGCCGAGCAGCGAGAGGACGCCGAGCGCGAAGGCGATGTCGGTCGCGGCCGGGATGGCCCAGCCGGCGAGGTTCTGCGGCGCCCCCTGATTGATGCCGACGAAGATGAGCGCGGGGACGGTCATGCCGCCGATCGCGGCGAACAGCGGCAGCGAGGCCTTGTTCCAGCTGGACAGCTGGCCGTTCACGATCTCCCGCTTCACTTCCAGCCCGACGAGGAAAAAGAACACCGCCATCAGGCCGTCGTTGATCCACAGCAGTAATGGCTTTTCGAGGCCGACGCCGCCCAGCGTCACCGCCAGCGGCAGGTCCAGCGCGGCGGTGTAGGTCGGGGCGAGCGGCGAATTGGCGATGAGAAGGGCAAACGCCGCGGCGAGCATCAGGACGATGCCACCGGCGCTTTCCGCGCGCAGGAACGCGCCGAGTGGCTGGAGGATGCGGTCGATCATGAAAAGGGGAGGCAGGTGGCGGACGCGGCACGGAGCATGCGAGGGGGAGGGGAGCCCCGGCCACGCCCGCCTGGCGGTCAACCCACGCGGAGCGGGTGGGTTTGGAGGGCCGCGATCCGATCCTTCAGCCGCAGGCGGATGCGCTTCAGCAGCTTCATGTCCTCCTGCCGGTTGGCGGCACGGCAATTGTCGATCACCCGGTTGAGGCGGCGGTGTCTCTTGCGCAGCATTTGCAGGCGATCCACGGTGTGTCTCCTTGCTTCGGTCGGTGGACTGGCAATATCGCCATCCCGCCACCGATAGGCCAGTTGAAACCGAGGCGACCCCACGATAGACAATATCTATCACAATGGGAGTGCGCGATGCCGACCCTGCGCCAACTGGAATACCTCGTCGCCCTTGCCGATACCCAGCATTTCGGCCGAGCGGCGGCGACCGTTCACGTGTCCCAACCCACGCTGAGCCAGCAGTTGAAGACGCTGGAGGCGCGGCTCGGCGTGGTGCTGGTGGAGCGCGGCGATACGCCGATCCAACTGACCCCGGTCGGGCGCGAGCTGGCGGAGCGGGCGCGCAGGGTGCTGCTGGGCGTGGCGGATCTGCGCGATCTTGCGCGGCGCAGCGTGTCGGGCCTCGCGGGTACGGTGCGGTTCGGCGTTTCGCCGACCATCGGACCCTATCTGCTGCCTCCGGTCGTCGCCCGGCTGCACCGCGAGCACCCCGACATGCGCCTGCACATGCGCGAGGGTATTCCGGACGAACAGTTCGCGCTGCTGCGGCGCGGCGCGCTCGACATGGTGCTCGCCCCGCTCCCGGTGGCGGGCGCCGACCTGGAGATCGAGCCGCTGTTCCGCGAACCGCTGCATCTGGTAGCGGCGCCGGACAATCCGCTGGTGCAGGAGGCGCTGCTGCGCCGCAGCGACCTCGCAGGTGCGCGCATCCTCAGTTTCGACCGGCGGCACCATTTCTATCGCCAGGCGGCGGCGATCTGCGACGAGCTGGATGCCGAACTGCTGCGCGATTACGAAGGCACCAGCCTCGACAGCCTGCGCCAGATGGCGGGTTCGGGCATCGGCCTCGCCATTCTGCCCGAGCTCTATCTGCGGTCCGAAGTGGGGGGCGAGGACATGGTCCGGCGGCTGACGGTCAGCGACTGGTCAGCGACCCGGTCCATCGCCGCGGTCTGGCGGCAGGGGGCGGCCTATTCCGAAAGCTATCGCCTGATCGCGCGCGGCGTTGCGGAGGCGGCCCGGCGCATGCTGCGCATTATAGACTGAACCTATCGAAAGGCGCGCGATCTTTCGATGGCCTGTTAATAGTACGGATGGCGCACGCGCCCTAGATTGGCGATCCATTGGCATCGTCTTGAAAGGATATGTCGCCATGAATTCGGATCGTTTCGTCCCCGGCGCCACGACCGGCACCCGTGCCGGCACGCGGTTCGACGAGGGGCTTCGCCGGCACATGCTCGGCATCTATCGCAACATGGGGCTGGCACTGATGGTAAGCGCGGCGGTCGCCTGGCTCGTCGCCTCCACCCCTGCGCTCTACCAGCCGATCTTCGGCACCCCGCTCAAATGGGTCGCCATGCTGGCGCCGCTGGGCTTCGTGCTGTTCTTCTCCTTCCGGTTCGAGCGGATGACGTTGGCGGGCGCGCGGGGCGCGCTGTTCGCGTTCGCCGCGCTGATGGGCGTTTCGCTCGCCAGCATCCTGCTGGTCTTTACCGGGGCGAGCGTCGCCTCCACCCTGCTGGTCGCGGCGGTCACCTTCCTCGCTATGAGCCTGTGGGGCTACACCACGAAGGCGGACCTTACGCGCTTCACCAACTTCCTGTTCATGGGGCTGATCGGCGTCGTGCTGGCGAGCCTCGTCAACCTGGTGCTGCAGTCGGGCACGCTGCAACTGGTCGTCTCGATCGTGGGCGTGCTGGTCTTCACCGGGCTGACCGCGTGGGACACGCAGCGTGCCAAGGCCGATTATCTCGCCCACGGCGCAAGCGAGCGGGCGGAGAAGCTGGCGGTGATGAGCGCGCTGTCGCTCTACCTCAACTTCGTCAACCTGTTCCAGCTGCTGCTGACCTTCTTCGGCCAGCACGAGGAGGGCTGACCCATGCGGACAAGCGAAGCGGTCGGGGCCATGGCGTGCCCGGTATGCCGGACCGGGCTGGCGCTGGCCGACCGTGGCGGGGTCGAGATCGACTATTGCCCCACCTGCCGCGGCGTCTGGCTCGATCGGGGCGAGCTCGACAAGATCATCGATCGCACCGCAATGGCGATGCCCGAAGACCGGTCCCCGCGCGCGGACCGGGTATCGGGCGGGAAAGGCGGACTGATGGGGATCGCCGCCGCGCTGATGGAGGATGGCGGTCGGCACCGGCACCGCGACGACCGAGGATACGATCGGGACCGTCACCGCAAACGGCGCAAGTCGATCCTGTCGGAATTCTTTGACTGAACCCGGGCGTGCCCTGCCGACGACAGGGCACGCCCTTCGCTCGCAACCGTCAATGGGCGAGAAACAGCGGGACGGGGGATTCCATCAGCATGGTGCGCGTCACCCCGCCGAACAGGCTCTCGCTCATCCGCGCGTGGCCGTAGGCACCCATGACCAGATAGCCGGCATTGCGCGCCCGCGTCTGTGCCAGCAGCGCGTCGGCGACGGGGCCGCTCTTTTCCAGTTCGACCACCTCGGCATGGATATCGTGCCGCGAGAGATATTGCGCCGCCATGCGCGGTTCGATCGCCTCGTTTCTGTCGGTGAAGTGGAGCAGCCGGACCTCGCCCGCCAGGGCCAGCAGAGGAACGGCGGCGCGCATCGCCTCGGTCGCCTCGCAAGAGCCGTCCCACGCGACCACCACCGGGCCTTCCATCGCGAGGCCGTGCGCCTTGTTGGGCACGGCCAGCACCGGGCGGTGCGATTTCACCACCACTTCCCCCGCGACGGACAGGGCGCGGTGGCCGCCGTGTTGGCCGATGCCGCTCGATACCACGATGAGGTCGGCGAGATCGGCCGTGTCGCGCAGGATGCTGCCCGGGAAACCGACCCAGTCCTGCCAGTCCCAAGCGACGCTTTCATGCGCGAGCCGCGCCTCCAGCCGCTCGCGATTGTCGCTTTCGCGCACCCGTTCTTCCGCCATCACGATCGCCTGCCCGGCGCCGCTGTAGAAATCGTCGCCGATCATGGCGGGGATCGCGATGTCGAAACAGGTCAGGTGCCCGCCCATCGCGCGCGTCACGTCGAGCGCGACCTGCAGCCGCGCCTCCTGGCCTTCGTCGTCGTGCACGAACAGAAGGATGTTCTTCATCGGGACCGGCTCCTCGTCGACCGGGCGGGGGACGGTGCCCGCCTTGCACCCGTGAGGGTAGGAGGGGTGAGGGCGGCGAAAAAATCGGGAAATATACGCAGGCGGACAAAGCGATGGATACCGAGCCGAGAGGTGCAGGCACCCGGGGAGGGGGTCCGCGCCAGATGCCTGCGCCCCGGTCTATGCCGCGCGCTGCGCGTTTCCTCCATTCGCAATTCCCCGGACACGCGCTCGCGATACGTCACGGCAGGGCGCGCACCCGTACGACGCGGTAGGGCAGCCTGGCGCCATCGGGCTCCACCAGCGTGATGTAGGCCCCTTGCGTCAACGGGTGGTCGGCGAGGTGCCACATCTGCTCGTCGTCGCTCTCGCCCGGGGCATAGGACAGCGACCAGGCCCCGTCGTGGCGCAGGATGGCGCCGCGCACCACTGGTTCGCCCGCCCAGGCGCGCTGGAAACTCGCCCGCCCGGGCAGCTTCGCGAAGGCGGCGCGATCGATCAGGCCGTCCGCGCCGAGCGGCAGCACCAGTTCGTAGGCGTGCGCGCTCGACCCCTGCGGATGGTCCGGCGTGCGCGCCAGTTCGAGGCGGATGGTATGCCAGCTCATGTGCCGCCCCCTGCCGGTTGGTCCATCGGGCCCGGAAGCGGGCTCGGGCGCGGGCGCTTCAGCGCCGCGGCAAGCGCCGGGTCGAGGCCGTAGATGTCGTCGAGGTAATCGAGCGTACCGTCGGGCCCGAGCGCGGCGGTCAGGTACACGACATAGATCGGGACGGGCCGGTTCAGCGCCACCCGCCGCGTGGTGCGCACGGCCAGCGCCTCGCTGGTCTGCTCCTCCGTCCAGCCGCCGTCGCGCAGCAGCGCCTCTGCCAGCGCGGCAGGGCGGTCCAGCCGGATGCATCCGTGGCTGAGCGCGCGCGCCGGGTGATCGAACAGCGCCTTGTCCGGGGTATCGTGGACATAGACCGAAAACGCGTTGGGCATGTCGAGCCTGATCCGGCCCAGCGCGTTCTGCGGGCCGGGCAACTGCGTGACGCGCAGCCGCGCGCGGTCGTCCACGCTCCACACATAGCCGCGCTGCCGGGCGAGGGCGGGGGCGTTGCGCACAATCCGGCCGACGCTTTCCTCCACGATCGATTGCGGGACCGACCAGGAGGGGTTGAAGACAACCGCGGTCACGCTGGCGCCGAAGCGCGGGGTCGGGCTCTGCCGTTTGCCCACGATGACGCCGTGTTCGGATACGGGCAGGCCTAGCCGGTAGAGCGACAGATGGAATTGCGGAATGTTGACGAGGAGGTATTCCGCGCCCCGGTCGCGGGGGAGCCAGCGCAACCGTTCGAGGTCGAGGGCGATCCGCGTGCGCCGGTCGCCATCGCCGGGAGGAAGCAGGGCGAGCGCGTCCTGCAGCGCGCGGTAGAGCGGATCGTGCGGGGCCAGGCCATCCAGCACTGCCGCCACATCGCCGCCCGTCAGCGCGTCGCGCATCAGGGCCGGGAGGCGGTCGCCGGCGAGCCGGCTGGACGGCACGGCGTAGGAACCGCGGTCCTCCGGCGCGACGCGCCCCTGTGCCAGATCGTGCGCGACGAGAGCGAAGCTTGCCCGAGCGCGACGGTCGACGGCAGCCTCGTCCGAATCCGCGATCGCGGCGGCCAGCGGCGCGGCGGCATAGTCCGCAGGGTCGAGGCCGTGGCGCTCGATCGCCTCGATATAGCTGAGCAGATCGGCAGCCGCGGCGCGGTCCCAGTGCGGGGCGCCATCGGCGGGCAGCGCGGGGCTGGCGAGCATTATCGCGGCGAGCAGGACCAGCGCCAGAAGCATCGATCCGGATGCCGCAAAACGTGCCATGGTGCCCCTTTCGTTGACGCGCCAGGATGGCGCGCAAGGGTGCGGGCGGGGCATCCGGAAGTTTCCGGATCCGCAGCGCGGGGCGCTTCCGGATAGAATGGCGCACGTTCCGTTGGATCCGATGGCCTGCCCATGTGCGCCTTTCCGCTCCCCGCCGCTCTCCTTCCCGGCGCCGCGCCGCGTACCCCCGGAATCGGGGCCGCGTGCCTTTCAGGCCGATCCGATCGCGAGGAAGGCGAAGAACGCGGACGATGCCAGCAGCATGACGACGGTGGCCGCCCAGCCCATGATCCGCTGCGTGCGAGAGATGGTGAGGCGCCCCATCGCCCGCGCGTTGGTGGCGATGGCCATCATGATCGCCATCAGCGGGCCGGCCAGCACGCCGTTTACCACCGCCGCCCAGTACAGTGCACGCGCAGGGTCGATCCCGACGCCGGCCATCGCCGCGCCTGCCAGCGTGGTGACGGCGATGGTGGCATAGAACAGGCGTGCTGCCAGCGGCCGGTCGGCAAGGCTGCCGCTGCGCCCCGTCATCTCCGTCACCGCATAGGCCGCAGAGCCTGCCAGGATCGGCACCGCGAGCAGGCCCGTCCCCACGATCCCCAGCGCGAACAGCGCGAAGGCGAACTCGCCCGCGATCGGACGCAGCGCCTGTGCTGCCTGGGCCGAGGTCTCGATGTCGCGAATGCCGGCCGCGTGCAGCGTCGCCCCGGTGGCGAAGACGATGGCGAGCGAGATCAGCGTGCTCACCGCCATGCCGGTCAGCGTATCGATGCGGATGCGGCGCAGCTCCGCCCCGGCGCTGGCCGGGGCGATGCACAGCGGCTTGACATGATGGCGCCGCTCCTCCTCGATCTCCTGCGCCGCCTGCCAGAAAAACAGGTAGGGGCTGATCGTCGTGCCGAGGATCGCGACCACAGCGGTCGCATAGGCCGCGTCGAAGCGGATTTCGGGCACCACCAGCGACCGCAGCGCGCGCAGCCACGGAATGTCGGCGACCAGCGCCACCGCGACATAGGTGAACAGCGACAGCGTGCCCCATTTCAGGATCGCGGCATAGCGCGGATAGCTGATCGCCACCTCCAGCACGACGCACACGATCCCCAGGATAAGCGTGTAAAGCCCCGCCTTACCACCCACCAGCAGCGCGACCGCGGCACCCATCGCGGCCAGATCGGCGCCCAGATTGACCACGTTGGCGACCAGCAGCAGCGAGACCATCGCCCACAGCACCGGGCGCGCGTAGTGCCGCCGCAGGTTGCGCGCGATACCGGCGCCGGTCACGCGGCCGATCTCCGCCGCGATTTCCTGGATCGCGACCATCAGCGGGAAACTGAGGACGAAGGTCCAGCCGAGGCTGTAGCCGAACTGCGCGCCGACCTGGCTGTGGGTGCCGATGCCGCTGGGATCGTCGTCCGCCGCGCCTGTCACGAGGCCGGGGCCCAGCGTTTTCAGGAAACGCCGGGGGGCGCCACCGGGCGACTCGGTCGATGAGAGCCTCTGGTCCACCCGCCCTAATTCTCAAAAGCCCTTCCGCGCGACAATCGAGCTCGTGCGGGCAGAACGGACGACGCGCATGAAGAACATCCTTTTGCTGGTGCACCACGACGCGGGGCAGGAGGCGCGTATGGGCGCCGCGCTCGATCTGGCGCGCGCGACGGGCGGTCAGATCGCCTGCATCGACGTGACGGTGCCGCCGCACCGGCTTGCCGATTTCGTGAGCGATGCGGCGGGGCAGATGCTGCTGCACGATGCGCGCGAGACCGAACGGCAGAACCGCGAGCTGTTGCAGCGCCGCCTGACGCAGGAAAGGGTGGCCTGGCGCTGGGTCGACTATGTCGGCGATCCCTTCGACGCGCTGGCCCGGCAGGCGCGGCTGGCGGATATCATCGTGCTTTCCACCGCCCGGGTCGACGACGCGGCCGATATCCGCAACCTCGTCGGGCGGGTGCTGCGCAAGACCCGGCGCCCGGTGCTGGCAATGCCGCCGACCTGCAAGGGGCTGGACCTGCACGCGACCGCGCTGATCGCGTGGGACGGTTCGCCCGAAGCCGACAACGCGCTGGCCATCGCGCGGCCGCTGCTGCGGCAGGCGGGCGCGGTGGTGCTGCTCGACGTGAACGAGGGCGGCACGCGCACCGCCAGCCTGGCCGCGGATTACCTGCTCGCCCATCGGATCCGCGCCCGGATCGAAACCCCTTCCGGGATCGCCGCCGATGCCGTCGGCCCGCTGCTACTCGCCCGGGCGGGGGCGCTGGAGGCGGGCTATGTCGTGATGGGTGCGTACCACAACCCGCCGATCGCGCAGCGGCTGCTGGGCGGGGTCAGCCAGTTCATGCTGGAAAACAGCGCGGTTCCGCTGCTGCTCGCGCATTGAGCGCGCTGTCGATGCAACAGACCGCCGGCTCGCGTCGCAAGCTGGGAATCTCCCGGATAGCGTCCGCGCCGCGCGAAGCCGACACCATCACGCTGAGCCGCCGCCCGGAGCCAGGAGCCCGCCGGGACCGCGCGGCCCACGATACGGGTTGGGGCTTCCGTTCTGTCACGCAACAGAGGGGAGTTACTCGCATGATCGCCGCCGAATCGGATTCCTTCGCCGCCGCGACCGTGGCCATGGCCCCACTCTACGACAGTCTTGCCCGGATCGACGGGAAGGCGCGGATGGCGCTCGACCGGGCGGGCCGTATCGTCGCCGCCTCCGCCTGCGCGCCGGACAGGATCGCCCAGTGCCGCGGCGTGGCCATCGAGCGGGGCGTCCTGCGGGCCTGCGATCCGGCCGCGCAAAGCAGGCTGACCGCGCTGCTCGCGGTGCGGGGCACCGCCACGCAAATGGCGATCTTCGGCTCGCGCGAGGGGCAGGACCGCCTGCTGGCGCGCAGCTCCGCGATCGACGAGGATCGCGTCTGCCTGGTTCTGGCGAGCGCGCAGGTCGGGATCGACCGCCGCATTCCGGAACTGAGATCGGTATTCGGGCTGACCGACAGCGAGGCGCGCATCGTCGCAGCGCTCGCCGATGGGGATACGTTGCAGACGATCGCGGAACGCCGCCGCAACTCGATCTACACTATCCGCGCGCATATCCGGCAATGCTATCAGAAGCTCAAAGTAAACAGCCGGGAACAGCTGCTGGGCAAGGTTCTGGGGCTGTGTGTCTGACACTATCGGTCAAGTCACGCGGAAGGAGACTAGTCAAATCTGACTAGTCCGGGATGCACGGGATCGGGCCTCCGCATATCTGTTCTACGGGTATTTGCTGATACAGACAATGTTCGCACCGCGCCATTTTGCCGACATCGGAAGGCAATGAGAGGGGCGCTCTCGCCGGGATCGGATGCGATCCGGCGACACCGCTTCGCTCGACTGCACCGCACCGCACAGCGGGGAGGATAGCGATGTTACCGACGCCCATCATGCGCAGGCCCTGTCTGGCGACCGTCATACTGGCCGCCGCGGCCTTTGCCGCGAGCCCCGCGATGGCGCAATCCGCGCCTCCCCCCACCCAACAGCAGCCCACATCGCAGGGCGAGCCAGTGGACGGCCACATCATCTATTCTCGCGACGTGCACCATTCGATCGGCGCGCTTTATTTCCCGGGCGAGCCGCATTCCGTGGTCACAGCCCCCGCACGCCAGATGGTGGCGACCGTGCGCGACGGCCTGCAGCCGTTGAGCGACGCGGAAAACTCCACCGTCGCCGCTTCCCTCGCCATTCCGGGAATGCCCATCGCGGCGATGCCCGGCGCACACGATACGCTGGGGGGCGAAACCGCCGTGGCGACGCTGGGCACCGGGGCCAACCCGGTCGCATCCAGCGTCACCGGCGCGATCAGCACCGCGATGGGTTCGCTGACCGGTGCGCTGGCGCCGCTGACGAACCTCGGCTCCAGTCTCGGCAATGCCGGGGGCCCGCAATGACCCGCGGGGGTGGCAGGGCCCTTGCCGGGCTGGTGGCGCTGGCCGCGTGGGTCGCGCCGGTCGCGCTCACCGCGCAACAGACGGACGAGGCGAGCGACCGGGTGGTGATCGGGGCGGGCGAGGGCGCCGGCGGCGCCGGGCGGCTGGCGGTCAACATTGCCGCCGGATCGCAGAACCAGCAGGCGTCGAGCGCCATCCTGGCGCTGGGCGATGTCGCCCTGACCCATGGCAGCGTGGTGCAGATTTCCCCTTCGGACGGCGCGGACCGGACGACCTCGATCGTGGTCGAGGATGGCGCCTTTGCCGGCACTGACGGGCTGACCAGCCTCAACATAACTGCCGGAACCCAGAACCAGTCGGCCAATCTCGCCAGTTTCGCGATCGGTCGAACAGGCGCGCTCAGCGATCAGCTGCTGATGCAGTCGCGCGCGCCGACCCAACCATCGGTTGTCCCGGAAGAGGCTTCCGCCACCCGCAACGACAGCGTCGCCGTAGGCGATGGCGCGTTCGCGGAAGGCAGCGGCGTTTTCCAGGCCAACCTGATCGGTGGCGAGAGAAATTCCTCCGCCAATACCTTCTCGCTGAGTGTTTCGGCGGGCGGACAACCCTAGGCAAAACAGGAGACTTGGAAATGAGAAAGCTATTGCTTGCCGGCGCCGCCGTGACGGCGCTGATCGCCAACCCGGCATTCGCCCAATCCGATGGCCACGACGTCGATGTCGATATCAACTACGAGAACAATATCGACACCAGCCTCGAAACCGACGCGACCTATTTCAAGCTGCTCGGCCTGATCGGGGGCGCCCTGGTTCGCGGCGTCGTCGACGTCGACAGCTCGGCGGTGGCGATCACGGATGCCAAGCAGGTCATGCAAGGCGTCGATGCGACCTATCGCGAGGAAAACGAGCTGAACGGCGAGAACGGCTATGTCGATCCCGTCTTCGGCCCGGGATGGAGCGAGGCCGGCCGCGACCCCAACGACAACCTGACCGACGGGGTGCTCGAAGGGCAGATCCGGGCCGGATTCTTCGCCCCGATCATCAACACGGTCGATACGTTCGCGATCGATTCCTCGGGCAATACCGGCATCAACCTGGCTGCCGGTTACTTCAACATGCAGATGAACTCGGCCTCTCTGGCGACGTCTGCCAATGCCGATCCGGATGCGGCCGGCGGCTGGTCCGAAGCTTCGACCACGTCGTTCCAGTCGCTGGCGGATGTCAGCCAGCAGGCTGTTCCGGGCTTCAACAATCCCGGTGACGATCCCGAAGAAGGTGGCGGCGACAACAATTTCCGCGACCGCAACTCGGTGCTGGGCGGCACCATCAGCGGCTCCGGGAATATCGGCGTCAACGCGGCGGCAGGCAGCCTGAACCAGCAGGCCAACCTGATGACGCTGGCCGTCGCCAACGACACCACGCTGGCGGAAGCCAATGCGGGCCTGATGCAAACCGCGACGATGAGCTTCGTCGAGCAGCAGGACAGCCAGAACGTGGTCCAGGGGCTCACCATCGACGGCGCCTCGGGCAATGTCGGGGTGAACTTCGCGGCCGGTGTCGGCAACCAGCAGGTGAACGCGCTGACCATTGCCTCGTCCAATGGGACGACCCCCGCCGATGGCGGTGGCGGCAATGGCGGCGGCGGCGATCCGAGCTGATCGGCGCCGACGAACCCCGCAAGTTTCGGCCATCGCGATGCGGTGGCCGGAACCCGGGGGCAGGTCCTGCGACCCCAACCGTCGATGCCTGCCGTCCGGGCGGAAGGAGAGCGGTCCTGCTCTCCTTCCGGTCGGAAGGCTTTTCCCGAAAACCCAGAGCGAGAGCCTATCCCATGCTTCCACCCGTCCGCCCCGTGCCGATCCTCGCCGCCGCGCTCTCGCTGGCGCTGGCGGGATGCGCCACCGCGCCGGCCGGGGAAGCGACCCCGGTTTGGATGGGGGCGATCACGACCAACGGGCCGATCGTGCCGGTCGCGCTGCGCAGCTGGAAGGATCGCAAGTTCGACAATCTGGTGCGCCAGCAGACCGATTTCAGCTGCGGCGCCGCCGTCATGGCGACGATCTTCAACTACGCCTTCGGCCGCGAGACGACCGAGCAGCAGGTGCTGGTCAACATGCTGCGCATCGCCGATCCCGACGTGGTGCGGGACAAGGGCTTCTCGCTGCTCGACATGAAGACCTACGCCCGCTCGATCGGGTACGAGGCGGAAGGCTACAAGGTCGACTATCCCACGCTCATCGCGTTCGACGTGCCCGCGATCGCGCTGCTCGACATCCGCGGGTACAAGCATTTCGTCGTCATCCGCAAAGCATGGCCCGACCGCGTCGCGATCGGCGACCCGGCGCTGGGCAACCGGACCATGAGCCGGTCCGAGTTCGAAGCGGCGTGGAACGACATCATCTTCGTCGTCGCGGGCGAAGGGTACGCCCCCGACAACGTCCTCCTGCATCCGGGCGAGCCGCTCTCGGCCCGCCGCCTGCTGGAACTGCACGCAACCATGCCGGGGGCCGAGGTCGCCGAATTCGGCTTTGGGCCCCGCTTCTCTTTTTGATGGAGGATGCCATGAACCGCAAATCCCCGCACCGCGCGAAGGGCCGCCGGCGGACGGCGCTGCTGGCCGCGGTGCTGCTGACCGGCACCGCCGCGCCCGCCCTTGCCCAAGGCCCCGACCTCAGCGCGCTGGCGACGGCGGAGCGGGTGTCGGACGAGGACCTGGCCGCCATGCACGGCAAGTTCGTCACGCCCAGCTCGATCACCTATTTCGGCATCACCATGCTGACCAGCTGGCAGGATGCGAGCGGGGTCACCACGCTGGCGCGGCTGGTCTTCAACGTCGATTTCCTCTCCGCCGCGCAAGGCGGGCGACCGGTGCCGCAACTGATGATCGCGTGGTCGCGCGACGGCGATCCGGCGATGGACGTGACCGACACCAATGCGGGCTACGTTCCCTACATTCCGCCGCAGGACGTGATCGCGGTCGGCGGGCTCGACAGCTTCTCCGGCGCGGCGCAGGCGAACGTGATCGCGGGCGCCGACAACCGGGCGCTGAACGGGATGCAGGTGATGATCGTCCCGTCGTCCGCCGTGCCGATGCTGTCCCAAGGCGGCATGACCGCGGTCGACGGGTCGTCCGGCGTGTCCTTTGCCGATGGCGACGCGCTGCAGTTCCGGCTCGGCGACAACCAGCTCGGCATCGTGATGACCGGCAATAACGGCCTCGACAGCGCCAGCCAGCTTGCAGGCGGCGATATCGGCCAGCTGCTGCAGCAGACGATCCTGAACAGCGACGGCAACACGATCGACAACCGCGCCTCGGTGATCTTCGGCGTCGATGCCTTGCAGAACCTGTCCGCCGTGCGGGCGCAGGAGGCGATGAGCGCGATGAAGGGGCACGGCTTCTGAAATAACGAAACGAAAAGAGCACGTTTCCTGGTTGGGAGGATGACGGATGAAAGGATGGAAAAGCGCAGCCCTCGGCGCGGCGGCCCTCGGGCTGGTCGCCGCCGGGCAGCCGGAGGAGGGAACGCGGCAATTCGCGGTCGAGGGGGCGGGCATGCTGACATGCGCGCGGTTCACCCAGGCGCGCAGCGACACGACCTCGCCCGAATATCAGCGCATGATGGGCTTCGTCGAAGGCTATCTGAGCGCGGCGAACCTGTACGAGCCGAACACCTTCGATCTGACACCGTGGCATAATGCCGCCGCCTTCGACCTCATTCTGGAACACCATTGCGGTCAGCATCCGGAGGACCGGCTGGCCAGCGTGGTGCAGCGCATGGTGGTGGGGTTCCGCCCGCTGCGCGTGGCGCAGTTTTCTCCGCTGATGGAGGTCGGCGACGCAAAGAACCACGCGGTCGTCTACGAGGCGATCCTGCGCCGGGCGCAGCAGGCATTGCGGGTTCGCGGTTTCTACACCGGGCCCGAGGACGGGAAATTCTCCCCCCAGCTGCGCGACGCATTCCGCGCCTTCCAGAAAAGCGCTGACCTCAATGAAACCGGCGTGCCCGACCCGGCGACGCTGTGGACCCTGCTCAACCCCTGACGAAAAGGAATCGAGACCCATGAAACGGATTTATCTGTCCACCACCGCTCTGTTCCTCGTCCCGGGGCTGGCGCTTGCCCAGCCGGTGCGTGCGCAGGGGGTGCAGGCGACGCAGAGCCAGAGCGAAAGCCAGAGCGAGGTCGAGCGGCTGCGCGCCCAGATCGACGCGATGACCGCGCGCGAAGCCGCCTATCGCGACCGGCTGGAGCAGCTCGAGGCGCGGCTCGACGCAGTCGAGACCGCTTCGGGCGAACCGGCCCGCCGGATCGACGATGCGGAGGCGGCGCAGCTGCGCGGGGCGTATATCGCGCCGCAGGATCTCGCCATTCCCGACGATCCCTCGCTCGCCTTCTTCCGCCGGCAGGACGTCTCGCGCCGGCTGGTGCAGGTCGCGCAGCAGGACGATCCGGTTGCGGCCAGCGAACCCGGCGATCGCAAGTCGCCCGCCCCGACCGAGGCGGTGGAGGAAATCACCAAGGAGCAGCAGGGCCGGTTCGGCAGCCGCCTCGGCCTCGATCTCGGCTTCGCCTATTCGCATTTCGACAACGCCCGGATCTCGCTGAACGGGTTCCTCGCGCTCGACGCGATCTTCCTCGGCACGATCAGCATCGACCAGAGCCAGTCGGATATCTATTCGATCGATCCGACCGTGCGTTTCGGCGTGAACGACCGCTTGTTCGTCGATGCCAACCTGCCCTTCCTCTATCGCACCTCGAACTTCCGGTCGGGCGGGGCGGGCGGGTCCGCCTCGGCCCTGGTGGAAAAGACGGTCCACGACCAGGGGATCGGCGACCTCAATCTGGGCGCGACCTATCGCCTGGTGCGCGAGAGCGCCGGGTGGCCCGATACCGTCATCAGCGCGCGGGTGAAGTTCCCGACCGGACGCCATCCCTTCGGCGTCGAGTTCGACGAGGTGCCCAACAGCGAAGGCAATCTGGAGGTGCCGCAGAGCCTGGCGACGGGCAGCGGCGTCTACGGCGCTTCCGTCGGGGTCTCGTTGCTCAAGACACTGGACCCGCTGGTGGTGTTCGGGAATGCGACCTGGTTCCATAACTTCTCGCGCCATTTCGACGATATCGACGAGAACGTGGGTAATATCCCGGGCCGGGTCGACCTGGGCGATGCGTGGCAGTTCGGCGCCGGGCTCGCCTTCGCGCTCAACGACAAGTCCAGCATCTCCATGTCCTACAGCCAGCGCATCGTTGGCCGCACCCGGTTGACGCCCGACGGGCAGGACGAGCGGGTGGTGGTCGGCAGCCAGGGCAATGTCGGGCTGGTCAATTTGGGCGCGACCTTCTCACTCGGTCCGCGGCTGGCGCTGGTCGCCAATGTCGGGATCGGCCTGACCGACGATAGCCCCGACATGTCGGTAGGGGTCAGGCTGCCGTTCCGGTTCTGACGCCCGGTCAGCCGCGCATGGCGGCATGCTTGGCACGATCGGCGGCGACCAGGTAGACGATCACCAGCGCGGCGATCGCGGCCAGCACGATCGGGCCGAGCGGGCCGAAGCCGAAGGTTGCGCGCCACGGGCCCAGCGTCACCGCCAGCGCCGCGGCCAGCCCGCCGCCGGCGGAGACGAGCAGCGCGCGGTGGGGCCGCGCGCGCCACAGCGGCAGGGCGGAGCGGATGACGAACACGACCAGGATCTGGCTGGCCATGGATTCGACGAACCACCCGGCGCGAAACGCGGCGACGCCCTCGTGCAGCACGGCGAGCAGCAGCGCGAATGTCGCCAGGTCGAACAGCGAGGAGAGGAGCCCCATGATCGCGGTGAAGCGCAGCAGGGCGCGCATGTCCCACGCCCGCGGCCGGTCCAGCTCGCCCGGATCGACGCGGTCGAACGGGATGCCGGTCTGGGAGAAATCGTAGATCAGATTGTTGAGCAGCACCTGCGTCGCGGTCAGCGGCAGGAACGGCAGGAACAGCGACGCGATCGCCATCGTCACCATGTTCCCGAAATTGGAACTGGTGCCCATGCGGATGTACTTGACGATGTTCGCGTGGGTGCGCCGCCCCTGCGCGACGCCATCGCCCAGCACGTCGAGATCGGGCGACAGCAGGATCATGTCCGCCGCCTCGCGCGCGACATCGGTCGCTCCCTCCACCGACAGACCGATATCGGCCTGCCGGATCGCGGGCGCGTCGTTGATCCCGTCGCCGACGAAGCCGACGGTATGTCCGCGCGCCATCAGCGCCTTCACGATGCGTGTCTTCTGGTCGGGCGTGACGCGCGCGAACAGGTCGGTTCGTTCCACCAGCGCGGCCAACGCCGCGTCGCTCAGCGCGGAGAGGCGGTCGCCCGTGACCATCCCGCGCAGCGGCAGGCCCAGCGCGTCGACCAGATGGCGCATTACGGGCGCGGCATCGCCCGAAACGATCTTGATCGCGACCCCCGCAGCGGCCAGCCGGGCGACCGCATGCGGGGCATCGGGCCGGGGCGGATCGGCGAAGGTGCAATAACCGGCGAAAACCAGGTCGGCCTCCAGCGTCCGGTCGATCCGGCTCGCACCCGGCGCGCGCTTCCACGCGATCCCCAGTACCCGCAGCCCGTCGGCCGCCGCCCGGTCCATGGCCTGCGCCAGCGCCGCGCGCTGCCGCGCGTCGAGTGGCCGCTCCGCGCCCGGCAGCCCGGTCTGCGTCGCGGCGGAAAGGATGTGTTCGGGCGCGCCCTTGACGATCTCCAGCCGCTTGCCGGCCTTTTGCGCCAGCACCGAGACGCGGCGGCGTTCGAAATCGAAGGGCCGCTCGTCCAGCTTGGTCCAGCCTTGCGCGGCGGCGGGGCCGATCCGGGCCAGGATCGCGGCGTCGAGCGGGCTTTTCAGTCCGGTTTCGAAAGCGGCGTTGACTCCCGCCAGCTCCAGCACCGCGTCGGACGTGCTGCCATCGCAGGCGTGATGGCCGGTCAGCGTGATCCGCGCCTGTGTCAGCGTGCCGGTCTTGTCGGTGCACAATACGTCCATCCGGCCAAGGTCGTGGATCGCCGACAGGCGTTTCACCACCACTCGCTCGCGCGCCATGCGCCGTGCGCCGTGCGCCAGCGCGACGGTCATGATCATCGGCAACAGTTCGGGCGTCAGTCCCACCGCCAGCGCGGTCGAAAACAGAAAGGATTCCAGCGGCGCGCGTCCCAGCGCCAGATTGGCGAGCAGGACGAAGGCGGCAAGAAAGCCGGTCATCCGCACGATCAGCGTGCCGAAGCGCCGCATGTCGCGCTCGAACGCGGTCGGCGCAGGGGTTCGGTCTAGCGCGGCGGCGATCGCGCCGAAGCGGGTTCGCGCGCCGGTCGCGACGACCAGCAGGGTGCCCGTTCCGGCGACGATCGCGGTCCCGGCGAACAGCGCATTGATCGCCTCGGCAGGCTCTTCGGCATGGCTCGCGACGATCGTGGTCTTGCGGACCGGGAACGGCTCCCCGGTCAGGACGGCCTCGTTCGCGTCCAGATGATTGGCCGCCAGCAGGACCCCGTCCGCTGGCACCAGATCCCCGGCCGCCACCGTGACCACGTCGCCCGACACCACCGCACCGACCGGCAGATCGCAGGGGTTCCCGTCGCGCAGGGCCCGCGCGGTGAGGGCGATGGAGCGGCGCAGCGCCTCGGCGGTCGCTTCGGCGCGATGCTGTTGCACCATGTCGAGCACGGTCGAGAGCAGGATCACGCAGGTGATGATGGCGAAGCTGGCGGGATCGCCGGTCAGTCCGGACGCGGCCGCCGCGACGAGCAGGATGGCGACCAGCGGGTTCGCCAGCCGCCGCGCCAGATCGGCACCGATATGGCGGCGCGATTGCGCGGCGAAGGAATTGGGCCCGTCGCGCGCCAGCCGCTCTCTCGCGGCGGCGGAGGAAAGACCGGTGGCGCTCGATCCCAGCCGGGCAAACCAGCCCTCGGGCGTCGTCTGCCAGAACGGGGCCGGCGCGAGGGGCGCCCGGTCAGGACGGCGGGCTCTGCCGTGCACCCGGTGCCATCCGGCGCAATTCCAGACCGAACGCGACGTAGCCGATCCCGGCGAGGAGCGCCCACAGCGCGATCAGCCACCCGACCGAAACCAGTGTCGCCAGCGGATCGCGCCACAGCAGCACCATGATCGCCACGCCCAGCGCGATGGAAACCACTCCCGTCAGGCCCAGCAGCCAGTGGCGGCGGACCTGCCCGCGCAATTCGAACGCCGCGACGATCTCGGCCATTCCCGAAACGAGGGCCCAGCCGATCACGATCGCCAGTGTCAGGACGGCATAGCCGATGGTCACCGCTCCCGGCGCGATGAAGAACAGGACGGGGACGGCCAGGCTCACGATGCCGCGCAGCAGCGGCCCGATCCAGCGCCGCCCCCGCGCGGCTCCGCGAATCCCGGCGGCAAGCGACAGGAGCCCGTCCACCGCGCAGAACGCCGCGAAGACCAGCGCGAACGCGAAGATCGCGCCCAGCGGGAAGACGAAGGCGGCCCCTGCCAGCACCAGCGCGAGCGCCCCGCGCAGGACGAACCAGCCCCAACTGCCACCCAGCCGCCTTCCCTCCGGCTCGAAAACCAGACCGGGCGTATGGACAATCACCGCATCCGCCACCGCAATGCCTCCGCCCCGGGCGGGCGCACGCTCGCATCCCGCTTGCCGGAAAAAACGAAGGATAGGACGGTGCGACCAACCCGCCCATTCGTAGAACAGCGGAACAAAGGATCGCCGCGCAGCTCAGCCCACCGCGACGCGGTATCCCACGCCGGGTTCGTTGACGATCAGCCGGGGGCTGGCCGGATCGTCCTCCACCTTGCGCCTGAGGGCCCGGATCGCGACGCGCAGATAGTCGAGGTCCTGCCGGTGGGCGGGGCCCCAGACCGTCTCGAGCAGGGATTCGTGCGTGATGACCCGGCCCGGGCGATCGGCCAGCGCCCACAGCAGGTTGAACTCGCGCGGCGTCAGCTCGACCGGTCGGTCGCCGATCGTGACCCGGTGGCTGTCCCGGTCGATCCGCCCCCCGGCGAATTCGCGCGTCGTCGCATCGGCGAGGGGGCCGGCCTTGCGCCGCAAGGCGGAGCGGACGCGGGCCAGCAATTCCTCGCTGTCGAACGGCTTGGTCACGAAATCGTCCGCGCCCAGATCGAGCGCGGCGACCTTCTCCTGCGTCGCGTCGCGTGCGGTCAGGACGATCACCGCGAGACCGTGCGCGGCAAGCTGGGGCACGATTTCCAGCCCGTCGCGGTCGGGCAGGCCGAGGTCGAGCAAGGCCACCAACGGCGCAGGCTGCGAAGCGGCAAGGCGCAACGCCTCGCCCGCGGTGCCCGCCTCCAAATGGCTGATGCCGCTCCGGTCGAGCGCGCCCGTCAGCAGCCGCCGGATCGCGGGCTCGTCGTCGACGATCAGCACATCGCTACGCATCGGTCTCGCTTCCTTCCGAACCGTCGAGGGGAAGGGCGAGCGCGAACACCGCGCCGCCGCCTTCCCGGTTGCGGGCCGCGATAGTGCCGCCAACCGCCTCGGTGAAGTTCTTCGCGATCCACAGGCCGAGGCCGGAGCCGCCGACCCGGTCGCTCCCCTCCAGGCGATGGAAACGCTCGAACAGATCGGCGTTCTCCGCCGGCAGGCCGGGGCCGCGATCGAGTACGCGGCACGTGGCTTCCCCGCCCTCGCACGCAAGCTCCACCGCAACCGTGCTGTCGGCGGGCGAAAACTTGAGCGCGTTGTCGATCAGGTTGATGAGCACGTGCCGCAACAGCAGCGGATCGCTGCGCACCAGCGGACAATCGGCATCGATGGTGGTGCGGACCCTGCCATCGGGGCGATCCTGCCGCAGATCCCGCAGCACGGCGGTGACGACATCGGTCAGGTCGACGCTTTCCCAGCTCGGTTCGATCGTCCCGTGCTCGATCCGCGAAGCCTCCAGCAGATCGTTGAGGAAGCGCTGCAGCCTGCGCGATTCGGCGCGGGCAATGCGGACTTCCTCGGCATAGGCGCCTTCGGCCGGGATCGCCTCCGTCGCGGCGATGACCGCGGTCAGGGGGGTTCGCAGGTCGTGAGCGATACTGCCGAGCAAGGCGCCGCGCAGGCGATCGCGCTCGCGCAGCGTATCGACCTGGCGTGCCTGCGCCTCCAGCACCAGCCGCTCGTGCGCCAGTGCGGTCTGATCCACCAGCGAGGCGAGCAACGTCGCATCGTCGGGGCGGATGACGCGGCTCTCGAGCGGTCGCGCGATACCCAGCGCGCCCATGATACCGAGCGAGGTCTTCAACGGATGGAACTGCCAGTCCGACGCGTTGAGCGTGCCGGTGTCGCGCCCGGTCGGTTCGCCTTTTTCCAGTGCCCATTGCGCGGCGGCTTCGTCCACCATGTCGAGCGAGGGGTATTTGCCATTGCCGCGCACCGTCACCTGTCCGCCTTCCATGGCGACGACGATGGTTTCGACATCCAGCAGGCCGGAAATCTCGGCGCAGGCGACCTGCGCGGTTTCTTCCCTGGTGGAAAGGCCGCCCATCAGGCCGGCGAACCGCGCAAGCGAGGCGTTGAGGCGTGCCACCCCGGCATTGGTTTCCGCCTGACGCCGGATCCGTCCGGCGAGCGCACCGATGACCCCGGCGACCAGCGCCAGCACCGCGAAGGTTATGATGTCAGCGGTGCTGTAGATATCGAACGTGTGATAGGGTTCGGTGAAGAAGAAATTATAGGCGAGCGCGGCCCAGGCCGCGGCCCACAGCGCCCCGCTCATGCGCAGCCGCGTCGCCGCCAGTATCACCGGGACCAGCAGCACCAGATCGATCGCCCCGGCCGAGACTTCCCGCGGCACGAACTGGATGAGGCCGACGGTCACCGCGACGAGGGCCAGCGCGATCAAAGGATCGCGATAGGGGTGCGTCTCGCGAACCCGCTCGGGCCGCTCGTCCGCCTCGTCCAGCGGCACCACATGCACCGCCACGCCCTGCGAACGGCGGATCACATCCTGCGCGATGGAGCCGTGCCGCCATTCGAACCAGCGGCTACGGCGGCTCTTTCCGATCACGATCTGGCTGGCGCGCAATTCCTTCGCATGATCGACCAGCGCCTGGCCGACATCGGTCGCGGCGACGGTCATCAGCGACGCGCCGAGCGAGGAGGCGAGGGCCAGATTGTCGGCCAGCTGCTCGCGCTGGCTGCCGCGCACCGCCCGCGCACTGCCGCTTTCGACCACGACCGCGGTCCAGGGCGCGTGGAACATGTCCGCGATCCGCTTCGCCTGCCGCACGACACGCGCGCCGCCCTTGCCCGGGCTGACCGCGACCATGACACGGTCGCCCGCGACGTAGCCCTCGCGTTCGCCGCTGATCTCCAGCTGGTCGGCCAGGCGGCGGTCGACGTTGCGGGCGGCGAAACGCAGTGCCATTTCGCGCAACGCGGCCAGCTTGGTCGGGGTGAAGAAATTGGCGAGCGCGCGACCGGCGGTGTCGGGCAGATAGACCTTCCCCGCCTCCAGCCGTTCGATCAGCGCCTCGGGCGGCAGGTCCACGACGATGATCTCGGCGTGGTCGAGGATATTGTCGGGCACCGTCTCGCGCACCCGGATGTGAGTGAAACCGGCGACGACGTCGTTCAGGCTCTCGATGTGCTGGATGTTGATCGTCGTCGCGACGTCGATCCCGGCCACCAGCAGTTCGGCGACGTCCTGCCAGCGCTTGGGGTGGCGGCAACCGGGTGCGTTGGTGTGCGCCAGCTCGTCCACCAGGATCAGGCCCGGACGCCGCGCAAGGGCAGCGTCGATGTCGAATTCGTCGAGCCGGTGCCCCTCGTGGTCGACCCTCTGGCGCGGCAGCACCTCCAGCGGTTCGATCAGCGCCGCCGTTTCGCTGCGCCCGTGGGTTTCGGCGACGCCGACGACGACGTCCACGCCTTCGTCCTGACGCCGCGCGGCTTCCTGCAGCATGCGGTAGGTCTTGCCGACGCCGGGCGCAGCGCCGAGGTAGACGGTCAGCCGCCCGCGCTGCTCCTGCTTGGCCAGCCGGAGGAAGCGTTCGGCATCGTTGGCGGGCGGCTTCTGGGTCATCGGCGGCCGTCCCGTTTATGCGCCCAGGCGGTCGAGCGCCAGATTGAGTTCGAGGACGTTGACGATTCGCTCCGGCGCGAACACCCCGCCCGGCGCATAGGCCAGCGATGCCACGAGATCGCGTACCGATGCCTCGGGCAGGTTCCGTGCCCGGGCTATGCGGTCGGCCTGGTAGAGAGCGCCCTCGAGCGAGATGTGCGGGTCGAGCCCGCCGCCCGACGCCGCCACCAGATCGGCGGGGAGCGGGTTCGCGGCCGTCGCGCCGTATTGCGCCACGGTGTCCCGCGCGCGGGCTTTCAAGGCCTCGCTGGTGGGCGACAGATTGCTGCCGGCAGCGCCCATGCCGTCATACCCGGCGGCGGAGGGGCGCGGCCAGAAATAGCGCGGCGCGGTGAAATCCTGCGCCACCAGCGCGCTGCCCACCGGGCGCCCGTCGACCTCCACGATCGAGCCGTCGGCGCGCCATGGCGTGACGATCTGGGCAAAGGCCAGCATCAGCGCGGCGTAACCCACCACGCACACCAGAATCGTGACCAGCCAGAGGCGGAGCGAGGAAAGAAGGTAGTTCATCGGTCGTGTTCCTTGTCTGGCGGGGGTCAGCGCATCAGCGTCAGATGTTCGGCCACGGGGCCCAGCGCGGCGGCGGGGAAGAAGGTCAGCGCGCCGAAGATCAGGATGGTGATCAGCAGCATGACGCCGAACGTAGTGCCTTCGACGCTGAGCGTGCCCGCGCTTTCCGCGCTGCGCCGCTTGGCCATCAGTGAGCCCACGATCGCGAGCGGGACGATGATGGGCAGGAAGCGCCCGATCAGCATCACGAGGCCGGTGGCGATGTTCCACGGCACGGTGTTGTCGCCCAGCCCCTCGAACCCCGAGCCGTTATTGGCGGCCGCCGAACTGAACTCGTAGAGGATTTCGGAAAAGCCGTGCGCGCCGACATTGTTCAGCGTGCCTGCGCCCCACGCGGTCGCGGCGAACAGCGCCGTACCACCCAGGATCAGCACCGGATGGCTGATAAGCGCGAGCACGGCGAGGCGCATCTCGCGCCCCTCCACCCGGTGGCCGAGATATTCGGGCGTCCGGCCCACCATCATGCCCGCGACGAACACGGCGACGACGATGTAGAGGACCATGTTGATCATACCCACGCCGACGCCGCCGAAGGTCTCGTTCAGCCACATGCCTGCCATCGGCACGAGACCGGTCAGCGGGTTGAGGCTGTCGTGCATCGCGCCGACCGACCCGTTGCTGGTCGAGGTGGTGAGCACTGCCCACAGCGGCCCGGTGGTGGCGCCGAGGCGCAGTTCCTTGCCTTCCAGATTGCCGACGTCCTGCAACACCGGCAGCCCGGCGAAGGCCTGGGTCGGGGTCGTTTCGAACCCGACCGCGGCGGTGACCTTCACCAGCAGTAGCACCGCCATCACACCGAAGATTACGCCGGCGTGCTTCATCCGGCCGATGATGCGCCCGAACATCCACACGCAGGCCATGGGGATCAGGATCAGCGCCATCATCTCGAACCCGTTCGACCAGAAATTGGGGTTTTCCAGCGGGTGGGCCGAATTCGGGCCGAAGAAACCGCCCCCATTGGTGCCGAGCTGCTTGATCGCGACGAAGGCTGCGGCCGGGCCGCGCGCGATCGTCTGCGCGACGCCTTCCAGCGTGGTGACCTGCGCCGCGCCCTGTAGCGTCATCGGAACGCCGGCCAGCGCGATGACGGCCGCCACCCCGATCGCCAGGGGGAGGAGGACGCAGAAGGCGGCGCGCTGCAGGTCGAGGAAGAAATTGCCCATGTCGCGCTGTCCCGCGATCCCGCGCGCCAGCGCCGCGAGGGCAGCGATGCCGGTCGCCGCGGAGACGAATTGCAGCCACATCAACCCACCGAGCTGCGCGAGGTAACTCCAGGTGCTTTCGCCCGAATAATGCTGAAGGTTGGTGTTGGTCGTGAACGAGGCCGCCGTGTTGAAGACGAGGTCGAGGCTTGCCGCGCCCTGTCCGTCCGGATTGAGCGGGAGGAGATGCTGCAGCGCGAGGAGGCCGAACACGAAGACGAACATCACCGCGTTGAAGGCCAGCAGCGCGATGGAATACTGCTTCCAGTTCTGGGCCGGGGCGCCGCCCACCACGCGGGCGAACAGGCCGTCGGCGCGGGAGAACTGCCCGCCGAACAGCTTTGCCATATAGGTGCCGAGCGGCCAGGAAAGCAGCGCGGTGCCGCCGACGATCAGGATGACGGTAAGGATTGCGTTGAGCATGATTTATCCTTTCGCGGCTTACGCGAGGCCGAGGCCGGACACGGCCAGATCGATGAGCTTGATGCCGACGAAGGGCGCCACCACGCCCCCCGCGCCAAAGATGCCGAGATTGCGCAGCAGCTGGCTGGCAGCGGGCATCGGACGGTACTTCACGCCTTTCAGCGCAAGGGGCACCAGCAGCGGAATGATGATCGCGTTGAAGATGATCGCCGACAGGATCGCGCTCGACGGGCTGGCCAGCCCCATCACGTTGAGCGCGCCCAGCGAGGGATAGAGCACCACGAAGATCGCGGGCAGGATGGCGAAATACTTCGCGACATCGTTGGCGATCGAGAAAGTCGTCAGGCTGCCGCGCGTCATCAGTAATTGCTTGCCGATGCCCACGACCTCGATCAGCTTGGTCGGGTCGCTGTCGAGATCGACCATGTTGCCCGCCTCGCGCGCGGCCTGCGTGCCGGTGTTCATCGCGACGCCGACGTCCGATTGCGCCAGCGCGGGTGCATCGTTGGTCCCGTCGCCGCACATCGCGACCAGCTTGCCCTCGGCCTGCTCCTTGCGGATGTAGGCGAGCTTGTCCTCGGGCGTCGCTTCGGCGAGGAAGTCGTCGACCCCTGCCTCGGCGGCGATGGCGGCGGCGGTCAGCGGATTGTCGCCGGTGATCATCACCGTGCGGATGCCCATCCGGCGCAATTCGACGAACCGTTCGCGAATACTCGCCTTGATGATGTCCTTCAGATGGATCGCGCCCAGCAGCCGGTCGTTCTCCAGTACCGCCAGCGGCGTGCCCCCGGCCTGCGCGATCCTGTCGGTAATGGTCTTGAGCGCGGTGATCGTCTCCTGCGGGAAATCGTGCAGTTTCAGCACCGCGTCGACCGCGCCCTTGCGGATCGTGCGGTCGGGCAGGTCGATGCCGCTGACGCGCGTCTGGGCGGAAAAGGCGACCACCTTGCCGTTCGCCGGCGCCTCCTCGCCCCCGCCCGCCAGCGCGACGATGGAGCGGCCCTCCGGCGTGGTGTCTGCCAGGCTGGACAGGCGTGCCGCCGCGATCAGGTCGTTCTCCGCGACCCCCGGCAGCGCGACGAATTCGCTCGCCTGCCGATCGCCGATGGTGATGGTGCCCGTCTTGTCGAGCAGCAGGGTGCCGATATCGCCGGCGGCCTCGACCGCGCGACCCGACTTGGCGAGAATGTTGAAGCGGATCAGCCGGTCCATCCCCGCGATCCCGATGGCGGACAACAGGGCGGAAATGGTGGTCGGGATCAACGCCACGAACAGCGCGATCAGCACCGGCACAGCGATCGCACCGCCCGCAAAGGCGGCAAAGGCGGGCAGCGTGCCGACCGCGACCAGAAAGATCAGCGTCAGCCCGGTCAACAGGATGGTCAACGCCAGCTCGTTCGGGGTTTTCTGCCGGCTGGCGCCTTCCACCAGCGCGATCATCCGGTCGAGGAAGCCCGAACCCGGTTCGGCCGTGACCTTCACCTTGATCTCGTCGGAGATGACGGTGGTGCCGGCAGTGACCGCCGAACGGTCGCCACCCGCCTCGCGAATGACCGGGGCGCTCTCGCCGGTAATCGCCGCCTCGTTGACCGAGGCCACGCCCGACACGACTTCTCCGTCGGCAGGGATCTGCCTCCCTTCCGAAACCAGCACGACATCGCCCATTCGCAATTGCGTCGCCGGGATTTCCTCGGTTTCACCATTCTTGCCGATGCGCAGCGCGACCAGGCTGTCCTTGGTGTCGCGCAGCGATTGCGCCTGCGCTTTGCCGCGCCCTTCGGCCAGCGCCTCGGCGAAATTGCCGAACAGGACCGTCAGCCACAGCCAGAAGACGAGCTGCGCCTGGAACAGGATGTCCTCTGCCCCGCCGATCGCGCTGCGGGCAAGGATCAGGGTGGCCGCCGCGGCAACGACCGCGGTGGTGAACATGACCGGGTTGCGCACTAGCGTTCGCGGATCGAGCTTGGCGAAGGATTCCCGGATGGCCGGAACGACGAGCTCGCGCTCGAAAAGGCTCGCGCGCTTCATCAGAAACGCTCCGGACGGATGAGAACGGCGGTGAGATAGGCCAGCAGCCCGATGGCGACCAGACCGACGAGGACGAGATCGAAAGTCATGCGTGATGCTCCTTCATTGGGAAGGAACCTGCCGTGGCGACGCATGAAAAATCGCGGGGCATTCGCGGGAGAGGGCATGAAAATCGTGTGAAAATCGGCGGGCGGCCACGCCGGTTTCACGCGGATTTCACGGGCAGACCCCGCTATTCACATGGCGATTTCATGCCGATCCGTAGGACCCCGGTTCCCGTCCGGCAGCGATGTGCGCTGCCGCACGAGGAGTGTTTCCATGCGATACCTGATCCTTGCCGCACTCGCGGCCCCGATCGCCGCCCCCGCCTTCGCGCAGGATGGTGCGGAACCGGCGGATCCGCCTGCCGCCCAGCAAGCCGAAGAAGATTCGGGCGATATGCCGGACCCCTTCACCGTCTCGGGCAGCGCGACCCTGACTACCGACTATCGGTTCCGCGGAGTGTCGCAGACCGATCGCGGCATGGCGGTGCAGGGCGGCGTGACCCTCTCCCACGAAAGCGGCGTCTATGTCGGGGCCTGGGGCTCAAACCTGGCCGGTTGGGGCACGTTCGGGGGCCCGAACATGGAACTCGACCTGACGGGCGGGGTGAAGGTGCCGGTCGGGGAGGGAACGCTCGACACCGGACTGGTCTGGTACATGTATCCGGGCGGCGCGGACACGACCGACTTCGCGGAACTGTTCGCGCGCCTGTCGGGCGATATAGGCCCCCTGTCGCTGACCGCGGGCGTGGCTTACGCGCCCAGCCAGGAATCGCTCGGCAAGGTCTATCGGACCGGCGCGGCCGCAGCCGCCGGCCTGCCCGACGATCCGGGTGACAAGGAGGAAAACCTCTATTTGTCGGGCGATGCGGTCTACGGCGTGGCCGGAACCCCGCTCAGCCTGAAGGCGCATATCGGCTATTCCAACGGCAATTCGGGCCTCGGTCCAAACGGCACCAGCATCGCGCCGACGGGCAGCTATTTCGACTGGATGCTCGGCGCCAACGTGACGCCCGTACCGGGACTGACCGTGTCGCTTGCCTATGTCGATACCGACATCTCGGCGTCGGACAGCGCCTATCTCCAGCCCAATTTCTCGCGCGGGCAGGACGGCACCGGCTCGATCGCCGGCTCCACCGTCGTGGCGTCGATCAGCGCGTCGTTCTGATGGTCGCGACGTGGGGCAGTCGGCTAGACGGAAGTCGGCCGCCGGCCGGTCCGCGGCGCGCCCAACGCATTCTCCAAAGACAGAGATAGAGGCCCGCGATCAGCTGGCCAACCGTCGCGAATCTTGGAATGAGTGGCGGAGACGGAGGGATTCGAACCCTCGATACCCGGATTGGGTATGGTTCCTTAGCAGGGAACTGGTTTCAGCCACTCACCCACGTCTCCTTACCACACGTGCAGCGGCTAGGGGCGGCGCTATAGCGAGGGGTGCGGGGCGGAGCAAGGGCGAGGGTTCGCACGACAATTCTTTTCTCGCCGCGCCCTCTCGGCATTCCGCCTTGTTTTCGATTCGCTTCGTCGCGCATTCATTGCCGCTTCAGCGGCGAAGGACTCTCTTGCGAGGGCAACGGGCCCGTTCCGGGCCCTGGACGGGGACGAATTATGACCGCGATCACACGGCGATACGCACGCGCACTCACGCTGTTGATAGCGAGCCTGATGCTGGCCGGAGCGCCGGCGGCGGCGCAGCAGATGGAAACGATCGATCCGAACAGCGCGATCGATGCCGATTTGCAGGAGCAACCGGGCGAGCCGCCGGTCTATGCCGATCCGGCGCCGTCGCAGACTGCGGCCCCGGCCACCGATCCCGCCAGCCCGGCCAGCGACGAGGTCGCGCCGAGCTGGTCCGATCCGCAAACCAGCCAGAACTGGTCGCAAGGCACGCCGAACCCGGTCGAGACGCCGACGCAGGAGGCGAGCCGTGCCGCCGCTTCGCCGTCCGACACCTACAAGTCCGACGACCTTATCGGTGCTGCCGAAGGGCTCTTCGGCAAGGGCGCGGAAGGGGTCGCGCGCATGATCCAGGACCTGCTGGCGAAGCAGGGCGAACCCAACGCCTACATCGTCGGGCGCGAGGCGAGCGGCGCCTTCATCTTCGGGGCGCGCTACGGTTCGGGCACGCTGTTCCACAAGATCGAGGGTGAGAAGCCGGTCTACTGGACCGGGCCGTCGATCGGGTTCGATGCGGGCGCCAATGCGGGCAACACCTTCATCCTGGTCTACAACCTCTACGACACCGAGGATCTGTACGAGCGTTTTCCGGCGGGCGAGGGGCAGGCCTATGTCATCGGCGGGCTCACCGCGAGCTACATGCGCAAGGGCGACACCGTGCTGATCCCGATCCGCGTGGGCGCCGGCCTGCGGCTTGGCATCAATGCGGGCTACATGAAGTTTTCGAAGAAGCAGCGCTGGTTGCCGTTCTAGGCCGCCGGGAAGCGCCGCACGGCCCGCACCTACCGCCAATTGCGGCTTGCGGGCCGGGCATGCAGACGGCATGGCGACACCCATGCTGGACCATCTGAAAGCCCAATCGCCCGACGCCCTCCTCGCGCTGATCAAGATGTTCGCCGCCGACGAGCGGGCGGACAAGATCGATCTTGGGGTCGGCGTCTATCGAACGGACGAGGGCGCGACCCCGGTTTTCGCGGCGATCAAGCAGGCCGAACAGCGACTGGTCGATACGCAGGATTCCAAGGCCTATCTCGGTCCGGAGGGCGACATGGGGTTCGTCCACGCGCTGATGCCATACATCTTTGGGCAGAACGCGACCCGCGGCGGCCGGATCGAAGGGATGCAGACGCCGGGCGGAACAGGCGCCGTGCGCCTTGCCTTCGCGCTGGCGCGGCAGGCGGGCGTGCGCCGCGTTGCGCTGGGCATGCCGAGCTGGCCGAACCACGCGCAGATCCTGGAGGACCTGGGGCTGGAGGTGATCGCATTCGATCACGCGCGGCCCGACGGTACCGCGAACGTCGATGCGGTGCTGTCGGTGATCGAAGGCGCGCAGGAAGGCGATGCGCTGCTGCTCCACGGATGCTGCCACAACCCGACCGGGATCGACTATTCGCCCGAGGACTGGGCCGCGATCGCCGGGCGGCTGGCCGACAGCGCGATGCTGCCGGTGATCGACGTCGCCTATCAGGGTCTGGGGCAGGGCATGGAAGAGGATGCGGCGGGCTTGCGCGCCGTGATCGACGCCGTGCCCGAGGCGCTGGTCGCCTATAGCTGCGACAAGAATTTCGGCCTCTATCGCGATCGCGTCGGGGCGTTCTACGTCCTCGCCCAGTCGGCCGACCAGATGGGCACCATCCTTTCCAACGCCAATGCGCTGGCCCGCGCGACATGGTCCATGCCGCCCGATCATGGCGGCGCCGCGGTTCGCGAGGTGCTGCGCGACGAGGCGCTGACGAAGCTGTGGCAGGACGAGCTGACCGGGATGCGCGCGCGGCTGCGGACCGTGCGCGACAGGCTGGCGGCATCCGATTCGCAGGTCCAGGGCGTCGATCTCGCGCCGCTGGGGCATCAGAACGGCCTGTTCGGCATGCTGAAGCTGGATGCGGGGCAGATCCGCCGGTTGCGCGAGGAGCACGGGGTCTACATGGCGGGTAGCGGGCGCATCAACATCGCCGGCCTGACGAAGGGCAACGTGGCCGCCTTCACCGCGGCGCTGGCCGAGGTAGCGGCCTGATCACGATTGCGACGTGCTTGCCTGGTACGGTTAACACCGTTCCAATCTAACGAATTATTGAGGGTTTCTACCTAGCAGACGGGGTCGAACCGCGCCGAAGGATCGGGCGCGGAGCAAGGAATTCCCCCAATGCGGGTCGTCACCTGTCTTTTTACAGAGCACAATCTGTGGCTCGTGCTCCTGGCCGCGCTCATGTGTCTCGCCGGTTCGTTCGTGTCGGTGAAACTGTTCGAGCGGACCATCGCGGAGCGCAGCGGCGCCCGGTTCCACTGGTGCTTCCTGTCGGCGGTCACAGGCGGGGCGGCGATCTGGGCGACGCACTTCATCGCCATGCTGGGGTACCGGCCTGCCGCACCGATCACTTTCGACGCCACGCTGACGATCGTGTCGGCGCTGATCGCGGTCGTCGGGATCGCGGCCGGCCTGACGGTCGCAATGGCGAAAAGCCGGGCCGTCTCCGTCATTGCAGGCGGTGGGCTGATCGGACTGGCGGTGGCCGCGATGCATTATGTCGGCATGTTCGCCTATCGCGTCGGCGGCATCGTCCAGTGGTCGGCGCCTTACGTGATCGCATCCGTTGTGCTCGCCGTGGTGTTTTCCGCTATCGCCATCGATCGTCTGCGCGCCAGTGCGGGGCCCGATGGCACCCGGCTCGCCGCGTGCCTGTTCGCGACCGCGATCGTCGCGCTGCATTTTACCGGGATGGCCGCCTTCAGCGTCGTTCCGACCGTTTCGGGCAATATTGGTGCCGACAGCGATGCCTTCAGCGCGATGGCAGCGGCCATCGCGCTGGTCGGACTGCTGATCGTCGGGACGGGTATCTCGACCCATCTGGTGGAGCGACGCGTGCAGGTGGAATCGCAGCAGCAGCTGCAGCACATCGCCCTGCACGATGCCCTGACCGAAATAGGCAACCGCCATGCCTTCAACGAGGCGCTGTCTGGCGAATGCGAGAAGCTGCGCCGCTACGGCCGTCCCTTCGCGCTGTTGCTGGTCGATCTCGACCGGTTCAAGCCGGTTAACGATTCGCTCGGTCATCCCGTCGGGGACGAGGTGCTGCGCCGCGTCGCCAGCCGCATGCGCTCCGCGGTGCGTGCGGGCGACATGATCGCCCGGATCGGCGGCGACGAATTCGCCGTGATCGCCTATGGCGTGGAGGAAGCAGCCGAGGCGGACGGGATTGCGCGCCGCATCGTCGAAATCCTGTCGCGGCCCTTCGTGGTTTCGGGAAACGTGGCGGAAATCGGCGGCAGCGTCGGTATCACGCTGGCACCGCATCACGGCACGGATGCCGAGAAGCTGGTCCATCAGACGGACATCGCGCTCTACACCGCGAAGGCCGCGGGCAAGAACTGCCATTGCCTGTTCGAGCCGCGCCTGAACGAGGCGATCCAGCGCCGCCGCTATCTGGAAAGCGAGCTGCGTCTCGCCTGCATGCGCGAGGATTTTACCGTAGTCTATCAGCCGGTGATCGATTCCGGCACCGGCGCCTTCAGCAGCGCGGAGGCGCTGCTGCGCTGGAATTGTCCGGGCCGGGGCGACATTCCGCCATCGGAGTTCATCCCCATCGCCGAAGAGCTGGGCCTCATCTCCCGCATCGGCGCCAGCGTGCTGCGCACCGCCTGCCGCGACGCGGCGTCCTGGCCCGCAGACATCGATCTCGCCGTCAATATCTCGCCCGTGCAACTGATCGACCCGCGCCTGCCGCAGACCGTCGCCCAGGCGCTGGAGGAGAGCGGCTTGCCCGCATCCCGGCTGGAACTGGAGATCACCGAGACGGCACTGCTCGGCAATGACGACATGGCCATGCGCACGCTGACCAGGCTGCGCGACATGGGGCTGCGCATTTCGCTGGACGATTTCGGCACGGGCTATTCCTCGCTCAGCTATCTGCACCGGTTTCCGATCAGCCGCATCAAGATCGACAAGTCGTTCGTCCAGCGCCTGCCGTCCGACATGGGCAGCGTTTCCATCGTACGCGCCATCGCGCAGCTGGGCGGCAGCCTCGACATGAAGATCACGGCCGAGGGGATCGAGACCGACGAGCAGCTCGCCTTCATCAGCCAGCACGGTTGCGACCACGTCCAGGGCTTCCTCATCAGTCGCCCGATCGGCGCGGCCGCGATATTCGATCTCTTTGCCGCAAAGGTGACAGCATGAATCCCGCCATCGAAGACAAGGGGCTCGCCCGCCTCGTCTACAGCAGCAGGCCCGAGCCGCGCGATGCGGCGGCCAATGCGGCGCTGGTGCAGCACATCGTGGAGGTGTCGGCGCGGAACAACGCGAAGGTGGACGTGACGGGCAGCCTGCTGTTCGTCGACGATTGCTTCGTCCAGGCGCTGGAAGGACCGGTCCGCGCGGTCGAGACCGTGTTCGAGCGGATTTGCAACGATTTTCGTCACGCCGACGTGCGGCTGGTCGATTTCGTGATGGTCGAAGAGCGGATGTTCCCGTCATGGGAAATGGCCTGCCTGTGCGACGATCAGACCGCGCAGGCCGAATTTCGCGAGGACATGCAGGAGGTTCGCTTCCTGCTGGGCATCAACGCGCGCCAGGCGGTCGAGCAGATGCGCCTGCTGGTGCACGGCCTGTTGCCGCGCGAGGCACGCGAGCCGGCCGAACCGGCGTTCGCGGCGTAACCGCCGTCCCAATCGCGCACGAAGGTGCGGCACGCGGGACGGCAGACCCGATCGATCAGAACGGGATGTCGTCGTCGAGGTCGTCGTAGTCGGAACCGCCGCCCGACGGCGCACCGCCGCCCGAGCCGCCGCCGCCCTGGTTCCAGCCGCCGCCGGACGATCCGCCCGAGCGCTGTCCGCCACCGTAATTGCCGCCGCCGCCCGAGCCGCCTCCGGAGCCGCCATCGCCGCGCCCGTCGAGCATGGTCAGCGTGCCGTCGAAGCCGCGCAGCACCACTTCGGTCGAATAGCGGTCGTTACCCTGCTGGTCCTGCCACTTGCGGGTCTGCAGCTTGCCTTCGATGAAGACCTTGCTGCCCTTGCGCAGGTAGTTCTCGCATACGTTGATCAGCCCGTCGGAGAAGATTGCGACCGTGTGCCACTCGGTCTGTTCCTTGCGCTCGCCGGTGTTCTTGTCCTTCCAGTTCTCGCTGGTCGCGATGCGCAGATTGCACACGCGACCGCCGTTCTGGAAACTGCGGATTTCGGGGTCCTGGCCCAGATTTCCGATCAGCATGACCTTGTTCAGGCTGCCTGCCATCGTCTCGATCCTTCGCTAGAGATAGGGGCGCCAGCGCGCTCCGGTAAAATGATTCTTGCGCAGAGGTAGGCCCGTGCCCGCCTGCGCCGCAACCGCCATTGCGAAATTATGCCCGAGGGGAATTTACAATCCCAGCGCCACCGCGCTCCAGTAGGTCAGCCCGGCGAAAAGATAGGCAAGCGCGAACAGGTAGGCCAACATGAAGGCGGGCCATTTCCACCCGTTCGTCTCGCGCCGGGCGACCGCGATGGTGGAGAGGCATTGCGGCGCAAAGACGAACCAGGCGAGGAACGCGAGCGCGGTCGGCAGCGTCCAGCGCTGCGACAGCGTGCTGGCAAGGCCCTGCGCCTCGGCCTGCTCGTCCGGCGCGTCGACGGCATAGGTCGTGGCGAGCGAGGCGACCGCCACCTCGCGCGCGGCCATCGCCGGGATTAGCGCCAGGCTGATCTCCCGGTTGAAGCCGATCGGTTCGAGAACGGTGTGCAGCCCGGTCGCGACATGGCCCGCCACGCTGGCGTCGAGCTGGCTCTCGCCCGGCTCGGCCTGCGGGAAGCTCAGCAGCACCCACAGGACGATCGTGGCGGTGAAGATGATCGTGCCCGCGCGGCGCAGGAAGACCCAGGCGCGCTGCCACAGGCCGATCAGCAGATCGCTCGGACGCGGCCACTGATAGCGCGGCAGTTCCATGATGAAGCCGCTCGCGCCGCCGGCGGTCAGCGACCGGCGCAGCACGAGCGCCACCGCCATCGCCCCGACGATGCCCGATACGTAGAGGGTGAACAGCACCAGGCCCTGCAGGCCGATGCCGGCGCCCACGGTCGTCTTGGGGATGAAGGCCGCGATGATGACGGCGTAGACGGGAAGGCGCGCCGAGCAGGTCATCATCGGCGCGATCAGGATGGTCGTGAGCCGATCCTTGGGGTCCGCGATGGAGCGGGTCGCCATGATGCCGGGAATGGCACAGGCGAAGCTCGACAACAGGGGGATGAAGCTGCGGCCCGACAGGCCCACGCCCTGCATCAGCCGGTCCATCAGGAAGGCGGCGCGGGCCATGTAGCCGCTCGCCTCCATCACCAGGATGAAGGCGAACAGGATAACGATCTGCGGCAGGAACACGATGACGGAGCCGACCCCGGCCAGCGCGCCTTCCGTGATGAAATCGCGCAGCAGCCCGGCAGGGAAGGTCGCCACTACCCAATCGGACAGCGCGCCGATCGTCCCGTCGAGGGCATCGGCGAAGGGGGTCGCCCAGCTGAACACGGCCTGGAAGATGACGAACAGCAGGCCGAACAGGATCGGCGGCCCGAGCCAGGGGTGCAGCAGGACCCGGTCGAGGCCCGATTCGATGCGATGCCGAGCGGATCGGGACAGGATGGCGGCGCGCGCGATCGCCTTCGCCTCCAGCCGTCGTTCGGTGATGTCGAGATGCGGGCGTTCGTGCACCGCGTCGGTCTTGCGATAGGCTTCGTCGATCGCCTCCACCAGCGCGTCGATGCCGCGGCGGCGCACCGCCACGGTCGGCACAACGGGTACGCCCAGCGACTGCGACAGCGCATCGGCATCGAGGAGGACGCCGTCCCGCTCCGCCAGGTCGACCATGTTGAGCGCGACCACCACCGGACGGCCCAGCGCGATCACCTCCTGCGCGAAGACGAGGTGCTGCTCCAGGTTCGCGGCGTCGAGCACGATGACCAGTACGCCGGGCGCGGCCTCGCCGGGGAATTCGCCGTGGACGACCTGGCGTGTCACCTCCTCGTCCGGGCTGGATGCGTCGAAGGCGTAGGCGCCGGGCAGGTCGACCAGTTCGACCGGCTCGCCCGAGGGGAGGAGAAGGCGGCCTGCCTTGCGTTCCACCGTGACGCCGGGATAATTCGCGATCTTCTGCCGCGCACCCGTCAGCTTGTTGAACAGCGCGCTCTTGCCGGCATTGGGATTGCCGACCAGCGCGACCTTGCGCAGCTGGCTCATGCGTCCTCCGCCCGTTCCTCGCGTATGGCGATGGCGGCGGCGTGGATGCGGCGCAGCGCCACCGTCATGCCGCCGACCGTCACCGCCAGCGGATCGGCCCCGCCGAAGACGCCGCGATGCGCGATCGAGACGTCGGCGCCCGGTTCGAAGCCCAGCGCGCGCAGCCGTTTGCCTTCGGCCGGGGCGAGGGCATCCCAGTCGACCGCCGTAATCACCGCACGGCGTTTGCGCGGGAGTGTTTCGAGCGTCATGCCCGCCCCGCTGCCAGATCGACGCAGCTGTTGCAACTGATTATCAATAAACGTCAGGTCGCCGGATAGCGCAGCCGGCCGAGGAACCGGACCATAGTGAACCCCTCGCGCTCGCGACCGAGGAACCGCGCCTTGACCTTCTCGAACGTCATGACCCCTTCGATGCGGCGATCGAGGAAGGCGCTCGTTTGTGCGTGACCCTCGCTCTCGTCGTCCAGGAATACGGCGAGGGTGGCGGCATAGATGCCCGCCAGGATCGCACGCTTGGAATAGTGATTGTAGTCGGTCGCGGTGTCGCCGGCGAGGCGCCACATCACGTCCGCGCTGTGCCAGCCGGTCTTCAGCGCCGCCCCTGCGTTCTGCGGCATGGCCATGATCGCCATGGCCCGGCGCAGCGCCTCCTTGCGCCCGGCGACCGCTTCCAGCCGGAACTCGATCAGGGCGTTGATGCGTTCGCGGATCTTCATGGTGGCGAGGCGTTCGGCCGGCCATTCGCGTTCCATGGCGAGATCGATGCTCTCGATCCAGGCGCCAATCATGGCCATCGCCCCGCCATCGTAGGCAAGCCGCGCGACGTCGGGATCGACGCCCTCCAGCTCCGCCGCCGATACCAGCGCGACGTCGGTCCAGCCATCGAACACCGCGGCTTCCGCGATGGCCGGGGCGAGGGCGGGGCGCAGCTCGTCCAGCGTGAGGTCGGCGGCGTCTTCGATCATGGCTGGGGTCCGTAGGTCTTGGCCGTCTGCCCCTGCTTCGCATCGTGGGCGTCGAACGCATCGAGCAGGCGGCGATTGTTGTCGAGCCGGGCGTAGTCGCGCGACGTGCGGCCGGAATTGTCGGCCCGGTCGGGATCGGCTCCGTTATCCAGCAGGACCTTCACCAGTCCGGGGTCGCCCAGATGGGTGGCCACGATCAGCGGGGTTTCTCCGCTCTCGTCGAAATCGTCGACCCGGGCCCCGCCTTTCAGCAGCGCGGCCACGCTGTCCTGATCGCCCAGCCGCGTCGCCACCATCAGCGGCGTGATGCCGTTCCGGTCGGCGATGTTGGGGTTCGCGCCCTTGTCCAGCAGGAACCGGATCCACAGCGAATCGCGGCGCCGGGCGGCGATGTGCAGCCCCGTCTCGCCATTGCCCTTGTCGCGCGCATTGGCGAGGGTGGAGCCGGGCTGGTTGAGCAGTTCGGTGGCCTTGTCGCCGTCGCGTTTGCGCACGGCCTCCAGCAACTGGTAGCCATCGGAAAAATTCTGCGCCGCGACCGGCAGCGCGGTCGCGAACAGCGATACCGCGGCGAGAACCGGCGCGAGGCGTGCGAAACGACGGTGCGACACCTTTATACACTCCGTAAAACGTCTATGACGGGGCCATACGCCCCACGGACCCATCGAATTAGCAGAGACCGACCCTGCATACCATGCCCCGATACCACCGCCTTTCCCCGATCCTCGCCGCCCTTACTCTTGCGCTGGTCGCGTGCCAGCCGGCCGAAACCGCGCCGCCGATGGAGCAGGCGCCGCTCGCCGGGGCCCGGATCGGCGGGCCGTTCACCCTGACGGGCGAGGACGGCAAGACGTACGAATGGTCCGATTTCGACGGGAAGTATCGCATCGTCTATTTCGGCTACACCTATTGCCCTGACATCTGCCCGACGGAAATGCAGCGCGCGATGTCGGGCCTCAAGAGCTTCGCGAAGACGCATCCCGAACTGGCCGAGGAAATCCAGCCGATCTTCGTCACCGTCGATCCCGATCGCGACACGCTGGAGGCGCTGAACCAGTTCACCGACGCCTTCCATCCCCGCCTCCTCGGCCTGACCGGGACGAAGGAGCAGATCGAGGCAGCGGCGAAGGCGTTCGCGGTTCCGTTCTCCAAGGGGGAGACGCAGCCGGGCGGCGGCTACCTCGTGAACCACGGATCCTACGTCTACCTGTTCGGCCCCGATGGCGACCCGATCGCCACCCTGCCGGTAGACGAGGGCGCGGATGCAGTCGCGACCGAACTTGCGCGCTGGGTGCGCTGAGGGCGCGATGCGCGAGGCGTTCTGGGAATTGCCGCTGGACCGGCTCGACCGCGCCGAGTGGGAGGCGCTGTGCGATGGGTGCGGCCGGTGCTGCCTGCACAAGCTGGAGGACGCCGACACCGGCGCGATCGAGGATACCAACGTCGCCTGTCGGCTGCTCGACACCGACACCGCCCGGTGCCGCGATTACAAGCATCGCAAGGCGTTCGTGCCCGACTGCATGCGGCTGACTCCGGACAAGGTCGCCGACCTGCCGTGGCTGCCGAAAAGCTGCGCCTATCGACGCCGGGCGGAAGGGCGCAGCCTGCCCGACTGGCACTATCTGATCTGCGGCGATCGCGACGCGGTGCACCGCGCGGGCGCCGGGGTGGCGGGCCGGGTGGTGAGCGAGACCGATGCCGGTCCGCTGGAACACCACATCGTCGACTGGGACGACACATGATCGACTGGCTGCGCCGCGATCCGCACGCGCAGCCCACGGTGCGCTGCGGGGATCGCGACCTGCCCGTGCAGATCGTGCGCCACCCGACGGCGCGCCGCATGATCCTGCGCCCCGCCGCCGACGGCGCAAGCGTGCGCGTGACCCTGCCGCGCTGGGGGCGCAGCGCCGACGCGATCCGCTTCGCGCAGGAGCGGGCGGACTGGCTCACCCGGCAACTGGCCCGCATTCCCACCCGCCAGCCGCCGCGCGCGGGCGGCACGGTTCTCTATCGCGGCGATGTGCACATCGTGGACTGGCAGGCAGAGGGCGCGCGGCGCATCGTGCGCGACGGCCATGCCCGATCGGTGACGCTGGGCGGGCCTGCCGAATCGATCGAAGCGCGGCTGCGGCGCTGGTTGCGCGCGGAAGCGACGGAACTGATATCTGCGGATCTGGCGTTTTATGCGGACCGGGCCGGGCTGCCCCAGGCGCCGCTGGCGTTGAGCAATGCGCGCCGCCGCTGGGGGAGCTGTTCGGCCAACGGTGCGATCCGCATGAACTGGCGGCTGGTGCAGGCGCCGGATTTCGTGCGGCGCTCCGTCGCCGCGCACGAAACCGCGCATCGGGTGCATTTCGACCATTCCGCCCGCTTCCACGCGCTGCTGGGCGAACTCTACGAAGGCGACATCGCAAGCGCCGACGCCTGGCTGCGAACGCACGGGCGCACGCTCTACGCCGCGTTCGGCTGAAACGCCCGCGGTAGCTACCACCCGATCAGCGCCTTTCCCGGGGCACTGGCACGATCCTATCGAAACGCCTATCTTGGGCACATGCGTTTCCTTTCCCGCCTCAACCCGGCGCCCGGCCTGCAGGATTTCTGGGCCGAGTTCCGGCGTCCGCAGCCCTACCGTATCCCGATCCTGCTGGTATCGATCGCGCTGACGGGTGGCCTGCTGCTCGCCTTCGGGACCGAGAAGGTCGACGTTCCGCGCGAGCGGCCCGAGGTGACTTACATCACCACGTTCGCGCCCGACCGGACCGAGGCGGAGATCATCGCCTCGAACATCGCGAACCAGAAGAAGAAGGATATCATCGCGGCCGAGATGGCCCGACGCGAGGAGAAGAAGCGCGAAATCTACCGCACGCTGGGGCAGATGAGCGGGATGAATACCGACAAGATAGAGGCGGAGGCGGCGCAGCAGCGCGCGGCCGAGGCGGCCAAGCGCGACGCCCTGATCGACGAGGTGGTGGGCGAGGGTAGTGACGCCCCGACCCGGTGATGCCGACTGGCTGGCGGCGGCGGCGCGCCTCGCATTGCGGGCGCGGCCGTCGAGCCGTCCCAATCCCGCCGTCGGCTGCCTGATCGTCGCCGGCGGCCGGGTGGTCGGTCGCGGATGGACCCGCCCCGGCGGTCGGCCCCATGCCGAGGCGCAGGCACTGGCGATGGCGGGCGACGCGGCGCGCGGGGCCACCGTCTGCGTAACTCTCGAACCCTGCGCCCACCGGTCCCGGCGCGGGCCCGCCTGCACCGACCTTTTGCTGGACGCGCGCCCGGCCCGGGTCGTCGTGGGCATAGAGGACCCCGATCCCCGCACCGCCGGCACCGGGATGCAGCGTCTTCGCGCCGCCGGTATCGACGTGACCCTCCAAACGGCCGCGCCCGGCCCCGGTCTGGCCCCGTGGCTGGTCCGCTGTTGCCATGCGCGGCCGATGGTCACTCTCAAGCTCGCTGTGTCCCTCGACGGGATGATCGCGCTGGCCGACGGCTCCAGTCGCTGGATCACGGGCGAGCAGGCCCGGGCGCATTGCCACCTTCAACGCAGCCTGCACGACGCGATCCTGGTCGGGGGCGCGACCTGGCGCAGCGACGCCCCGCGGCTCGATGTCCGGCTTCCCGGCCTGGCGGACCGATCGCCCGAGCGCTGGGTGCTCACGTCCCGGCCGATCGAGGGCGTGCGTACTCTCGCGCAGCCCGCCGATATCGGGTTGAGCGATGCGTTGAGCCTTTACGTGGAGGGCGGGGCGCGGACCGCCGCCAGTTTCCTCGCCGCCGATCTGGTCGACCGGCTGGACCTGTACCGCGCGCCGATCGTGATCGGTGGGGGGCGGCCGGCGATCGGCGACATCGGGCTGACCGATCTTGCCGCCGCGCATGGCCGCTGGGCGCTGGTCGAGCGTCGCCAGCTTGGCACCGACCTGTACGAAAGCTACGAGCGCCGCGAAGGCTAGGGAGAACGCATGTTTACTGGGATCGTCACCGCCATCGGCACCGTTGAGCGCGCGGATCAGCGCGGCGATCTGCGCCTGCGCATCGCCTGCCCCTACGATCCGGCGAAGATCGCGATCGGGGCCAGCATCGCGTGCTCCGGCGCGTGCCTGACCGTGGTCGAGCGCGGCGGGGAGCCGGGCGCGGCATGGTTCGACGTTGATCTTTCTGCCGAAACGATCGCCTGTACCGCGCCGCGCTGGACGATCGGGACGCGGATCAATCTCGAACAGGCGCTGCGGCTGGGCGACGAGCTGGGCGGGCATCTCGTCACCGGGCATGTCGACACGGTCGGCACCGTGAGGGACGTGGCCGAGGAAGGCGATTCTACGCGCCTGACGATCGAGGCCGGGGCTGAGATCGCGCGCTACGTCGCGGCGAAAGGATCGATCACGGTCGACGGGGTTTCGCTGACGGTGAACGAGGTGAGCGATGCGCCGGACGGGACCGTCCGCTTCGGCCTCAACATCATTCCCCATACCGCGGAAATGACCACGCTGGGCGCTCTGGCGCCGGGCGACCGGGTCAATCTGGAGATCGATACGATCGCCCGCTACCTGAAGCGCATGCTGGCCCTGCGCGAGGCCTGAGCGACCGTCAGCCCTTCAGCTTGAGCCCGGCCAGCGCGTCCGCCAACGGCCCGCGCGGGGCGTCGTCGCTGACGAGCCCGGCGGCGGACCGGGCCGCGTCCGCATCGGGCCCTTCCGCATAGGGATCGATCGCGAGGGCGAGGCTTTGCGCGACCGCTTCGCCCAGATCGATGCCGTCGCCGCGATATTCGATCTCGTCGCGGTCCACCGAATCGAATTCGATCTCGATCGGTTCGTCGCCGGCGGGTTCGGGTTCGGGGCCGGCGGGCACAAAGCGGAACCGCAGCGTCTCCTCGATCGTGACCGGCAGATCCTCGCCGGACACGGCACAGCTCTGCACGATATGCGCGGCCAGATGCCCGTCGGCGAGGACATCGTCTCCTTCGCGCTCCAGCATCAGTTCGGCGGACAGGTCCTTCACGCTGCGCAGGTCGAAGCGGCGGGCGAGCTGCGCGCACTCTTCGGCGGAGGCGGCGATGGTCACCGGGCGCGCGTCGATCTGCTTCAGGCGGACCGGGCGGCTGAATTCGGGCGCGCTCACGACCAGTTCGCCTTCAGCACGTCGTCATAGGGCAGGGCGGCGAGGCGCTGCGACAGGCCGGTCAGGCCGTCCGCGACTAGCCCCGGCTGCGCCTCGCCTTCCACGAAAGCGATGTTGCGCTGCGCCGCGGCGGCCATCGCCTCGCGGTCGGCGGCGGCGAGCGCGCTGCGATAGGCCCCCATCCGGCCGCCCAGCGCGCTCATCAGCTTGCCCATCCGCTTGCCCACGGCAGGATCGCCGAAGCCTGCCTCGCGCAATTGCCCTTCCATGTCCTCCACGAACAGTTCGGCCATGCGGGCGGCGTCCTGCGAATGCGCATCCTCGCGCTCGGTCCGCAGCATCACGATCGCCAGCACGCTCGATACCATGTCGAACCGGCCGTCGAGCGTGTCGGCAACGCCGCACTGCGCGTACCAGTGCGGATCGCGCGCTTCGGCGACGACGCGGTGCCACAGGGGGCGCAGCCGTTCCTTGGGGTCCTGCTGCAGGCCGAGCAGGCGGGTCAACAGGTTCATGGCGCGATCCTTCCATTCAGCGGCAATTCAAGCCGGGCGGGCCAGCGCGAATGTCGGGCGACATTGCGTCTCCACGCGCGAGGCCGTAAGGCTGCCCGCCGATATAGCCATCCTGTCGTGTCAGATGAAGGGCACGGGCGGGATGCGCCACGAATTCTGGGACGGACGAACACGCGATGACGAAGGCTAGGGTGACGGGCATGGTAGCGCTGGCGGCGCTGGCGCTGGCGAGTGCGGGGTGTACCTCCATCACCGAACAGCGCGGCTACATATTCGACAGCACGCTGACGGACACGATCCAGCCCGGCATCGACGATCAGCGTTCGGTCGAGGCGACGATGGGTCGCCCCAGCTTCACCAGCGAATACGGCCAGTCGACCTGGTACTACGTCCACAGCGCGACCTCGCGCGGGCCGCTGGTTCGGCCGCGGATTACCGACAACCGGGTGGTCGCGGTGCGCTTCGACCAAAGCGGGAATGTCGTGGGGATCGACAACAAGGGCATGGATAGCGTCGTCCACCTCTCGCCCGATGGCGACAGCACCCCGACGCTGGGCCGCGAACGCAGCTTCTTCGAGGATCTGTTCGGCAATATCGGCACGGTCGGCGCCGGGCAGGGCCCCGTCGGCGGCGGCACCAATACCGGGGGCGGCCCGGGGCGCTGATCGGATAGGGTGCTATCGTTAGGCCCTCGGCGCGGCTTGATAGTGCGGGGCGCGGCCCCATATCCCGCGCCATGGACAACGGATCGGCCAGCCACGGCCTGACACAGTGGCACGGCACCACCATCATCGGGATCAAGCGGGGCGGTAAGACCGTCGTCGCCGGCGATGGCCAGGTGTCCATGGGCAACACCGTGATGAAGCCCAATGCCGTGAAGGTTCGGCGCATCGGTGAAGGCGGCAAGGTCGTGGGCGGCTTTGCCGGCGCGACCGCCGATGCCTTCACCCTGTTCGAACGGCTCGAGCGCAAGCTGGAACAGTACAACAACCAGCTGACCCGCGCCGCGGTGGAGCTGGCGAAGGACTGGCGCACCGACAAGTATCTGCGCAATCTGGAAGCGCTGATGATCGTGGCCGATGCGGAAACGCTGCTGGTGCTGACCGGCAATGGCGACGTGCTGGAGCCCGAAGGCGGGATCGCCGCGATCGGCAGCGGCGGCAATTACGCGCTGAGCGCGGCGCGCGCCCTCGTCGATTACGAACAGGACGCCGAAAAGATCGCCCGCCGCGCGATGCAGGTCGCGGCCGAGGTGTGCGTCTTCACCAACGACAACGTCACCGTCGAGACGGTCTGACAGGTCCCCCATTCTTTTCGGAATTGATGCCATTATGAGCGAAGCCCTCACCCCCAAGGCGATCGTTGCTGCGCTGGACGAACATATCGTCGGCCAGAAGGACGCCAAGCGCGCGGTTGCCGTCGCGCTGCGCAATCGCTGGCGCCGTCAGCAGCTCGATCCCGAACTGCGCGACGAGGTCACCCCCAAGAACATCCTGATGATCGGCCCCACCGGCTGCGGTAAGACCGAGATCAGCCGTCGTCTGGCGAAGCTGGCCGAGGCCCCGTTCGTGAAGGTCGAGGCGACCAAGTTCACCGAAGTCGGCTATGTCGGCCGCGATGTCGAACAGATCGCCCGCGACCTCGTGGAGGAAGCGATCCGGCTGGAGAAGGACCGCCGCCGGGACAGCGTGCGCGAATCGGCCAGCAAGGCGGCGATGGAACGGCTGCTCGACGCGCTGGTCGGCGACAATGCGAGCGAGGCGACCCGCGAAAGCTTCCGCCAGCGCATCGTCGAGAACGCGATGAACGACGTCGAGGTCGAGATCGAGGTGCAGGAAAGCCCGTCCATGCCGTTCGACATGGGCCAGATGGGGGGCAATGTCGGCATGATCGATCTGTCCGACATGATGGGCAAGGCGTTCGGCAAGAAGCCGACCAAGCGGCGCAAGCTGAAAGTGCCCGATGCGTGGGACAGGCTGGTGGACGAGGAAGCGGACAAGCGCCTCGACCAGGACGACGTCGCGCAGGTCGCGCTGCGCAACGCGGAAACCAACGGCATCGTGTTCCTCGACGAGATCGACAAGATCGCGATTAGCGAGGGGCGCAGCGGCGGCTCGGTCAGCCGGGAAGGCGTGCAGCGCGACCTGTTGCCGCTGATCGAAGGGACCACGGTTTCCACCAAGCACGGCCCGATGAAAACCGACCATGTGCTGTTCATCGCCAGCGGCGCGTTCCACGTCGCCAAGCCGAGCGACATGCTGCCCGAATTGCAGGGCCGCCTTCCGATCCGCGTCGAACTGCGCGCGCTGGAGGTGGAGGATTTCGTCCGCATCCTGAGCGAGACGCGCGCCAATCTGGTATCCCAGTACAAGGCGCTGATCGGCACGGAAAACGTGGTCCTCGACATTACCGAGGACGCGATTCGCGAAGTCGCGACGATCGCGGCGCAGGTGAACGAGAGCGTCGAGAACATCGGCGCCCGCCGCCTGCAGACGGTGATGGAAAAGCTGCTGGAAGAACTCAGCTTCGATGCCGAGGACCATGCGGGCGAAACCATCACGGTCGATGCGGCCTATGTGCGCGATAAGCTCGATACGCTGGCGCGCGACACCGATCTCAGCAAATATATCCTCTAGGTCAGACCCCCGCGCGCCACTGCGCGCGGGGGTTTTGCCGGGTCAGGGGTGCGGCGCGAGGCCTATCTCGACCCCCGTCTTGTCGGTCAACGCATAGCGGTCGACCAGGTCGGTGCTGGCCCGGTTGAGCCCGACGACCCGGACGCTGCGCCCGTTGCGCCGCATCCGTTCCACCACCTTGTCGAGCGCGCCCACCGCGCTGATGTCCCAGAAATGCGCCCCCGAGACATCGATCACGACGTGGTCGGCGGGATCGGCGCGCTCGCTTTCCGGGCCGAGCGCCGCGGTGAAGCGATCGACGCTGGCGAAGAAGATCTGTCCGGTGGCGGTGTAGATCGCCGTATCGCCCGCCTCGGTCATGGCCCGCGTGCGCACGACCGTGAACATGCCCATCACCTTCTGGGTGAAGAAGATGCCCGACAGGATGACGCCGGCCAGCACGCCCAGCGCAAGGTTGTGGGTTGCGACCACCGTAACCACGGTAACCACCATCACGACCGAGCTTTGCCATGGATGCTTCGCGAGGTTGGGGATTGAATTCCAGCTGAAGGTGCCGATCGATACCATGATCATCACCGCCACCAGCGCGGGCATGGGCACCTGGCCCACCACGGGGCCGAGCACGGCGAGGAAGATCAGCAGCGCGAAACCGGCAACGAAGGTCGACAGGCGCCCGCGCCCGCCGCTGGTCACGTTGATGACCGACTGGCCGATCATCGCGCACCCGCCCATGCCGCCGAAGAAGGCCGCGACGATATTCGCCACGCCCTGTCCGGCGCACTCGCGCCGCTTGTTGCTGCCGGTATGGGTCATGTCGTCCACGATCTGCGCGGTCAGGAGCGATTCGAGCAGCCCGACCGCGGCCATCGTCAGCGAATAGGGCGCGATGATGCGCAGCGTTTCCAGCGTGAAGGGCACGTCGGGGAAGACCACGCTCGGCAGGCCTTCGGGCAGTTCGCCCATGTCGGCGACGTGGAAGACCGGCGCGTCGACCCACCAGCCGACGAGGCCCAGCACTACGATGGCGACGAGGGGGGAGGGGATGGCCGTGGTCAGGCGTGGCAGCAGGTAGATGATGGCAAGCCCCGCGGCGACCATGGCGTAGGTTTCCCATCCGACGCCGGTCAGCTGCGGCAATTGCGCCATGAAGATGAGGATCGCGAGCGCGTTGACGAAGCCCGTGATCACCGACCGGCTGACGAACTGCATCAGCAGGTCGAGCCGCAGCAACGCGGCGATTCCCTGGAAAATGCCCATCAGGATCGTCGCGGCGAACAGGTATTCGACGCCGTGTTCCCGCACCAGCGGCACCACCACCACCGCGACGGCTGCGGTCGCGGCCGAAATCATGCCCGGGCGCCCACCGGTGAAAGAGATCACGATCGCGATGGCGATGGAGGCATAGAGCCCTACGCGCGGGTCGACGCCCGCGATGATAGAAAATCCGATCGCTTCGGGGATCAGCGCCAGGCTGACGACGATGCCCGCCAGCACGTCGGCGCGGATGTTGGATAGCCAGTCGCGGCGAAATGCGCCCGGCGACGCTGCTGTAGCGGCCATGTTCGGTCTCTCTCGATTTTTCAGGATTGCGCCGCCCCTGCCAGAGGGTTCGCGGTGCAAGAGGTGCGCGGACAGTTAAAGTATGCTGCGCTGCAACACAACCCGGACGGAAGGTTCCGGCCGTCTACTCTGCGGCTTCGGCGGCGTCGTCGCCTTCCGCCTGCTGGCGCGCCCACATCTCGGCATAGAGGCCGCGGGCGCGCAGCAGGTCGGCATGTGTGCCCGATTCGGCCAGTTGCCCCTGGTCGAGCACCAGGATCGTGTCCGCATCGGCAATGGTGGAAAGCCTGTGCGCGATGGCCAGCGTGGTGCGGTTGCGGCTGATCCGGCGCATGGTGGCGAGAATTTCCTGCTCGGTGCGCGAATCGAGCGCGCTTGTCGCCTCGTCGAACAGCACGATCGGCGGATTCTTGAGGAGGGTGCGAGCAATCGCGACGCGCTGCTTCTCGCCGCCCGACAATTTCAGACCCCGTTCGCCGACCTGCGTCCCGAAGCGATCCGGCAGCCGGTCGATGAAGGGCAGGATCGCCGCGTCGCGTGCCGCCTGCTCTATTTCCTTCGCATCCGCGTCGGCGCGACCGTAACCGATGTTGTAGCCGATCGTGTCGTTGAACAGCACGCTGTCCTGCGGGACGATGCCGATCGCGGCACGCAATGACTCCTGCGTCACTCTGGCGATATCCTGTCCGTCGATCAGGATGCGTCCGCCCTGCGGGTCGTAGAAGCGGAACAGCAACCGCCCGATGGTGGACTTGCCCGCGCCCGACGGACCCACGATCGCGACGTGCGATCCCGCCGGCACTTCGAAGCTGAGCCCGTGCAGGATCTCGCGGTCCGGATCGTAGCCGAAGGACACGTTCTCGAACGCGACCGTGGGGCGAGCAACGTGGAGCGCCGGCGCGCCGGGCGCGTCCGCGACCTCCACATCGGTATCGATCAGGCGGAACATCGCAGCCATGTCGATCAGGCCCTGCCGGATGGTGCGATAGACCCAGCCCAGCATGTCGAGCGGGCGGAACAGCTGGGTCAGGTAGGTCTGGATGGCGACGAGATCGCCGACCGACAGACGCCCGCGGCTCCACTGCCACACGACGAAGCCCATCGCGCCCGCCATCAGCAGGTTGGTGACGAGCGCCTGCGCGATGTTGAGCAGGCCGAGCGAGTTTTCCGATTTCGTCGCCGCCTGCTGATAGGCCCGCATCGCGCCGGAGTAGCGCGCATGCTCGCGCCCCTCGGCGCCAAAATATTTCACCGTCTCGTAATTCAGCAGCGAATCGACCGCCCGGGCCAGCGCGGTCCCGTCCAGATCGTTCATCTCTGCGCGCAGCTTGGTGCGCCATTCGGTGATCCAGCGGGTCATCGCGATATAGACGACCACCGCGATGGCGGTTGCGATCACCAGCTCGATCCCGAACATGGTGTAGAAGATGACCGCGATCGCGATCAGCTCGGTGATGGTCGGCGCGATGTTGAAGAGCAGGAAATAGAGCATCGAATCGATGCTCTTCGTACCGCGCTCTATGACCTTGGTGACCTCGCCCGTCCGCCGCGAGAGGTGAAAGCGCAGCGACAGGCCGTGCAGCCGGGCGAACACGTCCTCGGCCAGCTGGCGGGTCGCGTCCTGGCCCACGCGTTCGAAGATGATGTTGCGCAGATTGTCGAACAGCGTGGAGCCGAAGCGCCCCAGAGCGTAGGCGAGCACGAAGCTGAGCGCGACCCAGACCAGCGGGTCGCCCGTGGCCGACATCGCGTCGACCGCTTTCTTGTAGAGGAGCGGGAGGCCCAGGGTGATCGCCTTCGTGACCAGCACCAGCCCCATCGCCACCACGATCCGCCACCTGAGGTCGGTGCGCCCCTCCGGCCATAAATAGGGGAGGAATCGGCGGACCGTACCCCAGGCAGGCGCGTCGTCGGTACGGGAAGCGAGATCGGGCGGCATCCGGCCAGAGGTGGGTATTCCCCTCCATCGCGGCAATGGCCGCGCGCTGTCGGTGGGCGGGGGCGGCTCAACCCGGCTGCGCGATGGACCTGTGCTGCAGCATTGCCCGGGTGTCGCTCAGAAGGCTGGGCCGGACCAGCCACAGCGTCCCTACATAGAGAAGACATCCCGTCGCGGCATCCAGCGCAAGGCGGGCGGGGGCAAGTTCGAGCCGCGCCCATTGTTCGATCCCCAGCACCCCCAGCGTCATGACCCCGCAGGCGAGCGCGACCGGCGCTAGTTCCCGTAGCAATGCCGCCCAGGTCAGGCCGGCCTGCGGCAATGTCAGCGCGAGGGTGAACAGCAACAGCGCCGGTGCGGCGATCCACCATGCGTGGACGAGGCCGATCGGGCCGACGCCGACGAACACGAGGAACAATGCCGGGAAGAGTATCGCGCCCGCGCCGTTCGTCATCAGGTAGAAGCGCGGCCGCCCCATCGCGTTGGTCGTCGGGCTGCACACGATCTGCAGCGCCATTGCCGGCATCGCCAGCGCGAGCCCCGCCACCAGCGGAGCCATCTCGGCCCATTTTGCGCCGAACAGTGTCAGCACCGCAGGCTCCGCCGTCAGCGCCAGCCCTGTATAGAGCGGGGCCGTCACCAGGAACACGGTGCGCAACGTGCGCAGGAAGAAGGACGCGAGCGGCTTCCCCGCCTTGTGCAGTTCGGCATAGGCCGGGAAGCTCACATCGTTGATCGGGGGAAGGAAGCGGCCGGTCACGATCAGGGTCAGGAACAGCGATTCGGAATAGAGCCCCAGCTCGTGGGTCGCGAAGCTGCGGCCCGCGATGAAGATGTCGCTCTGGCTCTGGAGGATCCAGAACAGCTGGCAGATGGTCAGCGCGCCGCCGAACCTGACGAGGTCGCCCGCGCCGCGCGGATCGAACACCGGGGCGACGAACGTCTTCGCAGCGACGGTCAGCCCGATCGCGCGCGTCACGAATGTTACGATGGGCGCGTAGACCAGCGCCCACACGCCGAAATCGAACCAGGCCAGCATCAGGGCGGTCCCAGCGCCCAGGATCGCGGCCGCCATGTTCACCTTTGCCTGCACCCGGAACTCGAGCCGCTTGGCGAGCAGCTCGCTGGGCAGCGACGTGAAAGGCACCGTCAGGAAGATGATGGCCTGCACCCGCAACATGTCGGCGATGAGCGGCTCGCGATAATAGGCTGCCGCGAGCGGTGCCCCGGCGAACAGCAGCACCGCGAGCGATCCGTTGAACGCCAGCAACAGGCCGAACACTTGGCCGATCCGCCGTTTCGTCACCGTGTCGGTCTGGATGAGGGAAGTCGCGAAGCTGTGCCCGTTGAGGAAGGCGAGGGCGGTCACCACCACCTGGCTCATCGCGAACAGGCCATAGTCGCTGGGCTGGAGGAGCCGGACCACCATTATGGTGCTGGTCCAGGTCACAACCTGCGCAAGGACCTGACTGCCCCAGCGCCAGGCGACCGCACTGCGCACGCGGCGGGCGAATCCCTCGTCTGAAGATTCGCTGGAAAGGGTCGCATCACTCATCGCGAGCCTCGAAATAGGGCCGAGATATGAATTTTCGCTCTCCATAAGGGGAATCACATGCCCCGATCGGGGGGTGATTCACCCAGATTCGGGTCGATGGGCCCAGTTTACCCTGAGAGGCCACCGGAAGACGCCCTGGCATGACACTAAACTATCGTTGGGTTTCAGTACCTTGCCGGTTTTTTGAAACAAAACCGCAAAAAGGGCTTGCCCGAATCCGAACCCCCGCCTAGATGGGCTCCACCGACGCGGCGCTGACGGTTCAGCCGCTCCTCACCGGGTCGGTCGCCAACATGAAGAGACAGCCGGTCCCCCCGGTGTAAATCGGGGGAACGAAAGCTGTCCCTTCTAACATTGTTGAGCGGCTCTTTGACATCGTTGGTTTTTGATGAAGGGACATGTGGGCGACGGCGCCCGGTCTGCGAAGTTCAAGGTCGCAGTAACCGGTATATATAAGCCGAAGCCACATCCATGGGAAACTCCACGTTTTCCACTGGGTGATGCATGTTCATTCGTATCCATTACGTTTGACAGTGCAGGTATCGGCTCCTTGAAGCTCTTGCTTGTCGGGTTAGCGATCCTCGGATCGTGCCTGATTGGTAAGTGACACAAACTTGAGAGTTTGATCCTGGCTCAGAACGAACGCTGGCGGCATGCCTAACACATGCAAGTCGAACGAACCCTTCGGGGTTAGTGGCGAACGGGTGCGTAACGCGTGGGAACCTGCCTTTAGGTTCGGAATAACAGTTAGAAATGACTGCTAATGCCGGATAATGTCTTCGGACCAAAGATTTATCGCCTTTGGATGGGCCCGCGTAGGATTAGCTAGTTGGTGAGGTAATGGCTCACCAAGGCGACGATCCTTAGCTGGTCTGAGAGGATGATCAGCCACACTGGGACTGAGACACGGCCCAGACTCCTACGGGAGGCAGCAGTGGGGAATATTGGACAATGGGCGAAAGCCTGATCCAGCAATGCCGCGTGAGTGATGAAGGCCTTAGGGTTGTAAAGCTCTTTTACCAGGGATGATAATGACAGTACCTGGAGAATAAGCTCCGGCTAACTCCGTGCCAGCAGCCGCGGTAATACGGAGGGAGCTAGCGTTGTTCGGAATTACTGGGCGTAAAGCGCACGTAGGCGGCGTATCAAGTCAGGGGTGAAATCCCGGGGCTCAACCCCGGAACTGCCCTTGAAACTAGTATGCTAGAATCCTGGAGAGGCGAGTGGAATTCCGAGTGTAGAGGTGAAATTCGTAGATATTCGGAAG